>JBJMIR010000012.1:0-179205 GCA_045806785.1 Propionibacteriaceae bacterium | reverse complement strand
GATCAGTGCTCGTTCGGCTCGTTTGCGTCGCTCGAGCAGCCAGTCGGGGAAGTAGGAGCCTTCGCGCAGTTTCGGGATCGCGAGCTCGATCGTCCCGGCCCGGGTGTCCCACTCCCGCTGCCGGTAACCATTCCTCTGGTTGGTCCGGTCGGGGCTGCGGGCACCGTATTCGGCGCCACATTGTGCATCGGCGTCAGCGCCCATCAACGCCTGCACGAACGCGGCCAGCATCGACCGCAGCAGATCAGGCTCGGCCTGCTGCAGGTACTCCAACACAGCAGGCGCATCAATAGGGTTGGGGATGGCGGTCATCGTGGGTGTCTCCTTTACAGTCGACTTTGAGCGGTCTTCTGAAGGATCACCACGGTGGCCGTCTTCATCAGCTACGACACGCTGACGGCAGCTCAGCTCGTACACCACGTTCCTGGACTCATCTCACTGGCTTAGGCGCTCCCGCTCAAGTGGTAGGCAAGCCGGAGCGCCATCCTGGCTCTACGCGGTGCTTGACGGAGGCCGAAGGTTGTGCGGTGCAGTCGGCGCCGGTGATCGGGCCGTGGCCGCCGAACATATTTGGGGTACCGTCATGGAAAGATCCTGAACCGTGCGATCACTACGCGGGGTATTAGCTGCAAGCGTGTGTTTACTGGCAGTTCCGGTCGCCTTACTGGTTCAACTCATGGTTGGCAGCGGCGCCGAACTCGTGCTACATCTTGTGGGTGGGGTCGGGTGTCTCCTCACAGCATTCGCCGTGTTCGATTTCAAGCCACCGCGATGGCTACCTTGGATCGGCTGCCTATCGATCGGCGCTTTCGGGGCCACATTCCTATTGCAAGGCATCAGTCAGCTGCTGCACAACGATTGGCTCACCTACCTGGCGTTTCAAATCCTCGGGCAACAAGTCGAAGGATTGTCAGCCGACATTTTCTTGGTGTGGTGTAGCGCTACCGTGCTGTTGATGAGCCATGGCAAGGTGAAGTTGTTCGGGATGGGTGCGGTGGCCGTGGCCGTTGGCGCCGAGATCTACAGCAACGGCGTGCGGTACCTCGGTTCCGGAGCCGGTGGAGTATCACCGCTGCTCAAACTGACGCTGCTCCTGCCCTTTGCGTGGCTCCTCCTAGAAAGCAGCAAGAAGATACCGCTTCCCGCAGCAGCAGAAACAACCTGAGCCGTCACGCACCGCGCCATCGACAGGGTCAAAGTTGGGCCAGTACGCCTCGTAGGTGCACGTGGTTGCGTCGCAGTCAACCAAGACGCCGAATCAGCCTGTTGTCATCCACACACGCCAGGCGGCCCGAGCACGATCCCGGTCCCTGTCGTCGGTCCTCCTCACGGAAGGAACCTCCCAACCGAAGGGCCCGTAGCAAAACCCCTCAACGGGCATCTCACGCGGGCGGGAGCAGCAGGCTCAGGATGTCGTCGCCACTCATGACCGGCCCAGTGTTTGGTGCCAGCGGTCACTCCGCCCACGGGTCGGGGAGGAGCAGGGCCCGTGGCTTAGGCTGTGATGCCCGTAGGTGATCATGTATAGAGCCGCATGCAGAGACTCCCACATCTGTTGAGCCTCATGAGTGCCCACGCGAACACCACTGCCCCCGCGGAAGCCCTGACCGATCGCATACGAGAGGCAGGTCGGTGGTAGTTAGCCGCATTTGGGCCTGGCCGCATCACGAACGTGACGGCGTCTCATATGACCCGACCGATGAAATGCCCGATGACCGTATCTCAACGGACGCTGCGTCTAGTTTCCTTGCCAGAGCTAGAACAACTGATGTATCGATCTGCATCAGTCGGGTCTAGCGCGGCGGGTCATCCGATCCGGACGAGTGGTGCACGGCGGCGCCGCAACTTCACCCGACTTTGATGCGGGACTTTTACAACCTGCCAACCCGGCGGCTCACAGAGGAAACAGTAAACCCGTGGCCTGCCACGCTTGCGCTCGATCTGGAACGTCTCAGCACATAATTCGCAACGTCGTTGCACCAACATGCCGGCCAGCCTATCGATTTATTGCACCGGGACCCATGCCTCAGGGAGAGAGAGCGAACCCTACGTGGTGCAACCTTCACCGCGAGCTAAAAAATCGTCCTCACCAGCGCTCATGATCATCAAGCTGATAGATGATCCCGCTCTTAGCACGCTGACGCATGGCACGCTTCACCTGGTTCCCTTCCCTTGCACCTGTTCGGTGGGAACACTGCTTGCACTCAGGGCGCAAATTCGCTAGAGCGTTTATCTGCTGTTCGGTCCAGCCGAGGAGCTTCGCCTTATGCCTGGCCACTTTGTGACCGGCAACAAACGCGCCGGGCTGGTCGTAAGCAATCGCTCTTCCACACACCGCGCACGGCAGGCGCAGCCGCTTCAGGAGGGCACGGTTGCGGCGGTACAACGGGGTGGTTAGCAGCGGATCCTTAGGTTTGTGCCAAGCCATGCACTAAACCCCACTCCAAGCCTCATCAGGAGTATTCGCAGCCTGCGCAATAGCATCCTCGCCGCCGCGAGAATCCAGCACTGACAGTTCTTTGCTAATCAATACCATCTGCCTCGTTAGCGCAGCCAACGCAACAGCGGAGCAACTCGGAGACACAAGCTGCCGCGCAATACGAGACTTCAACGCCAGCAACATCTCGCGGTGGTCGTTGAGCGCAGCAGCCTCGGTAACCGTCAACTTCTTCTGAGGCTTCTCACCGGGTTCAACGGCGCGTAGCTTATGGGGCACAAACACATTTTAGCCGTTCGGGCCCGAACAAACAGAACCGCTAGAACCCCGACAAAAAAAAGAAACGCCGTAAGTAAAAATGAATTCGTGCCTACGTGGTGCACCGGCGGCATACACAAAAGTCTAGGATGGGTCCGCCAGAGGACTGACGAGACTCAAATTAGAGGTTCGTACCCTCTAAGCTAACCCCAACACAATCCCGAGCAGTAAGAACGCAAAGTACACACTCTGTGCGGAGTGAACGATAATAGACATCCATGTACTCCTGTAGCGATAGGCAGGGTACGTGTACAAGAGCCCGGTAAGGATCGCATTAGGTATTACCCAGGGCGCGTGAACATGATAAA
Organism: Propionibacteriaceae bacterium; assembly: GCA_045806785.1. GTDB lineage: Bacteria > Actinomycetota > Actinomycetes > Propionibacteriales > Propionibacteriaceae > Microlunatus. The sequence goes on along the minus strand of JBJMIR010000012.1, from coordinate 176,142 downwards.
GTCCAAAAAGTACGCTATTCGCAACCCAACTCCAACGTCCGAACACACCTTCCATCCTGGGCAGCAACACTCCTCGAAAGAGAAACTCCTCCCCTAAGATCGTGTTGAATATAGCCTGAACCACGAACAAGGCCAAGAACCACCAGGCACCCACTAGCCGCTGTAGGATCTCTTGCGAGCCTAAGATCGCATTGAAGCTATAGTTTTCGGGCTCTGCAAGAAACGGAAATACCGACACCCAAGCGTTTTCTATTGGAGTGTTCAGTACGAGTTCTATCACCGCGACCCCGACAATGAACGGCACCACCCACAACCAGAGCCATGCGCGGGGTTGGCCGGTCGCTGGGTCCCGCGGGGCGTTGAGCCGGAGCCTCCTCTTGACCGTCGCCCAGCGCAAGTCGCCTTCCTCTCGACGAACGATAATCATGGAGAGGACGAACAACCACACCAAACCCAGAGCGAGCAGCACTATCCTCGTGACGGCGAATCCGAGCGGATCCGAATTGAAATCAGGTGAAGCCAGGGGAAAAATGATCCAACTTAGGACACCCATTGGCACGGCTGCCAGAGCCCAGATGCCCAGGATTCTGCCAAGGGAATACTGTTTCTCCATCTCGGATGCTGCGTTTGCACGGGCGGGAGTTTCCATCTTTTCCTCCTGTATCCATCTAAATGACTCGGATGTCTATGGATCGGCCCTTTTGCATGACCAGTGGTGAGTGGCCAATGGTTGTTCTCGAGTAGGAGCACGCTGCAGGTATGGTCAGAGAGGCTGTACGTCACCCCTGTCCTCAACCGTCGGAAGCACAACTCAGGAGCAGGACGGTCTGGTGGTTATCGTCACGCCTAGTTACCAAACTCGTCGTCATGTCGCCGAGCATATGGCGCGTGCTTTGCTGGCTGCTTCGGATTGGCGGAGCAGGGTGATCATGTCGGTCATGCTGCCTTCTTTCTTCCCGGTCTGATGCTGCGGGCCTTCCGCCCAGACGCCCCAGCGTTCGTCAGGTTGTTCGGCTGTGACGGCACACGGTGATGACCGGGCAGCGGTCGCACAATATGACGGCTACGGCGGGTTCACGCTCATACTCGGACAGTCCCAACCAGGATCACCATAAGCGCCATCCTGACCGTGATCATGACCCTTGAGAAGCAAAAAAGAGCCGTCCGGTTGGACGGCTCTTTTCCCGTTTATCGGTTTACGGCTCTTCGCCGCCTCCGGCCAGGAAGCCGGTGTGCCCGTTGCAGGAGTCACCAGGCTGGAAGCCGGACGCCTTGAGATCCTGCGGGGTGGCCCCCGCGTCCCTCTCGGCCTACTGGACGTGGCCCCAGTTCTGCGGCGGTGCGCCGGGACCGGAAGGTGTGCCCTCTTCACCGTCCTCCAGACCGGAGTTGCGGCGTCTGTCTGGCATCCGTTGCCTGACCATGATGATTTGGTGTTTTCGACGCAGTTTGGAACACCGATCGAGCCTAGGAATGCGGCGCGCTCGTTTGCTCGTATCGCTGGCCGGGCCGGGTTGGACGGTGCGAGTTTGCACACGTTGAGGCATAGCGCGGCGTCAGCGCTGATTGCTTCCGGTGTCCACGTCCGCATTGTGCAGGAGGTGTTGGGTCATTCCACGTATGCGGTCACAGCCGACACGTACGCCCATATTGCTGTGGCGCAGCAGCGTGAGGCGGCTGAGCGGCTTGGGGAGGCGTTCCAGTGGTGACAATCCCTGTGGCTACATGCGTGGCTACACTCGCCCGACTCGGCAAGGTTGCCCAAGATAGCGAATCGACTCTCACTAGGTGTTTCGCTGGTGGGAGCAAGCAGACTCGAACTGCTGACCCCTTGCTTGTAAGGCAAGTGCTCTAACCAACTGAGCTATGCTCCCGGGTCGCTGCCGCATATGCGCAGCGGACAAGACTAGTGTGTCGGTTCTGGCTCGACCAAGTTGTAAGGAGCTGCTCGCGCAATGCCGATGGTTGCAGCTCACGAGCGTGACGCACTGGAGTAGGCGTGCCCAATAAGAACCTCGCAGCGGCACTTGGCGCCGTAACCGGCCTCGTCAGCCTCGTCGCGATGATCCGGCTGGTGTCCGGCGCCTTCAGCCATGGGATGTCGGCGTTTGCCTGGATTGCAATTCTTCTCGCCATGGTGCCGTGGATCGGCTACGCGGCATGGCGCGCTCGCCACGGCCACCTCAGCCGGCGGGGAGCATTGGCGGTGCTGCTGCTGGATCTTGTCGGCTGCGTAATGGTGTGGCTGTTTGTGCTCGGTCCGGTGGTGGCCCTGGCCTGCTCTCTTGCCGCGTTCGCGGTCATCTGGGTGAGCGATTGGCCGCCGCGCCGCCCGGTCGGGGAAGAGCGGTTCGTCCGCATCGAAGAGTTCCGCAGCGCGGACGATTCATGACGGTATTGATGTAGGGCACGCTCATAGCCGCCAGTTGACCGGAGTAGGGCCAAGTAAAGTGGATCATTGTGGCCGGACCCGACTTCGCCGTCGCGCTCGCTGACCTTGACAAGGCGTTGAGCTCGATCGAGGCCGTCGTCGATCCCGATCGCAAGCGTGCCGAGATCGCCGTACTAGAGCACCAGGTGGCCGTTCCCAACCTCTGGGACGATCCCGACAATGCGCAGCGCGTGACGTCTCGGCTATCGGCTCTTCAGGCTGAGGTCGATCGAGTGGTGGGACTGCGTTCTCAGCTTGACGATCTTGGCGTTTTGGTCGAGCTCGGGCAAGAAGAGGGCGATGAAGCTAGCCTGGCCGAGGCCGCCGAATTGCTCAGGTCGCTACAAAAGGCGATCGAGGCACTCGAGGTGCGCACCTTGCTCTCCGGTGAGTACGACGAACGCGATGCACTGGTGACCATTCGTTCGGAGGCGGGCGGTGTCGACGCAGCGGACTTTGCCGCGATGCTGCTTCGGATGTACCTGCGCTGGGCCGAACGCCATCGCTATCCGACCGAGGTCTACGACACCTCCTACGCCGAGGAGGCGGGCATCAAGTCCGCCACCTTCCAGGTCAAGGCGCCCTTCGCGTACGGCACGCTCTCGGCGGAGCAGGGCACCCATCGATTGGTGCGAATCTCGCCATTTGACAATCAGGGACGCCGCCAGACCTCCTTTGCAGGCGTCGAAGTGCTACCTGTGACCGACGCCGCCGATCACATCGACATCCCCGAGTCAGATCTCCGAATAGATGTGTTCCGGTCTTCGGGGCCCGGCGGGCAAAGCGTCAATACCACCGACTCCGCGGTACGCATCACCCATCTGCCGACCGGCATCGTGGTGTCCTGCCAGAACGAGAAATCCCAGCTGCAGAACAAGGCGGCGGCGCTTCGCGTGTTGCAGTCGCGGCTGTTAGAACGGGCGAGGCAGCAGCGCGAGGCCGAGCTCAACGCCCTCAAGGGTGACGGCGGCAACAGCTGGGGCTCCCAGATGCGCTCGTACGTGCTGCATCCGTATCAGATGGTGAAGGACTTACGGACCGACTACGAGGTCTCGAATCCAGATGCGGTCTTCGACGGCGACCTCGACGGCTTCATCGAGTCCGGTATCCGCTGGCGGAGGACACGCGAAACAGCGGCAACCTAGGCACGGGGCCAAGCTTCCACATGACGGTCTCACCCTGGTGACCGTCTCCGGTTACCAGACCTTCACTTAGACTCATCCCTGGCCGTCTGGCGTCTCCACGACGTCGGAGCTGTCTATCTCGGGGGAAAGCTTCACCGTGATTCGGTTTGAAAACGTATCGAAAACCTACGACGGTCAGCGCCGAGCGGCGCTGGACAACATCAATGTCGACATCGACAAGGGTGAGTTCGTCTTCCTGGTTGGGGCGTCGGGCTCAGGCAAGTCGACCTTTTTGAGACTCATCTTGCGCGAGCAGCGGGCAAGCAAAGGCAAGGTGTTCGTTGCCGGCCGCGAGCTGAACAAGCTGCACAGCTGGAAGATCCCTGGAATGCGCCGCCAGATCGGCACTGTCTTTCAGGACTTCCGGCTGCTGCCGAACAAGACCGTCACCGAGAACGTCGCGTTCGCGCTGGAGGTGATCGGCAAACCAACCTCAACGATCAAGCGGGTGGTGCCGGAGGTGCTCGAGCTTGTCGGGCTGGGCGGTAAGGGTGAACGGCTGCCTGAAGAGCTGTCTGGTGGCGAACAACAGCGGGTCGCTATTGCACGCGCCTTCGTGAACCGCCCAATGATCTTGATCGCTGATGAGCCGACGGGAAACCTCGACCCTGCCACCAGCGTCGGCATCATGAAGCTGCTGGATCGGATCAACCGTGCCGATACCACGGTGCTGATGGCGACCCACGACTCAACCATCGTTGATCAGATGCGCAAGCGGGTGATCGAACTGGACGATGGGGAAGTTGTCCGAGATCAAAGCAGGGGCGTGTACGGGTACCAGTGAGGCCTGGGAAGCCGATGACGTACCCGCACTCGGTCGTAGCGTCACGCCGGACGAAATGACAGCTGTCAGCTAAGCAATTGGGGATATCTGATGCGTTTTCGCCACATCATGTCGGAGACCCGAGCAGGGTTACGACAGAACCTCACGATGACCCTCGCGGTCATTATGACCATGTGGGTGTCGCTGTCACTGTTCGGCGCCGGTCTGCTGGCAAGCCAGCAGGTCGACCTTATGAAGGGCCGCTGGTACGACAAGATCGAGATTTCGATTTTCCTCTGCGCCAAGGACACTCATGGCGACCAGTGCGATCCGGGTCAGGATGCAACTGAGGCGCAAAAGGCTGAGATCCGGCGAACGCTAGAGACCAATCCCGAGGTGGCACCGGAGGGAATCTATTTCGAGACCAAGCAAGAGGCGTACACCGAGTTCCAGCGAGCCTATGAAGGCAGCCCGATCCAGGACTCTTTGACCGTTGATCAGATGCAGGAGTCGTTCCGGGTCAAGTTGAAGAACCCGGAGGAATACCAGGGTGTCGTGAGCTCAGTGGTCGGGCTCAAGGGTGTCCAGAAGGTTCAAGATCTGCACCAGCTGCTCGATCCGTTCTTCCGAGCGTTGAACGTGCTGCAGTGGTCTACCGCTGGAGCATCGGCGTTGCTATTGCTCGCCTCCGCACTGCAGATCGGCAACACCATTCGCCTGGCTACCTTCGCGCGACGTCGCGAGATCGGCATCATGCGTCTGGTGGGCGCGAGCAACTTCTACATCACCGTGCCGTTCTTGCTGGGAGCGGTGATTTCGGCATTGATTGGCGTGGGACTGGCATGTCTAACCATGGCGGCGGGCGTCTACTTCTGGATCATCCGAGGGGTCCGAGATTCGGTCCGTTTCGTCGCCTGGATCGGCTGGCAACAGACCGCTCTGGCCATGCTTGGCGTCGTCGTCGTCGGTGTAGTGCTCGCAGTGGTCCCGACCATTGTGACGACCAGGCGCTATCTCCGGGTCTGATTCGCCGGACTCTGGCCGCAACTTCTCCCAGAAACCCACGCTGCCTGGGATGTTGACGCTGTGCCCGGCGCGCATGCCATGTGAAGCGCGAAGAACCTTGGTACAGCTCACTTGGGTGGGTACTCCCTCCCTCGAATGCCAGTCACTTTCGTCACATATACATCACAAGTTAATCCAAATAACTCAAGTATCACCTGAGAGTTCATCTCTGAAAGATGACGAAATGCGGCTTTCCGCGTTTCGGTGATTGCAAGGCAGCGCCCGGACGTGCCTATCATGCCGAGCCGCGTGCAGTCGCAGACGAAACAGCAGGCGGAGCGGCAAGACCATTCGCTCTCGATCGAGACAACCTGCCGATCGATCGTCGGCAGGCCGTTACAACCGAAGACTGGATTGGGGACAGCTGTGGCTCCGGACCTTCCCTACGTCCGTCAGGACGTTCCGGACGACAGCGAAGCACCTCGAGTTGGTGGTCGCTTCGCCAGGCTGGCGAGGAGTGGAAAGCCCCTCGCCATGCCGCCTGAGTCCAAGGGCAGAACTACATATTTCTCAGTGGTATACGCCGCCGGTAGTCGTATGGCGCGGACCGTAGTCGCGGTTGCAATCGCCTCGGCGCTCGCCCTCACGCTGCTCGGGCCACAAGCCTCCGCCGATGAACTCACCGCGCATCGTGCCCGGGTCAAGCAGCAGATGGCCAAGACCAAGAGCGATCTCAACGAATCAACCAAGACACTCAGTGCTGCGGCAGTTGCGGTTGACATGGCACAAAACAAGCTCGACGCGGCTAGGGCCAAGCTGGCGACAACGCGCCAGGAGCTGACCGCTGCCAAGGCAAAGGACGCTGAAATGGCAGCAAAGCTCGAGCAAGCCCGAGCGGACCTGGCGGCGGCCATTGCCGCCGTTGCCGCCGGACAGGCTCGGTTAGACGCCGAGCAGGCCAAAGCCGGTCAGATGATCCGGGACCAGTACCAGAAGCAGACCAACCTGATGCCCATAGCGGTGCTCGTCGATCCAAACTCCACCGAAGACTTCCAGACCCGCCTCCAGTGGTCAACCACACTGTTTGACACGACGCAAGCCCAGATCAATCGGCTGACCGTGCTGCAGCGGCAACTCAACGCGGCACGGATCCGGCAGACCGAACTCGAGGCGAAGGTCACTGCGGCCCGTCATGACGCTGCAGCCAAGCTCGAGATCAAGAAGGCACTGCAGTCTCGGGCCGCCGCGGAGGAAGCCTCCGTCGGGCAGCTGGTACGCCAACGCAAAGCAGCCGAAGACGCGGCCGCGGATGAGGTCGCCCAGGACAAGGCCCAGTATTCAAAGTTGATCAAGGAACGTGCATCGGTCGAGAAGCGCATTGCCGCGCGGATCGCCAAGGCCGCTGCTGAGCGCAAGCGTGCCGCCGCGCGGGCGGCGGCCGAGCGCAGGCGAGCGGCACAGAAGGCCAACGCCAAGCACTCGCAGCGCTCCACGCAGCATCGGCGCCCCACCATGTCGGATGCCGGCCACGGCTTCTCCTTCCCTGTACCGGCGCGCATTACATCGCCATTCGGGATGCGATTCCATCCCGTACTGCATTACTGGAAGCTGCACGATGGCACTGACTTCGGTGCTGGTTGTGGTACGCCGATTCGGGCTCCTCGCGCAGGCCGGGTCGCGGAGCGGTACTACAACGCCGGTTATGGCAACCGACTGATGATTGACCACGGTTACATTGGCGGCCGCTACGTCACCACGGGCTACAACCACGCGTCTCGTTACGTCGTTCGGGTGGGTCAGCAAGTCAGTAAGGGTCAGATCATCGGTTATGTCGGCACGACTGGATTCTCAACCGGATGCCACCTTCATCTGATGGTCTGGATAAGCGGTCGCTTACGGAACCCCATGACGTGGTTCTGAACGCAGCAGTCTGCGTCCGCTAGCCCAAACGGGGAAGATTGGGACCATGGCGAAGGAGAAAGGCCGCAGGCTCGTCGCGCAGAACCGCAGGGCGAGGCACGACTATCACATACACGACACCTATGAGGCCGGCATTGTCCTCGGCGGGACCGAGGTGAAGTCGCTGCGCGAGGGCCGCGCCAACCTGACCGACGCTTATGCAACCGTCGACGACGGTGAGGTGTGGTTGCGAGGGGCACACATTCCGGAATACACCCACGGCAGCTGGACCAACCACACGGCACGGCGTACTCGAAAGCTGCTCTTGACACGCCGCGAGATCTCCAAGATTGAGCGCGAGCTCGAGGGGTCGGGCACCACCTTGGTGCCCTTGTCGCTCTACTTTTCCAATGGGTACGCGAAGGTGGAGATTGCGCTGGCAACCGGGAAGCGGGAGTACGACAAACGCCAGGCCATTGCAGCCCGCGAGTCAAGGCGCGAGGCTGAGAGAGCCCTCGCTGCGCGCCATCGGAGACAATGAAGTAATGGTGCAATTGCGCGCGGCCGGCGAGAGCCTCTGGCAGCTTGGCGGCCGACTCTCTCGGATTCTCGTTGCGTTCGTCTTGATGATCATGGCCGCGCTGGCCTGGGCCGTGGTTTCGCCGACCAGGGCGTACGCGGCCGATGACCAGATCGACTCCTTCATCATCGACTACAACATGCAGCCGAGCGGTGTACTGAAGGTAAAAGAAACCATCACCTGGCGTTTTGGAAGCGACTCCGGGCGCCACGGAATTCAACGCGACCTAGTCGTACGAGAACCGGATCCCAGCAGCGACCAGGACTTCGTCTATGGCATCGGCAACATCACGGTGACGAGTCCGGACGAAGGTGTGGCAACGCAGTTCAGCTCTAAGACGACCGAATCCCAAGGAGGCCGAGAGGCCGAGCTCAACGTCCGGATCGGGGACCCTAACCGGACCATCTCTGCGCCCACCGCGACCTACGTCATCTCCTATGACGTCACCGGCGCGATGCGCTCCTTCAGCGGTTACGACGAATTCTTCTGGGACGGCCCAGGATTCGGCAATCCGTTGGTCAAGGACTTGAAGATCACGACGACCGTTCCTGGTGGGGCGCAGGATGCGGCCTGCTATTACGGGCCGCCGCGGAGCACGACACCGTGCCAGACCAAGGACTTCAGCAAGGGCGGCAAGGCCACTTTTGGTCAAACGAATGTGGCGCCAGGGTCGAGCGTCAGCGTTGCTGTCATGATCAAGTCCGGTCTGGTCACCGACAACAAGCCACACATGGCGCCCAACGGCGCCAAACTGTCACCCGCCGAGAGGGTTGGCGCCTTCGCCCTGGCTGGGGTCTCGCTGCTGTCGGCGGTCCTCTCGCCGATCATTGGCGTGTTCTGGTGGCGTAAGAACGGCCGTGATCAACGTTACGCAGGCCTTCCGCCAGGAGCCGTTCCGCTTGCCGGGCAGGAAGCAGAGATCGTCCCCAACGATCCGGATATCCCTATCCCGGTCGCCTTCTCGCCACCACGGATTCCAGTGGCTGAGGCCGGCCTGTTGATCGATGGGCAAGTCGATACCAGGGAGACCGCCGCGACGATCATCGACCTGGCAGTGCGCGGTGCAGTCACGGTTCAGAGTTATGGCAAGGACGACTTCCACGTCACGCTGGTCGATCCCAACCGTGCAACAGCTCCGCATGAGATGGTGCTCTTGACCAGCCTCTTCGACGGCGACCCTCCTGGTGCGGTCAGAGATCTCTCCGCGCCGGGCAGCATGGCTGAGGCGCATGAACGCATGCGAGATTCCGTTCGGAACCAGGTGACGTCCCGAGGCTGGTTCCGCAAAGTGCCTTCAGCCGCAGCAACGAGCAGCTTCGGCTTCGGCATCATCGTCATCGCGATCTTCGCATCGTTCGCACTCGGCTTCTGGCTGCTGCTGCTCTGCATTCCACTGGTGCCGATTCTCATTACGCTCGCGGTGATCCGTGCCAAGCTCAAGCGGGGCCAGCGCACAGCCGAGGGCCGAGCGGTGTGCGATCAAGTCGAAGGCTTTCGGACCTACCTTGCAACAGCCGAAGCTGATCAGCTGAAATTCGAAGAGGGTGAGGACATCTTCTCGAAGTACTTACCGTGGGCGATCATCTTTGAGCTGGCCGACCGCTGGGCCAGGATCTGTGGCGATCTTGTGGCCATGGGCCGACTGCCGAACGAGACACCGTACTGGTACATCGGCAACTACCCGATGACAGCCTTCAATACGTCATTCTTGACCAGCAGCCTGACATCGGCGGCGACGCCGGTGGCCTCCTCCTCAGGTGCCGGTGGCACCGGCTTTGGTGGCGGCAGCGCCTTTGGCGGAGGCGGGTTCTCCGGAGGCGGCGGTGGCGGAGGCGGCAGCGGCAGCTGGTGATTCGGCCCGTTGCGGGGGCGTGCCACGCTCCTCAGGGCTGGCGGCCGTTTCTCCGCACTAGGCCATGAATGTCGGCCGCGAATGGCCATTTCACACTGCATTTTCACACTGCATTCCCTGCTTTGTGCCGAAAAACGCGCAACTGACGGCGCGGGCTGACCGCATCTGGCTCCGTGCGGAAACGCGTGACAGACCAAGGCGCACTCGGGGTAGGTCCGGGGGAGTGCCCGATGGTGGATGATCCCTCGCGAAACGATGCTGGTCTTCATGAGCGCGATTTACGAGCACCCCAGTCTCAAGATGCAGGTCACCCCAGAACAGCGCGACCGCGCCGAATCCTGGCTCAAGGATGCCTACGCCGATGGGCGGATCACCGAGTCGGAGTTCGATCGCCGGATCGGCCAGGTGCTGACGGCGGTCACCCGCAAGGAACTCAACGAAGCCTTTTACGGTCTCGTCCAAGTGCCGACACCGTCCCGAGCACTCGGCGTGCACCCCGCGTACCAGCCACTTGTTCGACCGGAGGCGCGTGAGCAGGCCGGTAGAGGAGCGGCTGCTGTGGCTCACTTCTCGGTGTTCTTTCTCTGGCTGTTCGGCCCAGGCCTGGTCTACGCGCTGTCAACGCCGAAGACGTACGCGCGCAAGGAAGCGGCCAAGTCGTTCAACTTCCAGCTCATCTCCTCGGTCGCGTTCGTGCTGGTCGCCATTCTGGGCGGCATCACCAACCTCGACATCTTTGGCTGGTTGATCCCGTTCATGGGCCTCGGCTGGTTGATCCTCACCATCGTCGGCGGCGCCAAGGCCCTGCAGGGCGAGGATTGGAAGAATCCCATCAAGAACGTGATCAAGCTCGAGGTGCTCTCCGAGAAGTAGCTTGTGCGCTGTACAGGCGCCGGATCCAAGAGGTCCGGCGCCTGTCGCGTCTAAGGCCAGGAATCAATTGAGCTGCTTCGGCATTACACCAGAGGTAGAATTTGTGGTTGCGGTCGATCTGAGCCATACGGGATGATCGCCAAGCACAACTCAACAGGGGGTGATCGGTTTCGACTTGGGTCGATAGTCCCAGGAGAAGCGGGCCGAGAATCCAAGGTCAACTCGTTAATGTTCCTTGGGAACCAATAAGTGCCGAGAAACCTGTACGCACTGACCTCGCTCTCGCTGCCTAAACAGTGATCGAGGGGTCAGACCGGGCTAGCCTCCGTCCCGGATCCTGGCCTCGTCAAGGAGGCTTACCTGCTGAGGATCGTCTCAGGACTTAGCAGGGACACCAACTGAGACTGGGCTTGTCTGCAACGTGCTGGCGCGAGTGCAGAAGCCGAGAAAACGACTAGCCAGCTGCGCCCGGAGAAGACCTGGTTCGTCACTCGAGGACGCGGGTTCGATTCCCGCCACCTCCACCGCTGAACGCCCATGGGTTGACCATGGGCGTTCGTCGCTTCTTCGCTGCACGTGCCACAGGTGGGCCTATGACCCGGCGGCTTGCCCGTCCAAGACCTCAGTAGTGATAGCGCACTTGGACGATGATGAGTTCGTCGTCGCGAAGTTGGTAGACCAGACGGTGCTCGTCGGTGATGCGGCGAGACCAGTAACCGGACAGATTGTGCGAAAGGCGCTCCGGCTTGCCGATTCCAGTACCCGGATCATGCGCCGCCTCCTCGATCATGCGATTGATCCGCCTGAGAATGGAGCGTTCACTCGCCCATGAGACATAGTCATCCCACGCATCATGCGTAAAGCTGATCTTCACGCCACGTCGTGTTGCGCGTCAATCAACTCGCGTGCGCTGAGCCGGCCAGCTTCCACGTCGGCAATGCTGCGTAATAGGCGCTCGGCATTGGCAGGAGATCGGAGCAGATAAGCCGTCTCCATGACCGAGAGCCATTGATCGGCTGAAACCAGATACGCGGTGCCCGCTTTGGATACGATCTCGACCGGTTCTTGGTCGTCGTTGACCTGCTCGATCAATGGGAAGAGCCGCTTACGGGCTTCGCTCGCTGACATGGCCATCATCCATCGCCTCCCACTCTCGTACCAGAGAATGGTACCACTCCTAGATTGCGGCGAATTGTCTCATCCAGCGGCTGGCCTAAAACTTGCCGCGTGAGCTATTTGCCACCGCTGCGTGATCCGGTTCGGACCATCGGCCGACGGAGATTCGACTTCGACCATCAGATCGTCGTGATGGGAGTGGTGAACCGTACGCCCGATTCCTTCTTTGATGAAGGCCGGACCTTTGCGCTCGACGAAGCCGTGGCTGCCGCGCTGGCTGCCGCTGAGGTGGGCACGGACTGGATTGACATCGGCGGCGTACCGTTCTCACCCAATACGCCGGAGGTCACAGTCGCAGAAGAAATAGATCGTGTCGTGCCGGTCGTGGAGCAGGTCGCCGCGGTCAGCGACGTCGTCATATCTGTCGACACGGTCCAACTGGAGGTTGCGGCACGCTGCATCGAGGTGGGCGCTGCGGTGATCAATGACACCAGCGGCTTACAGGATCCTCAGCTAGCCGACCTTGCGGCCGCCCGAGGCGCAACGCTGGTGATCACCCACAGCGTTGCGCTGCCTCACCTGCATCACCACCGGCCGCGGTACGGCGACGTCGTGACCGATGTCAAGGCCTTCCTCGCCGAACGTATACAGCTGGCCGTTGATCATGGCGTCCCGGAGAGCCAGATCGTCATCGATCCCGGTCACGACCTCAACAAGAACACGCTGCACACCCTGGAGCTGACGCGCCGATTGAGTGAGATTGCCGATCTTGGTCTACCGCTGCTGGCGGCGGTGTCCAATAAGGACTTTGTGGGCGAGACGACAGGTTCGCCGAAGCCTGACCGCCTGGCGCCGTCGATCGCTGCGGCGACAATGTGTGCAGTCAATGGTGCGCGCATTCTACGGATGCACGACGCGGCCGGCTCGGTAGCCGCGGCCCGCTTGATTGAAGCGGTGCTGGGCTTTCGACAACCGGCCTACCTACACCACAACATGTGCTGAAACACCGCAGAACCCGTGTCTGTGACGGGAACTACTGTGTTCGGCATGCAGATGTGGCCGCGGGAACGGGTGCTTGCACTGGCTCCGGATCGCGCCTCTGTGGTCGCCGCCATCGAGCTGGCGGGAACGCGAACCTGGCTTAGCGTCGGTGCGGATTCCAGAGGTGTATGGGGATCTTGTGTCGGCGGCGGCCGGCTCTACGAGACTGTTGTTGATGTCGCCCCACCCCCGGCGTACGCCTGCAGCTGTCCAAGCCGAAAGCTGCCGTGCAAGCATGCGCTGGCGCTCCTCCTGCAGTGGAGCGATGGTTCGATACCAGCTGGCGAACCTCCGCCTTTCGCGACCGCGTGGCTGGAAGCACGAGCGACACGGAAGGTCACGCATGACCTGGCGACGACCGGGCGGCAGCGTAGCGAGCTTGTCGATCCGGAGGCGGCAGCCAAGCGTGCGGCTGCGCGTGCCGATCGAGTAGCCGCCGGCCTCGATGAGCTCGACCAGTGGCTCTGCGACCAGATACGCGGTGGCATTGCCGGTTTGGACAAAGCCGGCTACGCACACTTCGACACGATCGCCGCCCGCATGGTGGATGCACAGGCGCCGGGAGTGGCGGGAATGCTGCGGTCCATTCCGGCTGAGTTCGCGAGCCGTGGCTGGCCGAGCCGGGTGCTGGAACAGCTGGGTGCCCTCCATTTGCTGATTTCGGCACATCGACGGCTTGATCAGCTGCCGGCTGATCTTGCTGCAACGGTTCGCGCCCGGATCGGATACTCGGTCAGCAAGTCTGACGTCTTCGCCTTGCCGGGAGTTATCGATCACTGGTTCGCCGTCGGCATGGTGGACACCGCCGAGTATCGGCTGGATACCCGGCGGGTGTGGCTATATGGCGCCACTACTGGCCGCTGGGCAGTGATCATGAGCTTTGCCCCACCTGGCGGTCCGCTCGACGACACCGTCTTAGCCGGCTACCTGCTCCACGCTGAGCTGCACTTCTACCCGGGGTCCGGACAATTCCGGGCATTGGTTGGTGAGCAGACGACCGCAACTGCCGGCGCGACGATGCCGCCGGCGGAGTCCTTCTCCGACGTACGCGCACACTTCGCCCAGCTCAGCGCAGCGGATCCGTGGGCTGCTCGGATGCCCGCAGTGATCAATTCGAGTCCCATGCCGAGCCCCGCGCTGTGGCGCATGCGGTCTGCCACCGGTGAATGCTGCGACATCATCGATCTTTCCGATGAGCCCTGGCCCTTGTTGGCCCGTTCCTGCGGCGAGCCGATTCCGGTGTTCGGAGAGTGGACTCCGCGCGGTTTCCGTCCACTGAGCGTGCTTGGTCGGAACGCAACCGAGCCGTTCAGCACTTCTCTTGTGACGCGGGCGGCCTGAATCGTGGCGGTGTGGGAAGACGTTGTGGCAGCAGGGCTGATCGGCACCGACCGGCGGGTCGTACCTCATGAGCTCCCGCCGAGCTGGGCTGTAGAACTTGATCAAGATGTTGATCCGGCACACGCGGTGCTGTCTCTTGCCGCCCGGCATCGAGCTGCTAGCCGAGCAGCTGGTCGGTTGTCGTCGTGCCCACCGGCCGCAGCCGCTCCACCGAACCAGGAGCCGGTCGCCGGCCGCGCAGCACATGAGATCTTGCTAGGTCTGCTGTCACCGCCCCAGGTAGAGCTGCTCAACCTCTGGTTGGTCGCCGCCGCAGACCATCGACAGGGCGTCTCGGCCGCCTACTGGACTCCTTTGGCCATGGTGGCGGCCCGTACCGCCGAGCTCGACCGGAGGTTGCTTGCACGGGTTCTTGGGAACCGTGGTGTCTGGTTCGTTGAGCAGAATCCACAGTGGGCACGGCTTGCGAAGAGTTTGCGGTCTGATGCAAAGGACGAGGTTAGGCAGCAACCGAATCTCTCTGAAGCTGAGGCTACTGAGGATGCGGTACGCGCCAATCCTGACCTGGTCATGCGCATTGCTCCGCCATGGTCGAACCAACTCACCCGAGTCCTCCTGAAGATCATCTCCAGCGGTCACCTTCAGCAGCGTGGCGCCCGTTACGCAGCAGCCGTCGGAGCCCGGCTGCCGCTGCAGCACTACGAGTTGCTGCGATCAACCATCCAGCAGAGCGCGACCACCGATGCACCGCTAACGGCAGCCGGACTGCGCTCGGCCCGGGAGGCACTCCTCGCGCTAGAGCGCACGGTCTGGCTTCGTATCGAGATGCATAGTGCCTTCTCGGGCGAGCCGATCATGGTTCAACGTCTGGAGATACCGCAGTGGTGATGTCCCAGCATCGGTGGCAGCGACGAGAAGGAGATTTCGTGAATCAGCCGTTTGACGCGGCGAGCCAGCCGCTCCGGCCGCATGCCGAGCAGACTTATCAGACTGAGCTGGCGGCACTGCAGGCCGTGGACGACAGACCGCGGCCACCGCACTGGCGGCTCTCTCCATGGGCAGTGGTGACGTACCTGATGGGCGGTGAGGTCTCGGATGGCACCGTGATCACGCCAAAGTACGTCGGCTCACGTCGGCTGATGGAGGTAGCGGTAGCCACCTTGGCCACCGACCGAGCGTTGCTCTTGCTCGGCGTCCCCGGTACGGCGAAGTCCTGGGTGTCAGAGCACCTGGCCGCCGCGATCTCCGACGACTCAACCCTGATGGTGCAGGGCACCTCGGGAACAGCGGAGGAAGCCATTAGATACGGCTGGAACTATGCCCGACTGCTCACCGAAGGGCCGAGCCCACAAGCTCTGGTGCCCTCGCCGGTCATGGTGGCCATGGAGCGCGGCTCGATCGCTCGCATTGAAGAGCTGACCAGGGTCCCCGCCGAAGTGCAGGATGCCTTGATCATGATCTTGTCCGAGAAGACCCTGCCGATACCGGAGCTGGGCAAGGAGAGCCAGGCGCTGCGTGGGTTCAATGTGATCGCCACCGCCAACGACCGCGACAAGGGAATCAACGAGTTGTCCTCGGCGCTTCGCCGCCGCTTCAACACCGTCGTCATGCCGCTGCCGGACAGCGAGGAGGACGAGGTGAACATCGTCACTACTCGGGTGGCCGATCTTTCCTCATCGCTGGAGCTGCCAGAGGTTCCTGCAGCGGTCGAAGAGATCCGCCGCGTGGTGACCGTGTTTCGCGAACTGCGGTCTGGTGTCACCACAGACGGCCGCACGAAGCTCAAGTCGCCGTCCGGCTCGTTGTCGACAGCCGAGGCAATCTCGGTGATCACCAGTGGCATGGCTCTTTCGGCTCATTTCGGCGATGGCCATCTGAGGCCGTCCGATGTCGCTGCCGGCATTGTGGGCGCGGTCGTCAAAGACCCGACCGCGGATCGTGTGGCGTGGAGCGAATATCTCGAAGTGGTCGCCCGCGAGCGCGACGGTTGGTCGGCGTTCTACACAGCCTGCCGCGACGTATCGTGACCACGCTGTATTCAGGCACCGCTAGCGGGGTTGACGCACGGGGTGCACCTGGCGCGGCTGATCACGATGCGGCCGAGCCGACGGGCAATAGCGCTGCGCAAGAGAGGCCGCCAGTCGAGGTCTTCGGCATCCGCCACCACGGACCCGGCTCGGCCCGCTCGCTCATCACTGCGCTCGAGGAGTATCAGCCGGATACGGTGCTGATCGAGGGTCCCGCGGATGCAGATCCACTGCTTCGATGGGTTCTGGCCGATGGCATGACGCCGCCGATCGCCCTGCTCGGGTACGCGCCTGATCGTCCACAGCTCGCCGCGTTCTGGCCGTACGCCGTCTTTTCTCCGGAGTGGCAGGCGATGGTCTTTGCACTGGAACATGGCATCGAGGTGGCCTTCTGCGATCTTCCAGCAGCCGCCGTGCTGGCCCGCTGGCGGCATGGGGTACCCGATGATCATGACGATCTTGACGAGCCCGAGGCTGCGGCGGAAACCTTGCGCGCCGTTCCACTCGAGCAGCAGGATCCATTGGCTTTGCTGGCGGAAGCGGCCGGCTACGACGATCCGGAACGGTGGTGGGACGACCTTGTGGAGTCCCGGCTGGATTCCTCCTCGCCGTTTCCCATGATCACCGACGCGATGGCAGAACTACGAATGATCATGGACCAGCACGGTCGCGACGGTGACCGGGAAGCTCGGCGTGAGGCCTACATGCGCCAGAGGATTCGAGATGCCCTCAAGCGAGGGCGGGAACGTGTCGCCGTGGTCTGCGGTGCCTGGCATGCGCCCGTGCTGCGCTGGCCGCTGCCGCCAGCCACCACAGACGCCCGAACGCTCCGCGGTATGCCTCGACGCAAGATCACCGTGACGTGGGTGCCATGGACGCATCAACGGCTTGCGTCGGCCTCAGGCTATGGCGCAGGTATTGCATCGCCAGGGTGGTACCACCATCTGTGGGTCGCTCCGGATCGGCCAATCGTGCGCTGGCTTGCCAAGGTCGCCCGGGCGCTGCGCGACCGCGACATGCCGGTATCGAGCGCGCATGTCATCGAGGCTGTCCGGCTTGCCGAGACGTTGGCCAGCCTGCGCGGCCGCCCGCTGGCCGGCCTGGCGGAGGTGACGGAGGCGACCCGTGCGGTGCTGTGTGACGGTGACGAGCTGGCGGTCCGCTATGTCACCGACCACCTTGTCGTTGGGCAGGCGCTTGGCTCAGTCAATGACGCAGTGCCGACCGTTCCCTTGGAGGCCGACCTTGTCCGGATCTGCCGGTCGCTGCGAGTCCGGCGAGAGGCGCAGAGCCGACTCCATGATCTTGATCTACGTCGATCGATCGATCAAGCCCGCTCTCAGCTCTTTCATCGCCTGCGGCTGCTGGAACTGCGATGGATCGTACCGACCGAGACATCTGTGCAGAGTCAGGGCACGTTCCGGGAGACCTGGCAGTCGCGATGGGAGCCTGAATACTCGGTCGCCATCGTGGAGGCATCGGTCTGGGGCACGACCGTGGAGTCGGCAGCCACCGCGCGCGTACAGAAGATCATCGACGTGGGATCGCTAGCCGAGCTGACGCAGGCGGTCGAACGCTGCCTTCTCGCCGATCTGCCGCGGGCGCTTGATCAGCTGCTGGCAACGCTTGCCGACAAGGCTGCACTAGACGCCGATGTGGTGCATCTGATGGATGCCCTGCCGGCGCTTGCACGGGCACAGCGCTACGGCGACGTACGACAGACCGATACCCGGGCGCTCCGTAAGGTGAGCGAGGTGCTGGTGGTCCGGATTTGTGCGGGTCTACGACAAGCGGTCGCGAACCTGGACGCCGAGAATGCCGCCACGATGCGACGCCGAATCGATGCCGTCAATGCCGCTATCGGTCTGCTGACCGAGTCCTCGCGCGAGGCAACGGAATCCGACCGACCTCATCTAGGGGATTTGACACAACCGGAGCTCCACGTCCGTTGGCTGCAAACGCTCGCCAGGATGATCGACCGAACTGATGTGCATGGACTCTTACTAGGTCGCATTATTCGACTGCTGCTCGATGCTGAACAGCTCAGCGATGCTCCGGTACGGATGCAACGGGCGCTCTCGGCGGGAGTTTCTGCAGCTGACAAGGCGGCCTGGATCGATGGCTTCTTCGCCGACGGTGCACTACTGCTCATTCACGATGCCGAACTCCGGCGTCTGCTCGATGAATGGGTCTGCCAGCTGGACGAGCCGCAGTTCGTCGACATGCTGCCCCTGTTGCGACGGACATTCGGCACGTTCGCATCCGCCGAGCGGCAAGCGATCGCTGACCGGATCGCGGTTGGCGCCCGGAATCTCGATCGGCATCGTCCTGAAGAGATTGATCCCGATTTGGCTGCGCCCGCCCTGGCCACCGTGGACTTGATCTTGAGTGATTTGATCTTCGGCGGCCAGCATGACTGAAATCTCGGCAGGAACCGATCAGCGGGCCAGGCTGTTGCGCTGGCGGCTGCTCCTCGGAGAGGCGTCGGCAGAGCAGCTAGACACCTCGCTGAGCCGGGAAGAGCAGCGGATGGATGCCGCGCTCGCCGCACTGTACGACGCGGCCGAGGAAGACATGCCTGGGCAGCCGCGGCGTTCCAGCGGCCTGGGTTCTTCGGCGCCGCGGGTTGCCCGCTGGCTCGGTGACATCCGAACCTACTTTCCGACCAGCGTGGTCCAGGTCATGCAGCGAGATGCCATCGAGCGGTTGCATCTCACCTCAATGCTGCTGGAGCCGGAGCTGCTGGATTCCATCCAGCCCGATGTTCATCTGGCCAGTTCACTGGTGAGTCTCAGCGGCGTGATGCCGGAGTCCACGAAGCGAACGGCACGCGCGGTGGTCGGACAGGTCGTTTCCGAGATCGAGCGCCGAATCGCCAACAAGACGCGAGCCGCCGTCACGGGCGCGGTCAGCCGTGCCAGCCGGACTCGTCGCCCACGACCGCGAGACATCGACTGGAATGCCACCATCCGCCGCAATCTTGATCATTATCTTCCCGAACAGCGCACGGTCATCCCCGAGCGACTGGTGGGCTACGGTCGCGGCGCGAACGCCATCGTCAAGGAGGTGGTGGTCGCGATCGACCAGTCCGGCTCGATGGCAGAGTCGGTGGTCTACGCCGCCGTCTTCGGAGCCACGCTGGCATCCATTCGGTCCGTGAAGACCTCCGTGGTCGCCTTTGACACCGAGATTGCCGATCTCACCGACAAGCTCTCCGACCCTATCGATGTCCTTTTCGGCTGCCAGCTCGGCGGTGGCACTGACATCAATCGGGCGTTGGCCTACTGTCAGCAACTCATCACCCGCCCCACCGAATCGATCCTGGTGCTGATCTCCGACCTCTACGAGGGTGGCATTGCCGCAGAGATGTTGCGCCGCGTGTCCGATCTGCTGCGTGCTGGTGTCACGGTGGTCGCGCTGCTGGCGCTGTCCGATTCCGGCGCGCCGGCGTACGACCATGAACATGCTGCCGCGCTGGCTGCGCTTGGCGTGCCAGCCTTTGCGTGTACTCCGGATCTGTTTCCCGACCTGCTGGCCGTTGCGATCAGCAAGGGAGACATCGGTCAGTGGGCTGCGACGGTGGCCAGCGCTGCCGCTGCCCCGGCCGATGCCCGTACCAGCCGACAGTCGCGCTAGCTGCGAGTCAGCTGGTAGATACGCCGCCGTGAGAGGATCGGCTTCGTGGCAGCTGTTCCCTCCGTCTCGTACTCGATCACTGTACGGCTGGAGGTTCCAGCGGGCGGACCTGCCGTCAGTCACCTGACGACAGCTGTCGAACAAGCTGGGGGTGCGGTCACTGCGCTTGATGTGACAGCCTCCGGACATGAACGCCTCCGCATAGACGTCACGTGTGCCGCGCGCGACACCGAGCACGCCGAGCAACTGGTGGGAGCCATGCGCAGCGTCCCGGGCGTGGTGATCGACAAGATCAGTGATCGCACGTTCTTGATGCATCTGGGCGGCAAGATCGCGATGCACAGCAAACACCCAATCCGCAACCGTGACGATCTTTCTCTGATCTACACCCCTGGTGTCGCTCGCGTCTCCTTAGCCATCGCCAAGAACAAAGAGGACGCCCGCCGGCTGACCAGCAAGCGGAACAGCATCGCAGTGGTCACCGACGGGTCAGCAGTCCTCGGACTTGGCAATATCGGACCCGAAGCTGCGCTGCCTGTCATGGAAGGAAAGGCGGCACTGTTCAAGCGCTTCGGCGACATCGATGCCTGGCCGTTGTGCCTGGACACCCAAGACATCGACGAGATCGTTGGAGTGGTACGCGCTATCGCGCCTGGCTTCGCCGGGATCAATCTGGAGGACATTTCAGCGCCACGCTGCTTCGAGGTCGAGCGCCGGCTGCGCCAGCACCTGGACATTCCGGTCTTTCACGATGATC
This sequence comes from Propionibacteriaceae bacterium, assembly GCA_045806785.1. Taxonomy (GTDB): domain Bacteria; phylum Actinomycetota; class Actinomycetes; order Propionibacteriales; family Propionibacteriaceae; genus Microlunatus. The sequence goes on along the minus strand of JBJMIR010000012.1, from coordinate 155,637 downwards.
AGCACGGCACTGCCATCGTGGTGCTGGCTGCGCTCTTCAACGCATTGCGGGTCGTCGCCAAGCACATCGATGAGGTACGCATAGTGATGTCGGGAGCCGGTGCCGCAGGCACAGCGGTGATCAAGCTGCTGCTGGCCGCTGGTGCGCGCGATGTGGTTGTCGCCGACATCGCCGGAGTGGTTTATCGCGGACGGCCGGATCTCATCGGCGAACTGGAATGGCTCGCCGAAAACACCAACCAGCTCGGCTTTACCGGCTCGCTCAAGGAGGCGATGGTCGGCGCTGATGTATTCATTGGGCTCTCGGCAGCGGGGATTTTGTCTGGTTCCGACGTGGCTACGATGACAGACCGGTCGATCGTGTTCGCGCTGGCCAACCCGGACCCGGAGGTAGATCCCACGGAAGCGAGCCGGTACGCGGCAGTCGTCGCCACTGGACGTTCGGATTTCCCCAATCAGATCAACAATGTGCTCGCCTTTCCCGGTGTCTTCCGTGGCCTGCTCGACGCTCACTGCGCCAAGGTCACGTCGAGTATGCTGCTGGCTGCCGCCCGCGCACTTGCCGGCGTGGTCAGCGACGACGAGCTCAATGCCGCGTACATCATGCCGAGTGTCTTCCACGCCGACGTGCACCACGCGGTGGCGGCGGCGGTACGCCAAGCGGCGGGAGGGCCAACCGAATTACCGACTGACACCGAAGTTGTCCTTTAGCACATGTCGCACACAGTTCTGCCGAACCATTCGGAGACTTCAATCCTGCGTGGCTGGCACCTTGTCGCGGTAGCAGCCGTCTTCGCCGTGGTCTTGCAGCTGTGGGGGCTCTATCGGGTCTCTGGACCGCCTCAGCCGCCTTGGTTTCCCTTTGCAGACAAAGTCGAGCACGCCGTAGGGTTCGCGTTGCCGGTGCTATTGATCTTGCTGGCCATGACCTTGCGCGACCGCTCCCGCTGGCGGTGGCCGAGCCCGCGTACCACTGTCCTGGTCCTGGTGATCTTTGCTGCGCACGCCATTGTCAGCGAGCTGATCCAGCACCAGTGGTACCGCTACCGGACCGGTGATCCGCTTGATGCGCTGGCGGATTGGATCGGCATCGCGATCGGCGTGCTGCTGGTTCGGCTCATCTTTCTGCGCCGGGCTCGCACAGTGGAAAGCCTTGCCCCATCATGAGTGAGCCGAGGATCGAGCCGACGATCAAGCGCGATCCCGTTGCCGGTGATCTGCTGGTGGCGAGCATCATGCTCGCCGATGGAGTCTTCAACCAGACTGTGGTGTTGATCTTGGATGCCGACGAGGACGGTGCTCTTGGGGTGATCTTGAATGAGATCGCCCAGACGCCTCTCGATGCGGTGTTGCCGGATTGGGTGAGTGCGGTGTCCGAGCCCCGGATGCTCTTTCACGGCGGCCCTGTGTCCCCAAACGGGGCGATCTGCCTGGCCAGCGTGGCGGCTGCTGGTGAAGAACCGCCAGGTTGGCGTCCGCTCTTCGACACCGTTGGTCTGCTGCACCTGGACACCCCGATCGAAATCGTCAGCGGTGCCTACCGCGATCTCCGGATCTTTGCTGGATATGCCGGCTGGGCGGCAGGTCAGCTGCAGTCGGAGATTGCCGAAGGAATGTGGCATCTGGCGCCGGCGGACTACAGCGACGTCTTCTGCCGCCGACCTCTGCAGCTGTGGCGTACCGTACTGCGCCGGCAAAAAAGCGAGATCGCGTTCTTCTCGACCTGGCTGGAGAATCCCGAGCTCAACTGAGACATGGCTTGAGTCGTCTGCTATCCGGCTGAGACAGGCTTCCTGAAGCGCAGGCTGCACAACCCGTGCGTTTGGCAAACTCACAGCGGCTGCATTGCCGGCTGCCACTTCTTGTCAATGTTGTGAAGCTAGTTTTCAACGTGCATAGGATTACGTCGCAGAGTCGCAGAGTCATAAGGTCATCGCGGGTCTGCCCACCGCCGATGTCGGTGTCAATATCCCAGTGACCGAAGGGGTACCAGGTGTCTGAAACAACCAAGAGTCCAGGGGCGCGGAGCCGGGTGCTGGTGGTTGACGACGACGCAGCGCTGGCCGAGATGCTCTCCATCGTGCTTCGGAACGAGGGGTTTGAGCCGATATGGTGTGCTCACGGAGATAAGGCGTTCTCCGCGTTCAAGGAGGCCAAGCCCGATCTGGTGCTGTTGGATTTGATGCTGCCTGGCCGCGACGGTGTGGACGTGTGCCGCGATATCCGCGCTGAGTCCGGCGTGCCTATCGTCATGCTGACTGCGAAGACCGACACCATCGATGTCGTCGAGGGCCTCGAAGCCGGTGCCGATGACTATGTCGCCAAGCCTTTCAAGGCCAAGGAACTCGTCGCCAGAATCAAAACCAGGCTGCGCCGGATACCGGCTTCTGAAGAGGTCGATGTGGAGACCTTGCGGATTGGGGATCTGTCGATCAGCGTGGATGGGCATTCAGTCAAACGCGACGGGGTCCAGATCCAGCTCACGCCATTGGAGTTCGATCTTCTGCTCGCTTTGGCGCGGCGGCCTTGGCAGGTTTTCAGCCGGGAGGTGTTGCTCGAGCAGGTATGGGGATACCGCCATGCCGCCGACACCCGACTGGTCAACGTACATGTGCAGCGGCTGCGGTCAAAGATTGAAAGGGATCCCGAGCACCCCGAGATCGTGGTGACGGTACGGGGAATCGGCTACAAGGCCGGCGACACGGTTCAGGCGCGATAGCCACCTCCGGCGATGCGGTCGTTCAGGTAGACGTCGGAACACGGCACTCGACACATGGTCTCGATTCCGAGGGTCCTAAAGTCCCGTTGGTGGCGGTTCCCCATCACGTGGTGGTGGCGATCGCTGCCGCTTCGCGTGGTGCTGACCGTCTTCCTGGCATCGGTCTTGGTGTTGGTCTTGGGTGGCTTCTTACTTATGCAACAGGCGACCATCGGCGTCATCGATGGCAAGAAGGAGACAGCTAAGAACGAGGCTCGGCAGGCAGTCAACACCGCGCAGCAGCAGCTCAACGCAGCCGATCTCACCGGTGGCGTCAATGTCGACAAGCTGCTTCTCGACTTAGCCATCGGTTTTGCCAGCCGCGCCGAGCAGTACGAAGTGATCATCATTACCCCCGACCAGACGATCACCGCTGGTAATGCGGTTGCGAGCAGCATTCCCCCCGCCCTGCGTAAACAGGTCGAACAAAGTTACGACCTGCTCATGAGCCCAACCCAGATCACCTACCGTGACAAGCGGCCGACGGTGCCGGGCCTTGCCGCGGGAGCGACGCTGACTCTGCCGCTGACGGGCCAATATCAGATCTACCTGATGTTCCCCCTCACGCAGGAGCTCGCAACCCTCGCCGTGCTTCGCTACGCCGTGGTAACCACAGGCGCGATCTTGGTGATCTTGCTGACCTTTATTGCGGCGTTGGTGAGTCGCCAGGTGGTCAGCCCCGTACGCGCAGCCCGGCGGGCGGCCGAAAGCCTTGCGTCGGGCAACCTGCGTGATCGGATGAAGGTGCGAGGACAAGATGATCTTGCACGCCTCGCTACGTCGATGAACTACATGGCCTCCGAGCTGGAGAAACAGATCAACACGCTCGAGGAGCTGTCTGCGGTTCAGCAGCGATTCGTCTCCGATGTCTCGCATGAGCTACGTACTCCACTGACGACGGTCCGGATGGCCGCTGAAGTGTTGTACGAGGCTCGTGAGGACTTCGATCCCGTTGCGGCCCGCTCGGCCGAGCTACTGCAGAAAGAGCTCGATCGTTTCGAGGCACTGCTGAGCGACCTGCTGGAGATCTCCAGGTTTGATGCCGGAGCGGCCCAGCTCAACGTTGAAGAGGTCGATCTTCGCGATCTGGTATATCGGGTGGTGGAAGCCAACACATCGCTCGCAGAGACCAACAACACTGAGGTCACCGTGCATGAGAGCGGCGCGGCGAAGGCCGAAGTCGACAGTCGGCGTATCGAACGAATTCTCCGTAATCTGCTCGTCAACGCGATCGAGCACAGCGAAGGGCATCCGATCGACGTTTTGATCGAGAGTGACGACGCGGCGGTGGCGATAGCAGTCCGTGACCATGGCGTGGGGTTCGAAGCCAGTCAAGCCAGGCAGGTCTTTCACCGGTTCTGGCGTGGGGATGCGGCGCGCGCGAGGACGGTCGGCGGCACAGGGCTGGGTCTTGCGATCGCCATGGAGGACGCGAACCTGCATGGCGGCTGGCTGACGGCCTGGGGTCGCCCGGCGATGGGCGCGCAGTTCAGGCTGACGCTCCCCCGGAAAGTGGGAGCGATCTTGGAAACCTCACCACTTCCGCTGGTGCCGCGTGATCTTGTCGGCCCCGGCGGTACCCGGTTTGATGGCCTTGAGGCGCCGGCACCCCTTGCGTCCAGTTCGCCGGCATCACCGGCCCCTCGGCGGGCGGCCGCTGCAGAGACATCGGTGAGCCCATCATGAGTTCAGCCCGGCGCCATCTCGCGGCCATCGTCATCGTCATAGCCAGTGTCTTGGCCGCGGCCGGCTGTGTGAGCGTCCCAACATCGGGACCGATCGAAAAGGTGGAGGGACCGCAACCGGGCTGCCAGAACTGCGTGAATGTGGAGGTCAAGCCTCCTGCCCTAGGCGATGAACCGAAGAAGATCGTCGAGGGTTACCTCCGCGCGACTTCGAACTACCAGCCAAACTACTCAGTAGCCAGGCAGTTTCTGACCCGCATGGCTGCTGAGAAATGGAGCCCCGAAATGGGGGTGCGGATCTACCGTGGCTCGCCAACGGCAAAGCCGAATAACACCGTCGTCCTTAACGGACAGCTCGTGGGTTCGCTTGGCCCAGACCGGGCCTACACGGCAAGCGATAAGCCCCTGATCATCAACTTCGGACTCACTCAAGAGCGTGGCGAGTGGCGGATCAGTAACCCGCCGGCGGGACTGCTGGTTGCCGAATACTCCTTCAACTCGTTCTACCAGTCCTACGACCGCTACTTCATTGGCAACGGCACGTCACTGGTCCCCGATCCGATCTATCTTCCCGCACTGAGCAACCCGGCGAACGTCGCCTCTGCTTTGATCAAGGCCCTGCTCAGCGGACCGTCCAACTGGCTGAGGTCCGCCGTCACAACGGCGGTCCCGCCGAACACCAGTCTCAGCGTGGACTCGGTGACGATCACCAACGGAATTGCCGAGGTGCCGCTCAGTGATTCCGTGATGGCCTTGCCGGATAAACAGCGCGGCTGGCTTGCGGCGCAAATCGTGTACACACTCCGGCAGATTGGTGGGATCAAGGGTGTCTTGATCAAGGTCAACCAGCAGCCGTATCGCGTGCCTGGGAGCGATCCGAACAGCCTCGTAATCTCAATCGATGCTATCCCCCAGGAGATGGACCCAGTCCCCTTCGTGGCTGGCGAACAGCTATACGCCGTACAGGGCGGAAAGATCAGGCGGGTTACAGCGACCTCAGATTCGCCGACTCTCGAGAACCTGACCGGGCCGCTGACTGATGGGCGCTATCCGGTCAATGCACTGGCAGTGTCCGTTGCGAACACCGATTTCGCGGCGACGACCAATGACCGGACGGTGCTTCGTCTTGCGCCCATCATGTCAGAGGAACAACCGGTCACGGTGCTCAAGGACGTCAGTGGGCTACTTCGGCCCCAGTTCACTAGGTATGGCGAGATTTGGGCCATTGGGCAGAAAGGGGGCGGGCAGCACATCTGGATGTTTACACGTGACGGCAAGAAGGTAACGCGGCACGATGTCGAATCACCCATGTTGAAAGGGGTGAAAGCGTTCAAGATTTCACCGGACGGCACACGAATGGCGCTCGTGCGTCAGATCGACAAAAACAGATCACAATTGGAGCTTGCCACGATCATCCGCTCCGAAAAGATCATGGTTAGCGGCCCGCACCGACTGGATATCGCGCGAACCAGGCTTCCGGCGATCGACATGATCGGCGATGTGGCCTGGCTTAACGCCACTGAGCTGCTGGTGTTGGGGGCTGGGAAGGTCGACACCGTGTACGCGCCGTTCCGGGTGGCCCAGGATGCATCGCAAATCAACGGGCAGGGTAACCCGGAGAACTGGAATGCCGTGGAGCTCGCTGTCTCGCCTCGACGGCAGACCGCAATCATCATTGGTCAGCACGGTCACACATGGAGAGACAACGGCAGTCAGTGGTTGCCCTTCCTCAACGGGGTGAGCACCATCGCTTATCCGGGTTGAGAACCGGATTGTCCACAGATTGCCAAGCAGTAGCCGATTCTGACGTATGAACCCGACAGACTCGGCCAGTGGGTGCTGAGCATTGGCTAGCAGCGGCGGGCGACCTTCTGCTCGGCGCCAGCTGTCACGGCTGCGGTAAACCTTGGTGGGGAATCTGCCCGAACTGCCGTCGGCAGGTGATCAGCCGCCGGCCGTTTCGCACTGCTCCCACTCCGTGTCCGGACGGATTCCCGGTTACCGTCACGTCCTCCCCATATGACCGCCTGCTGCGCCGCGTCATCAACGCGCACAAAGAGCGGCAGGCTCTGATCCTGACTCGGTTTCTCGGGGATCGGCTGGCACTGAGTATCCAGGCGCTGCTGGTCGCCCAGCGCGACGTCTGGCGTAGCAGCAAGATCATCTTGGTGCCGGTACCGTCAGCTGCTCGAACCGTGCGGCAGCGCGGCTTCGACGGGACCGCCTCGATGGCCCGTGTCGCTGCTCATCGCCTCCGGGCGCGATACCCCATCACGGTTCTACCGGCCCTGACTCAGACCAGGTCGGTCGCCGATCAGGCAGGCCTGGATGCGCCGGCCCGCCACGAGAACCTATCCGGGGCATTCCGTCTGCGGAAGCACATCTGCCTAGGTGCGGCGGTCGTTGTCGTTGACGACCTTGTGACAACTGGCAGCAGTCTGACCGAGGCTGCGAGAGTGCTGCGGCAGGCCGGAATTCCGGTGGTAGGCGCTGCCACGGTGGCGGCCACCGTACGTCGGCAAGCCCCCAATTGGTCGCCGAGCGGCCACTCGGGTCCGGTGGTGTTCACGGACTGAGAACTCAGTGAAGATCAACCGAACCCGTAGAAATACCGGTTAGTAGGGATTAGCGTCAAGGTATGGCGCTTGCGCACCAGGGGGATTTCATGTTGGGCCGGAATCAAAGTGTGCGAGGCGCCTTCTTCATTTCTGAACGCCGCGCTGTCGGCGGTCGCTAGCGAACGCCGGACGCATGCCCGCCTGATCGCGTCATTCGAAACTCCCACTCCTCAACGGAGGTAGACATGGATGTTGTCGTGAAGTCCCGACATTGCAATCTGTCGGATCAGTTTCGCTCCTATGTGGACGAGAAGATCACTCGGCTCGAGAAGCTCAATGACCGGGCTATCCGCGTCGAGGTAGAGGTATCGGCAGAGCGGAACAAGCGACAACACGATCAAGCAAGCCGGGTGGAGATTACGCTGCGCACCAAGGGCCCAGTGGTACGGGCAGAGGCCGCGGCTGAAGACAAGCAGGCGGCATTCGACATGGCGCTGGACAAGCTGATGGCGCAGTTGCGCAAGGCAGCCGACCGCAAGCGCGTCCATCGCGGCCAGCACTCACCTCGCTCGCTGCATGATGCGGCGGCCGAACTGCCGCTCATCGAAAGCGGCACACCGGAGGCCAATGGGTCGTCGGTCCGAACCGTTGCCGGGATGGAAGTCCGGGGTGAGGGACCGATGGTGGTACGCGAGAAAATCCATCCTGCATTGCCGATGAGCCTGGACCAGGCACTGCTCGAGATGGAGCTGGTCGGCCACGATTTTTATCTCTACATCGACTCCGAGCACATGGTGCCGAGCGTGGTCTACCGCCGCAGAGCCTACGACTACGGCGTGATCCGCCTCGACATGGCCTACGACTTGGTCTCCTGATCGCACCCGTTCAGGACTCTTTGGGCAATTGATACTCGGGAGGTGTACAGCGCTGCCTCCCGGACAACCGCCCGGCCTTCGCAAGCTACGGCCGGGGGCCAGGCCCATCCACGTCCGGGAAGCAGCGCTGTACACCTCCCGAGTGTCAGAGGGTGCCGATAGCGTCGGACAGGTGCGACGGGAGACGCTGCGCAAGGCTGAGGCGAGGCGGATCGCGCTCGCTGCACAGGGCTTCGGTGTGCCGAAGCTCGAGCGTCCGGTCACTATGCGTGATGTGCAGGCCGTGACGAATCGGCTCGGGCAGTTTCAGATCGATTCCATCAACGTTGTCGCACGGGCGCAGTTCATGCCGCTCTTCTCCAGGCTCGGGCCCTACGACTCAACGCTGCTGGAGCGTGCCGCGTATCAACCGCCACGTCGGCTGTTCGAGTACTGGGGTCACGCGGCCAGCCTCATGGACGTCTCGCTGCAGCCATTGCTGCGGTTCCGCATGCAGCCGGGCTTTCGTGACGTATGGGCCGGAGTCGAGCGAGTGGCCCAAGAGAATGCAGATTTGATTCCGTTCGTCCTGGACGAGGTTGCCGCCCGCGGACCGATCAGCGCGAGAGATCTCGAAGTCGCCGAGCAGCGTGATCGCAGTAATTGGGGGTGGAACTGGTCGCGGGTCAAGACGATCTTGGAGTGGCTGTTCTATGTCGGCGAAGTCACCTCGGCGTACCGGAATGCCCAGTTCGAGCGCGTCTACGACCTGCCCGAACGAGTCATTCCCCGCTCGGTGCTCGCTATGCCGACTCCGACACCACAAGATTCGGTGCTTGGTCTAATCCGACGTGCCGCCCGCTCGCTAGGCATTGCAAGCGAGTCCTCGCTGCGTGACTACTTTCGGACGCGACTGAACATGACCCGGCAGGCAATTGCGACGCTGGTCGAGAGCGGTGAGCTGATTCCGGTCACAGTCGAGGGATCTGGCAGCCAGCGGTGGTACCTGTGGCACAAAGGACGGGTGCCGCGTCGAATTGCTGCCCGCGCACTGCTCAGCCCGTTCGATTCGATGATCTTCGAGCGAGCACGCCTAGAGCGCTTGTTCGACTTCAGCTATCGGATCGAGATCTACGTACCTGCACCAAAACGCATCCATGGCTACTACGTCTATCCGTTCCTGCTCGACGAGGACTTCGTGGCGCGTGTCGACCTCAAGGCTGACCGAACACGGGGAACGCTCAGGGTCAATGCTGCGTGGATTGAGCCGGGTCATGACCCGTTTGACGTGGCAACCGAGCTTGCATCTGAGCTGAAGCTGATGGCGGAGTGGCTCGGCCTGCAATCGGTGGAGATCTTGCCGCGAGGGGACCTCGCACTCGCACTTGCTGCTGCCTAGCCGCCCGGGCGAGGTTCGTATTGAGAACCGTGTACCAACGCTGGCTTACCATAGGGGGCGCGCTGTGGCACTTCTACGATGGAAGAATCTTGGCGCTGAGCCCAGCGGCGTAAGGGAACATCTTGGCGCCGGAGACCGTGCAGGTAAGTGATACGACGTAAGGGAGCCAGTTTCCGTGGCTTTGATGGATAGGCTGCTGCGCTTAGGCGAGGGCAAACTTCTCAAGCAACTCGGCAATATCGCCAAGCAGGTGAACGCGATCGAAGACGACTTCGTCGCGATGAGTGACGAAGAGCTGCGCGGGCAGACCGCGGAGTTCCGTGGGCGTTATGACAACGGGGAGACCCTCGAGTCGCTATTGCCTGAAGCCTTCGCGACGGTGCGCGAGGCCAGTCGTCGGGTCTTGGACAAGCGGCACTTCGACGTCCAGGTCATGGGCGGCGCAGCGCTGCACATGGGCAACATCGCAGAGATGAAGACCGGTGAGGGAAAGACGCTGGTTGCGACCATGCCGTCGTACCTCAACGCGCTGACTGGACAGGGCGTCCATATCGTCACGGTCAATGACTATCTGGCTAAACGCGACTCGGAGTGGATGGGGCGTATTCATCACTTCCTCGGCATGGACGTCGGCGCGATCCTCTCCCAAATGGATCCTGCCGATCGCCGCAGGGCGTATCACGCCGACATCACCTATGGCACGAACAATGAGTTCGGCTTCGACTACCTGCGCGACAACATGGCGCTCAACCTCGAGGACTGCGTCCAGCGCGGCCACCACTACGCCATCGTCGACGAGGTTGACTCGATCTTGGTCGATGAGGCGCGTACGCCGTTGATCATTTCCGGCCCTGCAGAGGACACCGGCAAGTGGTATCCGGAGTTCGCCAAGCTGGTGAACCGGCTGCGCCGTGATGAGCATTACGAGGTCGATGAGAAGAAGAAGACCGTCGCGATCAATGAGGCTGGGATCGATGCGGTCGAGGACTGGCTGGGCATCGGCAACCTGTACGAGTCGGCCAACACGCCGCTGATCTCATACCTGAACAATGCCATCAAGGCCAAGGAGCTGTTCAAACTCGACCGCGACTATGTGGTGATCAACGGCGAAGTCTTGATCGTCGACGAGCACACCGGCCGCACGCTGATCGGGCGCCGTTACAACGAAGGCTTGCATCAGGCTATCGAGGCCAAGGAAGGCGTCCAGATTCGCGAGGAATATCAAACACTCGCGACTATCAGCCTGCAGAACTACTTCCGCATGTACGACAAGCTCGCTGGGATGACCGGTACTGCGCTCACCGAGGCCAGCGAGTTCCAGAAGATCTACGGCCTAGGCGTCGTACCGATCCCGACCAACATGCCAATGATCCGTGCCGATCAGCGCGACTTGATCTACCGCACCGAAGAGGCCAAGTTCGAAGCCATTGTCGAAGACGTGGCGGAGCGGCACGAAAAGGGCCAGCCGGTCCTCATCGGTACCGCCTCGGTTGCCAAATCGGAGATATTGTCTGGGCTGCTGAAGCGACTCGGGGTCAAGCACGAAGTACTCAACGCCAAGCAACACGAGCATGAGGCAGCCATCATCGCCATGGCTGGCGCCAAGGGCGCGGTCACGGTAGCCACCAATATGGCCGGCCGCGGCACCGACATCATCTTGGGCGGCAACGCTGAATTCCTCGCCGACAAGAAGCTGCACGACTCCGGCATCGATGCGCTGGAGAACTCCGAAGAGTATGAGCGGCTCTACCCAGATCTTTTGGAAGAGCTCGAGAAGCAAACCCAAGCCGGCCACGATGAGGTTGTCGAGCTTGGCGGCCTCTATGTCGTCGGATCCGAGCGGCACGAATCGCGCCGGATCGACAACCAGCTGCGCGGCCGCTCTGGCCGCCAGGGCGATCCGGGGGAGAGCAGGTTCTACCTGTCTCTGGGCGACGATCTCATGCGCCTGTTCAAATCCGACATCGTTGACTGGGTATTGCAGGCCCTCAAGATGCCAGACAATGTGCCCATCGAGAACAAGCGGGTCACCGCCTCAATCGCCAGCGCACAGAGCCAGGTTGAGGCGCAGAACTTTGAAATCCGCAAGAACCTTCTCAAGTACGACGACGTAATGAATCGCCAGCGCCACGCCGTGTACAGCGATCGTCGCAAGGTGTTGGAGGGCGCAGACGTCGAATCCCGACTGCGGGCCACCGTCGACACGGTGGTCGAGCAATACGTCATCGGAGCGACCGAAGGCTTTTCCGAGGACTGGGAGCTGGACCAGCTGTGGAGCAATATGAACACGCTCTACCCAGTGTCGTTAGACCGGGGGGACTATGAGGACCGGGACGACCTGGACCGGCAGATGCTCATTGACGACTTCCAGGCCGACGCCCAGGCCGCGTACGACAAGCGCGAAGAAAGCCTCGGCGAAGAGGTGATGCGGGAGCTGGAGCGCCGAGTACTGCTCACTGTCTTGGATCGCAAGTGGCGCGAGCACCTGTACGAAATGGATTATCTCCGCGAAGGCATCGGCCTGCGAGCCATGGCGCAGCGCGATCCGTTGGTGGAATACCAGCGGGAAGGCGGCGAGATGTTCAACGCCATGATGGAGGCCTTCATGGAGGAGGTCGTGGGCTACGTCTTCCACCTCGAGGTCGAAGTTCAGCAGGCACCTCAAGTGGGGGTGGTCACTGGCTCTGATGGGCAGGCGGTGCAGATCGGAGAGGTGCAGATCGGAGAGGGCCAAATCGGACCGGACCGGGCGGATACCGGCAGTCAGAACGGCCATGATCGGGCACGCCATCTGGTCGAATCTGGACCTGATCCCGACGGGCCAGGCGTGGCAGTGCACGCTGTCGACGATGAGCCCGAGTCTGCCAGCTTGCTTGAGGAACCGGCTGCGACGCGGCCGCATGTCAAGGCCAAAGGTTTGGCTGGCCAGACCCGCCCAGGTGCTCCACTCAGCTATTCCGCTCCAGCTGAGGACGGGTCAGTCACAACGGCTGCCAAGGCGGCAAGCAAAGCTGACGACCCGTACGCCAACGTAGGCCGAAATGCGCCGTGTCCGTGCGGCTCTGGCAAAAAGTTCAAGATGTGCCACGGACGGCCGGGTGCCGTTTAGTGTGAGCCGCAGCCGTAATTCGACCTAATGACCTTGCGCGCGATCGTTGAGGCTGACTGCCATGCCCACTAGCTCATGAACCGCGCGACGATTGTCGCTATCACTGCCGCCGCCGTCCTGGCCGCCGGAGGCATCGGCGCCGCCGCGCTTAGCCGTCCGGACTCTCCACCGATCGTAAGCAGCTCCACCTCACTGAGTGCGCCGCCGCCGACGCCCTCGCCCACGGGACCGCCGACGCCGCGTCCCAGGCCAGCTGATCCGCTGACAGGCGGCAAGGTCAGCGACAACCCGGTGATCGCGGCCAAGGTGGAGAACATTGCGGCGGCCAGACCGCAGGTCGGCTTGAGTCTTGCCGACATCACCTTCGTGGAGGAGGTCGAGGGCGCGCAAACCCGGCTCATTGCGGTCTATCACTCACGGTTTCCAAAGCGTCTGGGACCGGTTCGCAGTGCTCGCAGCACCGATGTCCAGCTGCTGCCATTGTTCGGCAAACCTGGCTTGGTCTATTCCGGCGCGAATTCCTCAGTCCAGCGGAAGATCAACAACGCCTCGATCGTGCCGATACCGCGCTCGACCCGCGATCACAGCCGGGTGGCGCCGCACAACGTCTTTGTCAATCTGGCAGCGATCGCGCGGTCCACAAAGCTCGGTGAAGCCGCCTCAATTGGCTGGAAGTTCAGCGATGCGGGACCCCGAGGACTAAAGACAACCTCGATCAAGACGCGCGTGGGGTACGACACATTCAGCTTCGGATACTCCTCGGGCCGATACATCGTGCGCTGGAACGGCTTTCGGTACGCCGACGGAGATACCCATGCCATCACCAAAGCCGACAATGTCGTGATCATGAAGGTACACAACCATCCTGATGGCAATCGCGACGTCTTGGGTGCGCCTTCAGTCCAATCCGACACGGTGGGCAAGGGTGTGGTGACGATCTACCGCGATGGACGGAAGATCGCTGGTCAGTGGAAACGGACGAAGGCGTCCGGACCCCTGCGTTTTACCGACAAGTCCGGCGACCCCATTCCTCTTAAGCCCGGTCAGACCTGGGTTGCCCTCACCGGCTAGCCGATGACGCCCTCAGGGTGGCGGCAGTGTGACCCCAAAACCGGACATTGCGAGGCGCAGCAGCACCCGTCCCGGCCTGAGCAGGTCCGCGATCTTGGCTGCTGAGAGGACCTCCAGCTCTTCAAGTCGAGCCAGGTACACATCAGCACCGTCGACCCGCGCCTGCTGCAACTCGCCGACATTCAGCCAAACCTTTTGACGTGCCTCGCGAAGGAAACGCCGGGAGCTCAGGCGGTTGGCAGGTGTGAGAATCCGGTCTACTAGGGTGCGAGCGCCGCCGATGGCGTGATCCTCCGCCGTCACCCGACGTGCCAAGATCTTGTCAATGCGTTCATGATCGCGGCGGCGCCTCTCGATCAAGATGGCATCTTCGAAATCTTGATCAGTGATCACCGAAAGCGTGGCCTGTGGAAGGTCGTAGTTGATGTGGGCGTTCATGCCCAACAGCAGGTGGACGATCGTCGGCAATTCCGGGTTGGCCTGAAACGCCAGTCGCCAGGGCCGCGGCACCAGGCGGCCTGCTTGATCAGCATCATGCGCGACGATGAATAGCTCAGCGAAAGCGATATCCCAGCGCACCACCCAGTCCGGGTCCTCGAAGAAGGCCGCGTCAACAGCCTCACCGACCGCTTGGGTCGTTCGTTGGTACGTCCTGATGAAGGTGCGGCGGTGCACTTGATCAACCGGCAGCGCGTCGATCCGCTGCTGCAGCTTGACCACGACGTCGCTGATTGTCCACCCTGGCTGGCTGGTCAGCTCATCATGCATGCAGCCAGTCTTCCTTGACACCTATCCATCATGATGATCAGGTCACTGATGAGGACTTGGTGGCGAGTCTGATTCGGCTCTACGCCCACATCTATCGGGCGAAGCCAGACGATGTCCGGCGCACTGCCGAGCTTCGGGCAGCGGCCATGGCGCTCTCGGACGCGTGGGTAGCGGCCGGATGCCATCTTGATGGTCCCGCCCTTGCTCAGCAGCGGCTTGCGCCGGTTGCCTCCTTCACCGCATTGCGGAGGCCAGCGACCGGGGTGGTCTGGCCAGCAATTCTGGGTAAGGCCTCAAACCGTTGTCCACAGATTTGCCTCCGGGAGGTTACGCGCGGACGGCTGAATCGGTCAGCCTGGTGGCCCCGCACATCTCAGGAGATTTTGCATGTCCGCAACTAGCGCCTCGTCCGGTCCGTCCAGCGTTCAGTGGCTCGTCGAAAGCCGGCCACCGAGCGTCACCTGGACACGGCCGGCGCCTCCGGAGGCTAATCAGCCACCACTCGACCTCCTTGAGCACGAGCAGGACAATGCTCCGATCGCGGGTGCCAATGATCGAGGTATCCGGGTAAGTACGGTCAAGGCACGCTGGGCGGCGCGGCCGCGACCCGGCCTACCTAACGCTTCGGACTGGAGCACTACGTTGGCCCTGGCAATCATCGAGGCCATGCTCGGGCAACGCCCGGTTGCTCAGCTCAACCGCTGGATGGCAGATGACATCCTTGCGGCGATCAGCATCTACCGGCGGCGCAATCTGCGGCAGCACGGCAGGATCGCCGTACCGACCGCGCTTCGGTCGGTACGCGTGCAGCATCCTGACCCAGCGGTGGCCGAAGTGGCAGCACACGTGGTGATCGGCAAGCAATCGGCAGCTATGGCATTCCGCCTGGAGGCTTTCGGCAATCGCTGGCTGTGCACGGCATTGGAGTTCGGCGCAGGCTGGCGACGCCTGACCGGCGCGAGCTAGGCCACGACCGAGGACTGGATCGAGTAGTGCGCCGGGTGGTACATGTGGCGCCCGAACTCGACCAACTGGCCGACGTCGTCGTACGCGAGCCGATCGACAGCCAGGCATGCTGCCGGCGTCTCTTCATCAAGGAGCTCGGCCTCCTCTTCGGTCATCAGCCGAGCCGAGATTCGTTGATGAGCGATTTTGAGATTGACGCCAAGTGCCCGCAAGCAGGCGTAGAGACTCTTGCTCTGCATCTCGTCCTCGGTGATCTCGAAGCGGGCTGGCAGATAATTCGTCAGGATGGCCAGCGGATCCTCATCTGCCAGTCGCAGCCTTCTGATCTTGATGAACTCGGTGTCGGTAGCGGCTGCCTCCCCGATGGCGTCTCGAATGTCTTGATCAAGCTTGCCAAGGGAGAAGTCGAGTAGCCGGGTACTTGGAGTCTTGCCCGCCTTGATGATGTCCTCGTTCAGGCTGCTGAGCGCTTCGGTGCGACGGAACTGGGACCGTACGACCTGAGTGCCAACGCCCCGTTTCCGCACCAGCAGGCCCTTATTGACCAGCTCCTGGATAGCCTGCCTGGCGGTGGGTCGCGAAAGACCCAGCCTTTTGGTCAGCGACAGCTCGTTCTCGAGGCGGTCACCGGGCGCAAGCGCGCCGGTATTGATCGCGTGTTCGATGGACTGAGCCACCTGGTAATACAGGGGCACCGGAGAGTTGCGCTCGAGGGTGATGTCGAGCTCCCGCACCGCGGGCGCTTCTGTCATGGACGAAGCATAGAGGCGCGGCGCTGGGTTCTATAGGGTAAAAAGTCATTTTGTCAGAACAAATCGTGAGGTGTTCCCACCGATGACCACTCCGTCTACCGCGGCGCGCTCTCTTCGGGTCGGCATCATCGGCTTCGGTTGGATGGGTCAGGTGCATGCGCGGGCGTACACGCGCCTGGCGCAGTACTACCCGGACCTGCCGCTCCGGCCCGAGCTGGTCGCCGTCGCTGACAACGCGGCCGACGCCCGGCTCGCTGCCGCCGTCGCTGCCTTCGGCTTCCGCGACGTGCACGCCGACTGGAAGGAGCTCGTCGCTCGGGATGACATCGACCTGGTCAGCGTGACGGGGCCAAACTTCATCCACCGCGAGGTGTCCGTGGCGGTAGCAGAGAGCGGAAAGCACCTGTGGGTCGAGAAACCGGCCGGCCGCAACGCCGCCGAGACCCGCGAAATCGCCGCAGCCGTCGCGGCGGCCGGTGTTCGGTCGGCGGCCGGTTTCAACTACCGCAATGCACCGGCTGTCGAGAAGGCCAAAGCGCTCGTCGAGGACGGCCGTTTGGGGACTGTCCGACACGTCCACGTACGCATGCTCGCTGATTACGCCGCACATCCCGACGGTGCCCTCACCTGGCGCTACCAGAACCAGTGGTCAGGCTCTGGCGTGGCGGGTGACCTGGTCAGTCACGGCATCGACCTCGCCCGGTACGTCGTCGGGGAAATCAGCGAGCTGTTTGCCGACACGGCGATCTTCATCCCGCAGCGCCCGGCGCTCACCGGCGTGGCGACCGGCCACGGCTCCCGTGGTGGTGGTGACCTCGGCGCTGTCGAGAACGAGGACTTCCTATCCGCCTTGTTGCGCTTCGACGTGGGAGCCCGCGGTGTCCTCGAGTCTTGCCGTACCTCAGTGGGCGAGCAGTGCACGTACGGCATTGAGGTGCACGGCGACCGCGGCGCGTTGGCGTGGGACTTCCGCCGGATGGGCGAGCTGGAGCTTTGTCTCGACCAGGACTTCGTCAACGCCTCGTACGTCCGGGAGTTCGTCGGGCCCGGAGCCGGAGACTTCGCGACGTACCAGCCCGCCAGTGGAATCAGCATGAGTTACGACGACCTCAAAGTCATCGAGGCCTATCGTCTGGCCAGTGCCATCGCCTCGGGCACTTCGCGGGGCGCAACCATCAGCGACGCCGTGATCGCCGCGGAGCTTGTGGACACCATGCTGGACTCGGTCCGGAAGGGACGCTGGCTCAGCGTCTCCAGCACGCGCTGACCACAAATAGCGAGCGAGCCTTCTTTAAGGAGAGAACAGCAAGAGCAGTCCGGCGCAGGTATAGCCGATCATCACCAGTAGCAACGGCAGCTGCCCGCGCACAGCGCGATCGGGCGGCAGCAGTGCAACGGATTTTTCATGCGCGCAAATGATGCCGAAGACATGTCCTCCCGCGATGGCACACAGTTGCGTCATAGCAATCGCCGTTGGATGGTTGAAGATCGCCGAATTCACTCCCATCTCGGCCGATCCGAAGACGTTCCAACCCCGACCTAGGGGGTCGGAGAAGTTGATCGCCGTCCGCTGACCTTCGACGATGAGCAGCGTCGCATAGTGGGCTACCACATAGCCCAAGACGATCGGCAGTAGTGAACCGGCCATCAGCGTCGGGTATGCCCGGGCCGGCCGGTCGCCGTATCGACCCATCCACGCGGCGGCCAGGCTGAAGCTGATGAAGACAATGACGATCATTGCTAGCAGACCACCAGTGCCCCAGAGAACTGTCGGTGCACTGGAGTTCTGCACGGTTTGGATCCACCACGTGGTGTTGGTGAAGCTGTCGAATGCGGTGCTTCCTAGCAGCGCTGCAACCACGGCTGTGGCGCCCGGCGGAGCGTGCCAGGCATTCAGGCCAGCCAGCGGATTGACAAGTCTCACCTCATCGCCGACCCGCCGCCAGATCGACATCTGGGCGATGGTGCTGGCATAAACCTCGAACGGATCGGCCGCGCCGATCCAGCGCTGGCCGAATACGATTGCGCCCAAGATCAGAATGACGAACCATGCCAGCGCCCACAGCCGCAAGACTGCCAGCGTCGTACGATCCGGCTGCACCAGCTCAAGCCAGCCGAATCCGAACAGGCCTATGACTGCGGGCCACACACCGACTCCAGGCGGCAAGGTGATCAAGCCCTGTTGCGGGTCGACACGCGCCATTGCACTGAGTCCGCTGTGAATCGTGCGCAGTGGGTTCGTCGACCGCCAGAACTGGCCAAGCAGTAGCGAGATCGGCACCAGGCCAACCCACATCCAGACGTAGACAAACCCGAAGATCGGATTAGTCAGCAAGTCCTGGCCGGCCATTATCGCCAGCGCCGCCCAGGCGTAGGTGGCAAGCACCAGAGCTCGGGCGATCAGTCGAACGACCGGATTGTCGACTACTGCAGTCAGCCCATGCACGGGTCTGCCACCGACCCGTTGAAAGCGTGGCTGACGCCAGGCGAAGATCAAGATCGCGAAGGAGATCAGCAGAGCCAGTACGGCACCGATCACCAGAAAGGAAAACGGCAACGGCAGGTCACGCCGCGACGCGATCCCATGCAGTGGTATCAGCATGAACAGACTGATCGGGCTAGCGCGCGTTCAAGATCACAATGATCTTCTCAAGATGATGGGACTCCACTTCGAAGCTGCCGGCACTGTCGAGGGTGAACGATCCCTTCGCAGGCGTACCAGCCCGTACCGGCAGCTCGTAGCCATCGCCCCCAGTATGGGCATGGATTTCATCGTCGGTGTCACTAGTTACGTTCAAGATCACCTGCTGACCTACCCGCACATTGATCTTCTCCCCGCTGGGAATGGTCTTTCCCTTGGAGATAACGATGTTGATGGTGAGCGCGTAATCCGGGTTCAGAGAGGGTGGACTGGGTGAGACCGATGTTGGTGATGCAGCAGCGGAGGATGCCTCAGTCGGACTGCTGATCGCCGTTGGGCTCCTGTCGGACTGAGGTTCAGCCGAGCTGGTACATCCGCTGAGCAGCAGCAGCCCCAGGACGACAGCTCCACAGATCAGTGCACCGTGCGTCCCACGGGCGCCTATCTTCATCGGTTACAGCCTTTCTCAGCGCACTAGATCATTGAGCTATCCACCGACCACTGAGGCGGAGGCCCCCCGAGACCCCACCCATCCTGTACGAAGCTGGTGCGAAGCAGGTTCCCGGCCGCATTTGCGGTCGGGGTCCCGCAATTGGCGGTAGTACCGTAATGGCTCCAGGGATTCCCGGCAGGAAGGGGCTCGCATGCCGCAACGGCTGACGCCTCTCGAAGTGTCGTTGTTGGCTCTGGACACCGCACACACGCCCGGCCATGTCGGCACCGTCGATATCTTTGATGCCGGTCCGGACGGCTTCGATTACGAACGGCTGATAGCACTCATCCGGGAGCGGATCGCCTTCGTGCCTCGGTATCGGCAACGGGTACGCGACATCCCCGCGCGACTCGCCGGACCGGTATGGGCCGATGACGAGAACTTTGACCTCACCTTCCATGTCCGCCGGTCAGCGCTGCCACGACCGGGCAGTCTGGCTCAGCTCCGAGAGTTTGTCGGACGAGTGCTCGCCAGAAGGCTCGACCGGTCGCGCCCATTGTGGGAGATGTATCTGGTCGAGGGTCTGGAGGATGACCGGTTCGCCCTGGTCGCCAAGTCTCATCTTTGCCTGGTTGACGGTATCGACAACGTAGAGATCGGCCAGGTGCTGCTGGACTCTACGAGTCACCCCCATGCGATTCCAGGCGTTGGTGCTGAGGTCGACTCGTGGCATCCGGCGCCTGAGCCGTCGTCGTTGGACCTGCTCGCCACAGCACTGTTGGAAAGTGCCCAAGATCCAACGCTGGCGTTGCAAAACGTGCGCGGTGCGCTGGCCAGCGCACTTGGTGTCGCCGTCGCCGTTGGAGAGGCCATTGGCGGGATCGGTGGCGCGTTCAGTGAGCTAGCCGGGAATGCCCTGCTGGGGCAACGTCCCGCTGGCAACTCTCCACTGGCTGGCGTTGTCTCCGAGCAGCGGCGGTTCGCCACGGTGGTCGCACCACTCGATGATCTGAAGGCGGTCCAGAGCGAACATCATCACACCATCAACGACGTCGTGCTGGCCATGATCTCTGGTGGCCTGCGCTCCTGGCTGCAAACTCGTGGCGAGTCGATCCGCTCGGGAAGCTCACTGACCGCACTGGTGCCGATGAGCGTCACTGAAGATGACGGCGAGCCGACGTCCTTGGGAAGCCAGGTTGCGCCGCACTTGCAAAGCCTTCCGATCGGCGAGCCAAGCCCGCTGATGCGGCTGCACCAGGTTGCGTATGACACTCAAGCTCACAAGGATTCAGGGCGCGCGGTCGCCGCACGCTCCCTTGCCGATATCGCGGGCTTTGCACCTACCACCCTGCATGCGCTCGGCGTACGCACCTCTGCTGAGGTGGTGCGCAAGCAACACGACCTGGTCATTACCAACGTCCCGGGTCCGCAGCTGCCGCTGTTTGCTGCAGGAGTCCGTCTGATCGCAAGCTATCCGGTTCTTCCAGTGTCAGCCGGCCACTTGCTGGCCATCGGGGTTACCTCCTATGACGGTGAGATTTTCTTCGGACTCAACGCCGACCGGGACGCGATCAGCGATCTTGACGTGCTTGCGCAGTGCTTGCGGGAAGCCCTTGAGGAGCTCTTGGACACCACTGTTCGTGCCACCACTGTGCGTCAACCCACGCGTAAGGCGCCTGCCGAGGCACGGCGGGCGGCTGCCAAGAAGGCAGCGGCGCGGCAGGAAGCAGTCCGCAAGGCGACCGGACAGAAGCGGGCCGCCGTACGCAATCTGGTGTCACGGGCAGCCGAATTGGGCAGTAGCCCACCGACCCCTCCCGCTGCCAAGACGGCGGCGAAGTCGAGCACAGCAGGCCAAGGTTCAGAAAAGTCACGCCAACTCGCTCCTCAGAAGAGTGCCGGGAAGAAGCCCCGTCCGAAGGTGGTTCCTAAGAAGCCTCCTTCCCAAGAGGGCTCGGACCGCTGATGGCACTCAGAGTGCAATCGACATGGTCCAGATGATCTTCGTTCCGATGACGCGGGACGAGGCCCTGGCACTGCGCTCCGGTACCGGTCCACACCGCTACCAGGGGTGTGCGGCGACACCGGGCCTGGCTGCTTCCATGGAAGCCGACACAGTCATTGAAGAGGTCGAGTACGCCGCTCTCAGCAATGCCGGCGTGCTGGCGCTGGTGCTGAAACCCAATACGCCGCGCCTAGTAGTGGCAGCGGAGGTACAGCAAGACCAGGTCACCGATAGCGGCGGGTCGCTCGGCGAGGTCGAGATCGGCGACCTTGCCTGGGCTCAGGTACGAGCTCTGTTCGCCGACGAGCACGATGCGCTGCAGCCGGTGAGGCTGGCCGGCAAGGCTGTTGCTGGACAAAGGCTTGGGGTGGCCTTGGGCGCGCCGGAGGTGGGTGCACTGCTGGATGGCCATGACTTGCTGTGGTTCGCTCCCGAAGAGCTTGATGAACTTTGAGCGAGGGATGTCTGCTCAGCCGAGCCTCACCGGCGTACCAAGGAACTGTCAGACCCGTCAGGCACACTAGGACCATGCCTCGCTCAATATGGAAAGGTGCGATCTCCTTCGGCCTGGTCACCATCCCGGTAAAGCTCTTCTCGGCGACCGAGGAGAAGGACATCAGTTTTCGTCAGGTTCATCCAGAAGATGGCGGCCGGATCAAGTACAAGCGTGTCTGTGAAAAGTGCGGAAACGAGATTCCCTATGCCGAGATTGCCAAAGGCTATGAGATGCCTGACGGCCGGATGGTGATCTTGGCACCAGAAGACTTCGAGCAATTGCCACTGGCTACCACCAAGGCCGTCGAGGTCGTGCAGTTCGTGGCTGAGGAGGACGTCGATCCCACGTACTTCAACAAGACGTACTTCCTGCAAGCCGACGGCCCGGGCATCAAGCCCTATGTGCTACTGCGCGATGCATTGACCAAGAGCGGCCAGAGTGCTGTGGTGAAGGTCGCTTTGCGGTCTCGGGAGGCGCTGGCACTGATCCGCCCCAAGGACGGCGTGCTGCTGATGCACACGATGCTGTGGCCCGATGAACTTCGAGACGGTTCCTTCGCCGCCCCACCAGAAGACGTCACCGTGTCCGACGCCGAGGTGACCATGGCTCAGTCCTTCATTGACGCCCTCGCCGGTGACTTCAATCCTGAAGACTTCACCGATTCCTATCGCGAGGCGCTGGAAGTCCTCGTGCACAGTAAGGCCGAGGGTGTGCCTCTGGAAGAAGAGCCGGAAGCGCCAAAGGAAGCCGAGGTCGTCGATCTGGTAGCCGCCCTGCGTGCCTCGGTCGAGGCAGCGAAGAAGCGCCGAGAAGAGGCTGAGACCGCCAAGGCCATGTGAGGCTGGCCCTGCAAAGCAACGCGTCCTCGGGTTGATGAGCCACAGAACGGACGAGGGTAGCGTGGCTTCGTGGATGCCATGGCAGATGTGCCCGTGCCGGTCAACGAACCTGTGCTCGGTTACGCTCCGGGTTCGAAGGAACGGGCAGGAATCGAATCAGCGCTGGAGCGGATGGCGGGCGAAGATCCTATCGAGCTGACCGCCACCATTGATGGAGTGAGCAAGCCGGCATCCGGGGATGCCTTCGATGTCACGATGCCCTCCGATCACGGTCACATCTTGGGGCGCTCGGCCAACGCAAACCGCGCTGATACGACCGAGGCCATTGATGCGGCGCTGGCAGCCGCTCGTGGATGGGCCGAGCTGGGCTTCGAGCAGCGGGCGGCAGTGTTTCTGCGCGCGGCTGACTTGCTGGCCGGGCCCTGGCGAGACACCGTGAACGGCGCCACGATGCTGGGTCAGGGAAAGACTGTGCTACAGGCCGAAATCGACGCCGCGTGTGAGCTGATCGACTTCTGGCGATTCAACGTCGAATTCGCCCGTCGGATCTTTGAAGATCAGCCGATCTCCTCGCGAGGTGTGTGGAACCGGGCCGACTATCGCCCGCTGGAGGGGTTTGTCTACGCCATCACTCCGTTCAACTTCACCTCGATCGCGGGGAACCTGCCGACCGCGCCGGCGTTGATGGGAAACGTCGTCATCTGGAAGCCCAGCCCGACCCAGCAATTTGCCGCGCACTTCACCCTGCGGCTGCTGGAGGCTGCGGGTCTGCCACCGGGAGTGATCAACATGCTGCCCGGCGACGGCCTGGAGGTATCCGATGTCGCACTGCAGCATCCTGATCTTGCCGGCATCCATTTCACCGGTTCCGGGAAGACCTTCCAGCATCTCTGGCAAACAGTCGGCTCCAACATCGGTAATTACCGAGGCTATCCACGGATAGTGGGGGAGACCGGTGGCAAGGACTTCATCGTCGCTCACGCGAGTGCGGACCCGGATGCTCTCCGCACGGCACTGGTTCGAGGGGCCTTCGAGTACTCCGGGCAGAAGTGTTCGGCGGCTTCGCGGGCGTACATCGCTCGCAGCGTCTGGGATCGTATGGGCGACGAACTGATCGACGAAACAGAGGCACTAAAGGTCGGCGACGTACGCGATCTGTCCAACTTCACATCCTCGGTGATCGATCGACGTGCCTTCAGCAAGCATCGCGATGCGATCGAACGGGCACGGGATTCCGCGGATGCCAAGATCATTGCAGGCGGCGTTACCGACGACCGGGAGGGCTGGTACGTCCGGCCGACCTTGATCATCTCCGACAACCCCCGGAACGACATCTTTGTGACTGAGTACTTCGGTCCCATACTCGGCCTCTTTGTCTTCGATGACGGCGATTTCGAGGCGATGCTCGACGAAGTTGATCACTCATCTCCGTACGGCCTTACTGGCGCGATCATCGCCGATGATCGGGCAGCACTTGATCTTGCCAGCCGCCGGCTGCGGTTTGCGGCTGGAAACTTCTATCTCAATGACAAGCCCACCGGCGCCGTCGTTGGCCAGCAGCCGTTCGGCGGTTCCAGGGCTTCCGGCACGAACGATAAGGCCGGCTCGATGTGGAATCTGATCCGATGGGCCAGTCCGCGGTCGATCAAGGAAACCTTCGTTCCTCCCACCGACTACCGCTATCCCCACATGGGTTAGCGGTCGTCACTCGGCCGAACCCGATTCGCCACTGCGTACAAAGCCAGATGCGAAGCTGGTTTCGGCGGACATCGGCGACATTCGTGCGCTGTGCGGAGAAACGGTCTTGACAGAGCGGGACTCGTCAACGTCGCCGGCGATGGCGTTCGGCAGAGACCTGGCGGCGCAGCCGAGCGTTGTCGGCCTCGAGCCGCAAGACCATCGCGATTCCGGCGAGGTTGAGGCCGTCGTCCAGCAGCGCAGCGATCTGCCGTAGCCGCTCGATGTCGTCCAGGCTGTAGAGCCGGGTGCCGCCTGGAGTGCGTTCCGGGTCCACCAGGCCGGCCTTCTCGTACGCGCGCAGATTCTGCACCCCGGTGCCCACCATGTCTGCGGCAACCGAGATAGCGAAGACGCCCGACCTGCGGTCGTACGGATCGGCCATCACCAGCTCCTCAAATTCCCTGAACTTGACTTGCATCTTATCAGGCCTTGAGTTAATCTATAACCACCATCATAGATTATGGATGGTGGTAGCCAGAAGCGATTGCATCGACATACCTGACGACTATGGAGGTGAAATCGACAATGTTGATGCGCACTGATCCCTTCCGTGAGCTCGATCGGCTGACCCAGCAGGTTTTCGGCACCGCCGCTCGCCCCGCCTTCATGCCGATGGACGCATGGCGCGATGGGGACACCTTCCACATTGAGTTCGACCTGCCAGGCGTTCGGGCGGACTCCATTGATCTAGACGTTGAGCGGAACGTCCTTACCGTGCGTGCCGACCGGCCATCTCGTGATGGCGATGTCGAGCTGATTGCCAACGAGCGTCCAAGTGGTGTGTTCAGTCGCCAGTTGATCTTGGGCGACAACGTGGATTTGGACAAGATCTCGGCCAGCTATAACGATGGCGTGCTCGCTCTCGATGTGCCGGTTGCCGAGAAGGCGAAGCCGCGCAAGATCGCGGTCGAAGCGTCGAACGGTCAGAAGACTATCGAGGCATAACTGATTTGCCGGCAGCCTGAGCCGGGCCTCCTCGGCGAAGGCCGGTCGGAGTGAACCGGCGCCAAAGGTTGTGGTCAGGCCCGTGTAAAAGTCAAGTTTTGCGGGCGTTAGTTTCAAGCATTTTGCTTTGGCGCCGGTCCATCCGACAGGCCTTCGCCTTGTTCGAAGCACGACATTGCGGCTTATCCGGCTCGCCTCGCTCTTCGGTTGCCGTCAATGCTTCGAGCCTGCGAAGGGCCGCGGCTGAGAGCTGTTAGATCTCACGGGGTGAGGACGTGCCGGCGAGCCACTTGTCACCGACCTCTTGCTGTGTCCGGTAGGCGGCCATTACGGCCGGGGCCGCGGATTCCTCGAGTTTTCGTCCGAGAAGCGGAACGGCGACCTTCAGGTCGCCGCGGACATCCACCAAGCTGCCGCGACTTCCTGGTGAGATCCGTATGCCACCCCGAAACGACACGGGTTGACCCAGTACATTCATCGTGACAGTGCCGGTGCGTGAGCCGTCGGAGGACGGTTCTCCCCAGACGACTTCGTCGTTGACGGTCAACTGGGGCCCAGTGAATCGCGCCGCCGACTCCGGCGCCGGCAAGGTCCGCGACGTCTGCGTCGTCGAGCCTGCGGCCGAGACGTTGTAGCTGACTGAGCCACTGGCAACGCAGACCGCCTCGAGAAACTGCTGGTTGGTCATCATGGCGTACACATCAGCGGGCGGCGCGGCAAAGTCGAGATGGCTCGAGATCTCCATGCCGCTCATGATGTCACCGCCCAGGTCTTTGACGGTGGCAATCCTCCAGCGCTGCTCGAATAGCGACCCCGCAGCAACTGCTCTGGTGCGCGCGATGGAGGTGCGGGCTAATGTCGGAGGTAGCCGCACAACGTTGTGCGACGGCACTGATCGGGATGGTAGACGTGGCAACTTTCGAGGTGGAGCTCGAGCAGGAAAAGACCGAGAAGATCGCTCAGGTAGCCACTCGCGGAGCGAATCTGGCCGCAGAGCTTGGTCACGATCCAGACGCCGTGCAGGTCTTCCTGCGCCACTACTTCCGCCATGTCGATGCGAAGGACGTCGACGAGCGCAGCATCGCAAACCTGCTCGGCCTCGTGGAAAGCCACTATCGAGCGGCCATGCACCGGCCGGCGGCGCGGGCCGTGATCAGCATCCGCACACCCAACCAGTCCGATGACGGCTGGACCGCCGGTGGCGCGACCGTGGTGCAGATCATCACCGATGACCGGCCGTTCCTGGTCGACTCGGTAACCATGGAGGTGCTGCGTCAGGGCTGGAGCATCCGTGAGGTGTTCCATCCGCAGTTCTTGGTGCGGCGTGACCTCGACGGCAATCTGCACGGCATCGTACGGCGCAGCGAGGCAGAAGACGATCCCACCGTCATACCCGAGTCGTGGATGCATCTGGAGATCGTTCCGCCTGCCCACCCTGACGGTCGTGAGTCACTGATGTCAGACCTAGAACACGGCCTGCTCGAGGTACTGCGACTCGTCGAGGAGGCGGTCGAGGACTGGCAGAAGATGATCACAAGGTCCGAAGAGACCATTGAGATGTTGAAGGACCCTTCCCTGGCTCGCGGTCACAGGGAGCAGGCGGACCTGGCCTGTGAGCTGCTGAGCTGGCTCAATGCCAACCACTTCACCTTCCTCGGCTATCGCGAATACGACGTCTCCACAGATGAATCCGGAGCGGTTCAGTTCAAGGTCCGTCCCGGCACCGGGTTGGGAATCCTGCGGCCTGACCAAGATCCTCCCGGCACCTTTGATGCGGTGCCTCTACCAGGCGTGGAGCCCGAGCTGATGATCATCACCAAGGACAATCAGAAGTCCCGGGTGCATCGGCCGGCCTATCTGGACTACATCGCTTTTCGCATCTTCGACAAAAGCGGACGAGTTGTCGGTGAACGACGCTTCCTGGGTTTGTTCTCCTCCTCGGCGTACTCCGAAAGCGTTGCGCGGGTACCGGTGCTTCGCCAGAAGGCTGCTGCCGTCATCGAGCTCTCCGGCTACAACGAACACAGCCACGGCGGCAAGGCGATCATGGATGTGCTGGAAACCTATCCACGAGATGAGTTGTTCCAGACCCCTGTTCCCGAACTGGCTGCCATCGTGGAAAAGGTTGCTCATCTCAAGGAGCGCCGGCAGGTCAGAATGTTCGTACGCCGGGATCCGTACGGGCGCTATCTGTCCTGCCTGATCTATCTGCCGCGGGACCGCTACACCACCTCGGTACGTAGGCGAATGGAGGGCATCCTCCTTCGTGCATTGGGCGGTGCCTCCATGGAGTACACGGCCCGTGTAACCGAGTCAGTGCTTGCCAGGCTGCAGTTCGTGGTTCGGATGCCTGTCGGCGAGGCTATGGCAGAAGTCGACATACAGTCTCTGGAGCGGGAGCTGACACGGGCGACTCGTTCCTGGGATGACGAGTTCGCCGACCTGATCGTCGAGGAGGACAACGCAGACCGACTCACGACGCTGGCGCGTGCGCTACCAGAGGGCTATAAGGAGGACTACACGGCCCGGCAAGCGGTCAAGGATCTCAGCGCCCTGCTCACTCTCAAGGGCCAGCACGACATGTCGATGGCGATGTACGTACCCGACCGCGTCGACGATGAAGCGCAACTACGCCTGAAGATCTTCCGGCGTGAGGCATCTCTGTCACTCTCGAAGATCTTGCCGCACTTATCGCTGCTGGGCGTCGACGTGATCGACGAGCGGCCGTACGAGCTGGCCATGGGCAAAGATCAACGCGCGTTCATCTATGACTTCGGCGTACAAGTGCCAGGTGGTGGCGACGCCGTCGGTAGCCGCTGGACCATCGAGGCGCGTCGGCGGTTTATGGAGGCATTCTCCGCTTCCTACGTCGGTGACAGTGAGTCAGACGGTTACAACGCGCTTGTCATGGGGGCCGACCTCGATTGGCGTGACGTCAGTGTGCTGCGATCGATCGGGCGGTACCTGCGGCAGGTCGGGGTTACCTACAGCCAGTCCTATTTCGCCCGGGCGCTGAGCCACAACGTCGACGTTGCGCGGCAACTGGTTCAGCTCTTCCGGATTCGTTTTGATCCCCATACCGACCTCGACATCAAAGCGCGGACGGCTGCCAGCAACCAGCTTGTCGACAAGATCAAGAATGCACTCAACGATGTGGTCAGTCTTGATCATGATCGAATCTTGCGGTCCTTCCTTGCCGTCATCCAGGCAGTGGTCCGAACCAACTTCTATATCCCAGACCGCCAGGCGATCGCCCTGAAGCTGCTGCCACGGCAGATTCCGGATACGCCAGAGCCGCGTCCAGCCTTCGAGATCTTCGTCTACTCGCCCCGAATGGAGGGCGTCCATCTGCGCTACGGGTTAGTGGCACGTGGCGGCCTGCGCTGGTCGGACCGTGCAGAGGACTTCCGTACCGAGATCCTTGGCTTGGTCAAGGCGCAAATGGTCAAGAACACCGTGATCGTTCCGGTCGGCGCCAAGGGCGGTTTCTACTGCAAGCGCATGCCCGATCCCCGCGATCGCGAAGCCTGGCTCGCTGAAGGTCTTGCCTGCTACCAGCTGTTCGTGTGCAGTTTGCTCGATGTCACTGACAACATCATCAACGATGTAGTGGTAGCTCCAGCTGATGTGGTCCGATACGACGGCGATGACCCCTACCTGGTTGTTGCGGCCGACAAGGGAACGGCGACCTTCTCAGACGTGGCCAACAAGCTCTCGGTGGAGTCGGGGTTCTGGCTTGGCGACGCGTTCGCTTCGGGCGGCTCGGCCGGCTATGACCACAAGGGCATGGGCATCACAGCTCGCGGCGCCTGGGAGTCGGTACGCCGGCACTTCCGTGAGATGGACCTCGACCCGCAAACGTCCGACTTCACCTGTGTCGGCATCGGTGACATGAGCGGTGATGTCTTCGGAAACGGGATGCTGCTCAGCAAGCACATCAAGCTGGTAGCGGCGTTCGACCATCGCCATGTCTTCATCGATCCACAGCCCGATCCGGCCCGCAGCTGGGAAGAGCGGGCACGGCTATTCGCGCTGCCGCGCTCGAGTTGGGCGGACTATGAGACGACGCTTATCTCCGAGGGCGGCGGCGTTTTTCCCCGGACGCTGAAGTCGATCGAGATCACCGAGCAGATGCGCAGCGCCCTTGGCATCGACAAATCTGTCCAGGCCCTGACGCCGGCGGGGCTGATTCAGGCCTGTCTCCGGGCACCTGTCGATTTGCTGTGGAACGGCGGCGTCGGCACATTTGTCAAGGCGGTGACAGAGACTAACGGCGATGTTGGTGACAAGACCAATGACGAGCTGCGAGTCGATGGTTGTGAGGTACGCGCCAAGTGCGTAGCCGAGGGCGGGAATCTGGGTCTCACCCAGCTCGGCCGGATCGAGTACGCCGAAACGGGCGGCCGTATCAACACCGACTTCATTGACAACTCGGCAGGTGTCGACACATCTGATCATGAAGTTAACATCAAGATCTTGCTCATTGGAGAGGTGGCAGCAGATCGGCTGTCGCCGGAGGATCGTGACGCGTTGCTGGCATCCATGACCGACGAGGTTGCCCAGCTGGTGCTGGCTGACAACTACGACCAGAACCTCACGTTGGCCAATGCGGTCTACCAGTCCGCCTCACTGGCGGGGGTTCATGAGGACTGGATACAGCGGTTAGAGGACAGCGGGCTGATCGACCGCGAGATCGAGTTCTTGCCATCGACTGAGGCGATGGAGACGCGGCGCGCGAATCACAAAGGATTGACCTCGCCGGAGCTCGCGACACTGATGGCTTATACCAAGATCGTCCTCGAAGATGACATTCTGGGGTCCGATCTGCCTGATGATCCTTATCTGGTAGACCGCCTGATCAATTACTTCCCGAGTGCCATGCGTGATCGCTACGCGGACCGAATGCTCAAGCACCGGCTGCATCGGGAGATCATCGCAACAGTCGTGGTGAACGAGTTCGTGAACCAATCCGGTATCACGTGTTTTCACAGGTTGTCAGCAGAGACCGGCGCCAGGGCGGCGGACGTCATCAGGGCTCAGATTGGCGCGCGCGCGATCTTTGGAGCTGCTGATCTTGAGGAAGCCATCGCCGCGCTGGATCACAAGATCAGTGCCGACATCCAAACCAGGCTGCGGCTGGAGGTCCGCACGGTGGTGGAGCGCTCCACCCGCTGGTTGATCAACAACCGCCGTCATCCGATTGATATTGGGGCTGTCATCCGGGAGTTCACCGATGGGGTGCGCACCGTTGAGCAGGCCTTGCCGAAGATCTTGACCGGACGCGATGTGGAGGCGTTTGAACATCGGTTCAAGAGCTATCAGGCAGCGGGTGTGCCCGATGAGCTCGCGACCGCTATAGCGGCGCTGCCACGGGCGTATCCGGGATTGACGATTCAGCAGACGGCGGCGCAGTCGGGTGTGGATGTGCTGAAAGTCGCCGAGCTGCACTTCACCCTTGGTCAGCGACTCGGGCTGGACCGGTTGCTGGCACGCATCGTCGAGCTGCCACGCGAAGACCGGTGGCAGACCATGGCGCGGGCAGCTCTGCGTGATGATTTGCTTACGGTGCATTCCCAGCTCACCGCTGAAGTGCTCAACTGGAACGGCGTTGAGTCCAAGGGCGCCCGGGACGTCGTTCTTAGCTGGGAGAGGTCGAACCGCGTCGTACCGGAGTCAGTAAGGACGCTGCGCTCGATTACCAGCGGCCGTGCTGACCTTGCCCGAATGTCGGTCGGTCTTCGAGTCGTACGCAGTCTGTTGTCCAAGCTGTAGCTCGGCAGCGTGATAGGTCTGAGGGTATGCGGATCGACCTGCATACGCATTCGTCGGTGTCTGACGGGACCGATACACCGGCTGAGCTGGTGCGTAGGGCTCAGGTAGCCGGACTCGATGTGGTGGGACTGACTGACCACGACACCTTCGACGGGCTCGATGAAGCAGCCGCCGAGGGCGATCGGGTCGGCGTTCAGGTGGTACGCGGCATGGAGCTCTCGTGCTCACGTGAGGGCAACAGCGTGCACCTCCTGGCGTACGGCGCTGATCCGGACAGTCCGGACTTGGCAGCGGAGATGGCCCGAGTACGTGACGGTCGGCTGGGTCGGCTGGCCGGTGTACTCGCCAAGCTGGCGGCGCTGGGTGTGCCGGTCAGCGAGGCAGAGGTGATGGCTCAGGTGGGCGACAGTCCCTCCGTTGGTCGCCCGCACATAGCCGACGCACTGATCAAGGCGGGGCATGTTGTTGATCGTCAGGAGGCGTTCGACCGCTTTCTGGCCGATGGGGGCCCAGCGCACGTACCTCGCTACACGATCGAGCTGGAACGTGGGATTGACCTGATTCATCAGGCAGGCGGCCTCGCCGTGATCGCCCATCCCTGGGGTCGTGGGCGCGAGCAGCTGCTGCCGCCCAACGTGCTGCAGGCCCTTGTCGGCGATCATGGACTGGATGGCATAGAGGTTGATCACCAAGATCATGGCGCCGAGGTCCGTCGCGAGCTGCGTAGGTTGGCCGAGAGCTTGGGTGTGCTCGCGACTGGATCCAGTGACTATCACGGCACCGGCAAGCTTGATCATGATCTTGGCTGCAATACGACCGACCCCGAAGTCTTCTACGAAATGCAGCGCCGGCTGGCGCACCGGGAGTCCTCCACCGCTCAGCAGTCCTCAGCAACCGAACTATGATCCGCAAACACCCTTCCAAGGCCACGGTGATTGCCGTGGCCAATCAAAAAGGTGGAGTTGCCAAGACCACTACCGTGGCATCGCTGGGCGCAGCCTGGTCCGAGCTTGGTCAGCGAGTGTTGCTCGTCGATCTTGATCCGCAAGCCTGCCTGACCTTTTCCGTGGGTTACGACCCCGAGGCGATTGGCTGTTCGGTACATCAGGTGTTGTTGGGTGAGGTCGCGGCGTACGACGCTGTAACTGAGACCGAAGAAGGATCAGATCTGCTGCCCGCCACCATCGAGCTAGCGCTTGCCGAGCAGTCATTGCTTATGCGCGCCAGCCGAGAACACCTTCTGAAGCTGGCGCTGGAACCACTGCTCAGCTCCTACGACTTCATCGTCATAGATTGCCCGCCGACTCTCGGTGTGCTGACCACAGTTGCGCTCACCGCTTCGCATGGCGTTCTGATCCCGTTGCAGTGCGAGACGCTCAGCCATCGCGGGGTCGGGCAGCTCCTGGACACCATCTACGACGTCAAGAACGTCACCAACCGCGGATTGTCGGTGATCGGAGTGCTTCCCACGCTGTTCGACGGCCGGACCACACACGGTCGCACCGTGCTGGAGCGGATTGGTGAAGACTACGGCGTGACCGTGCTGTCTCCGCCAATCCCCAAATCGATTCGCTTCGCCGAGGCGCCGGCACTGGGGCGAACCGTACTGACTACCGCCCGGTCGACCAAGGGTGCCGCGGCCTACCGCGATCTCGCCGGCCAACTGCTTGCGCTCCGCAGGACCTCCGGTTAACCGGCGGAAGCTTTGATCGCGGTTCTCTCGGCAGTCGGTCGTTGCGCCAGCTCCGCATAAAGCTGATCAAGGTGAACGGCCGGCTCGCCGAGCCCGTCCAACGCATCAAGCTGGCGTGCGATCCTCTCGGACCGCCATTCGCACGCGAGTAGGTCCAGCGCAACCCACACCGCTAAGGCATGGTGGTGCAAAATCGCATCCAGCTGCCGGCGCAGCTCCTCATCAGCCGCGTCGTCGCATGCCTTCGGGAGTTGATCACGCAGACCAAAGAAGCGGCGTACCAGCGGTCCACCGCGCGGTGCCAGAAAGCCAAGACCCTCCCGAGCCCGGGCACCGCGGACGACTGCCTCGGCCTCGTCCTGCAGGATCACCGCTTCTGCCGCGATGCGACGCATGGCAGCTCGGGGGGTTCTCGCCGGGTCGACGTGCCCGACAGAGGTCTGTCCGCCTCCGCCGAGCTGCTCGACTGCCTCAGGTGCCGCAGGTACTGCCGGCGGCGGCCTGCGACGTCGGAAGCCGCGCATGTGCCGACCTTATCTCCGAGAAACAACGGCTATGGATGCGGCGCCACCATGACTAGCAGAGCGGTTGTCGACAAGATCACAAAGGCGATGCAGAGCTCGGCTCCCATGACGACGGCCAGCGTCGAGATGCCCCCCGCTCTTAGCGGCGCATCAAGCTGAAGATGCGACTGCCGGAACGCCGCACGAGCCGCGTACTTGCGTCCCTCGTTGCCCATGAGCAGCATCAAGCCGAAGATCGTGATCTTGATCAATAGCACCAGTCCGTAGCGGGAACTGGCTAGCTGATAGACGCCTCCCGCAACGGCAAGAGCATGCACAATCCCGGTTACCACGAGGGTCGCCACACTCAACTGCGCAACACGTGAAAACCGCGGGATGAGCTGGTCCAGCTCCTGCACCTTCTCTCCCGGGATCAGGACTGCCGCCAAGGCGACCAGTCCGCCGAGCCAGGCGCAGGTCGCGAGCACATGGAGACCCGTAGCGCCGATCTTGGCAATCTCCCAGGGGCCGCCGATGGCATCGGATTGCGCCACCATGGAGGCCGCAATGACAACCACCAGGCTGAGCGCAACGATGCGACGCCAACCGACAACTGCACCGCTGATGATGTCGGGCAGGAAGACCATGGCGGCCACCAGCGCAGCAAGCCTGACCAGCTGCGCAGCGCCACCCAGCGGGCTGACGATGTCACCTAGCAGCCGGCCTCCGAAGACCAGCTGTAAGGCTGGGCCGGCCAGCGTCCCCATGATCATCGCAGCGATGCCGGTCAGGGCCAGCACGACCAGGCGTCGATTCCTTCGGCCGTCGGGCCACACGACGCTCCAAAACGTCAACGTGCCGGCCAAAAGTACATAGCCGGCGTAGGTCAGCACCCGGTTTGCCCCGAGCGCCAAGTCGACGAGATCGTGAATCACTGCTTATACAGCCCGTCAGCCACCGTAGGCTGACCGGCGCCCTTCGACGAGTTCAGGGCGTAGTCGTCGTCGCGGCACCTCACTGCGGCCTCGGCAAGTCGAATTGGACGACAAACACAGCGTTGCTCCAGGAGAGCTTGGGTTTGACGTGAAGTCGCGGCGGTCGTCCGGTGGAGCAGGCCTGATCTTGCACACGGCGCACAGCCGGGCACTGGATGTTGAGTACGGTGTTGCCGGTGACCATCATGGCGACCGGAAGGCTCGTTGGAACACCAGTGAGTGGAGCAATGGCAGTCAGGGCGCGGCCGGCGGGCGATGGCACGCTGTGTACGGTGATGCCCCTCAGGTTGTACCGCAGCTCGATTCGCTTCGCCGGTTCCAGCAATCCGATGTCCATGCTGCGGCTGACACGACCGTTCGGCACCATTGCAGGCTGGTCCGCTGCACTGACCTGAACCTGAGTGGCAACTGGCTTGGATTTTGCAAAGCGGCTCCCGGCCAGGGTCAGCTTAGGCGGTGCAAGCCGAATTGAAGAGGTCGCAACAGGAAGCAAGACCATTTCGGCGATATCGAAAGTGCCGTCGCTCAGCGGGCTGGCCATGAGCAGAATGCCGGGCTCACTCGTGCCTGGGCCCTTCGGCAGTTTGGCCTCGCTCTGGGCACTCCTACGAGCTGGTTGCTTCCCTGCACTCATGGATGACGACGCTGATGGGCTCTGTGGGCTCTGCGCTGGCGATGACGCGGTCGGTAGCGGCGTACTGGTGGTGGCTTCGGGACCCGAGCGCGGAAGTTCCGGGCCCTCCTGGTAAAAGGTGACGGCTGCGGCACATAGTCCGCCGATCAATACCAAGCCGACGGCGCGACGTAACCCGGGCGCTCGTGAGCGGACAACCAGGGTCGAATTACCCAAGGCCGCACCACCCCCCGGTGCCAATCGGCTAACGCTTTGTCGGGTGCTCGACGGCGCCAACATCCGGGGCCCTATATTACGCCTTGGGTCTTGAACCCTTGGGGCACGGAACGACGAGTGGGGAGTGGGGTGCAAATGTGATCACCATGCGCGCAGCACGATGGTCAAAGCTGGCTTTATTGGCTGCAGGGGTTTTGGCATTGGCTGGACTGACAATAAGTCCGAGCTATGCAGCCAATGACACCGAGATCTATATCGTGCAAGGTCTGCCGGGTAAGGACCTCGACGTCGCGGTAGACGGCGAATCCATCGCTGACGGTGTCAAGACCGCGGAGGTGGCTGGTCCCTTCAAGGTCAAGCCCGGAAGCCGCAAGGTGACCTTCAGCGAGAACGGCAAGACGGTGCTCGAGAACTCCTTCTCGATCAAGGAAGGCTCCAAGGCTGATGTCGTCGCACATCTGCCGGCTTCTTCATCAGGTGATCCTTTGGTGACCGTCTACAAATACGACGACGTCAAGGTGCCCAATGGCAAAGCTTTATTGGTGGTATCGCACGTAGCGGCTGTGCCGCCAGCCGATATTCGGGTGAATGACCAGGTGCTTTTCGCCAACATTGCCAATGGTGAGTCACTGCAGCTGATGGTGCCAGTCGCGACGTACAAGGTGTCCATCGTGCCGACCGGAGCGACCAAGCCGGTCTTCTTCGGCCCGGTCAGCCTGACGGTAAAAGGCAAGGCGATCAACCGGGTCTACGCTGTCGGCGATCCAGAGAAGAAGACCATGAACGTCGCTGTTCACGTCATCACTGCCACTACCACGGGATCCGGAAAACCGTCGGAGGTGAACACTGGAACCGGTGGTCAGGCCGTCGGTAAAGGCCCGTCATTGGAGGTGAACCTCGCGCGTTGACGCGATCGTCTTGGCAGTCCCGGATCCGGCGCACGCAGCGGCGTCGACCGGGACTGCGTCATTCCTTAGCGGGCGTACTGTGCCTGCTGGCGTTTTTGTGCGGCTGTACTGCACAGGCCAGCTTGGGAAGTTCCTCGTCCGGAGCTGATGGGCCACACGGCCAGTCGTCGGTCGCCCCGGCACGGCGGGGTCGGCCCGCCGCCAGTCAGCGTGTCGAGTTCATTCCTGAGCGTCTCGTCCTTCCCGGACATGCCAGCGCGGCAGTGCTGCCGGCCGTCACAGTCGACGGTGTGCTGCGGGTGCCCGAAAACGTGCAGCATGTGGGCTGGTGGGATGGCAGCGCGCGGGCAGGCGAGCCCTTTGGTGCCACGGTGATCGC
Source organism: Propionibacteriaceae bacterium (assembly GCA_045806785.1). Classification (GTDB taxonomy): domain Bacteria; phylum Actinomycetota; class Actinomycetes; order Propionibacteriales; family Propionibacteriaceae; genus Microlunatus. The sequence continues at coordinate 119,519 of JBJMIR010000012.1, read as the reverse complement.
AGGCCACGTCGACTCGGCCACAGAGGGAATCGGTTTCTTTGCGCGGCTGCGCAGGATCAGGGTCGGTGACACGATCACGCTCCGGGCGGACTCACACTGGCTCAAGTACCGAGTGACGTCGGTGAGGAAGATAGCGAAAAAGGCGCTTGCAACCGATAATCAGGCGCTCAAGCAAAAAGGGCCGCATCGCCTTGTGCTGGTTACGTGCACAGGCAACTTCCACCGCGACCGCGGCGGCTACGACAGCAATCTTGTAGTGGTTGGCAGACCGCTCGGACTGGCTCGCTAACGCGTGCCCTCTGGCGATGCTGTTCCGCGAAGATCACGTGATGATCTTGCGGCATCCCGCTCAACAGGTATGCCATTGCGCAGTCGCCGTCGAGTTCTGCCACTGTCGGTACGCCTGCGGGCGCTCACGGGTTTGGAAGACTCGGCTTGGGCAGTATCCGAAGCCAGGCGAGGAATCCGACCCTTGACGGCCGGGTCAATCCCAAGATCGTGATAGAGATTTGCTGAGGTGGAGTAGGTCTCCTCTGGCTCTTCGAACGGCAGGTCCAAGGCGTTGTTGATCATCTTCCAACGTGTCTCGTCTATCCAGTCAACAAAGGTGATCGCAATTCCGGAGGCTCCCGCTCGTCCGGTCCGGCCGACGCGATGCAGGTACACCTTGTCGTCGTCCGGGCATTCGTAGTTGATCACGTGAGTGACGCCCTCGATGTCGATGCCTCGTGCGGCCACATCAGTGGCTACCAAGACATCGATGCGTCCTTCCCGGAAGCGCCGCAGCGCCTTCTCCCGGGCCAGCTGGTTCAGATCACCATGGATCGACGTAGCCGCAAAGCCGCGGTCGATGAGATCATCGGCTAGTCGCTGCGCTGACCTTTTCGTTCGGCAAAAGATCATCACGCGTCGACGGTTTTCGGCCTGCAGAATGCGAGCCACAATTTCTGGTTTGTCGAGCTCGTGAACTCGATAAATGAACTGGGCTGTCGTCGGCACGGTCGTCGTTTCAGCGGGCGACTCCGCGCGGATGTTGACAGGATGACGCATATGGCGCCGCGCAAGGGAGACAATCGCCGCCGGCATGGTTGCGGAGAACAGCATCGTCTGACGCAGTTCTGGAGTCTGCGCCAAGATCCGTTCGACGTCTGGCAAAAACCCAAGATCGAGCATCTTGTCGGCTTCGTCCAACACCAGCACTTTGATGTGGGCAAGATCAAGAGCGCCGCGTTCGACAAGATCGATTAGCCGTCCCGGCGTTCCCACGACGACGTCAACACCATGTTCCAATGCGTTGAGTTGATCTTGATAGCCGATGCCACCGTAAACCGTGATTACTCTGGCGTGTCGATGCGTCGACGCGGCGGACAGATCGGAACTCACCTGGCTTGCCAGCTCGCGCGTGGGTGTCACGACGAGGGCTTGTGGGGCACCCGGCTTGGAGAGCTGAGCGTAGTCTCGTTCACCAGGCACGACGATCCGCTGCAGCAAGGGAACGCCGAAAGCCAAGGTCTTTCCAGTACCCGTGCGGGCCTGGCCGATCATGTCGGTGCCGGTCAGGGCAAGAGGAATCGCAAGCGCCTGAATGCGAAATGGCGTTGAGATGCCAACATCGTCGAGGGCTTGAACGATGGGATGCAAAACGCCGAGGTCGGCAAAAGTCCCATTAGCGCTCTCGGTCTGAATGCTCGGCTGTGCTGCCGCTTCAGGATTCGGTTCTATAGTCAGAATTCGCCTCAATCAAGTTCATAGCTTGCGGTCAACAGCTATCACGGTGTTCGGCACCGCGACTGCCGTCGTTGCAAACTCGAAACATTTTACCGGCTGCTACGTGCGGTAGAAAAAGGCGCTCGGTGAGCCGGGATTTATCCGTCCGTAAGTGATCTTTGTCTCACCGTGGAAAAGCGTGTCCCCGTCGAACACCTGTGCGTTTTTGTCAGTGGCGGTCCGTAGCGTTTGACACATGTCAGAGGTTCAGGATCACGAGGCGATCGAGCCGCCAGCCGGGGATGCCATGGTGGCACGCCTCGATCAGATCTTGGATGATTTCGCCTCCGCGGTCGCCGACACCCGCATCGGGTCGGATGCGGTTCGGATTGATCGGATCACCCGTTTGGAGAAGCCACACGCGCAGGTCCACGGCGGCGCTGCAGGTCGCAGAGTCGGTGCGGTTCGCGCAATCCCAGGTGGCCGAGCAGCTGGCCGCCAATGTGCACCCGGAGCAGATTGGTCGCGGCATCGCGGAACAAATCGGGCTGGCGTGCCGCATCTCACCGGCCAGCGCAGCACGCCGGCTGAATACCGCGCGGGCGTTGTGGTGTGAGCTGCCGAACACCTACAGCCAACTTGTCGCCGGCGAGCTGCACGAGCGGGTCGCCGAAACGGTGGTGAGCGAAACCCGGCACCTGGATGCTCAGAAGCGCCGCCACGTCGATGACCAGCTGAACGTCGCCGCCAACCCGGATGGGATTTAAAGCTGCCACCGCCGCTATCCGCAAGATCGCTTACGAGGCAGACCGGGACGGCTCTGTGCAGCGCGGGCGCACCGAGCGCCGGCATCGTCGGGTCGGGATCCGGCCGGCACCGGACACCATGGCGGTCTTGATGCAGACGCTGCTGGACCCCAGCAGCGCCATACCAGCAGCGCCGAACACCTCGACAAACCCCACACCATGATCATCACCACACCCACCGGCCACCACTACCTCAGCCGAACCCCGATCCACCATGAGCACGGACCATGTCACCAATGCGTATCCTGCGGCCATGAGCGATGCGTCGCAGCAATCTCAGACAATTCGACAAGCGGCTGAACCCTGGGTATCGGAGCCGGAGTACCGGCAAGGGGTCGTCGACCTGCTCGGCGTCTTGGCGTACGGGGCTCTGGCTGCCTTCGATCGCTTGGCTGACGACGCCGGCCGGGCTCCTAGTTTGGCCGACAAGGTGTACATGGCGTCGTTGGCTGCATTGCAGATCGCCCACTTCGACACGGTGCGCGCGCGTCTGGCTGAACTAGATGCTGACGTCATGGTGGCGATGAAGCCGTTCCACGCTCCGTTCAACGAGTTTCACGCTCATGCCAAACCGAAGGACTGGCTAGAGGGCCTGGTTTTGGCGTACGTGGGTAATGGCTTCGCCGCCGACTTCTATCGGGAGGTTGCAGCCTTTGTCGACTCCGATACTCGGGCCCTGGTGCATCACGTGCTTGCCGATGAGGGGCATGCGGATTTCGTGGTCGAAAGGGTACGCGCGGCGATCGCAGCTGATTCGCGCGTAGCGGGTCGCTTGGCGCTCTGGGGACGCCGGCTGGTGGGGGAGGCGCTAAGCCAGGCTCAGCGAGTGGCAGCGAACCGTGATGCCCTCACCCACCTGCTGACTGGGACCGTGGACCGTCCCGGCATGGATCTCGCTGCCATCAGTCGGATGTTCGCTCGTCTGGTGGAGAATCACACTCGCCGCATGGCGAATCTCGGCCTTCAAGCCTAGGGAAAGCTTCCGGCATAGCTGGTCGCAAACGACATCGGTTGCGGCTAGGCCGATGTTGCCGCTGACCACTCTTAGAGCGGGGATGAGTCCTAGAGCGGGGGATGAGCCCTACACCGCTCCAAAGCCAACGTGCCGGGCGTTCTCCTCACCCAGATCCACGTAAGCGATCTTGTGCACAGGTATCAGCACCTTTCGCCCGCGCTCGTCAGAGAGCGTGAAAACTCCATCGCCACCGACCGCAATCGAGCTGAGCAATTCCTTCTCGATGTTGGCAGCCGACTCGGTGCTCTCCACCACGATCTCTCGATTAACGTGCTGAATCCCGACCTTGACCTCCACTTTTCCTCCTGGTGAGAGCTGACGTGCCGCAGGGTGGCACTGGAGCAACGGTGCCACACCAAAGACGTAATGCCCTGCGGTGTTCGCGCAGAGCGTTGTAGGAAGAGAAGCTAACCCAGACTTGCTCTCTCGTCCTCGGTTGCTTGACGGATGACGATTCGGGTCCAGGCGCCGACATAGATTCGATCGTCGGGCTCAAGCTCATGCTTGACACCAACCGGAATCGGGTTGCTGGGAATCGGATCAGTGGCGGCAGCGACGAATGTCCCATTGGCGGAATCCAGGTCCTCGACCCACCAGCGGCTGCCATCGGTGGTCAGCTGGGTCTGACGCCGACTGACCCCGGAGTCGGGTTCGCAGTCGATTTGCGGGTGAATGTTCCGGCTCCGGGAGGCACGCCCTACCAAGATGGACTTTGAATGCAGCGGCACTACTACTGGAAGGCCCGGAGACGGCATTGGATCGGGGCTTTGCTGGGCTTCATACCAGGCCGGATCGATCCATACCTCCGCGACCCAGTCGAACGTCTCGGGAGCCTGACTGCCATTGCCCACGGTCACGTCGACCGACTGCGGTGCCGGCGATTGACTGGGCGAAGCTGCACTCGGCGCTGAGCCGAGGAGTGATCGCGGCATGGTTCCGGTGGTGAAGTCGTAGCCGCAGTTCTCGCAGAACAAGGCATCGACAGAGTTGTTGTCGCCGCAGTTTGGGCAGGGCTGTTGTGCTGGCTGCGAGGCGGCACTGCTTGGCGCCGGCGCAGTAGTGGGTGGCGCTGCTGCGGAGTTAATGGGCAGACCGCAGACATCGCAATAGTCCTGGGCCAAGGATGAGTGACCTGCTGGACAGACGGCGATCATCGGCGGCCGCCCGAGGACGTAGGGCTAAGGGCAGAGGCTGAGAGAAAGATCATGGATCGCGAATTCTCCTGTTCGAGGGGAGCGATCATCCCCTGATCCTGGTCGTCTTGGTCGACGCGGTATCCAAGGCCATTTCATCGGCCTTGTCCACGGCACGCTTCAAACGCACGGTACCGGTTTCGGAATTGTCGATGTCGACCACCTTGCGCAGTCGAGTCGTCGCTTCATCATTTCCGGTTTCGGCGGCCAGTTGCACAGCGCGTCCCAGCTTCTTGGTGGCGGTCTCGTCATCGCCGGCAGCCTTCGCTGCCAGGCCGTCCTGGATCACCTGCGCAAGCTCGGTCTGGCCGGTGTAGTGGGCCACCTCGGGATTGATCCGGGTGGTCAAGCCCTCGTCATCAGACCACTTCGCCTTGACCAGCCCTTGAGCCACTACCTGGTCGGCTACCGCAAGCTGGACACGTGCCGCAAGCTGCTCCTGGCCGATGGCCTTTGCCGCGAGTCGCACACTGACGTGGTAATCCCGGGATTCATCGCCCCAGGATCCGGTGGGATAACCGCCAGTCAGCGGATTGACTTCGACCCGGCGGGACGTCAGATCTTCCACCGTCGGCGATACCTGACGAACGAACAGCACCTGTGCCCCCTGCGGCGCCCATACTCGCAATTGGGCATCCGCCACGCCGCGACTCATGGACTGTTGCATGAGCTCGGCGAAGACCTCGCTCATCTGGTCTGGCTCGGGGATGATGTCCACGCTGCCCAGCAGGGCCTGTGCGATTCGGCGTACCTCAGCGACCTGCCAGTCCACGCCGACGCCACGACAATCACACTGGAATTTGCCGGTTACACCCATGATCGCGTTAGTCAGCTGCTCCGGCGTCTCATTGTGGTTCTCACCGTCGGTCAACAAGATCGCGTGCCGCTGCACCAGCTCCGGCACGGAGTCAAAGAGCCGGCTAGCGAGCGTGAGCCAGGTTCCCATAGCTGTGCCGCCGTCGGAGCGGAACTGGCTGATGGCCTGATGCGCGGCCTGCCTGGCATTGCTGTCCATCAGAACCATGCCCTTACCGGCGCGTACCAGCGGAAAGGCCAGATAGGCCTGATGCGTGCCCGCGACGACGGCGAACCAGGTGCCGTCATGGATCTGATCCACTGCCGCCGACGCCGCCACTTTGGCGGCTTCGAGCTTGGTACGCCCCATCGAGCCTGAGGTGTCGACGATGATGATCTCGCCGGCATCGCCGGAACCAGTTTGTCCGGCTGATCCTGCTCCGCTGCAGGTCACCGTGACTATGGCATTGACATCGGTGCCGCCTTCGGGGAGGAACTCGTTCTGGTACACCTCGGCGGTGAACTCGGCCATGATCAACGTCCCTTTCGAATCCTGGCTGGTCGGTTCAGTATGCCTTGCGGCCCAACAGGCGGCTCAGCGGGAGATCACAGGCGTGCAAGTGCTACCGAGATGTTGTCCTTGCCCCCCTGCTCCTTCGCCCAGTCGACAAGAGCCACTGCCAGCGCCAGCGGATCGGAGTCCGGCGGGTTGAGCTCGGTTACCAGCGACTGGATCGCAAGGGCTTCCGAGGCATAGTTCCACAGGCCGTCAGAACAGACCAAGACCCAGCCGGGCGAGCCAACGGTGAGCGAGCCGGTACGCGGGGAGAAGTCAGGGCTGTCGCGTCCGAGCCATTTGGTGATGGCGTGGGCCTGCGGGCCGTGCTCGGCCTCCTCGCGCGGGATCCCCATAGCAATTCGTGCCTGCGCGACCGAGTCGTCAACGCTGAGTTCCTTCGGTTCGCCCGCACCGTCATGATCAGGGATCCAATAGATGCGGCTGTCGCCGACGTTGCCGAACACGATGAGGTCGCCTTCCACAACGGCTACGGCGAAGGTGCAGGAGGCGGCGTTCTCACTGCCCACAGCAGTGTTGTCGATTACTGCGGCATTGCCTGATGCGGCCGCCTTCGCTACAGCGTTCGACATCGCAGCCACCCGACTGGCTGGTGTACCGAGACCCTCGGGACGGTGGGCGACCAACACGTCCCGTGCAGCACGAGCAGCAGCCAAGCTGGCAACATCGGAGTCGAGCGAGGTGGACACGCCATCGCACACCACGAGCACCGCGCGTGCGCCTGGTGTGGGGTCGGCAGCGACTGCGGTCGCGTCCTCATTGCGGGGATGCCGTATGCCACGGTCGCAGCAGGCGGCAACCCACGACGCCGGATGTTCGGTGTAGTGGTCGCGCTCGGTCGGTGCCTTGGTGCCACAGCTCTCGCAATAGCCGTCCGCCCCGATGACGCCGCCGCAGTTGGCGCACGGACGGGCAATGACCACGGTGTCTTCGTCCTCAGGCTCGGTCTGAATGGACCGGGTGAGGTCGATTGGTGCCGCCATGTCGTCCGACGCCTCCGCCTGACCGGCTTCCGTTGGCGCTAGGCGGCCGCCGCATGCCTCACAGAACGCCTCCTCAGCGGCGACGTCAGCACCACAGTGCGGGCAGGTCAGGCTTCCGTCAGGTTGCCGGATCGCGACGGGTGGCACCGGGACAGCGGACTGCGTCATGTGATCGGTCATCGTAACGTCCAATTTCGCACCGCGTTTGCCTTATCGACCAGCTCATAGCGGCGGCGCTCGTCGGTCTCTATTCCGGCGAGCTGGCGATAGGTCGTCTCCAATCCGTCGCGTAGGTTCTCTTCTTGCGCTTGGTACGCCCCGATTCTGACATCAGTCTTGGCGCCGTTCTTGCTGACCTCCGAAATCGCCCGCTCGAGAATTCGCGCGGTCAGTTGGCCGCGCTCCCGCTGATCCAGCTGTACTCCGTTGATGCTGTCCATCGCCTGGGACAGCGACGGTAGCCCCTGGCCGGATTCGTAGAGCTGCAGTGCGCGGAGCCGACGCGCCTCGGGGTAACCGCGGCTGGTCGATGGCACCAGATCCAGCGCCGCGACCGCTCCTGCCACATCGCCGCGAGCGGCACGAATGCGGGCCATTCCAAAGGCGGCGGGCGCAACATAGTTCGCATCGGTGCTGGCGCAGGTCTGATAGAGCCCTTCGGCGAGGTCTCCTTCGCCGCCACGTTCGCACGCTAACGCCAATGCCAGTTTGGGGGCCAGCTCGCCTGGCACCTGGCCGTAGACGGCGTTGAAGGACGATTGAGCGGATGCGAAATCGCCGTCATCGAGAGCCGCTAGGCCACCGACCCAGACCGCACGCCATTCCCAGGGATCCTCAATCAACATGTCATTGACGATCTGATCAACGAAGTCCCGGCGTCGCAGCTGCAACGCCGCCCGTGCCTGCGCCAGCCGCACCTCAGCTGTTGCAACGGGCGCTTTCTGGAGGTCGGCAATGCGCTCCTCGGGGTCCTCGACGGCGATGTTGCTCAGCCAGGCGTACTGCGGATCGCTGGTATCAGCCCGAAGTGCCGGTAACTCATCCCACTCCAGGGCTTCGCTGGTGATCGCTGGTGCTTCAAACAGCACCGAGGCAGCCGAAGTCAGCGCCGTACCAGGAGTCTTCTGGGCCACCACCTCCCGGAGCACTCCCAGCATTTGCACCCGGAACTCGTCGATGGAGGCGAAGCGATCCGCCGGGTCAACCGCGCAGGCCTTTGCCAGCAGCCGGTACAACGAGTCGTGGGTGGCGAACAATGGCGTCTCATTGACCGGCGGGAGACTCGCGGCGTACTTGCTCTGATATCCCCGGAACTCCATCATCAACACCACGAGGGTGCGCCCGATCGTATAGATGTCGGATGCCACACTGGGTCCGACTTGAGGCACCTCAGGTGCTTGATAGCCAACTGTGCCATAGATGGCCGACTCTTGATCATCCATACGCCGTACGCCACCAAGATCGATCAACTTGACCGCATCCCCGACCTGGATCAAGTTGTCTGGCTTGAAGTCGCAATAGATCAGGCCAAGATCATGAAGGTAGCTGAAGGCTGGCAAGATCTCGAGAATGTAGGCCAGCGCCTGATCGACCGGAAGCGGATCGAACTTTCCATTGTTGGCCCGCATCCGGTCTTTCAAGATCTCCTTCAATGAGATGCCGCCGACGTACTCCATCACGATGTAGCCGGCATCACCATGGGTTACGAAGTTGTAGATCTCGACGATCAACGGATGCTCAACCTGGGCAAGGAACTGTTTCTCTACGATGGCCACCGCGAGTGCATCCTTGTCGCCGGTATTGAGCAGACCCTTCAATACGACCCAGCGATCCGAAACGTTGCGATCTTTTGCTAAATAGATCCAGCCCAGCCCGCCGTGTGCCAAGCAGCCGACTACCTCGTACTGATTAGCCACAAGATCGCCGGGCTGCAGCTTGGGGGTGAACGAGAACGGTGTGCCGCACTTCGGGCAAAAGCCTTCGGTACGTCCCGGTTGGCCGTCTCGAGACCGCCCGACAGGCGAGCCGCAGTTCGGGCAGTTGCGCTTCTCCTCCGGGACCTGCGGATTCTTCATGATCGCCTGCGCGGCGTCGATCACCGGCGCTGGCGGAACCCGAGTCAGTCCGGCGCCCAACCGAGCCGAGCGGAGTCGCTGAGAATCAGAGCGTACTCGTTTGGTGATCTTGGATCCGTTGCCGGAGACCCGCTGTGAGCCAAGGGCGGTTGACCGTAGCCGGCTGGACCCGCCAGTAGCTGCCGAGACTGGAGCTCCTGTCGATACCGGCGTCCGATCACCGCCTGAGGTTTGATCAGCACCTACCGCTGCCGGGGTTCCACAAACGTCGCAATAGCCGTCGACGATGGTGCCGGTGCAACCTGGCTGGTTGCAAGGGGCGCCGTCGAGGTTCGACGTCGACGCGACCTGCGGGGCAGGGACGCTCGCCCCCGGAGCGGCAGTGCTCGGGGTGGCGGACGGGGCCTTGGCTGGGGTTTCGGCGGGCCCTGGACTGCCGCAGACGTCGCAGTAGCCGTCGACGATGGTGCCGGTGCAGCCTGGTTGGGTGCATTTGGTCATGTTTCCTCCGCGGACGTGGCTGACTGCGCCGCGTGGGTGGTTTGCAGATAGGTCTGGTAGACACTAACGAGTTGTTCGACGAGCACCATACGGCTGGGCTGTTCGTCCAAGGCGTGCCGGGCGAGCTCGTAGGCCCCGGCCACGTCGGTAACGTCGGCTACACCGGTTGCTTCTGCCTTGGCATGGTACGCCTCCAGCCGGCTGTCGAGCTCGGAATGATCACGCAGCGCTTGTGCGTACGCCGTCTGGGCGATAGTCATCGCCCGGGATACTTGATCGAGGCGGCGAAGGTAATTCTCCAGCTCATCACGGGTGTTCGGTACCGGACCGAGAGCCGCCGTGTCTGGCACAGCGTAGCGAGGTGCGGGATCCACCCGGCGTACGCATTCCTCAACGATGGTCCGCAGAGCCGCCTCTCGGGCCTCGAGATCGGCGCGCTGGTCGCGAGCTCTCCGCACCAGGGCGGCGGCGTCGCGCCGGCGGGCAGCGTTGACGATCAGATCACGTTCGAAGGTTGCGGCCTCGATTTCCACAGGACCCAGCAAACCGGCAACATCCCCGCCACGGCCGGCCTTTTCAGCAATCTCTTTGAGCCGGCGCGCCAGCCGGGACTGTTCGAGTGCGGCCTGCTGCTGAGTGGCGCCCGCTGGTTCCAGGTCGATCTGCTCCCGAATGCGCTCCATCTGGGCACGCAGCTGTCGGATTCGTTCAGTGATCTCCATCCCCGAGGGATCGAGCCCAAGTTTGACGCGAAGCTGCGACAGCAGCGCGTCGGAAAGCCGGCATGCCTCCGGCAGCGAGACAGAAAGTCCTGATGCGGTGCCAGTGTCCAACCGGCCCCAGATCATCGTCGACATGCGTGTCAGCTCGGTGACTCCGACACGTCCTGAATTCCAGGTGGCAAGCAGCAGCTCGTAGCGATCCGAGACTGCCTTCCAGAGCGCCATGGACAGCAGAATGTCGCCTGTGGCTGCCGAGCCAGTCGGTGCCTGCAGCGCCGCTTTGTCCAGCTCGTCCAGCTCATGCCGGCGACCGTTACGCCAGCGACCAAGCTCGTCTAAATAGACCTGGGCCGCCTGGATGTCAAGAGCTGCGCCCATCCGGCCGGGCGCGACTGGCGCGCTGATCTGTCCGGCAGGGGCGGCCACGATCATCGCGTCCTGCCGTAGACGGGTATCGGCGGTTTAGGCGCCGGACCCAAAGAGTCTCTCAGCCACCGGTTGTAGATGCTGGTCCACTCACCGTCGGAACGCATGTCGTCCAGCCGGGCGTTGACGAAGCGTACAAAGTCGACGTCGGAGGAGTTGAAGCCCAATCCGTACGGCTCCTCGGTAAATGACCGTTGATCAGGTACGACGGCGTATGGGTCCTGCGCCGCGAGTCCGGCCAGCACCGTGTCATCACCGGTGATCGCAGCAACCTGACCCTCCTGGAACAGCACCAGGCAGCCGGTGTGGGTGTCGGCGCCGACTGGAATGGCCTTAGGCGCTTTCTTGATCAAGTTATCCATGCTCGAGGTGCCAATTGGTGCGCACACCTTCTGTCCGGCGAGGTCGTCGATCGATTTTGCTTTCGACCCTTTCCGGACCAAGATCTTTTGGCCTGACCGGTAGTACTCAGCCGAGAAGGCAATCTGCTTCCAACGATCACAATTGATCGTCATGTTGCGGGCCACAATGTCGACGTCGCCGTTCTCCAGCGCGGGAATGCGTTGCGCCGCAGTGATCACCTTCAGTTGATAGCGGTCCTCGTTACCGAAGATCGCCTTGGCGACAGCTTTGACCATGTCAATGTCGAAACCCTCGATCTCACCGGTGAACGGATTCCGGGATCCCAGCAGATAGGTATCGGCCGATACCCCGGCGACGAGCCGGCCCCGCTTTTTGATCTTGGACATGGTCGACCCATTTGGCAATGCGTCTGGCTTCGGCAGCGGGTCGCTCGGCTGGTATGAGGCGAGCGGGTTGCCGCAGCTGGCCGGCTGTGCCGGCGATGCACTCGAGGTCGGCTGTGGTGTCGGCGCCTCCGACGGCAGAGGTGTGGGGCTGTAGCTGAACAGGGTGCAGGCTGAAAGCGTGGCAGCAGCGGTGATGGCCGCCAGGGCAAGCAGCGGCCTTCGCCAGTCGTGATCGCTTGCGTCGGTATTGCGCGAGCGATCACCGGAAAGGAGCCTCATCGGTATTCCCTCAACCGCTCGGCTACGCCCCGACGTCCCAGCAGTGTGACCGCCAACCCGCCGAGCAGGAGGAGGATTGCAGCGACGACCATGACCGGTTGTTGGGTGGCCAAGGAGCTGGACGCATCCTGGCTGACGCCGTCCAGGTAACCGGCGAGATTGCCGTCGAATTCACCGAAGACGGTATTGGACGAATTCTGGCCCGAGCCGGTCGCCCTCGCCACCGCCTTGTCCCACTGGCCACCGTCGTCCAACGCTCGAATCTGAGTGTGGACGTCGGTGTAGGCCTGCCACTGGCTTGCCAGCTCCGGTCTATCGCTGAGACGGCCAACTCCTTCAGATACTGAGTCGGCCGACGACTTCCATGCTGTCTCGAAGGCCTGACCGGATCCCCGTGCGATCAGTGTCAAGCTCTCATTGGCCTTCGCGTTGTTGGCATTGATCCTGGCGTCCGCAGCGGTGTTGACTGCTGCGAGGCTGCCGCTGGAGATGTCATTCAGCGCGCTGCGCAGTTGCAGTACGACGATCAGGCTCCCGACCACGACCACGAACAACACAATGGAGCTCGCCAGCATCCCGACATTGATCCTGCGCTTGAATCGGCGCGCCAGCCACACCTGAGCGGCGATCATGCCAGCGAGAGCAAGCAGCCCGATAACCACAACCACGTAACCGGGGCCGGCCTTCATCTCATCCGTGGCTCGTGCTGCATTGGTAGTGACAAGGTTGTCCAGGATTGGCAGCGCATCGTTTCGTAACTGGGCGCTCGCGTTGCGCAGGTACTGCGCACCAACCGGCAATCCTTGTCGATTGTTGGCTCGCGCCTGCTCGATCATGCCGGCGTAGCTGAGGACCTGCTGGTTGAGAGCGGATAGAGCCGCTCCGTCGGCTGGTTGAGCTTGGGCGGCTTCGGCGATCAAGGCGCTGGTGCCGCTGATGGCTTGGTCGTACGCCGCTCGCTGGACTGGCGGTTCCAGGCCGCCGACCAGGAAGGCATTGGTGGCGGTGGCATCCGCGCTCAGTAGGTTGGACTGGATCTTCTGGACTCTGATGAGTTGGGCTGTGTCCGCCTTGGCACGGCTCAACGAGGAGGCGAGAGAGGCAAAGATCAGCGCGCCGACCACACCGATGACGACGCCGACGACCACGACACCGAGGCTGAGCAACCGGAGCCGCTGCGGCGTACTCATCTGGTTTATCGCTGCAGCAGCTTTCGCCAGACGGCCGGAGCTGGCTGAATCGGGTTGCGGTGAGACCGACGCTGGGGACGCGCTGGGCGGCGTAGCGGTCGCTGCTCCGGCTGCACTCGACGGCGGCGCGATGACCTCGGCTGTGCCGACTTGCTGGCTAGCCTGGCTCACTGCTTGGCTCCTCCGATGTCGCGTCAGCCTCAGCCGACTGTTCCTGGAAGACAGTAGGCGGCTCAGCTTCGACAGCGGCCTCGTCGAAGTCGTCGGCGACCAGCTTTCGGAGCTGCTCGACCGTCGGCTCGGCGACCTCGCGCAGCCGCCAGGCGTGCCTACCAATCGCTGCCTCTAACAGATTGCGCGCGAACCGCCCGTTACCAAACATCGGGCCGCGTGGTGTGGTGGCAAGGATTGCTGTAAAGCGGGCTATGCATGCATCGTCCAGGTCATAATCGGCGGCCTCGGCCATCTGCTTCAGAATGCGCACGAGTTCCTCGTCGGTGTAGTCGTCGAATTCGATGGTGGTACGGAATCGGCTCGTCAGCCCCGGGTTCTCAGCGATGAAGATCGCCATGGGACCTGGATAGCCCGCCACAATCAACACGAGATCGTCGCGACGGTCCTCCATTTCCTTGACCAGGGTGTCGACCGACTCTTGACCGTACTGGTCACCGGCCAGGCTGTACGCCTCATCGATGAAAAGAACTCCGCCAGCTGCGGAAGCCACGACTTCGGCCGTCTTCATTGCGGTCTGTCCGAGATAGCCGGCAACCAGCTCCGAGCGGTCAACCTCGACCAGCTGACCCTTCGACAGCAAACCGAGCGCGCGGTAGATTCCACCGACCAGCCGTGCGACGGTCGTCTTGCCCGTCCCTGGGTTGCCGACAAACACCAGATGCCGAGTGATGGTTGGAGACTTCAATCCCGCCTTACTGCGCAAGGTCTCGACGCGAAGCACGGCCACCTGTCGGTGAATTTCGCCTTTTACTGCCGTTAGGCCGATGAGGGCGTCGAGCTCAGCGAGCAGTTCGTCGAGCGTCTTGGGTTCTGGTTCGGATTTGGCTGGCGCTTCTGGTTCCGCTGACTTGTGTGCTGAGCTTGTCGAAGCGCCTGGATTTGGCTCATCGTCAGGCTTAGGGCGCACATCGGGAGGCGGATGACGCAGAGCGGAGTCCAGTGCGGGAAAGCCGCCTGGCAGATCTAACGAGCTCAGGTCCAGTGAGTTGAGCTCCCGCGAACTGAGGTTCAGTGAGCTCAGATTGAGCGTCCTTAGCATTTCTGTTACTTCTGGGCGGGTTGTCACCGTCGCCGGCGCCGGCGGAGAGCTGAGCGCTGAGACCTGGGCTGCCGCTGCGATAGCCGCGTTGCCAGCGGTCCGCGGACTTGGCGCTCCAAGCGTCTGCGCCGCTCGACAGACGTCGGCCATGGCTTCGGCGTAGTCGGCGGCCTTCGGAGAGCGATTCAGGACCAGCTGACCGAGCAGCACCGTGGGAGCTGCCCGCCAACGCCGGCCGCGATGTGCCGCATCGAAGAAGGCCTGAGGATCTCCATGGCCGGTCTGCTGGCCCCAGTCCAGATAGGCCTGCTCTGCTGACTCGGCGACGGCCGCAGCCAGAGCCTCGCCCTCGCGTACCGCCGCCTCATCCTCCAGCCCTGCGGCGCTCGCGGCCTTACGTAGCGCGTCCAAAGCATCGCCGAGGGTACTCCTCGAGGGCTCGGTCACGGCAAATCCAACGTGCTACGCGGCGCCTCTGGAGCGGGCTGTTCGCCGATGTTCAAGGCTCCTCCGGTCGAGGCGTGGCCGAACTTCTCCTGCAGGAAGCGGCCGTGCACGATGAGGGCATCAGCGTCGACTCGGACCACTGCGTCGAAGATCTTGTCCATGGTGGCGCTCAGCAGGTCCAGCTGATCGATCAGCAACATCAGCGAGGTCTTGCCGTTCTCGATGGGCCGTGAGTCGGCCCACTGTCGTGGCAGACGGGTGTACGCGCCGACAGCTTCTGGCAGATAGTCGGTCGCCATTGCCATCACCGAGTAAGCATCCGGGCTACCGAGCCCAAGATTACGAAGCCGAGGCATCGTGTCGCGTACGGTTTGGGCAATGCGCCGGACTCTGGATTGCACCGGCGCTGGCACCGCGCCTCCGGTGACGACGTCCTCGACTCGATCGAGCGCGGCCATGATGTCGGATTCAGTCGGGGCTGCCGGTGTTGGCGCTAGAACCGGTGGCGCCGCGGGCTGCGGGCGTCGCCCGGTCAAAGCTGCGATCCACTCCTTGAATCCCATGAGAGCCAAACGAAGATCGAGAAACTCGACCCGGACTCAGCGCAGTCCGCCAGCCGTACCGCCACCCTCGAGGTCCAAGGCGCCGGAGGCTAACTGCTGATCTTGGCGCTGCACCCGATCGAGGTACTCCCTGGACTTGGCAACCTCAGTCTCGAGCGTGCCGATGGTGGCTGCCATGGTGTCGAGCGCTTGCAGCTTGAAGGTGTCAATGGAATCCATCGTGGCGTAGATGTTCTGGAATGCGGCTTGCAGCTGGGGGAGGCCGATGGTGGATGAGGCCGCCTGCTCCTGGATCTTCGCCGAGCTGTCGCGCATCATCTCCGAGGTGCGCTGAATGAGATCGGAGGTGGTGGTGTTCAGCGCAGTTATCTGATCAAGAACCAACCTCTGGTTGCCGAGTGCCTGCGCCACGATCACAGCCGTACGGAGTGCCGAGATGGTCGTCGTCGACGCCCGGTCGACCCCCTTGATCAACTCGATGTTGTTCTTGATGATGATGTCGATCGCCAGATAGCTCTGTATCGAGACAGCCAGCTGGGTCAGTAGATCTTGGTGCTTCTGACGTACGTAAAACAGCACATCTTGGCTGAGAGCCTTGGCACGTTCAGGGTCAGAGATCTCCAGCTGGGCGATGGTCGAGGCAAGCCGCGCGTCGAGTCGCTCGGCGATGTAGATATAGGCGTTCAGGCGTCCCATCGTTGCCCAGAGGTTCTGCTTCTCCAGGTTGAGTGCGACGTTGTCCTTGGTCAGCTCGTCCTGGCCATTGCGCAATGCGTGCAAGATCCCGTTCAAGTGGCCCTGAGCCGACTCATAGCGGCGGAAGTAATCGGTGATCTTGTCACCGAACGGAATCATGCCAAGGAACTTGCGTGTTCCGGTCGCTCGGCTCGGATCGAGGTCCTCCACTGTGCGACGCAACTCGAGCAGGGTGTTGCCAACCTTGGATCCTTCGGCGATGCCACCTTCCTTGAGTGCGCGTACCGGAGTTTGTAGCAGGCGATTGGACGTTTCCGCCGCGCGCCGGATATCAGCGTCGCCCATCGCTCGCACGTTGGCTGCCTGCTGCGCGAACTCAGGGGAGCGGGTCTGTGCCGTCATCAGGGCGCTCAGGAAACTGTCAACCTTGCCGTCCAGCTCTGGGACGAGGGCCGGATCCAGCTGGGGAGCCATGGCGGGAGCCTGAGTGGCCACAACTGGCGGCGGGGCGGCCGGCGCGGTGAGCGTCAGGGGCGTGCCCTCCGGCGGAGTAAGTGCCGCCGGGGCGGCGGTCGGCGGTGCGGTGTTTATTGACGGTGTGGGGGCGGACGACGTGGGCTCGGTCATCGACTTCCCTCTCTTGGGCGTGGTTTTGGACGCGTTGGGTGGCTGTCTACGCCGGTCGGTCGAGGCGGCAACGCAGCAAATCTACTCGACACCGGTGGCGTCAGCTCCAGCTCAGCGCAGTGGGGCGTGTTAACGGCTGCTGCGCAGCTCGTTCGGTACCGGAGCGCCGGTCACCAGGCCTGCGACTGCCGCTACAGCCATGGTCTGCTCGAGCAGTGCGAGAGGGGAGACGCCTAGTTCGATCGAAGCCCGTTCAAGATCATCGAACTCCGGCGTGACCTGCCAGATCCTGTCGCCACGATATGCGATCTTGATCGACAGATCGCAGTCGGCGACCGTCACATCGACCCATCCCCGTGGCAAAGCCATCTTGCTCACAGTTGTCTCGCGAACACCGATAGTGCTTGTCAAGGCCAAGAGCATGAGGCGAAGATCAGCTGCCTGCTCGGCCCTCGCCAGAACGGTGACCGTGTGGGCCGGCCGGCCTTTCTTCATGATAATCGGAACCAGCCAGGCGTCGGCGGCTCCGGCTCTGATCAAGCTGGTGAGTACGCCAGGCCACAGCCGAGGGTCTAGGTCGTCCACATTCGCTTCAAGCACTACGTCGGTATCCGACAGGTCCACATCCGGCTCCGCGGCTCGTTCACCGATCAGAACGCGGGTCACGTTGGGCCGTCCCGGCGTGTCTCGGCTGCCCGCACCAGCCCCGGAGGCCTGAAGTGTCAGCGGCGGAAGATCTTCACAACGTTCGGCCAAAGCTGATAGCAAAGCCATTCCGGTCGGCGTGGTGAGCTCGCTCGAGCCTCCCGAAAAGATCTTCCAGCCAGTCGCTAGCTCGACAACTGCCGGCACCGGCACAGCCAGATCACCATGGACGCTTTGGGCTCGTCCTGATCCAACCGCTACGGCACTCGCGCTGACGCTGTCGATCTGGAGCCCATGGAGAGCCGCGGCAACTCCGACGATGTCGGCGATGGAGTCCAGTGCTCCGACCTCATGGAAATGAACGTGATCTTTCGGAACATGGTGGATTTTGGCTTCTGCTGCGGCCAGTCGCTGAAAGCTGACTAGCGCCCGATCGCGTACTGGAGCGGCCAACTCAGCTGTTGCAATGAGGTGCTCGATGGCTCCCCATTCGCGGCTGGGTACGTCTCGAGCGATCACCTCCACCGCGAGCCGATTGGCGTGCTGTCCAGCTCGGGTCACCGGCTCGCAAGTCAACCGCACCGACTCGCCGATAACGGCGTCAATAGCCCGTTGTACAGCGTCCAGATCCGCGCCCGCGTCGATCAAGGCGCCCAACAGCATGTCGCCAGCGACACCGGCGGAGGCATCAATCCAGGCGTGCCGGGAACGGCTCATTGTTGACCTGGTGATGCGGGCGCTGCGATCTGAGCTGCTAGATGACCGGCACCGTAACCGTTGTCGATGTTCACCACTGCGACGCCAGGTGCGCAGGCGTTGAGCATTGTCAGCAAGGCGGCGAGCCCATCGAAGGCTGCCCCGTATCCCACTGAGGTGGGTAATGCGACTACCGGAGCTCCGATCAACCCAGCCACCACACTGGGAAGGGCGCCATCCATTCCAGCCGCCACAACAACAACCCGAGCTCGCCGTAACAGATCCAAGCGACCAAGAACCCGATGCAGGCCGGCGACTCCAACATCGACGACCAGTTCGGTGGGCCGTCCCAGGTAGCTAGCTGTGAGCTGTGCCTCCTTGGCGACGGGTAGGTCAGAGGTTCCGGCGGCCAGGACTGCGACCAGTCCGCCGCTAGCCAGTGGAGGCTCAGCAGGCCATGCCAGCAGATTGGCCTGTTGATCATGGAAGGCG
Source organism: Propionibacteriaceae bacterium (assembly GCA_045806785.1). Taxonomy (GTDB): domain Bacteria; phylum Actinomycetota; class Actinomycetes; order Propionibacteriales; family Propionibacteriaceae; genus Microlunatus. The sequence continues at coordinate 101,062 of JBJMIR010000012.1, read as the reverse complement.
CCGGGAAGCTCGGACAAGACGGCGGCCGCGTGGTTCTTGCTGGCACGGGTGAACAGGGTCACGTGCGGTTGATCACGAACCGCGCCAGCGATCATGCCGACTTGTTCCGGCGTTTTTCCCGTGCAATAGATCGCCTCGGGATACCCGCGGCGCCGCGTTCGGTCGTGATCAAGATCAGCAAACGCCGCAATGGACGGCTGATGATTCTCCGGTTCAATCATGATCAGAATTCAGCAAGGGCAGGGTGAAGGCTCCAGACTGAATACCACCAAGATCAACTGCGACGAATCGGAAGCCGGCGCCGCGTACCGCCGCTAGCATCTTCGTGCGGAGCGGATCAGCGACGGCCCGCGCCAGATCCTCCGGAGGCAGCTCGATCCGCGCAACCTCATCATGGTGCCGGACCCTCAGGTCGGCGAATCCTAGCTGCCGCAGGGCGGATTCGGCGCGTTCGATCTGGCTCAGCTTGACCGGCGTAACCGCATGGTGGTGGGGAATCCGCGACGCGAGGCAGGGCGCGGCCGGCTTGTCGGCCACCGGCAAATCCAGAGCCCGGGCAATCGCACGTACGTCACGCTTGGTCATGTCGGCCTGGGCGAGCGGCCGGAGCACATCGTGGTTGGCGGCAGCCCGGGCGCCTGGTCGGTCGGGTCGTCGCGCGTCGTCGGCGTTTTCCCCGTACGCGATCGCGTCGAGGTCGTAACGGTCAGCGACCGCGTCTTGGATCCGGCTGAACAGCTCGTCCTTGCAGTGAAAACAGCGGTCAGGCCCGTTCGCCTGATACTCGGCGCGATCACCTTCGTGCGTCTCGACCTCGACGAGTGGTATGCCGAGCTGGGCCGCAACGTGATGTGCCGCGCTGCGCTCGTCGAGGGCGAGGCTCGGGGAGACGCCAAGCAGAGCAATAACCCTGTCGGCGCCGAGCGCTCGCGCAGCGAGTGCCAGTAACACAGAGGAGTCAACGCCTCCTGAGAACGCGACTCCCAACCGGCGGACTCCCTTAAGACTGGCTGAGACGGCTGCGACCGCCTGCTCCACGGTCCAGTGCTCCCGGAGCGGGATGGCCTCTGTGATCGTCACGGCCGGTTCCCCTTTCAACGACGCAGGTTCACTCGACAGTAATGCGAAGACTTATTGAGCAGCTGGCGGGATCTCACCTGAACCACGAGCAATGAGCTTCGCCGGAACTACTGTGGTCTGTACCGCGGAGGTATCGCCGTCCAAGCGCGCGAAGATGCGCTCGGCTGCAAGCGTTCCAAGGCGGGTGGGAGCTTGAGCCATCACCGTTATGGCTGGACGAACCAGGTCGGCCAGCACAAGATCGTCAAAGCCGATCATGGCAACCTGCTCCTGCACCCGAAGATCATGCAGCGCACGGATGGTGCCTAGCGTTACCAGGTGGTGAGATGTGAAAAGTGCAGTGGGCGGATGATCAAGCTGCATCAGGCCATGCACAGCGGCATAAGCCTCTTGCTCAGACCGCAGACCATTCACTTCATGTGCTGTCTCCGCCAGGCCCGCTTGGACCATCGCATCGCTGAACCCGCGTCGCCGGCCTCGAACCGTCGTCGTCGCCGACTCCTCCCCCAGGTGGGCGACGTGGCGATGACCGTGATTGATCAAATGCCGAGTCGCCTCCACCGCCCCTTCGTAGTTATTAGTGATCACTGCATCGGCTAGCAGCCCGTTCGGCGGTCGATCAACGAATACCAGTGGCGTACCTTGTTCCCGCTCGGCATGCAAGTAGCCCTGATCTTCGGTGACTGTGTTCAAGATCAATCCGTCGACCCGCCGTCGAGTGAAGGCATCGATCATGACTCGTTCACGTTCGGGATCGTGGTCGGAACTGGCGGCTAGCACGGCCGTGTCACGCCCATAGGCCACGGTCTCGACAGCACGGTTAATAAAGGCTGAGAATGGGTTGTCGACGGCGTCAAGGAGGAGGCCTAGCGTGAGGGTCTTGCGATCGCCGCGTCGCAGCGCGCCAGCTCCCTGGTTGGGCTTGAAATTCAAGGCCTTTACGGCGCGTTCTACCCGCGCCCGGGTCTGGGGCGATACGTTGGCCTCGTCGTTTATCACTCGCGACACGGTCTTGGTTCCGACACCTGCCAGCGCCGCAACGTCACGGATGGTCGCCCGAGTTCTGGAGGCCGATCCGGAAGGTGGTGTTGACATCGATGTCCCCTTTCCGATCCGCAGCGTACCCCGATATGAATTTGTTAATCTGCAGGCATTGACATTGAACCTGAGAAGGACTTAAGAATGAGCTTGACACCGTTGTCATGATCGGCGGTGCGGAATTACTAGGGAGGATCCTTATGAAATACCTACCGCCGACCCGTAGAGGCGCGCGCCTAGCCGCGGGCTTGGCATTGACTGCGGCGGCATCTTTAGCCTTTGCCGCCTGTGGTGGTGGAGGCAGCTCTGGCACCCCCCAGGGCCAGGCGTCTGAGAGTGGTGGCGGCGGCGGTGGTGGTGAAATTGCCGTTACCTTGATCACCAAGGACAACAACAACCCGTTCTGGATCTCGATGCAACAGGGCGCTGAAAACGCCGCCTCGAAGAACGGCGTGACGCTGACCAAAGCTGCCGGTGCCAAGGACGGCGACGAAGACGGTCAGGTCAAGGCCATCGAGGCAGCGGTCGCCCGCGGCGACAAGGGCATCTTGATCACGCCGAACGGGCCTGGCGTTAACGACGCGATTGACAACGCGAGAAGCCAAGGCATCTATGTCATCGCTCTGGACACACCCCCCGATCCCGCCGACACCGTTGACCTCACCATCGCCACGGACAACTTCAAGGCGGGTGACTTGATCGGTAAATGGGCGGCTGGCACGCTGAACGGCAAGAAGTCGACCATCGCTATGCTCGATGCCTTCAATGACAAGGTCGTGACGGTTGATGTCAATCGCGACCAGGGATTCCTCACTGGGATGGGGATCGACACCAAGGACAAGGGCAAGAACGGCGACGAGGCAGCAACCGGCAAATACACCGGTGGTAAGGGCGGCGACTACCAGATTGTCTGCCATGAGCCCAGCCAGGGTGCTCAAGATGGCGGCAAGACCGGCATGGAGAGCTGCCTGTCCAAGAGCAAGGACATCAATACCGTCTATACGATCAACGAGCCCACTGCAGCTGGTGCCGTAGAGGCGCTGCAGGCAGCGGGCATCAAGGATGCAGTGGTCGTTTCCGTGGATGGCGGCTGCAGCCCTGGCATCGCGATGGTCAAGGACGGCACCATAGGAGCCACTTCGCAGCAGTACCCGATAAAGATGGCGGAAATGGGCGTGGAGACCATCAAGAAGATGGTCGACAGCAATGGCTCTGACAAGCCGCAGAACTCGCCTGGACTGAACTTCGTCGACGCAGGCGTTGCGCTAGTCACTGATAAGCCGGTGCAAGGTGTGGAGAGCATCACGTCAGCCGACGCCGAAAAGCTGTGCTGGGGCGGCAAATAACTCAGAAAGGAACTGACTGGCTGGCTCCGCCCACCGTGGCCCCCCACTGTGGGATGGAGCCAGGCCAGCGCACTGCGAGCGACGAGGAATCGGCTGCTCGCGAAATCGGAGTATCTCCTAGGGCAAGGAAGCTCACGTGACAACTACCGTCGAACCGCAGGCACCACATACCGCAGCTGAGCAATTCGCGATCCGGGAGCAGTCGCCGCTTCAGCGCATTCAACACATCCTGCATTCGCATCCCTCGATCAGCCCATTGTTGGTGCTGGTCATTTCAGTCATCGCCTTCACAATCATTAATCCCCGCTTCATCCAGCCCGCCACTATCGGCATCATCTTGCAGCAGGTGTCGGTGATCGCGGCTCTTGCGATCGGGCAGACGCTGGTGATACTGACAGCGGGTATTGATCTATCGGTTGGCGCAATTGCAATTCTGTCTTCGCTGCTCATGGCGAACCTTGCGGCCAAGAACGGGGTGCCAGGACCTCTCGCCTTGCTGATCGGCGTTGCGGCGGGGCTACTTGCCGGGGCTATCAACGGCGCACTGGTTACCCGGCTAAGGCTGCCACCGTTCATTGTGACCTTGGGCACCCTGAGCATCTTCACCGCGATCGCGCTGCTCTACTCGGGCGGCCAGCAAGTTGGCCGGCGCCAGCTGGCGCCCAGCCTTCTCTGGGCGGGGACGCCAATCTTCATAGGCCCCCTCCGGATCACCACGGGCGTGATCATCGTGGCGCTCATGGCCGTGGTTGTGGCATTCATTCTGAGCCAGAGCTCATGGGGTCGGCATGTGTACGCCGTAGGTGACGACGCCGAAGCGTCACGGTTGGTCGGTATCCGGGTCGACAGGGTGCTCTTCAGCGTCTACGCGCTCGCGGGCCTGATCTACGGCATCACCGGATGGGTGCAGATCGGGCGGTCGGGTACGGCGAGTCCCAACGCTATCGTCGACGCCAACCTGGATAGCATCACCGCCGTGGTGATCGGCGGTACCAGCCTGTTCGGTGGCCGAGGCTCGATCGTCGGCACCATCCTTGGTGCCTTGATTGTGGGGGTGTTCAGGATAGGTCTGAGCTTGGCCGGAGTCGACGACCAGTGGCGCCTCTTCGCCACCGGCGTGCTCGTCATCCTCGCGGTCTCGATCGACCAGTGGATCAGGAAGGTGAAGGCATGACCAACATTCCCGAAAGCAGCGAACTGACAGAGGAAGAGAAGGGCACCGTCGGTCTAGGGAATCCGCCGGTGCTCGCCGACCCGTCCGAAACGGTGCTGTCGGGCCGTGGCTTGATCAAGACCTTCGGCCGAGTCGTGGGCCTCGATGGTGTAGACATCGACCTGTTCCCCGGCGAGGTCCTCTCGGTGATCGGTGACAATGGCGCCGGCAAGTCGACGCTGATCAAAGCTCTCACCGGAGCGCTGATGCCTGACTACGGCCAGGTATATCTGGACGGCAACGAGGTGCACTTCAAGACACCGCAGGATGCACGGGGTTCCGGCATCGAGACCGTCTACCAGACACTCGCGGTTGCGCCTGCGCTGGACATCTCGGCCAACATGTTCCTGGGTCGGGAACGACGCCGCTCCGGCCCGCTCGGCTCGGTGCTGCGGATGCTCGACAAGAAGGGCATGAAGGAGGCCGCGGGCACGTCGATGGCCAACCTCGGCATCGCGACGGTGCAGAACATGGGGCAGGCCGTGGAGACACTCTCCGGCGGTCAGCGGCAGGCCGTGGCAGTTGCCAGGGCGGCGACTTTCGCCAGCAAGTTCGTCGTGCTCGACGAGCCAACTGCGGCATTGGGCGTGAAGGAGACCGGCCAGGTGCTCAATCTCATCCAGCAGATCAAGGAAAAGGGTCTACCGGTGATCTTGATCAGTCACAACATGCCGAATGTTTTCGAGGTGTCGGATCGGATTCACATCGCTCGGCTCGGTGGATGTGCCGGAGTGATCACGCCGAAATCCCATACGCCAACCGAAGCGGTAGCGATCATGACCGGAGCTACCACGCTCCAGAAAGGCTAGCTGCGAACTCCTTAGCGTGTCTGACCTGCGGATCCGAATTCACGCATTCGTTCTCCGACAATGGCGGTCATGGCCGCCATTGCCGCCGTGATCGCTGAGCTGGGCTCGACCTCAGAGGGGTATTCGCTGAGGGCGGTTCGCAGTGCCGCGGTCCAGGCCAAGTGCGAATCAGTGCCCTGATTGATCTTGCGAATGCCCTGTGAAATCCCTGCCTGCTTCTGGGCTGCGTCGATGCCGTACGACGGCGTGACTGAGCCACCTTGCTTATTGATGGCTGATACTGCGTCCAGCGGGATGGAGGAACTGCCGTGCAGGACTAGGGCGGTCCGCGGCAGGCGCTTCTTGATGTCGGCGATCAGGTTGATCCGAAGACGCTGGCCGCCGGACTCGTCTGTGAACTTGACCGTTCCGTGGCTCGTGCCGACCGCGACAGCGAGGGCGTCGACACCTGTTCGCGCCACGAACTCCTCGGCCTGCAAGGGATCGGCGTAGACGATCTCTTCGGTGACTCCAGTGATTTCGGCTTCAGCGCCACCAATCGTTCCAAGCTCACCTTCCACACTGATGCCGCGCGAATGGGCTACATCGACAACCGACGTGGTAAGCGCCACATTCGAGTCGAAGTCGTTCGGCTGGTCGTCCGCTAAGGAGCGGCTGGCATCGATCATGACGCTGGTAAAACCGTGATCCATGGCACGAACGCAATCCTCGAGGGTGCGACCGTGGTCTAGGTGCAGCGTGGCCATCACGTCGGTATAGCTCTCGACGACGGTCCGCAGCATGTGCCACCACCAGCTCTCGTCGCCGTACGCGCTCGTCCCCGCGATGGCCTGGACAATGACCGGCGACCGTTCCGCGCGGGCGGCGTCCAAGACTGCAGCGGCCTGGTTGAGGTCCGATACGTTGAAAGCGCCGACGGCATAACCGCCTCGCTCAGCACCGGCGAGCGTCGTGGCGAGGGTCTGCAGAGGCATTGTTGAGCTGTCCTTTCTGGACTTCGAATCGCTGGTTGAAGGGCTTGAGGGCGCGGTACAGGTCGCGGTACGTCTGTCGTTGCTGCGCGTACCAGTCAATCGTTCTGGCGTCCGGCTGAGCGGTGGCTCCGAGCGTAATCGGGGGAAGGTCGTCCAGATCAAACATCCCAATGCCAGCACCGGCAAGGAGTGCGGCGCCCCGAGCAGATGCGTTTCCGAGCGCCGGAGTAAGCGGCACCCCGGCAGCTGATGCACGAATAGCAAGCGTGACTGGACTAACTGCTCCAGTTCCGACGGCACGGACCTGACCGACCGGCACATCGGCGGCTGTGAACGCGGCGACGATGCTGCCCAGCTCGTAGCCTGCAGCCTCGAGGAACGCGCGCGTGAGCTGAGGTCTGCTGAGGTCAAGGGTCAGTCCGATTACGGCGCCCCGACCAGTTGGGTCGTTGTCCAAAGTGCCTGATCCGGCGAGATAAGGCAGCACAAGAATCGGCGGCGGCTCGGCGGACGACTCGGACAGCAACGCATTCACATCAGGTACGCCGGTCAGCGTGGCATACCACTCGAGTGTCCAACCACCGGCCGCGGTACCAGCCAGAGTCAGCCACCGTGCTGGCTGCCATGGGTAAGTAGCGAAGCCGGTGTCGGCAATCCCGACCGGCCGTTGTGGTGTCTCGACAGTGAGGCAATCGCTGGAGCCGAGCGCGAACGTCGAGACAGATCCTGCAGCGCCGCCGGCGCCGATAAAGGATGCAGCTTGATCGTGTGCGCCAGCGACAAGCGCGGTCGCGCCTGGCAAGCCGAGTCGTTCCGCAACCTCCGCTGAGACAGTGCCGATTACGGTTCCGGAAACTACACACTCTGCGAACGCGACGTCGGCGAGCCAGGGCGCGTCAACGGCCGCGGCAGCGATGACCTCAGCGGACCAGCTTGCGGCGTTCACATCGAAGAGACCCGTGCGCGCCGCGGAAGTCCAGTCGATTGCGGGAGCAGCACCCCAACGGCTGGCAACGAAGTCACTCAGCGCGTGGTACGCACTCGCAGCCGGGGGACGCCAGGCGGCGTCACCCTCAGCAATCTTGTAGACGGAGAACATCCGATTGAGCGGTTGTCCAGTGATCTGCTGCACCCGGTCAGCACCTAGCCGCTGCGCCATCGCCTGGACCGCTGGCTCGCCGCGAGCGTCCATACCGACCGGTGCCAAGCTCAGCGCCCTGCCATGTCGATCGACTGGGATCACGACCTCTCCTTGGCTGCTGAAGGCGATCGCTCGTACCCGATCGCCTCGATCTGCGGCCTGTGCAGCGACGGAGCTGACCAGTGCTTCCGCGGTGTGCAGCACCGCCTCGGCGTCGAAAACGACCCACCCCTCCCTCGGCCGCTGGAGAGTCGTCTTCTCGGCTCCGGCTGCGATCTGCTGTCCTGCGGCGTCATACGCGACGGCCCGAACGCCACTGGTCCCAAGATCAACACCGACGATGCTCACGTGGTGATCCGATCTATCACTGTGGCGTTAGGGCATCGATGACTGTGCAGTAGCGCTCGTAGCAATCGTTCAGAATGTCGAGGTCGGTGAGACCCGATTCTTTAGGCTGATCCGTCACATCGGGTACGGAGTGCCAGTTCGGCCACCATCCCTGCGAGACGCCAGCGGTCAATGCCGCTCCATACGCCGCGTCCCGATGAGTAGTTCGGTACGGAATTCCGAAAACACCGCTGATGATTCGGCACCACAGCTCGTTTTGAGCACCGCCTCCCTTCAACGTCAGTACATCGCTCGGCAGCGGGGTTCCCCTTGTTTGCTGCAGGCGGCGAAGCTCGAAGGCGACTCCCTCGAGTGCTGCCCGAACAAGATCGCCTCGGGTGTGCTCGGTGGTAAGTCCCACGAAGGCACCAGGCGCACCGCCACCTCGCGCGCCGCGTTCGCCCATCAAGAACGGAAGAAACAGTAGGCCGTGGGCACCAGGCGGTGCTGAAGCGGCGGCCGAGGTAAACGAGGTCAGGGCATCGCCCGGCGCAAGCATGTCGCGGAGCCACTGCAGGCTCTTGCCCCCTGCGTGAAGTGAGTCGAGCCTCAACCACAAATCCGACTGGGCGTGGCAGAAAGAGCCAGGAACAAGGTGGTCAGATACTCCCAATACGACCGCCGATGTGCCTAGGATGATCGCCATGTCGCCGGCACGCTTGAGCCCAGCAGATAGAGCTTCGGCGAACTGATCACCAACGCCGATAGCCGTTCTGGCCGCGGCAAGCGCTGGACCAGCAGGCGTTTCCACGACGCCGCCGTCGGCCACTGGATCGGTTACCGATGGCAGCAGCCCACGATCGACTTCCAGTTCGGACAGGATGCGGTTGGACCACTCTCGTGTTGCCGAATTCAGCATTCCGGTGCCAGAGGCATCGGTCCAATCGGTCGCGATGCGTCCGGTATAACGCCATCGCAAATAATCCTTCGGCAGCAGGACGGTTGCAGCACTGCTGAAAATGTCAGGCTCGTGGCTTCGAACCCATAGCAGCTGTGGCAGCGTGAAGGCCGGCAGCGGCGGATTTCCTGTTATGGCCGCAATGTCGGGTATCCGGTTCTCGATCATGGTGCACTCGGCCGTTGCTCGGCGATCCGCCCAGAGAATGGCGGGGCGGACCGGGTGAGCATCGGCGTCGAGCAGCACGAGGCTGTGCATCTGGCCGGTGATCGACAACGTGAGGTGGTCCTGGGCACCGACCCCGACACCCTCCAGCGCACGCTGCAGGGTGGTATCCACCGCTTCACCCCAGGCAAGCGGATCTTGTTCGGCCCATCCGCGATAGGGAGTGGAGATCGGATAGGGCGGTGATGTCAGCGTGTTAGCAGTCAGGTCATCGGCAACGACGGTTACCTTGCATGCAGTCGTTCCGAGGTCGATTCCAACTAAGAAGTCCATGGAGTACTCAGTTCGTCCATCTCATGACAGCTGAGCGCGTACCACCGATCTCGGGTGGACCATTGCATCGGCAGGCGGCGGCAATTGAATTCGTTGCTGCTCACTACTTTGACAGACAGGACATGTTCTCTATGGGACTCGGCACTCAAATCCGGCTACGCCGGTTGTTCTCTCACCCATCTGGCCGGCTGTTCGGCATCGCTGTCGACCACTTCATCGGTTACGGCGACGTTCGTGCTGGAGGGCTGCACAATTTGCCTCAGGCATTAGATCGAGTAATGACCGCTGGACCGGATTCCGTCACGATGCTGCCCGGATCGGCATCCCATCTGTGGGGCAAGTTCGCCGGACAAGCAAGCTTGATCATCCAGGCCGGCTTGTTCACTGCAGATGATCGGGTACGCGAGTTGATCGCGACGCCAGACGACGCTGCTCGCCTTGGTGCTGATGCGCTGGCTGTCGCAATCGGAGTGAGAGGCCCCTATGAGGGCAGCTATCTTCGCTGGCTGACCGACAGTGTGGCCGCGGCAGCGAAGATCGAGATGCCGGTCATTGCACACATCTATCCCCGCGACTACTCCGGTGATGTGCCGGTCATCCGATTCGTGCCAGAGGAGATCGCCTGGGCCGTTCGGTGCGGCGTGGAAACCGGCGTGAATGTGATCAAGGTCGGATATCCGGGTGACTTGTCGGCGTTCGCGGAAATAGTGGCCTCGGCACCTGTGCCAGTGGTCATAGCTGGCGGACCGCGGACCGAAACCATCCATGACGGGCTGGTCTTCACCGCGGAGGCGTTGAAAGCTGGTGCGGTCGGCGCAGTCGTGGGCCGCAACATCTGGGGCGCCGCTGACCTTGAGGGTGTAGCCGCTGCCTATCGGGCGGTCATCCATGACAGCGCGAGTCCAGAAGTGGCCCTTGCTTCAGTGGGAATAGAGGGTGACACCTGAGGTGGATCAATTCGATGTGGCAGGCGCCGGCTGTGCTTCGATTGATGATTCCTTCTATGTCGACGCTTCTCCGACCGACGATAAGGGCCGCATCCTGGCGCGTGAACGTCAGCCTGGGGGGAACATCGCAACCGCCTTGGTAGCCGCCGCCGAACTTGGCGCGAGGGTCGGATTTGTCGGACGGCTAAGTGATCGCGACGAAGGTGCCGTTGTTCGTGCGGACTTTGCGGCGCATGGCGTGGATCTGCAGTTCACAGTGCCTGATCCCCAAGCAGGACCAATCCGGGCCACCATCGTGGTCTATCAGGACGGCGAGCGCTTCATCGCCTATGACGATGTGACGACGATCGGATTGTCTCCTGGCGACGATGTGACAGCTCTGCGGCAGGCCCGAATTGTGCTGCTAGACAAATACGCCCTTGCTCCCGCTGTTGCCGCCCTCAGAGCAGCGGGAAGCGAAGCCATGATCGTTGCCGATGTGGAAGCCGAGGTCGATCGGGGCTCGTTGGAACGAGTCCAACACCTCGTGCTGCCGATGGCTGCTGCGCGTCAGCTCAGCGGCGAAACTGATCCAGCCGCAATAGTGAACGTGCTGTGGAGTGATCGGCGAGCAGCCGTTGTCGTTACCGATGGTGGGCATGGCGTCTGGTTCCGTGACCTGACCGGGCCGAACTGTCAGCACCATCCGGCCTTTGAGGTCCCAGTTGTCGACACAACGGGCTGCGGGGACGTCTTTCACGGCGCGTACGCCGTCGCTCTTGCTCGTGGGTTTGACATATCCGAGTGCGTCAGATTCGCTGCTGCCGCAGGAGCTATCTGTGCAACTGGCCGTGGCGGTCGCGGACGGCTACCCACCGAGGAGACCATCAGCCAAATTCTCCGGGGCGAACTCAACCCCTTGGGTACAGATCTGCAGTCAGGATGAACTGCCTGTCAGTGGATCAGCCTGGCGAAGGTCGGAGATGATCCGGCGTTCGTGCTCGGTTAACGGGAAGCCGCTGATGCCACGCCAGGCCAGGCTGCTGACCAGGTGCTTGGCTTCCTCGACGGTGATCATGGACGGCCCGCCCGATATCCAGTAGCGGGCGCTTACCTGGGCGATACCGACCAGCGACACCGCCAGCAGCTTGGCCTGCTTGCGTGGCAACGATGTGTCTCCGGCAATAACCTCGGCAATAGCGTCGGAAATCTCATCGTTCACGCGGGCAAGGCGCTGTTGCACGGCGCCATCACCGGTCAGATCGGATTCGAAGACGAACCGGAACTCATTGCTGTCGGAGGAGACGAACTCATAGAAAGCAGCGACAGTCGCGATCACTCGCTCCGCATTGTCGTCGGTCGAGGCCAAAGCCTCCTCGACGATCTCCACCAGCCGGTCGCAGCTCTGGTCGAGCAGGGCCAGGTAGAGATCGAGTTTTGACGGAAAGTGCTGATACAGCACGGGTTTTGATACACCGGCCGCATCAGCAATCTCATCCATCGCGGCCGCGTGGTAGCCCTTGGACGCGAAGACCTCGCTAGCTGCCTCAAGCAGCTGAAGGCGTCGTTGGTCCCGCGGCAAGCGGGTCGGTCGGCTACTCATCGCCTCCTTCTCCAGGTTGGTGGCCACTAGTTCACCCTAACCTCGCGGCTTCCTTTGCAGCGCCGGTGCGACGCTGATCAGGATTGGAGTGCGCTGCGCACGTCGGTGTGCTTAAAATCATCGCCTTTGTAGAGCAGCGGCTCGTCGCGCTCAATGGCGAGCGCGTACGCGAAGCAGTCGCCGAAGTTGAGACCGGCTAAATGGCCGCTGCCCTTTCCGAAGTTTCGATAAGCCGAGCGGGCGATCCGGACCTGAGATGCGGTGACTTCGGCCAGCTCAACTGTCGCGGCTGCGAGATAGCGGTCCAGCTTCTCACCAGGGCCAGGTGAGCGGTGCCGATCGAGCACAATTGCGGCTTCAAGGTAGTTTGCGACAGAAAGCATCGGTTTGACCGCCTCGCTCAGCACATCATTGAATTTCTCGGCGTCAGGCTCACCGGTAAGGATGGCGATGAGGACTGAGCTGTCAACGATCACTTTGGCATGCCCAGTTCGTCATACAGAAGATCATTTGGATTGTTGCTGATCTCTCGATCTATCTGCCTGGCAGATTCGCGGGCAATCCGCATCATCGCTTCCCGGCGCGCGCTTCGGCTTTCCGCGCGCTCTAACTCGTCAAGTCGACGGCGCACGGCATCCTCGACAGCAGAAGTTTGCGATTGCCCGGTCAGCTCGGCGAGCCGACGTACTAGCCGGTGTGTCTCTTCGTTCTTGATATTCAAACTCACGGTAGAACTCTACCTTAACAAGGAATATTTCTACCATTTGTTTGGTAGTCCCGCTTAGAAGTCGTCTGGCAGCTGCGGAGGGTTGGTGGTAAGCAGATCGGCGGCCAAGTCACCGTAGTCGGCGACTCGGGCCAGGACCTCCTCAGGACTAAACCGAAGATCATCTGATTCGCTGACGTTGCCCAACTCATCCCAGGTCACCGGTGTCGCAACCGCGGGAAACTCCCGGCCCCGCATCGAGTAGGGCGCGATGGTGTTGCGGGCCGCGAGGTTCTGGTTGTAGTCGACATAGATCCTGCCCGCTCGTTGCTGCACCGACATGGCGGCCACGAAAAAGTCTGGCTGTGCCTTGTGCAGCGAGCCGTTGAGCTGCTTGACGTAGCTCCAGGCGGTCTTGCTGCGGGTCGGCGCAATTGCGGCGTACACCTGAATGCCCTTGCTTCCGGAAGTTTGCGCGATCGGGATCATGCCATCCTCGGCCAGCCTGGCTGCCACAATCAGTGCCGCCCGAGCGGTGTCGACGATGGTCATGCCGGCGCCGGGATCCAGATCGACCACGATTCGATTGGCCAGCGGCTCACCGCGCTGCGGCCCGTGCTCAGGAAGGCTGATGATTCCTTTTGCCGCCGTAGCGGTGCGTACGATCCACTGCGGTACGTGCATCTCCAGAGCAGCGAGATTAGCCAGCCAGACGACCGCCGCTTCATCGTCGGCGACGATGTAGTCGATGATTCCATCGCTGGTGTTGACCTTGACCCGCCGCACCCACTCGGGTGTGCCCATCGGCGCGTTCTTTTCATAGAAAGGAGACCGGTCGGGGCCTACTCCGTCTGGGAATCTCAGCCTCGTCATCACCCGGTCACGAATATGGGGCAGCATCACCGGAGCGATCCGCACGTAGTAATCGATCACCTCAGCCTTGGTGAAGCCGACGCTCGGATAGAGCACCTTGTCGAGGTTGGTCAGCGTCAAAGTCCGATCACCCACCCGGGTGACGATCTCATCTGCGCCGGCCATGGCCCTATCCCATCATCCGGAATAGGACTTCGCGGAGGCGCGTTTACGCTCACGATCGAGAGAGCCTGTTGCCGCGGTGGCGCGCCGCGTCCTTGAGCTGGAGGAGAACCGTGGCCTTGCCGCCTTTGGTAGAGCCTGCCGATGAACTGACCATCGACGAGGTACGCCGCTATAGCCGTCATTTGATCATTCCCGATGTCGGGATGGACGGCCAGAAGCGGCTGAAGAACTCACGAGTGCTGGTGATTGGGGCCGGTGGCCTGGGTAGTCCGGCGCTGTTGTATCTCGCCGCGGCTGGCGTCGGCACGCTGGGCATCGTCGACTTTGACACCGTCGATGAATCCAACCTGCAGCGCCAGATCATTCACGGTCAGTCCGATATCGGAAAGTCCAAGGCCCAATCAGCCAAGGAGTCGATCGCCGACACCAACCCGTTCGTCAACGTCGTCGTGCATGACGTCCGGCTGGACAACGACAATGTCATAGAGATCTTCACTCAGTACGACTTGATCATCGATGGCACGGACAACTTCGCCACCCGATACATGGTCAATGACGCCGCGGTACTGCTCGGCAAGCCGTACGTCTGGGGCTCGATCTATCGGTTCGACGGCCAGGTCAGCGTGTTCTGGGCCGAGCACGGCCCCTGCTATCGCTGCCTGTATCCGGAGCCTCCACCGCCGGGCATGGTGCCGAGCTGCGCCGAAGGCGGTGTACTCGGGGTGCTGTGTGCCTCCGTCGGGGCAACGCAGGTCACCGAGGCGATCAAGCTGCTGACCGGAATCGGTGAACCGCTCATCGGACGGCTCCAGATCTACGACGCGCTGGAGATGAACTGGCGTCAGCTAAATGTGCGGAAGGATCCGCAGTGTGCGGTGTGCGGTGAGAATCCGACCGTCACCGAGCTGATCGACTATGACGATTTCTGCGGTGCGATCACCGATGAGGCCGCCCAGGCGGTCGCCGGGCACACCGTTGATGTCAAGCAGCTGGAGCAGTGGCTTGCCGAGCGTGAATCGGGAAGCAAGGACTTCGTGCTCATCGACGTACGCGAGAAGGTGGAGCGCGACATCAACCGGATCCCAGGATCCATCCTCGTCCCGAAGGGTGACTTCCAGACTGGTGCCGCGCTGGGTGATCTGCCACAGGACAAGCAAGTGGTGCTGTACTGCAAGACCGGCGTACGCTCCGCTGAGGTGTTAGCCCTGGTGCATGGCGCTGGACTCGCCGACGCTGTCCACGTTGGTGGCGGTGTAAGCGCCTGGGTCAGTCAGATCGACCCCTCCCAGCCCGCGTACTAGCGGCAGCTGGAAGCTAGCCCTCGACCCCGACTCAGGCGTCCAGCTCCGCACTACCTGCGCCTAGGACCGGCGGCGGCCGGTGGCCCCGGAAAGTGGTTTCGGTTGCCGTGTCGCCAGTGGCGTCAAAGAAGCGGAGCGGCGGACCAGGCAGCTGGATTGAGCCGAGTGAGGCGTGCTGGAGGTCAACTAGGAGTCCCTGGGATCGTGTTTGATCCCACCCGTAAACCTCGTCGACGGTTCGTACCATTCCTGCAGGCACGTCAGCCGCTTCAAGCCGGGCAAGGACCTCTGCCGCAGTGAGCGAAGAGAACGCTGCTTCCAGCATGTTGATCACGTCGTTACGCCGTTCGACTCGCTGCCGATTGGTCGCCAGGCTCTGGCCGACGTCAAGCTGGAATTCGGCAGTGAGCCTCTGCCACTGCGAGTCGTTCCCGCAGGCGATCTGAACCGCACCGTCTCCGCACCGAAACAGCCCGTAAGGGACGATCGAGGGATGGTGGTTGCCGCGGGCTTGGCCCCGCACGCCTGCGACAGTCCACGCGGTGCCCTGGTAGCCGTGCGATGCCACAACTGCTGCCAGAAGTGATGTTCGTACGATCTGGCCGCGACCGGTGCGGTTCCGCTCATGCAGCGCTGCCAGAACGCCGTAAGCCCCATAGATGCCCGCGAGGATGTCGGCAATAGGTACGCCCACCCGTTGCGGATCATCTGGATTGGATCCGGTCACCGACATCAGACCAGCTTCACCTTGGGCAATCTGGTCATAGCCTGCCCGGCCGCCTTCTGGACCGTCGTGCCCGAAGCCGCTGATGGCCAGCACCACGAGCCTCGGATTCAAGGCGATTAGCGCCTGATCGCTGAGGCCTAGCCTTGCCAGCGTGCCGGGCCTGAAGTTCTCAATCAGGACATCTGCTCTTGCCAGAAGCCTGCGCAACAGCACCATGTCGTTGGCGTCCTTGAGGTCGAGCGCGATGGAGTCCTTGTTGCGGTTGGCGGACAGAAAGTACGTGGAGACTGCCTGACCGTCCGAGCCGGTTACGAAAGGTGGACCCCAGCTCCGGGCCTCGTCACCCTGACCGGGCTGTTCGACTTTGATCACTCTGGCTCCCAGGTCGCCGAGCATCATGGCCGCGTGCGGACCGGCGACGGCACGCGACAGATCGAGAACAAGCAGATCGGAGAGTTGGCCTTCTCGATCCGAGCTGGCTGGATTCTCGTTCAACTCAGCGTCGTTGATGTGCACCCGCGCTCCGTTCTGAAGTAGGGCACCTGAGCGACACACAGAGCCCCGGTACCGATCGGTACCGGGGCTCTGTGTGTCGTGGCGAAACTTTAGACCGGATGAACCTGGTCTGCCTGCGGACCCTTTGGGCCTTGGGTGGTCTGAAACTCCACACGCTGGCCCTCATCGAGCGTCCGGAATCCGCTCGCCTCGATTGCGCTGTAATGGACGAAAACATCCGGACCGCCGCCGTCCACGGCGATGAAGCCGTAGCCCTTTTCGGCATTGAACCACTTAACGGTTCCCTGCGCCATGAAACATCTCTCCTAGCATCTGCATTCGAAACCGCACCTCACGGTCCCGACTGCTGTCGGACGCCAGGTTCTTCCTCACGCCCACGCAAAGTTCTGGGCGTAGCACAGACCACGACAACAGACCACTTGCAACAGCGTCCCTAGCCTGTCATAGATGACGGCGCCATGTGAACCCTGCTCAATGTCGTGTCTCGACACTTAATTGCTGATCACTGCAGGTAATGCGTGGAATCCCGCTACCGGCTCAGGTTGTCGATTCTGAAACGCGCTTGCGCCATGTCAACCCGATCACCTTTGATCGGCGTCTTGTCGGCTTTAAGCAATCTCAATCCGGTCTCCTCAAGGCTCCGAGCCGGCCGCCCGTCGGCCCGTACTACACGCCACCAAGGAACCCCGCCACCGAAGCGCGCCATAACGTGCCCCACCTGTCGTGGTCCACCCCGACCCACCATTTCGGCGATGTCTCCATATGTCGCGACCTGGCCAGGCGGGATCTGCTCGACCAGGCTCAACACCAGCTCGGCATAGTCGTCATTCATGGACTCACCAGCTATCGGTGCCTGTTCCGCCTTTGAAGGGGCCACAGACATTGGAGGTGATCCATCCGCCGTAATACTTTCCCGGCTGCGGCACTACGCGCTCGCCATCGACGATGCACGCATCCATCTCACTCGGGTAAATTGCCACATGATCAGTAATGACGGCGAAGCGGGCTTTCGGGTGTGGGTAGTACCAGGCTGCCCGATAAGCAATCTTGCTGCCGCCCGTCACATCCAGGTACGAAGCGAATCCCTTCCACTCACAAAATGAGGTACCGCGAGTGGGTTTCAAAGAGCCTTCGATGAATGCCGAACGAGGCAGGTAGTAGGTCGGTGGATGACCGGTTTCCAGAACGCGCCAGCTGTTTCGCGTCTCGCAGATCTCGACACCGCCCAAGATCACGATGATTTCCTCATCACTGGCTCGTATGGCGGGTGGTCGCGGATAGTCCCAGACCGATTCCTGGCCGGGCGCAATGGGTTCAGGGACGGGACGCGGAGACATGAGGCGAGGGTACGTCGATGCATTCAGCGGCAATACTGAACCAGTGGGCACACCGAGGATCGAGACATCGGGCATCGAACAATCAGGCATCGAACAATCAGGCATCGAACAATCAGGCATTGAGCTGCGCCGTGCAAGGCTGCGTTTTCTGACGAAGACGGATTGGGCGGAAACCCACCACAGCTTTTCCTTTGGCGAGCACTACGACCCTGGCAACGTCTCATTCGGTGCTTTGCTGGTTAACAACGACGACGTGGTACGCGCGGGAGCCGGTTATGCAGATCATCCGCATCAAGACGCCGAGATCGTTACCTGGGTGGTTTCTGGATCACTTGTTCATGAGGACTCAGATGGCAACTCGGGTCTCATCTATCCGGGATTGGCCCAGCGGATGAGCGCAGGTTCGGGGATTGTGCACGCGGAGCGCAATGATGCCTACCGGATCGATCCCACACGCCCGGCCGAGCCGGTGCACTTTATCCAGATGTGGATTCGACCTGACGAGCCGGGCGGCGCTCCGAGCTATCAGCAGCGCGAACTGGCGCTCGCTGATTTCGGCAGTGGCTGGGTGCCAATCGCCTCAGGTCGGCATCCCGATGCAGTGGTGGGCCTCGGCAGCCTCGGCTCGACGTTATGGATCAGTGTGCTGCCAGCCGGGGCGACGCGTACGCTGCCGGCCGGTGATTTGCTGCATGTCTACCTGGCGCGCGGTGTCGTCGAGGCTGAGGCGGTCGGCCGGCTGGAGGCTGGCGACTCGCTCCGGCTGTCGGGATCAGCCCAGCTGAAGCTCACTGCACACACCGAAGCGGAATTGCTGGTATGGCAGATGGATCGTGACGGAGGAGATCACCGATGAGCACCTTGCGGGTGGCCGTCGCACAGATTCTCAGTGGGGCAGATCCTGAGGAAAATCTTGAAATAGTCGAGGCTCAAACCGCCGAGGCCGCGGAGCGCGGCGCACAGCTCGTGATCTTTCCGGAGGCGACTATGCGACGCTTCGGGCTGCCACTGGCCGACATCGCCGAACCAGTAGATGGACCCTGGTCACGGCAGCTGCGAAAGATCGCCGAGCATCACCAGCTCGTTGTGGTAGCTGGAATGTTCACCCCAGGCGGTGCTGGCAGGGTGAAAAATACGCTGCGTGCCGCCGGCCCGGGTGTTGACGCGCACTACGACAAGATTCATCTCTTCGACGCGTTCGGGTTCCGCGAATCCGACACAGTAGCGCGCGGTACCGAGCCGGTCATGATCACAGTCGACGGGACGAACGTTGGACTTACCACGTGCTACGACGTCCGGTTTCCCGGACTTTATGTCCGGCTTGCAGAGCTTGGAGCTGACGTCATCTGTGTCGCCGCCTCGTGGGGCGCGGGGCCGGGCAAGGTTGAGCAATGGCAGCTGCTGACTCGGGCCCGCGGACTTGATGCCACCTCTTATCTCATTGCGGCGGGGCAGGCCGATCCGGCTGCCGCAGCCGCCAGATCCCGCGCATCGGAGGGCAGCGAGCGGAGCGAGCAATCCAGGACCGCGCCAACAGGTGTTGGTTACAGCGCCGTGATCTCACCGCGGGGCGAGGTGTTGCAATCGTTGGGCGCCGGGCCCGGCCTGATAATCGCGGACCTCGACCTCGATGTAGTCGCCGAGACCCGGGCAGCCATACCCGTGCTCGCCAATCGGCGAATGTGACTTAGCAACGCATTAGATACTTTCCGCATGCCCGGCACCGAGCGGAGGGAGCGATCGGCTGTCGACGATCAGCCGTGGTCGCCGTTCCCCGTTCAGGACTGGTCCACTCTGCCGCTGGACCCACTAGGCAGTGTCGCTGTCAATCCGACATGGCCGGAACCAAGAGATCCACGGCCGTGGTGGCGGCCGCTTGTGATATTCGGTCTGGTGGCTGCGCTTGTTGCCGGGACTGCACTTCTCGCTAACTCCGCGGTTTTCGGTACTACTACCGCCGCCGAGTATGTGCCGGCCGATGGTGCAGTGTCTTATGAACGGACCGCCACGACACGCGAGCTGAAGACAACCGTCGGAACATCAGTCACTGAAGCGGCACGCCTCTCGGGGGTTACCGGTCTGTTCAGCACCGATACCGCCCTCGCTAACAAGATGCTTGATCAGGCCTACGCCGACTACAAGTCGATTCAGATTCTGCGAACCACCACGACGCCGATCAATGACCCGGCAGCCATCGCCCAGACCATTCGCTTCTATCGCGTCAACACCGGCGTGGAGCTGATGGCCGAAAGTACGCAGTCTGAGGGTTACATCTACAGCCCCGCATTGCTGCTGCTACCGGCCGACCTACACACGGGAAAGGGGTGGAGCGGAGCCGGATCTGCCGGCGACACTTTTGACTATCGCAGCCAGCTGAGGGCCGATGCCCTCGACCGTGACTGTCTCAGGGTCACTGGGGAGGTGCGTTACCTATCGAAGGCAGGCCAACTGGGCCGAGTTGTGAACCTGGCCCAAACCTGGTGCAACGGTTCGGGCATGTTGGCGGAGAGCCAGAGCTATGGCGACATACGGCACAATTCCACACGCATAGATCCACCGGCACCCAGCGCGCAGAGGACCACAAACGCTCCCATTCACTGGACGGTGCCGAAGCACTGGACAACCAAGAACTTCGGCACCATCTCGTTCAATCCAACCTTCGGTGAAGGTCCCATGCTCGGCTCCCCATCGGCCGTTACGCCAGTCGGAACCGAGTCCGGACTGGTGATCCGGCCTACGGTCGGAGGTGATCTGGTTGCCACAACCCCGAAGTCACCAGCCGCATGGACCTCGGTCTGGCGAGGGCACCCGGGCGGCAGCATTATGACCCTCAGCGGCTTCGGCAATGTGATCATTGCAACGACAAGCAACCGCCAGATGGTTGCTTACTCCGATGCCGGCGTACGGCTCTGGCAGCTGACACTTGATGATCTTGGACCGACAGCCCCTGCCAGAATCGATGAGACGGACGCGGTTATTGTCGATCTTGCTGGCGAAATTCGACGATTCGATGTTGCTACCGGTGCCTTGCGGTGGCAGCGCAACGTCGGATCAGATGTGAACGTCTCACCAGCTGTCGGTGCCGGCGTAATCGTGATCATGGATCGCGGCGGTACCACCACGGCCTTTGATCAAAGCACCGGCGAGACTCGTTGGAATGTGGATGTGCAGGGCAGTGTCGCCACCGTGATCGGCAATACCGCAGTAGTGATTTCAGATCAAACGGCGCATGCGCTCGCAACTGATTCCGGCCGGCACAGGTGGGTACGCCCGATCTTCGGAACGCTCACCGATATGACGAGTTTTGCTGATCACGTCGTCGTGGCGACCAAGAGCGAGTCGGTCATGTTGAGCAGTGACGGCCGGGTCATGAAGCAACTCGGGCCACTGCTCAGGCTTACCCCCTCTCAAGATCATCTCGTGACATGGGGCCCGACGCAGGCCTGGGTAATCGGGCGAGACGGCACCACCGTTTCTCAGTGGGAGCTGCCCGCGCTGACCCTGTCACAACAGGACCGGCCTGCACTCGGCATTCAACAAGGGGTCTTGTTGTTGAACAACGACTGGACCTTTCAGGTGCGAGACAATGCAGTCTGACTCCTTTTCGGCCACTGGCACAGAAAAGCTCGACGCCAGCCCTTCGACGAGCTCAGTGCCCGTAACGGAGTCTGACCTGGCGGCAGATCGCTGGAGCCAATCGCGACTCGTACGATTCCTCAGGGCGCTGTACCGCCAGACGCTGGTCGAGCCCATCGAGCAGGGCCGACTGCGAGATGTGGTGTGGCCGTACGGGCTCCGCGCGATCGTGCTGACCGGCTACGTCGTCTTCACCATCGCTGGGCTGATAGTGATCTTTTCCGGTTTGATCCGTGAGCACAGCACCTTGATCGTTTTCGGATTCGGCTCTGGCCTCGGCCTACCGGAACAAACCGTTTGGCCACTAGTCCTCTTCCTTTCCTTCGGAGTGGCCTCGCTGATGGCGGCTGCCCAGCATGGACCGTGGTGGCTGAAACTGCTCGGCCTGCTGTTCACGCTCATCGTGATGGGAACCTGGTCGTTGCGCAGCGCATCATTGGCCGGCTGGGCAGGCTGGCCGATCATTGCTGCCGGTCTGATGCTGGCGATGCTGGTACTCGTCGTCCTGCGATGGCCTCGGAGCTTCGCGTGGTGGGAATTCGCCGTCATGTGGGCGTTGATCGGCCTAGCGATGACCGTCGGAGTCGCCGAAACCCGGGAAGCCAAGGTCTTCGGCCAAGACTTCAACCCGCTGAACCTGCAGCAAACTGCGGCGCTGCTTGGCTACCTTGCGCTGCCGGCAGCCACGCTGGCAGGGGCCTCAGTTGCAGAGGTGACCGTACGGGCCACCGTTTCGGCAACACAGAGCGCGCAGCGGCTTGCCAGGCAAAGTTGGGCGTACCTGATCTTGACCGTGGTGGTGGGCATCCGGCTAGCACAGGGCGTTTGGCAAATCGCACAGCGAGATCCAGTGGTGGAGGGCGTGATTGCGCTGCTGTGGGCGGCCGCACTTGTCGCCGCCTTCACCGTAGTCGGCCTAGTCGTGCTGCGAATATCGGCACGTCGAGGAGCAGTCCCTGAGGTGTCAGGACTCGGAGATGAGCTCGGCCGGATCGGCTTCGTCGTGGCCGCCTCGCTGATCGCGGTCACCATTCCGGTTCAGATCTTCCTCGCCGTCGTCCAGGTGGTCGCCTCACTTCAGGCCGGAGGCGGCGGCATGGGACGGTTGTTCTTCGACGCTACGACGCTCCTCACTCGTGTCGTCGACCCGTGCCGGGTATTGATCGGCCTGGTGTTGCTGATCCTCGCCGTTCGAGCGGCCCGGCGCGGGCAGGCTGGCCGGGCTCTTGTGATGGGTTGTGTCGGCGTCATGTTGGTGGCGCTGGCGCGCCAGTTGCTGTTCGGCAATCGGACGCCAGCACCGATCAATCCCGATGCGCTCAACCTGGTGACTTCCGGGGTGGTCATGCTCGCGATCGTGATCTTGTTCGCTCGCCGCAGGCTGACCGCGCAGCGCGCGCTGGCGTTCGCCGGATTGTTGATCTTGTCCGCACTATTCTCATATCGCGACTTCATCTCCGATCCGTTCGGCGCGCTGCTGGGTTTGTCTGGGGTGGCCCTGGTGCTGTTCGGCTTGAGCTGGGACCTCTTCACGGGCTCAGGTTGGGCAAATGGCGAGAGCCGTCGCTTTCCGCGGCCCACCCGAGTGCTGCTGGTGTTGACCAACTATGTGCTCAGCATGACGGTGCTGGCGTACGCGGCCCTCATCCGAGACGGCAGTACCACGATCTACTTCGATCCCTTCGCTCAGCTCGGTGATTTGATCTTGGGCACCGGACTCGTCGCGGCCGCCGCTGTCGCGATCTTCGACTCAGCGTGGCGTGATCGGAGAATCTCCTAGCGGATTTGTGGATTCCTCCGTCTCTCTGGAAAGTGGTCGAAGACCACACAGGCGTCGACGTTGTTGATGTTGTCCGTGATCACTTTCGGAAGGTGGCGGGAGCCTGTTCGGGTGGGTGATGGCCGCTCGGCCATAACCCAGTTGGCGCAAATCCACGAATCTGTCAGTCAGCTCTGATCCAATACCTGCGTAGTAGGAGCTGATCTCATCTAGACCAGGACTTTCGCGATGTACCGCTTGACTCGGGGGGCGGAGAAGCTGCCCACACCTCCAGTGCTCGATCCGTCGCAGCGCGCCGTCGTTGAGCATGCCGGAGGCCCGCTATTGGTGCTGGCAGGACCCGGCACCGGCAAGACCACGACATTGGTGGAATGCGTCGTGGACCGGATCGAGCGCCGCGGGGTGACGCCCGACAGCATCCTTGTACTGACTTTCTCCCGAAAGGCCGCAGCGGATTTGCGGGCACGGATCGCCGGCCGGCTGGGGCGTACCACGGTGACGCCAATGGCGATGACCTTCCATGCCTTCTGCTACGCCCTGGTACGCCGGTTCGGTGAGGAAGTCGGTATGGAATCGGATGGCCTTGGCGCGCCGCTGCGCTTGCTCACCGGACCAGAGCAGGAGTTCCGCGTACGGGAGACGCTTCAGGGCAGCTTGGAGACTCGGCGCGCCCGGTGGCCGACCTCACTCGCTCGCGCGTTCCCCACTCGGGCCTTTGCCACTGAGGTTCGTGCCGTGCTCGCCAAGGCAAGACAGCTCGGCATGGATCCCGATGACGTCGTCGCGGCCGGACATGCCACTGATCGGGAGGAGTGGGTGAGTGTTGGCACCTTCTTCGATGAGTACCTCGACGTACTCGATGCCGAAGGCGTGCTGGATTACGCCGAACTCGTGCACCGCTGCCGAATCTTGCTGACCAAACCAGAGATCGTGACAACGCTGCGCAGCGAGATCAGCTGCGTTTACGTCGATGAATATCAAGACACCGATCCCTCCCAAGTCCGGCTCTTGCAGGTCATCGCCGGTGATGGTCGCGATGTGATCGTCGTCGGCGATCCCGATCAGTCGATCTATGCCTTTCGTGGTGCCGAGGCCCGCGGAATCCTGGACTTCCCCGAGTTGTTCCGGACGCGAGACGGCGCGCCGGCACCGGTCCTCGCGCTGAACCGAACTCGCCGCTTTGGCAGCGCCTTGCTCGCCGCAAGCCGTCGCGTGGTCAGCCGCCTCGGTCTGCCCCGCTCGCTGCCAGCCGAGATATTCGAGGCATTCCGCCATCCCATCGCAGACCCGGAACTTCCCAAGGGAAAGGTGGAGATCTTCACCTGCAGCAGCACCGGCGCGGAAGCCGAGCGCATTGCAGACATCCTGCGGAGGGCTCAGCTCCGCGACAATCTTGCGTGGAGCGACATGGCAGTGCTGGTACGCGCCGGACGGGCCATGATCCCCGGCCTCACTCGTGCTCTGGTCGCTGCTGGAGTCCCCGTCGAAGTGGCCGGTGACGAGATTCCCTTGGCCGCTGACCCCGCCGTGCGTCCGCTTTTGCTGGCCCTTCAGGTTGCTGCTCGCGGCTGCGCACCGACTGCCGATGAGGCACAGCTGCTGCTTACTTCACCGCTGGGTGGCATGGACAGCATGGGTACGCGCCGGCTGGGCCGGGCCTTGCGTGAGGCAGAGCGTGCCGAGCTGGCTGGTACAGCCCTCCCGCGGCCTTCCGCCCAGCTGATCAGCGTTGCGCTGCATCACCAGGAGCTGCTGGAGGACTGCCCGCCAAGCCCAGACGTCGAAGCTGCTCGCCGCCTGGCTCAACTGCTACGGCGTTGTGAACATGCCATTCGCACCGGTAGTACCGCAGAGGAGGCCTTGTGGCTGCTCTGGTCCCAGACGGGTTGGCCAGAAAAGCTCCGAACCCAGGCGAGCAGTGGTGGTGAGCAGGGCCGGCGAGCCAACCGCGATCTTGACGCGATCTGCGCGCTCTTCGAGATTGCGGCTCGCTCCGAAGAAGTCTCCGGGCTTCGCGGAGTGACCGGCTTTCTCGCCGAGATCGAAGGACAGCAGATTCCTGCGGATCCGCTGCGCGAATCGGAGTTACGAGGGTCGGCAGTTCGGCTATTGACAGCTCACCGTGCCAAGGGACTGGAGTGGGAGCTGGTCGTCGTTGCTGGTGTCCAGGAGGGTCGCTGGCCGGACGTACGCCGGCGAGGCTCACTGCTCGAGCCGGATCGTCTTGGCCGTCGGGAGGTGATGGCACCGGTTCCGACGGCGAGCCGGATCGCTGAGGAACGCCGGCTCTTCTACGTCGCATGCACCCGCGCCCGATCGCGACTAGTGGTGACTGCCGTCTCTGGCACCGAGGGAGAGGCCGACCAACCGTCCCGGTTCATCACCGAGCTTGGCGTGTCGCCACGCGAGCTACCTGGTCGGCCGCAAAGGCCGCTGACGCTGCCGGCGCTGGTCGCCGAACTGCGGAGCATAATGGTCAACCCTGAAGCCTCGCCACGGCTTCGGGAAGAAGCGGCTGTACGGCTCGCGCGGCTTGCCGATGCAACCGATACCGACGGGCATCCCTTGATCCCCGCCGCTCAACCCGAGCGTTGGTGGGGCATGCGCCCGCTGACTCGATCCGATCAGCCGCTGGTGATGCCGGAAGAACCGGTGCATCTCTCGGGCAGTCAGCTAGCGAGCGTATTGGCGTGCCCCAGGAATTGGTTTTTAGCGCGCAAGGCGCATGGAGAGCCGGCCCGCTCGGCTGCCGCGAGCTTCGGCTCGGTGGTCCATGTGCTCGCCGAGTACGGCGCTCATTCTCGAGTTGATCATGAGGAGCTCTCGCACCATCTCGAGTCGGTCTGGAATCAGCTCGACTTCGATGCCCACTGGCTCTCAGCGGTAGAGCGTGTGGAGGCCGAGTCGGCACTGGAGCGATTTCAAACCTGGCAAGAGGCCAGGCCCGATCAAACGCTGCTCGGCACCGAGGTTGAGTTCTCCTGCGAGCTGGATCTAGGCACCGATCGAGTCCATCTCACTGGCAGCGCCGATCGGGTCGAGCGGGACCCCGACGGGCGCATTCGAATCGTCGACTTCAAGACGTCGAAGGCAGCGCCGACGGTCGCCGACATCGCCATGCACGATCAGCTGGGCGTCTATCAGTTAGCGGTGCAGCAAGGCGCTTTCGCGGCCGTGGCAGGGGAGGGTGCCCGGCCGGGCGGTGCTGAACTGGTGTATCTCCGCCTCGCCGAACGGGAAAGCGGCTATCCGAGGACCTTTCTGCAAGCGTCGCTGGATGACGTCCCGTTTCCGATCAAGCCGCTGGACGATGCCGAACAGTCCTTGTTCCCCGGCCAGCCGACGTGGGTGCATCGACGGTTGGCCGAGGCTGCGCAGATCATTCGGAGCGAAGATCATGACGCTCGTGTCGGGCCTGGCTGTCGATATTGCCCGTTCCGCACGAGCTGTCCAGCACAGCCGGCTGGTCAACAGGTGGTGAAATGACCGTCTACATCCTGACGCCGCCAGTGCGGCAAATTCGCCTTGGCAGCCCGGTGGAGCTGATCGATGCGCTGGGCATTTCCTTCTCCACACAGCAACTGGATGCCATCACGGCACCGCTCGAACCAGGTGTGATCATCGCCGGTGCCGGATCTGGTAAGACCACCGTGATGGCGGCCCGTGTGGTTTGGCTCGTCGGCACCGGGGAGGTGCGACCCGAAGAGGTGCTCGGGCTGACGTTCACCCGAAAAGCGGCGGCCGAGCTCTCGCAACGCATACGCAATGCATTGCTGCGGGCCGGGGTGATCGCCGATCGCGGCATCGACGAATCCGGCGAACAGTTGATCATGACCTACGATGCCTTCGCCGCACGGCTGGTGGCCGAGCATGGGCTGCGACTGGGTTTTGAGGCAGACCCGACCTTGATCACTGGCGCCACCCGCTATCGCCTGGCATCGCGGGTCGTGAGGGCTGCCGCCGGGCCGTTCGAATTCATTTCCCGACTCCGACCGGCGACGGTAACCGAGCGCGTGCTCAAGCTCGACGCCGATCTTCAACAGCATCTCGTCGATGTGGAGCAACTGGACGGGCACGCTCGCGACCTGTTGCTGGACTTGGCCTCGGCACCGCGCAACAACCGAGGCAACACCTATGCCGACATCAAGAAGGCGATCATCGCCTGTCAGGAGCGCCTGGAACTCGCCAGCCTGGTACGGGACTATCAGGAACTCAAGCGGCGGCTTGGCTTGGTGGAGTTCGCTGACCAGATGGCTATTGCGGCTCGGCTGGCTACTGAGGTCCCTCAGGTGTCCAGCGCATTGCGTGCTGCCTTCCGAGTTGTGCTGCTCGACGAGTATCAAGACACCTCCGCGGCGCAGGCGATCATGTTGCGCGGGCTGTTCTCCGGACAGGGCCCAGACGACGGGCGCGGCCATCCGGTCACTGCTGTTGGTGATCCCTTCCAGGCGATCTACGGATGGCGGGGTGCGGCGGCGAGCAACATCATGACCTTCGCCGACGACTTTCCCCGCGCTGACGGGTCACCGGCTCTTCGTTATGCCCTCACGGTCAACCGGCGCAGCGGCCGAACGATCCTTGATGTTGCCAATGCACTCAGCCGGCCGCTCCGGAGCGAAGCCGGCTCAACGCTGAGGGTCAAACATGCACCGGCCGACAACGGCCTTGACGGTCTCGGACTGCTGCAAGCACCGGAGGGAACTTCCGCGGGTCAGGTGCGTGCGGGGACTTTTGAGACTTGGCCCGAGGAGGTCAGCTGGATCGGGGAACAGATCGCAGGGCTGAAGGAACGGGGTGAGGTTTCGCGCTGGGCGGAGATCGCCGTACTGACTCGGCGCAACGCCGACATCGCACCGCTCTATGCCGAGCTGACTTCCCGGAATGTTCCTGTGGAGATCGTGGGGCTTGGCGGGCTGCTGTATCTGCCCGAGATCATGGACATCACCGCCGTGTTGCGAGTGATCGATGATGTCACGGCAAATCCGGATGTCATCAGACTGCTGACCGGCCCTCGCTGGCGGATAGGCCCGCGCGATCTTGGCCTACTTGGCCGGCGCGCCCGCGAGCTTGCCCGTGCCGCGCGTGGCCAGATTCAGGAGTCCGATCAGCAGCCCAGCAATGCGGCGGTTCTGAGTTCCCTTGAGCAGGCCGTCGCTGAGGTCGACCCGACGGAGGTCGTCAGTCTGCTCGATGCTCTTGATAGCCCCGGGGATGAGCTCTATTCAGCGGACGCTCGAGAGCGCTTTGCTCAAGTGTCCGCCGAGCTGGCGTGGTTGCGACGCCATAGCGACGAGCCAGTGCTCGATCTGGTTCGTCGCATCATCACCACGATCGGCTTGGACGTCGAGGTCATGGCGACACCAGAGTTCGCGCGCACCTCACGGCGGGACCAGCTAGGAGCATTTCTCGACGCGGTTGCCGCGTACGTCGATGTCGACGGTGATGCCTCGTTGTCCGGCCTGCTCGGCTACTTGGACGCTGAACGGGATCAAGGGACGGGACTGGAACAGGCTGTTCCTTCAGACCGTGAAGCAGTCAAGCTGCTGACTGTCCATAAGGCAAAGGGACTGGAGTGGGACGCGGTCTTCTTGCCGGCGCTCATGAAGGGTGTATTTCCCAGTGACCGGGTCACTGACAACTGGGTGCTGAGTCCAGCTGTACTACCCGCCGACCTGCGTGGGGACGCCGGGTCGATTCCCCAGCTCAGTGAGGCGACCAACGCTGGACTGGCGGAGTACAAGCAGCAGCTCAGCAAACAGCAGCTGCTGGCCGAGGACAGGCTCGCCTACGTGGCCGTCACTCGGGCAAAGCGGCTGCTGGTGGGCACGGGGCACTCCTGGCGACCCGATCTCAGCAACCCTCGAGCCGCCTCCAGCTATTTGGAGACGATCATCGAGGAGGCGGTTCGCCAAGATCGGCTCCTCGCAGCGGCCGAGCCGCCCGGACCGAACAATCCTTTGGTCAGTGAAGTGGCTCCGCAACCCTGGCCGGCGCCGCTGGATCCCGAAGCGGAGGCGAGACGCCATGATGCCGCGCTGGATGTGGAGCGCGCGCTGCGTCGCTTTTCAGAGCTCGGTCAGTACGAGGATCCGGAAAGTGAGCCACTGTTGCTCGATGATCATGAAATCGCCGCTGGCTGGGACGCCGACATCGACCGCTTGCTGGCGGAGGCCGTCGAGTGGCGTTCCGGCGACCAGCTGGTGGAGCTGCCCAGTCAGCTGTCGACGACTGCGGTGCTGCGGTTGCACGCCGACCCGGAGGCATTTGCCGCCGAGCTGGCACGGCCCATGCCCCGGCAACCGTCGCGATCTGCCCGTTTCGGGACCCGCTTCCATCATTGGGTGGAACGTTATTTCGGTGCTCAGCTGCCGCATGGCGGCCTAGGTCAGCAGCAGCTTCTTGATCTTGATGACGTGCCGAACCGGGCGGACTCAGGCACGCACGACGAAGAAGAGCTACGTGAGCTCTGCGAAGCCTTTGCGGCGGGCCGGTTCGGCAGCGCGGTGCCGTACGCGATTGAAGCACCATTCAGCACGTGGATCGGTGGCCGGCTCATCCGCGGCAGGATCGATGCCGTCTACCGGCAACCCACGCCGTCGGCATCTGGGGAGGCGCTGTTCCAAGTAGTGGACTGGAAGACCGGTCGCGCTGACACCGCCGATCCGCTGCAGCTGGCCATCTACCGGCTGGCCTGGGCCGAGGCGCATGGCCTTGCCGTAGGGCAAATCGACGCGATCTTCTATCACGTACGAAGCGACGAGATCGTACGGCCGAAGCCACTGCCCGACCGCGAGGCGATCGAATCGATCCTGAGCGCTGAGGTTCAGCGGTTACCCTGATCTCATGATCGACTGGGCGATCGCGAGTGATCTCGATCGCGTCGACCACCACCGCCGATCTCCGGAATGGGTGGCGGGACTCTGGCGTGATGAGAACGCGAAACTGCTCAAACTCGACGCCGAATCTCGATTTACCACCAATGCTGGCGGCAGCAAGCTGCGGATGACGAAGCCCTTCGTGGAGTACGACAGCCAGCGTCACCGGCTGCTCGGCATGCTCAATGGTGATCCGATCTGGGCCGTCGAGACGCTGACAGAAGGGGAGGTGCACGATTTCCGGGACGTCGGCTTCCAACTCACCGACAATGAACGAGATATCGCTGCCACTGCCGCGGCGTTGACGCATTGGCATCGACTTGAGCCGCAGTGCCCGAGATGTGGTGGCGCAACGGTCGTGATCAACGGTGGATTCGTCCGGCACTGTGCTGCATGCGGCCAAGATCACTTCCCGCGTACCGATCCTGCAGTCATTGTTGCGGTTGTCGACGCCGATGATCGCTTGCTGCTCGGAGGCCAGAAGGCATGGGGGAATCGAGTCTCGGTGTTAGCCGGCTTTGTCGAGAGCGGGGAGTCGCTCGAGCAGGCGATTCACCGCGAAATCGGTGAGGAGGTCGACGTCACGTTGTCCGATCTGCGTTACTTCGGCAGCCAGCCCTGGCCGTTCCCGCGCTCGCTCATGGTCGCGTTCTTCGCCCGGGCTGAGGAAACAGATGTTTGCGTCGATCTCGAGGAGATCGCCCACGCCGAGTGGTACACCCGTGATCAGCTCAGCGCCAAGCTGGATGCCGGCCAACTCGGGCTGCCTGGAAAGAGCTCTATCGCGGCACGCATGATTCAAGCTTGGCGTGACGGGGAAGCACCCCTTTAAATTGCTCCTAATTGCTCTGCTCGGTGCGCCGAATCCGCCTGGTTAATCGCTGGCGAGGCGGTGACGCAAACCGCTTGCCCGGTTGGCCGGGCGCAGCACTGCCCGTCTCACGGCATCCTCGGAGCCGATGATGTGTACTTGACGGCGGGCGCGGGTCACTGCGGTGTAAAGCAGCTCACGGGTGAGCAGCGGCGAGTCTCGAGGCGGGACCACGAAGGACACAGTGTCGAACTGGCTGCCCTGAGCACGATGCACCGTCATCGCATGCACCGTCTGAATGGCGTCCAGCCGCACGGGAGGATAGAGCTTGGCGGCGGCTCCGCGGGCAAAGGCGGCGCGAACCCCATCGGGCGTCTGCACGATGACACCCGTATCGCCGTTGTACAGCGACATCTCATAGTCGTTGGCCGTCACCAGCAAGGGCCGTCCCACGTACCACTCGCCATCCTCGGCGTAGCCGGGAATCGACTCGGTCAGCCAGCGCTCTATCTCCAAACCCCAGCGCAGCACGCCGTACGGCCCGCGCTGGTGCGCGCACAACAGGCGATGCCGATCGAGCGCCGTCAGGGCAGCTGTGGTGTCTCCCGCTGTGGCCGCCTGGAGCAT
Organism: Propionibacteriaceae bacterium; assembly: GCA_045806785.1. GTDB lineage: Bacteria > Actinomycetota > Actinomycetes > Propionibacteriales > Propionibacteriaceae > Microlunatus. The sequence continues at coordinate 69,795 of JBJMIR010000012.1, read as the reverse complement.
GGCGATGCCTGCTTCACGGACCTGTGCGGCCATCCCTGCCAAAGCCTGGGCAGCGGTGCCCGTCACCCCAAATTCAAGATCAACTTCGCTGAAGTGCACGTCGCCGGCCCCAGATCGCAGCACGTCGATCGCGGTATCGGCGTCGGCCGCCCGAATAGCGCGAGCCAGTGCCTCGATGGCGCCGTCGAAGCGCCAGGTATGGCTGAGTTGCACGACACCGTGGACGGGCGGAGGTTCTGCTTCGGCGATCAAACCAAGCTCGACCAGGCGCTGTCCAAGAACAGGATCCGATGCACCCGGAGCCCGTGCGATATCGGCCAGCACAGCACCCGCCTCGACCGAAGACAGTTGATCCGGGTCTCCGACCAGGATTAGTCGAGCACTCGGCCGGACTGCCTCGAGCACCCGCGCCATCATCGTCAGGGAGACCATCGACATCTCATCGACGATCACGACGTCATGTGGCAGATGATTCGTGGCGTTATACCGAAACCGGCTCCGATTTGATGGCAGCCAGCCCAGCAGCCGATGCAAGGTCGAGGCCGTAAGGTTGCCCAGTCGCTCGCGGTCGGCCTGTTCAAGCTGCGCTGCAGCGGCTCGCACTGCTTCTTCTAGTCGGGCCGCGGCCTTTCCGGTCGGGGCGGCAAGCGCGACACGCAAGGCAGGCCCGGGCTGATCTTGCAAGAGCGCAAGCAACCTGGCGACCGTTGTGGTCTTGCCAGTTCCGGGCCCACCCGCCAGCACAGTGACGCGGCCGAGAGCGCTGACGGCGGCAGCAAGTTGCTGACGGTCTGCCTCACCGTCGGCCAGCCCTTCCTGGTTGAAAAGCCGCTGCAATGCAGCTGATAGGCGTAACTGGTCGATCTCCGGCGGCGCTGCGGTGAAACGCTGTTGCAGCTGCACCCGAACCAGCTCCTCTTGCTGCCAATACCGCTCGAGGTAGAGCAGGCCACCAGCCAATCGCAGTGGTCGCCCACCAGGCTGGTCAGCACCATCGACCAGCAACGGACTCCGCTGGATAGCGGACATCCATTCCTCAGGGTCAGGCCACGGCAATGCGGCAAGATCAATTACGGCCTCTGCCTCATCAAAGGCGGTACTGCGGACGGTACTGAGGTCGATGCACACCGATCCCTTGCGCAGTGCACGAACGGTCAGCGCGAGGGCGAGGCGGACCTTTTCGTCGGCCTCATGTGCGATCCGGCACACCGTCGTGGCGGTGTGGACGTCCGCCGGATCAAGGATGCCGGCTTGGTTGAAGATTGACAGCAGACCACTTGCCGACTGCACGACCATGCGCGCCGAGCTTGTTGCTGCAGGGCCTTCGACGAGCTCAGGGCGCACATGGGCAGGCTCCGGGCGCGGGGAGAGTGGCTCACGGCGCAAATCCACCGGCTCGAGCCGCTCTGCAACGGGCTCCGGACGCAGCTGTGTACTCATGGCGATATCCCATCGAGAAGCGCAGACAATTCCTTGACGAGTGAAGGTGGCGGATGCCAACTGAAGACTCCACACGGCGCGCCATCCACTCGCGGTGTATCGGGTCCGGCCATCCCGCGTACGAAGAGGTAGAGCACGCCGCCGAGATGCACAGCGGGATCGTACGAGGGCTGACGCCAGCGCAGCATCCGATGCAGAGCCACCGCATACAACAGCGCCTGGAGCGGGTAGTGCGCGCTCATCATGGCCTGCGCCATTCGCGCCGGCGCATAATTGCCGACCTTCAGCACCTCACCTTCGGTTCCGGCCAACCAGTTCGTCTTGTAGTCCACAACCAGGTAACGGGGTGGTTGGCCGGTCCGTCGAATTCGCAGCACGGCGTCGATGCTGCCGGTCAGGTAGCCGCGCAGCACTTGGCCCGTCAGTGCCGGGTCATCCAGCAGGTCGGGGTACGCGCCCAACGGATCAGACGGAGCGAGGTGGCGCCGCAGCAGTGGTCCAAGCATGCTCACAGTTACGTCGGCGTTCGTGATATCGCCGCCAGTCAGCGGGTATTCGAAGGCAAGCTCGACGAGCCGGTCACTGGAAGGAATGTCACAAAGCCGTTGGTCATCGACGAGCGGTCCGAGGGGCGTACGGAAGGCCGGAAGCAGCGCACTCGCGAGGTCTTCGGCGCTCATCGTTCCGGCCGGACCCTGGGCGAGCGTCATTGCACAGACTTGACGTAGTGCCACCGGCAGATCGGGGACGGTTGGATCGACACGCTCGAACACTGCATGCACGGCCGTCCCGAATTCGGCGCCAGACGGCAAATGATGCATCGGCGACGGTTTAGCCAGTCCGTCTTCAGCTGCGCTGCCCGCCAGCTCTACAGCAATGGGCGCAGCCGTCATCGGAGCAGATTCGTCGTCCTCACGTTTCAGGTCGGGCTCGCTCCCCACGGCCGGCACTGGTGTCTCAGCGCCGTGTGCCGCGGCGGTCAGGGCGGAATAGGAGGTCCGACGCCATGTCAGATCCAATTCGCGGTCGAAGCTGCGAATGTGCAGCACTGGCTGCGGCTCTGGACTGGGCCGCCAGTCGGTCAATGTGCGTGGCGCCATTTCCTCAACGCTGAATCCGGGACCCAGCTGACGCCCGGTGAAAGGATCGCCGTTCAGGTCGTAGACAGCCTTAGGTTCTGGCGGATCGGTCGGCTTCCGGCAAACAAAGCGGTGCAACGCTGAGGCCCGAGTGTTGAACGATGGCGCCCACCAGCTCACCACCTGACACTTCGCTCGAGTCAGGGCGACGTACAACAGCCGCAGGTCCTCGCCGGAGTCCTCGGCGCGATACCGCGAGAACCGCTCGGGTCGTCCGGGACCGTGTCGACCGCCGACATCCAGCACACATTCGCCGTTGCTGATGGCAGTCGGCTCGTGCAGTCTGAGGATGCGGCCCTCATCAGAGGCATTGGCATGGCGATCCCATGCCTCAGGTAGATAGACGATCGGAAACTCCAAGCCTTTGCTGCGATGCACGGTCAAGATCGTCACCGCCTTCGCGTCTGTCTCCAGCCGGCGGGTGACTTCGGACATACCGGCGTGGTGGGCCTCGGAGATGCGCGCCCGCAGCCACTCGACGAGGGCACCGACGCCGAGCTGGGAGGAGGTCATGGCAGCGTGCAGGCTTTGACCGAGATGCCGCAGGTCGGTGAGCATTCGTTCTCCGCCACGCTGGCTCAGCAAACGTTCCGGAATCCGTTTCTCGGACGTCGCCGTCTCGAGTAAGGCAGCAACGCCGCGGCTCTGCAACACCTTGCTCCACCAACGGACTCGCTGGGTGAGGTCGATCAACGCTTCCTCGCTCGCGACTGCCAGCTCGGCAAACGTCCAGCCGAAGAAGCAGGTCAGGGCCGCTTGCCGGACCGTTTGTTGCCGCGTTTGTTCCAGGGCGAGCAGCAAGGTCAACCAGTCCTGCGCCATCTGGGAAGCGAATACCGAGCTGGCGCCGTACATCACCGCCGGCACTCCGGCGCTGACCAAGAGATCGCGAATTGCCTCTCCGCGCTCGTTCTTGCGGACCAATACAGCAATGTCAGAGGGCAGCAGTGCTCGGGCATCGTGTCCATCGAGTAGCTGTGTGCGCGAACCCAGTAGCGCGGTGATGTCAGCGACTAAGTCGCCGGCAATTTGAGGTCGGATGATGGTGACACTCGGGACTTTTTCGGCATCGGGTTCATGTGGCATGACGCGTAACCGAATCGGTGCGGCGATGTGTTGCCTGCCGTCCGGCGGGATCAGTCGACGCTTGTGATTGTGAGCTGTCACCGGCCGTACGGCGATTCGTTCGTCACCCAAGGCGGCGTCACCGATCAGCTCCTGCAGCGCATTGACGAGAGCCTGGTCGCTGCGACGGTTGACGGCCAGCGTCCTGACCTGGTCGGCTTGCTGCATCGCATCCAGATAGCTGAAGACGTCGGCCCCCCGGAACGCGTAAATCGCCTGCTTGGGATCACCGATCAAGATCAACGTGCAGTGCCGGTGGAAGGCACGCCGCAGGATCTCCCACTGGATGGGGTCGGTGTCTTGAAACTCATCCACCATGACCATGCGGTAGCGCCGCCGCAGACGGTCAACAGCGGCTGGTCCTTGATCCGGGTCGGCCAAAGCATCGCGTAGTCGGGTCAGCATGTCGTCGTATGTGAAGAGATTGGCGGCCCGTTTACGGCGTTCCACCTCCTGCCGCACCGCGGCCGCGAATGCCACGCGATCACCGCTGCCTGTGGGGTCGTCTGGTCTGAGCCCTGTCGGCACCAGCCGAGCATGCACGGCTTCGACCGCCTGATTGGCCACCTCCAGTGCCTGGTCGTAGCTCATGGGCGGTGCGCCGCTCGCCGCGTAACGCTGCAGGTAGAGGTCGGTGGTCACCTCACGCGTCAGATCAGTCAGGTGCTCAACGACCGTGGCGTGCGGCTCGCGGTCGCCAAGTACGCCGAGGCCATCGAGCATCTGAAGGCAGAATTCATGTGTCGTCGCGATGGTGGCGGCGTCGAATTCCGCAAGCGCCCGCGCAACCCGATCTCTGCGGCACGCGAGCTCTTCCGGATCGCCGGAGCAGAGTACGGCCTCGAGTTCGCTGAGCGGTCTGCTCGGGACTCGTTGCGCGATGGCATCGGTCAGACAGCTCTCGGCCGCAACCAGATGTTCTCGGACCCGGAGCCGGAGCTCGTTGGTCGCCATCCTTCCGAAGGTGACCAGCAGCAGTTGGTTCAGCTCAGCGGTGCCATCGGCGATAGCTCGGGCTGTGAGGGCGGCGATCGTGTACGTCTTTCCGGTGCCGGCGCTCGCCTCGAGGACGGTGGTTCCGGTTGGCAGCGGGCCGCAGATATCGAAAGGAGGCGGATCGCTGGTCATCGCAGATTCTCGACGGAGAGGAGTGGCTGGAACACCCGTCGCGACAGCGTCCCGAACCGGCTTGATTCAGCGAGGCTGCCGCGTTCTTCGCTGGAGATCGACTTCTGGACGAGCATGGCGTCGAGGCTCGGTCCGAAGAACCGCTCGTACGCCTCGTCGCGATCCTGCGCCCAAAGCCTCTCCAGCTGTCGGCGGTAGAGCTGCGGCTGTCGATCCCGGAAGCGCAGCGCCGCGTACTCGGCTGACGTCTTCTGACTGAAGGGGATCGGCTCCCTCAGTCCAGTCGTTCGCAGATCGATCAGGTCGGCTAAGACTCTGCCGGCCCACTTTGCCTCGACCGGTCCCAGCTGCGAGCAGCCGCCGCGTCCAATGGTGAGGGCCTGCCAGGGCCGGCCCGGCTCGGTCACGGTCAGCGCCAGCAGCTCGAGCCAGGCCTGCAGCCGATGCTTCACAGCCAGTTTCGAGTAGTTGACATGCACGATGGAGTCGCCGACCACGCCCGCCACGGTTCCGGTGAGCCGCACGCCGCCGACTTCGGCCAACACCTCGTACAGCGCTGGTCGAGCGGTCAGGAACGGCTGTGAGGTCTGCACCAGCTGCTCGACCTCGTCGTTGATCTCGCGAATGGCCTTCTGACCCAAACCACGAGGCGGCAGGTAGCCACGCCGCCATTCGGCGGCTATCAGTGATGAGGAATCGTGGCCAGCAATGCGCAACCGCAGCAGGCGGTCTCCGATGCTCCAGGCATCCAGACCGCTAAGGCTGACTGGAATCTGCTCGTCGGGGGACTCATCCGGCCGAATGATCGACAGTCCGGCCCTGTCGTACAGCAGCGCCCTAATCGGATGGTTGAAGAAGCGGATCAGGTCGCTTAGGCCAACCAGTCCATGATCATCCTGCTGCGGCAGCGGTTCGCGGCCAAAGATCACTATCGCGGGGCGGCGCTCTTTGGAGGCGGCGCGTGCCGCGCGCAGCCCGGCGCGATCGAAGCTGAACTGCTGACCTGAGCCAAGCTCACGAGGAGCGAAATTGGAGGCATCGAAGGGCTGTAGCGGATGGCGGGTAATGATCTTGGTCCGGATCGCCGCACCATCCTCGGTACGCGCCGTGGCATCCAATGCATCCAGCAGCTCACCAATAGGTACCGCGGGAGGGATCTCCGCTCCGGAACGAGGGTCCGAGCCTGCGAAGATCACCACCAGCCGCGCGCGAGCCGACATGATCGCGTCCAGCAGCAGCTGGCGATCCTCGCTTCGTACGTCCTGGTCGCCGACCCACTGCTCATCACTGACGATGTTGTCGCCGTCTGCCGGCGGTGTCCGTGGAAAGACGCCATCGTCGACTCCGAGCAGGCACACCACCCGATGGGGCACCGATCGCATGGGAAGCATGGTGCAGACCGTCAGCGTGCCGGTACGGAAATTCGCCCTGCTTGCTCGTCCTCGAAACGCATCGCTGACTAGCGCCGATACCTCGGCAAGACTAAGCGGGACATCGCCAGCTTGATCAGTTGCCAAAGCAAGATCACTGAGTTCGTGATAAGCGTGGCTTAGCTGCCAGCTGTCCGCCGCCGGGACAGACGCCAATAGCTCGATTGCCTGCTTGAATAGCTCCACCCAGGCATTCAGGGGCTGTGTGGTGTTGCAAGCGGCGGTCAGCACGTTGACCCGTGCCACCAGCTCGGCAAGCCGTCCCACAAGATCAACATCGCCGGCGTCGACATCATCCAGCGGCAGCGTGGTGCCGATGAAGTGCTGATCTGTCTCGTCCATCGTCACGCCGAGCAGCAGCCGCTCGAGGCCGGCCGCCCAGGTGTTCTGTCGAAACTCACCCATCTGGAACCGACTGCGATGCGTGGCGTCGAATCCCCAGCGAACACCGGCCCGTGGCACCAGATCATGCAGTCGTTCGAGGTCATCCTGGCTGAAACCGAACTTGCGTGTGACGGGCGGCGCAGCGCACAGATCCAGCAATGCACTGGAACCAGCCCTGGAATCGGCGAGCGTGATGAGACTGCTGACGAGGGCGAGCAGCGGATTCAGCTGTCGAAGGGATCGATCGGCGAGCCGCACTCGGAGGCGATGCCCGGGATGCTCAGCCCGACTCTCGGGAGTGTCCAGACCGAATGAGGCGGCGATGAGCGGCGCGAACTTTTCGATATCGGGGCACATCACGACGATGTCCCGCGGCTCAAGGGTGGCGTCGTCGGCAAGCAGACCGACGAGCACTTCCCGCAGCACCTCCACCTGGCGATCGGGGCCATGACAGGAGTGAAACTGCACACTTAGATCCGCGAGATCAAAAAGCGGCCGCTGGTTTTTCGGCTGTGGCTCACGGTTGGCCGCAATATCGGACTGCAGTCGGCCGAGCAGGGTCGCGGGCTCCTCGGCCTCAGCTGCCGCATGCTGCACATCGGCCGCATTTGGGTTGATCTTGGTCAGGGCGAGCTGGAGTTCGCGTACGTCACGGCCCAGATAAGCCAGCAACCGGTGGCGGACCAATGCCTCTGTGGTGTCCTCGGAGCGGCGTAACGGCTGCTTTGAACGGAATCCGTTGCTCCGCAGAGCTGCCTGCAAGCCATCCCAGAGCGCGGGGGAGGGATGCGCAAGCCAGAGGTGCACGTCGCGATGATCGGCAAGTGCTGACAGTACGGATAGGTGATCGGGATCCAATCGGGTGGCACCGAACAGCGACAATCGTTGCGGGAGATCGCTGCTCTCGGGTTCGCGCTGGAGCCTGGCAACGGCCGCCTGAAGGCGTTCCGCCGGACTTGGCGCACCAAGCTCATTGCGGAGCCGACGCCAGAGCTCGGCTTGCCAGGCTCGATCGGCCGGTAGCGGAGATCCGGAGGCGTCAACATCGCGGCACTGGGACCAGTTGTTGATCATGGCCGGCCTGAGCGCGGCGTACCTGGCGAAGAGCTCAGCCAGATGCCGGGCCGTCGACCAACGCCGCCCGGCACGGAGCGCATCCAAGCTGGAGCGTGCGCTGCCACCGAGGTAGTGCCACAGCACAGCAGCCCACGGCTCACCGCGGCTGCGGTCGATGACCCGAAGCAGCGGCCAGACGGCGCGGCTTGGCTGCCAGGGATCGCTGTCCTCCTCATCCGCGCGGGCCGCCAGCGCTCGTGCCATGAGTCGTGGAGGCGAGGGGAACGACACACCGACGCAGACTCCGTCTGTGCGACCAGGAGATGCTCCCAGGCGCTGCGCGAGGCCCTGAGACAGCCAGCGTTCCACTCCGCGCGTTGGCACGCTGATGATCTCCGTGGCAAACGGATCAGGCAGCGGAGTACTGAGTAAATCCCCGAGTGCAGTGACCAATCGGTCCGCACGCTCGGCGCGATGCACGTAGAGCGTCATGGTCGACGTCAACACTAAGGCGGGTGGCTGACAGAGTCCGACGTTTCGTCATATGCCGCGGTTTCCTTGCCGAAAGCGGTCGGAGACGACATGGATTTTCGGCCGAGGCCATCTCGTCTGTGACCACCTTCGGCAATGGAGTGGGCGGTCGGCGTGTCGCAGCCGCCGGCCGTAGTGAGTCCGGAAAAAGCGGAGACGTTCCCGCGGGAACGCCTCCGCGATCGAAGCTAGCGCGAGGCGCCGCAACAGCCAAGACTCGCCAGCCGCCATCGGATAGAAAAGGGGTCAGAAACGACAGGATCCGCCGAAATCCATGTCGTTTCTGACCACTTTCTGGAGGAACCGCACCCACTGAGCGGCAGGGACAATCAGGGAAATGAGCTTTACGATCATCCGTGCGGAGCCGTCTGACTGGGAGGCCTATCGCGCTATCCGGCTGCGTTCCCTGCGCGAGGAGCCGACGGCGTACGAGTCGCAGTACGAGACCGAGGTGCTGTACGAGCCTGAGTTATGGAGACAGCGCTTGACCGCTGGTGGCACGTTCTTGGCGTTCGACGATGATCATGGTCTGGTGGGTACCGCTACGGGTCTGTGGAGCGATGATGGCGACACTCTCGTTGTCGGCATGTATGTCGCACCCGAAGCGCGCGGTCACAAATGCGCTCACCAGTTTCTTGACGCAATTGCCGATCAAGGCATTGATCGCAAGGACGAGCGCTTAGTGCTCGAGGTGAACCAGTCCAACCTTTCCGCCTCCGCTCTTACCGCTCGTATGGATTTGTCGAGACCGGTCGGCAGCGCGTGATGGATCGTGATCCGACGATTACCGAAGTCGAACTCAGGTACGCGCTGACGGATGAATCGCGAGCATCCGAAGAACGTCGGTGACGGACCTTAAGGTGTCGATGTGCCTGCATCTTCGACCCGATCCCGAGTGACGCCCGACGCGCTGCTGGATGATCTCGACCCAGAACAGCGCCAGGTAGCGACGGCGCTGACCGGGCCAGTCGCGGTTATCGCCGGAGCCGGCACCGGCAAAACCAGGGCAATCACGTATCGGATCGCCTACGGAGTCGCTACCGGCACGTACAACCCGACGTCGGTCCTCGCAGTCACCTTTACGACCCGCGCAGCCGGCGAGCTACGAGCGCGGCTGCAGCAGCTCGGCGCGTACGGCGTGCAAGCCCGGACATTCCATTCTGCGGCGCTGCGACAGGCGCAGTACTTCTGGCCGCGGGTCTACGGCGGAGAACTCCCGCAGGTGATGGACAACCGCATGGGTTTGGTCGCCGAGGCTGCAGGCAGGCTCCGCGTCAGAGTCGACACGCCGGGCCTGCGAGATCTGGTCTCAGAGATCTCCTGGGCCAAGGTAAGCAACGTCAGCCCCGAGGACTATCCGCGGTTGGCGGCGCAACACAATCGCCAGCTCGTCTCCTACGACCCGGAAACGGTTTCCCGAGTGTTCGCCTCGTACGAAAACGCCAAGCGGGACCGCGGCCGTATCGACTTCGAAGACATCCTGCTGTGCGCGGCCGCGCTGATGTCGGAGCACGCCGAGATTGCAGAAACGATCCGCCGGACATACCGACATCTGGTGGTTGATGAGTATCAAGACGCCAGCCCCCTGCAGGAGGCGTTGCTCAATCTGTGGCGTGGGAATCGGGCTGAGCTATGCGTTGTGGGCGATCCGGCACAAACCATCCACTCCTTCGCCGGTGCCCAGGCGGGCTACCTCACCGGATTCGGACAGCGATTCCCAGATGCCACAGTGATCCGGCTGGTACGTGACTACCGCTCCACGCCGCAGGTTGTCCGTTGTGCCAACTCGATCATGGCCCCACCCAACGACGACGCAGCACGACAAGGGTTTCGGCCGGTGGTCCTGCAGGCTCAGCAGTCCGCCGGACCGGAGGTGGAGTTCGTCGAGTCACCGGATGAGTCGGGCGAGGCGGCCGATGTCGCAGACTGGCTGGCTCAGCAAGCTGCGGAGGGTGTGGCTTTTCGGGACATGGCCGTGCTCTTCCGCATCAACGCGCAATCACCCCCCATCGAGCAAGCGTTGGCCGATCGCAATATCCCCTATCTGGTACGCGGTGGCGAGCGCTTCTACGAGCGGCCGGAGGTGCGCCAGGCGTTGCTCACGTTGCGAACCACGGCGCGAACTATGACCGGCACCGAGCAGGGGAGTGCGGTCGAACAGGTAAAGGACGTTCTCATCACCCTCGGCTGGACCCAGCAGCCGCCGGAAGGAGCCGGCGCCTTGCGGGAACGGTGGGAATCACTGGCCGCGTTGCTGAGCGTGGCTGAGGATTTGCAGGCCGAGGCCGATGTCGAGGCCGCTGCAAGCGAGGGCTCCTCAGAGGCGTTGAGCTTGGCAGCAGTCTCGGCTGAGCTGGATCGCCGAGCCGAGGCACAACATGTTCCAACCGCCCAAGGCGTGACCGTTTCCACGCTGCATTCGGCAAAGGGACTGGAGTGGGACGCGGTTGCGCTGCTGGGCATTCATGAGGGATCACTTCCCTTCGTCCTCGCAACATCACCGGAGCAGGTCAGCGAGGAACAACGGCTGCTCTATGTCGGCGTCACACGCGCCCGGCGTCTACTCCGCGTCTCCTGGTCGAGGACCCGCAACGGCAATGGCCAAGCGCGTAAGCCGTCGCGTTTCCTGCAGTCAGTGCTGCCAGATTCCCTTAGGGCGCCAGCCAATGGCCAGCGAGCTGCGCGGCGCAGCCGCCACTCGGCCCTTTCGATGCACTGCAGGTCTTGTGGGCGATCACTTACCGAAGCCGCAGAACGCAAAATCGGCCGGCATCTGGACTGCCCGGCTACCTACGACGAGCGCACCATGGCTCTGCTTCGCGAATGGCGACGCCAAGAGGCCGCTGATCAGAAACTCCCGGCATACTGCATCTTCACCGACGCCACGCTGATCGCTATCGCCGAAGGCCGCCCGCGCAGCACAGCGGACTTGATCAAGGTGCAAGGCCTGGGTCGTACCAAGGCAGACAAGTACGGTGAACATCTCTTGGCGATCATCGCAACGGAGGCTGATCGCGCAAGATCATCTCGTTAGGACACCAACTCGACAAAAAACTGTTTGCATCGTTTTGCGATAGTCCCCTAGGGTTTGACGTGGACCTTAATGCTCGGCCTGAGCACAAGGCCGCCCAGTTTGGATGCCTGAGAGGAGGAGTGCGGTGGACAGCGATCGAAGCAGCGGCGTATCCACGGTTGTGCTGACCATGCCCGAACTCCAGTCCTCCCGGGTGTTCGTGCCGGCTATGCCAGCCGTCGCGGATCTCCTCAGTGGCAGGCCACATGCCGATCTCCGCCATCTCATGACCAATGGGTCCCGGTGGCGTGGCAAGGGTGAGGTCTGCCCGCAGAGCACCGTTATGGCAGCTGCGACACAAGGCGGACGTATCGCCGGATATGGCGCGTACGACGTCACCGATACCAAGTTCTCGACCAACATGGGACCACCCTCCTGTAGTCCGCCGGTGTAATCAGCACCGACCGCCTCCAGGGCCGTGACTCCCAGAAACCGGGAATCACGGCCTTCGTGTTTCCCGGCCAGATTCGAGGAGCCCAGCCTCCATTCGACTGGGCCAGGGCACCTCATGATCAGAAAAGTAGGCCGACATGTATGACGCAGGAGGTGGCCCGATGGTCGTTCCCCGGAAGGGGCGGTTGGGCATCGCCGACTTGCCCTGCCGATTGGTTGATCCGGAGCTGTTCTTCGCTGAGGCCCCCGCCGATGTGGAGGTGGCCAAGGCCTTGTGCCGGGATTGCCCCATCCGCGAGGCGTGTCTGGCCGGCGCGCTGAAGCGGCGCGAGCCATGGGGAGTCTGGGGTGGCGAGCTGTTCCTGGCCGGCGTCGTCGTTGCCCACAAGCGGCCTCGGGGTCGCCCTCGGAAGCACCCGATCGCTGAGCCGTTCGCCCCAGCGGTGAAGGACGAGGCAGCGGCATGACGCGTACGGGACACGCCGACGCAAGAAATTACGGCGATTCTCCCGTAACGCGGGGCAATGTGTCGATAGCATCATCGCTGTTTGTCAGCTGCTCGCGCATGCCGACGCTTGCAGCTAAGGATCCGGCTTGCACCATCAATTTGCGGCACAGTCTTGAGGCTCCCCTTCGGGTCGACCGTGGAGTCCTGGCTACCCCAAAGCCAAGCGCGTGCCCGCGACCTGCCCCCCGCTGTGCCGCGCATTGATGGTGCAAGCTGTGCCTTTGTTCTGGCCTAATCCTCGGCCCTATTTCTCGGAGTAGCCGGGAAGAAACTCTTCAAGCACTTCGCCGAACGCCGCTCGGGCATTGAGTTGGGAGAGAACGGCTAGACCCCCAAGCCAGACGCGATGAATGAGCAGGTAGCTCGGCGGCAGGTTCAGTTTCATCGCCACTCCCCCGGAAGCATGCGGATCGCGTACCCGAATGAACTGCTCACGCATCCAGTCGCGGTTGAACTGAAACTCCGGTACGGCGGCGGGCTCCACGAACGGGCTGAGGTAGTCGAGCAGGTCCTCTGCGTCAATGTCGGAGGCGATAAATCCTTCTTCGCGGAGCCCTTCGGCGACCTCATGGGCGTCGCCCTGCTGGGCAATTCTCAGGATCCGGCCCATGGCTGCTGGCAAACCGTCTGGAAGACGCGCAACCAGCCCGAAGTCGACGACGCCCAGCCTGCCGTCCTTCATGAGCTTGAAGTTTCCGGGGTGGGGATCGGCATGCAACAGACCCGCAACGCTCGGTCCTGCAAACAGGAATCGCACGTATTGCAGGGCTGCGGCGTTGCGTTTCTTCGCTGGCAGGTCTATGGCCGACGAGAGCTGCCTACCTTCGACCCACTCACTGACCATTACCCTCGGCGTACTCGCCAATATGGGCGGTACATAGAACTCTTTACTGCCAGCAAATCCTTCCGCCGCCTGCTGTTGCGAACTGGCTTCCAGCGTGTAATCCAGTTCTTCGGTCACCCTGGCCGTGAGCTCATCGACCAGGGCACCCACATCCATTCCGCCGGCCAGCGGAGCAAAGACTTTGGAGAGCCGACCAATCTGCCGCAGGTCGGAACGCAACGCCTCATCGGCTCCCGGATATTGAACCTTGACCGCGACCGTACGCCCGTCGTACCAGGTCGCTTGATGAACCTGACCGATTGATGCCGCGGCGGCGGGCAAGGGATCGAAGTTCCGGAACGACTCCCGCCAATCGGCGCCGAACTCCCGCGCCAATACCGCGTGCACCCTCGACGTCGGCATCGGTGGCGCAGCGTCTTGCAGCCGCGACAGATGCGCCCGGTACGGCGCGGCCACATCCTCGGGCAACACCGACTCGAACAAGCTCAACGCCTGGCCGAACTTCATCGCCCCGCCCTTGAGCTCACCGAGCACTCGGAAAAGCTGCTCCGCGGCGCGCTGCTGGAGCTGCTCGCTCACCTCCTCTGCCGGAGCTCCACCCAAGCGCTTACCGAATCCCAGCGTCGCTCGGCCGGCGAAGCCGAGTGGCAGCGAGGCTAGTTTTGCGCCGCGGCGGAATGCCGAGCGAGCCAGTGAACTGCCGTCGACTGCGGCGGCCAAATGCCGTTCCGCGCCATAGGTCGGCTTGGCAGGCTGGTCGCTCATGGCCCCCATTCTGTATGGCTGGACCAATCGCAGCCACATCTGGGATGACATGGCCAGCGACGCAGCCGTGTCACGAAATCTGGCCAGCCGAGCTCCAGCGTCGAGCCAGCAGATTCAGGCAGCTCGCCGTGCAGGAATGCCAGCGCCTGAGCTGCGGCAACCGAGGCGACCCAGCCAAGCAGCGTCGGCGGGGCGTCAATCTGGGTTCGCGACAGCTGCCCAAGAACTGCTGGCCAGGCCGGATCGGCATCGCTGCGCGCCAGGTCGGAGCAACGCACGCACGATGTCTGGCCAGGAATAACCAGCGGCCCCACGCTGACGCCGTTGCCCCAACAGCGCAGCAACAAATGCGGCTGATCAGTGTGGATCAGATGATCAGTGATAGCTCGATTAGGCTCGGGCCGGTCGCAGGCGAGGATGGTGAGATCCAGTCGATCCGTTTCTGGCTTGGACCAGTGGCTCAGCGTGGAGATCGTGGTGCCGGTATCGGCGAGGGCTGAGCGCAGCGCTTCGGCTCGGGAAGCGAGCACACCAGCAGCGGGATAGACCGCATGGTGGGGCGGTTCGTCGTCGTAGACGTACAGGGTGCCGAGCCCGCTCGCCGCAAGGAGCCGGGCGAGTTGATGGCCCACGGCTCCGGCGCCGATCAAGCGCACATTCGATGATCCGAGGGAACCGGTGTAGGGCACCACCGCTCGTTCGGTGAGTAGACCCGCGGCGGCTAGGGCGTCGAGCGCCCCAGTGATCTGTTCGATGGTCAGTCCACCAGCTCGGCCGGCGTGCTGAATGGCGCTGGTTGGGCGGGAGCCGTTCAGCAGACCCATCAGCTCACCGAAGCCGGAGCCGCGGAAGACCAGGGCATTGTCGGGATCGATACCCACTTGGATCTCATGGGCCGCGCGTTGAATGACGGCTGCGAACGGTGCGAGTTGGGGAAATTCGAGCCGAGCGTGGGTTTTGGGTCGGGATTGGGCGGGGCTCACCGGGCCAGTCTGTGGTCACCTGACGCCTACGCCCCAGCTATCCACAGCCTTTCTTGGGCCTTTTGGTCTTTTTGGGCTTTTTGATCTTGCGGGCTCGGGCCAGGGGGAGTGGCTTTTACTCGCGGCATCAGCCTCAAACGTGCGATCAGGGACGGCCTCACGGACCGTCCCTGATCGGTTGCTCTGTACCGGTGGGCTACACCCGTCCGAGGATGCGGTTGAGGTTCGTTCCGCACACTGGACACTTGGCCTTAGCCATCCGGGTGCCCTTGTCGTTGACGTGCACCTCGCCCGAGGCCTCGCGCTTGGCCTTGCACTTCACGCAATAGAACTCGCCGCTGTACGTCTCCGCCATGACTTCTCCTTGTTCGATGTTCCTCCGCACCTGGTCACAGCTGCGGGACCTCGGGCTGTGTCATCAACCGCTTGCCGGCCACAACAAGGCGACCGTTATCGCGACCAACGCCATACCGCTTGGACGCCCGTAACTCTACGCGAGCGTGCCGGACCCGCTGGCAGACCTCCCAAAAGAAGCAGGGCAAAACAAAAGACGAAACCTCCAGGGACATCGGGATCGCTAGCCTTCCCCTGCAAGCGTGCCGACCATCTGGAGGTTTCGTGCTCGGAACGCTATCCGCGGCCGGAGGCGTCGTCAAACGGTTCGAAAAAATCCGCTTTCCACCGAATGTGGACAACTTTGTGGAAACCATGTGCACCGTTCCCTGCTGGTTTGTGGACCAGAAGTGGGCGGTCGATCAGGCCACGGCGCAACCCATGTGGAAACCTGTGAGGCACTGGTCTGTTCTAATTAGCCTGGCTATATAATTGCCAGTCTCAAGTGCTGATTGAGGTTTCGCGAAACGCTTCATTCCCAGCCCGTCAGGAAACCGCAAAGCTTGCAGGCCACGCGATCCTCCGGCAGGTAGGTTGGCTCGTGCCATCCAAGGGAGGACATCGTGAATCAACCACGACTGCCTCTGCTCGAGCCAGGGGCTAGGAGAAGGCAAGGTCAGCGGACCCGTCGGCTGAGTGGCGGAAAAGACCCGCAGTCAACCGTCAGTGACTCCGCCCCACGCGTTGAAGTCCGACGGAGCAGCCGCCGTAAGCGTACGGTCACCGCCTACCGGGAACGCGACACCATCGTCGTACTGATTCCACAGCGGATGTCCAAGGCTGATGAGCAGACCTTCGTACGTGACATGGTGGAAAAGCTCCTTGCTCGAGAGGCCCGAGCGTTGCCGCCCCGCAGCGACGAGGCATTGGTTGCCCGTGCGCATGAACTTGCGACGGCCTACCTGGCGCCGGCTCTGGGTGACGTGCCGGAGCCTGCTGGCGTTTTCTGGGTCACCAACCAACAGCAGCGCTGGGGCTCGTGTACGCCGAGCACACGTCTCATCAGGCTTTCCCATCGTCTGCAGCCGATGCCGGTTTGGGTGGTTGACTACGTCCTGCTTCACGAGCTAGCCCACTTGGTTGAGCCGACCCATTCCACTCGCTTCTGGAGTTTGGTTGGCCGATATCCGGCGGCTGAGAAGGCAAAGGGTTACTTGGAGGGCTATATCGCTGGGCAAGGCCGGCAAGCTGATGAATCCGACGTCGACTGAAGCCGCGGCTCGTCGCCGGGTGGCGATCGTGCTATCCCGTTACGGCGCCTCACAGGCAGCGCCAAACGGCGTTGATCCAGAGGCTCTCGCCGACGCCTGCCTGTCTGATTCTTACGAGGTGGTGGCCGATCTGATCGGCGTACGCTCGGGCATCGCTGGTCCGGCCTCGGTCGCCGAGCTGTTGTGGCCGGGGGCACTGCACCTTCCGGCCGACATCGCGGTGCCCACGCTGGCGCGTCAGCTGAGTGGGGAGGCCGACGAGCTTGTCGTGGTCCCGGCTGACATGCCAGATCTCCCGGGACTCGTCTTGGCCAAATTGTTCAAGGTGCTTCACCGCAGTGACATCGCGATTGCGCCGGAACACGGGGGAAGCGGATGCGCCGCGATCGGCGTATCGCTCCCGCTGGCGGACTGGATCCCGGACGAGGCGTTCGACCTTGATCAGAACCCGTTTCCACGGCTCACTGCCGTCGCTCCTCGCAGGAGCCGGTGCACGCTGACGCCCACCTGGCATCGGTTGCGGACGCCGGCCGATGTTGGCCGACTTGACCCTGGTCTTGAAGGGTGGGAGGAGACAAGGGCTCTGCTTGCACGTCGAGCCGTGGCACGTGACTAATGGACCCCGCCGGCTGAAGGCTCGACTTACTCCGAGGTCGCCGGAAACCTGGCGGATCGCTTCCCGGCTCATGCCGGTGATGCGCAGCACGTCTATGGGTACGCCACCCGGGGCATGGCGACGGATTGGGAGACTGCTGGCCCGATCCGGCTTGTCTGTCGCGGATGTGAAAAGGCGTCAGCAGGCGCCGCGATCCACCTTCGGCTGCTTGCGGGCGTTTTCCGGCTAGTGTTGACCGACCGGGCACCGGAGCTGGTGGCGTTTTACCCCTGTCTCGGCGGCACTGCACCCAGCTATGGCGCATGGCAGCCGCTCGGCGAGGTAAGCATGGAATTCGATCCGCATGGTCCGCGGGAGGCTAAGCCTGAGCTGCGTACCCGGCTATGGAATCCGGATTCGGGCCGTTCGGTTCGAGAGCGCTTGATCGGCACGGCGCACGACCACGGCGTCCCGGTCACACTGAAGACATAGTTAGGCTATCCGCTACCAGCCGAGCCGTACGCCAGCCGCACGTACCAGCGCGACCACGGAGTCGTCTACCTCCGGAAGCTGATCATGGGCAAACCAGCGCACGTCGAGGGACTCGTCCCCGAACCGGGGACTGACCATCTGATTCGCGATCAGCAGATACTGCACATCCAAGTGGTAGGTGGGCTTTACGTTGCCGCACGGCACTTCGTGCTTGGAAAGCAGCAGCGGACTCGGCTCAAGCACAAGATCGGAAATCCCGCTCTCCTCCCGCGCCTCCCGAACCGCAGCTGCCTCCAGGGTGTTATCCGCCGCTTCGATGTGACCACCTGTTTGCAGCCACCGGCCAATCCGGGAATGCAGAGTCAAGAGCACCATGCGCTCAGCGGCGGCACAGATCAGCGAGCTGGCAGTCAAGTGGGCCCCAACGCACGCCCGAGACCAGCCGTCAGCGCGCTGAGCAAGATGATCAAGGTAATGCTGCCGCAATTGATCTTGGCAGTGATCCGGCGCCGGCCAGGCCTGAAGGGTGCGGCGACAGTTGAGCTGCAGGCAAGTTGCCGGGGGTTCAGCTGCTGGGATTGTCGTCGCCCTCGGTGCTCTCGCCCTTGAGCAGTTCCTCAAGAGCGGCGTCGAAGTCTGCCTTCCCTTCGTCCTCGGTCCGGGTGTCGCCGGCGACAAAGCCCAACGGATCATCAAGATCAGCAGACGTCGGCACGAGGTCTGGATGGGACCAGACAGCGTCCCGGCCCTCCATCCCACGAGCATCGCGCAACGCCGCCCAGAGATTAGCGGCATCGCGCATGCGACGTGGCCGCAACTCAAGTCCGACAAGCGTCGCGAATGTCTCCTCTGCCGGACCACCTGTGGCACGCGCCCGGCGTACCGCTTCTGCCAAGGCAGGTGCCGAGGGCATCCACTGCGCTGTCGCCTGGGTGACCACCTCGTCGACCCAGCCCTCGACGAGAGCCAGCATGGTTTCCAGCCGCTCCAGCGTCGCCAACTGCTCAGGTGTCTTCTGTGGTTCGAACAGTCCGCCTTCCAGCGATGAGCTCAGCTCTTCGAGATTGCTGGGGTCCAGTTGACCAAGGGCCTGCTCCAACGCGGAGGTGTCGATGGTAATGCCGCTCGCGTACTGCTCAACGAGGGTGAGCATCTGTGCCCGCAGCCAGCTCGCGGAGGCGAAGAGTCGCTGCCGCGCGCACTCCCGCAACGCCAGATAAAGAGTGACATCGGAACTCGACTGTTCCAGACCCTCTCCAAACGCCTTGAGGTTGGTCGGCAGCAGCGCCACGTGTCCTGGTTCACTCAGCGGGAGGCCGATGTCCGTCGCTCCGATCACCTCGGCTGCCAGCTGACCCAACCCTTGTCCGAGCTGGAGGCCGAACATGCTCGCCCCAGACGTACGCAGCATCGGTCGAAGCATCTGCTCCATACCGGCCATTCCCGGCAAGCCAGCAGCCTCCTCGCTGCCGCCGAAGTTCAGAGCACCTTCCATCGCATCGGCGATGTGTATCGCGACTGGCTCCACGAGCCGTCGCCAGACTGGCATCGTGTGCTCGATCCACTCGGCCCGGCTCCAAGCGGCCACGCTGGTACTCACCCGCGGGAATGACGTGGCCTGATCGAGCCATACCTCTGCAAGTTCGACGGCTTCGTTGATGGCACGTTGCTGACCCGTATCGGGGGTGGGATCGGGACCTAGCGAGGCGACAGTCTTACGCGCGGTGTTCTTGGTCACCTCCCAGTTCACGCCGGAACCCTCCTCGGTCGGTCCGCCGCCGAACATCGATCCAGCACCGCCGAGCATCGCGAAGGCGCTTTGCAACTGCGCCGCGAGGGCATTCATGTCACCACCCGCCAGCGATGAGAAGAACGCCTCGAACGGGTTACTGGGTTCTCCGCCGCCGCTCGCTCCGGAGGCGCTCTCCGGGCTCTTCCCAGACCGCCCGGAACCACCGAGCCGATACGGCTCGGAAGGTTTCTCCGGAGGCGGCGTCGCGTCGTTGTCCTCGGGCTGATCGGCCGGATCTGGATTGCGATCCTCGGCCATGCTCACTCCTGACAGTTGCCTGCTTGTGGTTGCCTGCTTGTTGTTGCCTGTTTTTTGGTGCCTGCTTGTTGTTGCCTGCTTGTTATTGACTCAACCGTACGCGGCGACCCCTGTCGTGACCCGCGAGCGGCGCGCTGATCGCTCATAGCGGAACCTTCTGGATATCAGCCCCGGGCCGCACTGCGCATTGAGTGCACGAACGACTCAGCATCAGTTACGTGGTCTTCGCATCATGTGCAGATGGTGCGAAGACCAAGGTAGTGATGCGGGGTGTTCGACTAAGGTCGAGGCGTGCCATCGAAGATTCGTCAGGTCGGCATCACCGAGTCGCCGCTCAGTGTCGATCAGGCGCTCCGCCTGGTGTCAGGACCGGAGGTCGGTGGCATCGCGCTGTTTGTGGGTACGGTGCGCAATCAGGACCACGGCTCGGGCGTCCTCTCGCTGGATTACACCCAGCATCCCAGCGCGGTTGATGTGTTGCAGAAGTGTGCAGAGGAGGCGGCGGACCAGCACGATGTTGTGGCCATCGCCGTGGAGCACCGGGTGGGGCATCTGGAAGTCGGCGACGTTGCAGTCGTGGTAGCGATCGGCGCGGTCCATCGCGGCGAGGCGCTGGCAGCCTGCGCACACCTGATCAACACCGTCAAGGCGGAGGTGCCGATCTGGAAAGAGCAGCACTTCAGCTCTGGGAACTCTGAGTGGGTGGGCCTGAGTGAGGAGGATGGACCGAC
Organism: Propionibacteriaceae bacterium; assembly: GCA_045806785.1. Lineage (GTDB taxonomy): Bacteria > Actinomycetota > Actinomycetes > Propionibacteriales > Propionibacteriaceae > Microlunatus. The sequence continues at coordinate 49,524 of JBJMIR010000012.1, read as the reverse complement.
ACAGGGCGAGGCCGTCGAAGCCCCGCAAGGCGCCCGTCGACAAGCTCAGAGCGCGCAGAATCCCGAGCTCACGGCGCAGTCAGGTAGGCCGTGACCCGTCAGACCTGGACCGCCTTTGTCTCGGCACTAGCCTTCATCTGCTTGGCCGTACTGCTTGTCGTCGTTCCGGTGCCATTCGTGAGCTGGAGCCCCGGCGGTACCCGCGACACCCTCGGCAATGTCGGCCACGAGCCGATGATCAAGGTGCAGGGAATCGACACCTATCCGACGAGCGGACAACTGGACATGACGATCGTCGCGATCACCCCGGCGGATGCTCGACTCAGCCTGCCGCAAGCTTTGCTGGCTTACTGGCTGCCGCATCGCGACGCGCTGCCCCGAGATGCGGTCTATGCACCCGGCAAGTCGGCCGAGGAAGTGGAAAACGAGGACGCGGACATGATGGAGACCGCGCAGGACGACGCCGTAGTGGCCGCCTTGCGCGCCGACGGGCGATCCATCACCGAAATGCCCGCAATCTATTCGGTGACGGTGGGTGGCCCGGCGCACAAGCTGTTGATCCCAGGTGACCTCGTCATCGCCGTCGATGGCATTCCAACCCCCGACACTGAGGCGGTGGCCAAGCAGATCCGTTCCCACAGCGTCGGTGAAAAGGTGCGGTTCGTGGTCATCCGCAACAAGGTTCAGACCGACGTCACTGTGACCACCGTGGAGTCCAACGTCCAGTCCGACGTTCCGGTTGTGGGCATCACCCTGGCGACGGGATATCGGTACGACCCCGACATCTCCTTTGACCTCGGACAGCAGATCGGCGGTCCCAGCGCCGGTCTGGTGTTCGCTCTGGCGATCTATGACAAGATCACCGACGGACCGTTGCTTGCTGGCCGTCACCTGGCTGGGACGGGAAAGATCACACCCAACGGCGACGTCGAAGGTATTGGTGGCATCCAGGAAAAGATCGCCGCGGCGGAGAAGGCCGGCGCGGTGGCCTTTTTCGTCCCGGCCGCCAATTGCCGCGACCTGCAGGGCGTACGCACCAGCATGGCTTTGATCAAGGTCGGCACGCTGAGCGAGGCCGTCAAGGCCGTTCAGGCTCTCAACGTCTCAGGTGACACGGCACCGCTTCCACACTGCTGATGCAACGAACAGACGTTGATTCGCCGGGTTCGCTACGGTTGGAGCCGCATACGCTGACATGAGGATGAGCACTGGCGGAACCGCTCGTACCACTTGGGTCGTTGGCGAGAAGACACACTGGCCCAAGAACAACTGGCCCAGAGCGGTTGAGGAGAGATGAGTTTGAGCAGCCTGCGGGTCGGCCGGCGACGGAGCGCGATTCTGCCGACATTGGTCATTGTCGCGATCTTGATCGTGGCCTTTGCCATTTTCACCAGCGTATGGACCGACCGCCTGTGGTACGGCTCCTTCGGCTTCGCCTCCGTCTTCAGCAAGATGCTGCTCACCAGAATCGCGCTGTTCTTGTCATTCGGCCTGATCATGGCAACCTGCGTCGTCGCAAACGCGGCCATTGCCTATCGGCTCCGGCCGCGGCTGGGAGCGCAGGCACCGAGCAGCCCGCTGCTGGAGCGCTATCGCGAGATCCTGGAATCCAGGTTCGTCTGGGTGCTGGTCGCGGCGGGCTTGGTGTTCGGGCTCTTCGCCGGCGGCGCAGCCAGTGGTCACGTGCTGGAGTACCTCGCGTGGCGAAACGCACAACCGTTCAACATCACCGACCCGCGGTTCGGACTCGACATTGGCTTCTTCGTTTTTTCGTATCCGTGGTGGCGATTCGTCCTGTCGTTCGCCTTCACGACACTGGTCTTCAGCACGATCGTCGCCGCCATCGTTCACTACACAATGGGAGGCCTGCGATTCAGTGGCCCGCGTCGCGGTGGCAGCCGGGCGACGCAGGCGCATCTCTCGATCCTGGTAGGCCTGGCGGTGCTGGTGAAGGGCGCCAGCTACTGGTTCGACCAGTACGCGCTGGCGATCGAACGTTCCAACCGCCTTTTCACCGGCATTTCCTACACTGCAGACAAAGCGACCGTAACCGCCAAGATGATCTTGGCGATAATCGCGGCGATCTGTGCGCTGCTGTTCTTCGCCAATTCGGCAATACGGCGCTGGATGGTCCCAACTATCGGGCTGATCTTGTTGTTGCTGTCCGCGATCGTGCTGGGCTTGGTCTATCCCGGCGCGGTGCAGTACTTCAGCGTGCGACCGGACGAGCCGGACAAGGAACGCAACTACATCAGAACCAATATCGAAGCGACTCGAGCCGCGTACGGCGTCGACAAGGTCGAGATCACCGACTACTCGGCAAAAACGACGGCGACCGCCGGTCAGCTCCGGTCTGACGCGGAAGCCCTGCCCGGTATCCGGCTCATCGATCCCAACGTCGTGAGTCCTACGTTCGAGCAGCTGCAACAGGTGCGTGGCTACTACGCGTTCCCCAAGAACCTCGACGTGGACCGCTATACCATCGCCGGCCGAGAGACCGACGCCGTCGTCGCTGTCCGTGAGATGGATCTAAGCGGCGTCGAGGACAACTGGAACAACCGTAAGACGGTCTACACCCACGGCTATGGGCTGGTTGCGGCGTACGGAAATAAGCGTCAGCCCGGCGGTGAACCGGAGTGGATCGCCAAGGACATTCCCCCAACCGGTGAGATCGCGGAGCACGAGCCGCGCATCTACTTCGGCGAGCTACAGGGACAGCGTCCCGATCAGTACTCCATCGTCGGTGCCGGCGTTGGAACGCCGCCCATTGAGTTGGACACGCCGGGGGGCGGTGAGGGCGGCAACCCGAAGACCTACACCTACACCGGCAAGGGTGGGGTGCCGGTTGGCAGCATGTGGAATCGGCTGCTCTACGCCGCCAAGTTTGCTGATGTCAACATCCTGCTCTCCGATAGGGTGCACCCGGAATCCAAGATCATCTACGACCGCACGCCACGGCAACTGGTGCAGGGCGCCGCGCCCTGGCTGAAGGTTGATGGCGACGCGTACCCGGCCGTCGTCGAGGGCAGGATCGTCTGGATCGTGGATGGCTACACGACCTCCAACTCCTATCCCAACAGCGAGCGGGTGAACCTCAACGAGGTGACCTCCGACGCCCAGACCAACTCCGGTGGCACCGTGGTGGCGCAACCGCAGGACGACATCAACTACATGCGCAACTCCGTCAAGGCTGTGGTTGATGCCTACGACGGCAGTGTGAAGCTGTACGCCTGGGACGACACTGATCCGGTGTTGAAGGCCTGGTCGCAGGCCTTCCCCAATGTCGTGCAACCGAAGTCAGCGATCTCGAAGGATTTGCTGGATCACCTGCGCTACCCACAGGACTTCTTCAAGGTGCAGCGCCAGATCCTGGCCCGCTATCACATGACCAACCCGGACAACTGGTATCAGCGGTCAAGCCTGTGGGACGTGCCCAACGATCCGGTGGCGGGTGCATCGGCGCAGACCAAGGAACCGCCGTTCTACCTCTCGGTGAAGTGGCCTGGCGACAACGACCCGATCTTCTCGCTGACCAGCTCCTATGTGCCGTTCAAGCGCTCCAACCTGGCGGCGTACATGGCGGTGAACGCTGACGCCAGCAGCCCGGAGTACGGGCGGATGCGCATCCTGTCAATGTCCGACACGTCCCAAATCGACGGACCGGGGCAATCGTTCAACGCTATGACGACCAATGAGACGGTCGCGGATCGGCTTCGCCCGTTCCTGAATCAGGGGGCGGCAAGTGCGACCTTCGGCAATCTGCTCACCCTGCCGGTGGGCGGCGGGCTGCTCTACGTCACGCCGGTTTACACCCAACGTCAGGGCAGCACCGGCTCCTATCCTGCGCTGCGTTTCGTGGTCGTCCGCTTCGGGCAATCGGTCGGGATCGGGGACACCTTGCAGCAGGCGCTGGATCAGGTCTTCCAGGGCAGCTCCGGCGGCAGCACCCAGGAGGGCAGCGCGGACGGCAACACTCCCGCGGGCAATAGCAAGCCCGACAACCCGGCGGCCACGAAGGCACTTGGTGAAGCGGAGACAGCTTTCAAGGCAGCGGACAAGGCCCTGACGTCTGGGGATCTGGGCACGTATCAGAAGCGAATCGACGAAGCCCAAAGCGCCGTCGATCGGGCGCTGCGAGCGCTCGGCCGCTGAGGGGGCGTTTCGCAGCACAGCGGTCAAAACGGTCCAGGCGACATCAAAAGCTGACTAAAGCTCAACCGGGCTGAAAGCTAGCGGTGGCTCGCACCTCCAGATCAGCAAAGCCCAAAGCTCGGATCGGGTCTGCCAGGCGTTCGGCGTCCCCGACTACGACCAGCGTCAGCTCGTCAGGACGCACGATCGAACGATAGGCCTCAGTCGCGGCTTCCGGGGTCACCGAACGCAGCAGCGCCAGGCTCCTGTCCACATAGTCGTCGGGAAGCCCGGCGAGAACCTGAGTGGCCGCTTGATCGGCAACTCCTTCGGCAGTCGCGTACCGCAGCGGAGAGACGCCGGTGAAGAATGCGACGGCGTCGCTGACCTCCTTACTGGTGAATGGCACCTCGTCGACCTTGATCAACTCACTGGTGATCGCCAGCGCGTCGGCGACGACCTCTGTGCGGTAAGAGCCCTGAATCGCAAAAGAGCCGCCCCGTCGCAGCGGACCAAAATTCATGCGTACGCCATAGGTGTAGCCCTTCTCCTCCCGCAGCACGGCATTCAGGCGTGACAGGAACGCACCGCCCATCGCGTACGAGGCGACGCTGATCTCAGACCATCGCGGGTCGAGCCGGTCGATACCGAAGCCGCCGAGCCGTACGTCGGCTTGCACCGCACCGGGCCGATCGATCAGCAGAGCCCGTCGCGGTGCCGGGGTCGGATCCTCGATCGGGACCCGACGCTGATCATCGTTGCTCCAGGATCCCAGGCAGCGCTCAGCCACGGCGATCGGGTCATCGAGAAAGTCACCAGCCAAGATCAGCGTGGCGCCAGCCGGTCCGAAATGATCGCGATGAAAGGCACCGACCGCTTCCGCGGTCACCTGGCCTACGGTCTCAGGCTCGCCTCCGTTCATTCGAGCGGCGCGCTCGCTCTCCTCGAAGACCGCCGCCCGAAAGGCGATGCTGGCGGCTTGCGCCGGGTTGGCCTGGGCCTGCTCAATCTCGGCGAGCCGGAGCTGCACGTGACGGTTCACATCACGGTCGGCCAGCGACGGCTCGGTTACCGCTTCAGCGAACAGCTCAAGAGCCCGATCAAGATGGGATGCCGGGACGTCAAGGATGACCTGCGCTCCAGACAGCGAAAGATCAACTCCGAAGCCGGCCCCTTCGTTTTCCAGTAATTCGGCGAATTCCTCACCGTTGTGACGCAGCGTGCCTTCGTCCAGAGTTCTTCCACAAATGGTGGCAACACCCTCGATATCGCGAGGCTCGGCATTCAGCGGTAGGTCCAAGACCAAATGGGCCGAGATGACGTGCTGGCCGGGAAGATCGAAGATCATCACCTCGATGTCATTGCTCAACTGAGCGCGCTGTGGAGCTGGGAAGGCCCAGACCACAGCTGGGGCGATCGCGGGACGTGGCAGGAAGTCCCTCACGATGCCTCCTGCCGATAGATCAGAGTGGCCCGCTGGTCGGGTCGGAGCCATTCCTGCATTGCCCTTCGAACGTCGTCGTTGTCGATTGCGGTGATCTCGGCAATCCGAGAGTTGATCAGTTGAGGATCGCCATGCAACGTCGCGTATTCGCCTAGCACATCGGCGCGCGAATCGATTCTCGCCAGCTCGTGGAGCCAGTGCCGCTCAAACTGCGCCTTCGCGCGCCGTAACTCTTCCTCGGTAGGTCCATCGCTGAGCAGCTGTGCTATCAGCTCCGCCATTTCTTCCTCGAGCTGTTCTGGGCTTATGCCATCGCGGGCTCGGGCATAGCTGAAGCCGAATGAGTTGCCACCAATCAGGCCCATCGTCGAGGCGCTAGTGCCCTCGGCGTGCTCGGTACCACGTACCAGCTGCTTGTACAGCCTGGACGTCTGGCCATGGCCAAGAATGCTGAACACTAAGTCGAGCGCGTCGAAATCACTGCCGCCACGTGCCGGCAGCCGCCAGGAGAAGTACACAGCCTCGGCAGGCACTTTGTCGGAGGTCTCCGTGCGCGGCGTACCGACCAGTGGTTCCAGCGGCCCGGCATCCGGTTTTGGCGACTTTGTGCCCGCTTGGAGGTGCCCGAAATAGATGTCCGCGCGTTCGAACGCGTCCTCCGGCTCGACATCGCCGACGATCGAGAGCACGGCATTATTGGGCACGTAGTGACGTCGAAAGAAGCTGTGCACGTCCTCCAGCGTCGCTGCATCCAGATCTTCCATGGAGCCGATCGTGGTGTGTCCGTACGGATGGTCCGGTGGGAAGGTGAGGGTGTTGAGAAGCTCCATGACGTCCCCATAGGGCACGTTGTCATAGCGCTGCCGCTTCTCCTCCTTGACCACCTCGCGCTGATTGTCGAGGTTTTCCTGGGTCAGGGCGTCCAGTAGCGTCGCCATCCGGTCGGCCTCCAACCAGAGGGCCAAGTCCAGACCACCGGTTGGCAACGTTTCGAAATAGTTCGTCCGGTCGAACCATGTGGTCGCATTCACAACGGCGCCGGCCGCCTGCAGCAGTGCAATATGCTGCCCAGACGCGACATGCGCTGAGCCCTGGAACATGACGTGCTCAAAGAGATGGGCAAAACCGGTACGGCCTTGCTCCTCGTCTCGGGAGCCGACGTCGTACCAGATATTGACCGCAACCGACGGCGCAATGTGGTCGGGGCTCGAAATGACCCGTAGTCCGTTTTCCAGCGTGTGCTCGACAATCGGGTAGCCAAGCCTGGTGAGCGCGCCCGAAGTCATGCCCCACATCACAGCACATCGGCCGCAGAGCAGTTGTCGTTGGGGTTGTCGCTGGCGGCCGGGACATGTGCTCAGCCCGCGCAGCTACCTGATCACTCCGGCGACTCGTGCCGGCTCTGCGTACGCCTCGGCCAGGCTGGTAATGGTCTCGTGAGCATTGAGTCCACTGGGATTGGGTACCACCCAGACCCGAGCACCCTCGAACAGCTCGGCCTGCTCGCCCTCCTTGGCCTTGGGGTTGGCGAAGGCCAGGCGGTAGGCCGTGACGCCCGCCACGGCAACGACCAGCGGATGATGCAGGGCGAGAAACTTCTCGAGCCGGTTACGCCCGGCACGTAGCTCATCCGGCGCGAGCTCACCGGCCCGGGCAGTAGCCCGATTGACCAGGTTTGTGATGCCGATGCCACGCTCGACGAAGTACGCGCGGTCCTGCTCCGTCATCGGTCTGCCTCGATCAAAATCACGATCGATGATGCCCGCCAGGCGCAACGCGGGATAGAAGCGATTGCCCGGGTGGGCGAAATGTGTCTGCGTCGCCGCTGTCCATAGGCCGGGATTGATGCCGACGAAAAGCAACTTCAGCTCCGGACCGACTAGATCGGGAACCGATGCGTTTCGAAAGGACTGCAATTCCGCTTGCGTGAAGCCCACAAAGTCCAACAGTAGGGGGCACCCTAGTGACCATTCGTCGCTAGCCTTACCCCGTGAGTGATCGTGAGAGCACGCGCCCTCACGCTTCCCGGGAGTCCCGGCTTCGCGCTCGTAGGGTCCTCGCCACAGCGTTGCGGGCATCCTTATCCACGGTCGCGCTCGTTACGATCTACTATCTGCTCCCGCTGGAGCGCTACTCGGCAGCCTTCGGCGTCATAACACTGTTGATCGGACTACTCGGGCTTGTTGCCCTCATAGCCTTTCAGATCCACGCGATCATCAAGGCTGAATACCCGGTGCTCAGAGCGGTGGGGGCACTTGCGACGAGTGCTCCACTATTTCTGCTGCAGTTCGCCGCAAGCTATTTCGTCATGGGCAGGATTTCAGCCGCCAACTTCAGCGAGCCGCTCACCCGGACCGACGCGTTGTACTTCACGGTCACAGTGTTTGCAACAGTCGGTTTCGGAGACATCACTGCCACCACCCAGGGAGCTCGTATCCTCGTCACCGGCCAAATGCTGCTCGGCATCTTGATCGTCGGACTCGGTGCCAGGATTTTCGTCGACGCGGTCAAGCACGGACGGGAACAGCAACCGCTGCCGACAGACTCCAGAACCGAGGAAGGGAACGACCCTTCGGCATAGCGCTGCGCATGGTTTCTAGTCTTCAGCCTGTGCTGCCGGTTTGATCTCCTCCGGTGTGACACTCCGGCGTTTGGTGTCCTCAGCGTAATATGCGGCGAGCAGCCGCAGTTCCTGATCTCTCTTGGGGAACAGGAAGAACACGATCACTGCGCCAAGGAGGATCGCGATGATGCCAGCGGTGTACGCCCAGTCAGCACCGGACAGGAATGATGACTTCGCGCCGTCGATAATCGGCTGCGCGTACTGCGGGTACCGCTCAGCGATAGCTGCCGCGCTCGCGTATGACTTGGTGAGCTGAGACTGGACGCTGTCATTGATCTGGGCGGCGTTCGGCGACGCCGCAATCTTTGCTGACGCTGCCGAGACATACCCCGCGGTAAGCAGCGCACCGAAGATCGACTGCATGATCGCGCCGCCGAGGTCGCGCTGCAAGTCGGCGGTTCCCGATGCCATCCCGGCGCGCTGCACAGGTACAGAGCTGGTAAGCGAGTGGGACGCCGGCGTACCGGCAAAGCCCACGCCAACACCGATGAAGGCGTACGCGAGTCCAATCTGCCAATAGCGGCTGCCGTCTTCCCAGAGCAGGAGCATCCATACAAAGGCCAAGAGCAAGAACACATAGCCAGTCAGCAGCGTAAACCTGGCACCTCGAGTCTCGACCAGCTTGGCCGAGCGGGGCGCGACCAAGATCATAAGGATGACAGCGGGCAGGAACGCTGCTCCGGCTTCCAGCGTCGTATAGCCATTTACGTTCTGCAGGTATTGCTGACTCACGAATGCCGAGCCCATCAACGAGCCGAAGACGATGATGCCGGCGCAGGCTGCGACCCAGAAGATGCGGCGCGCTGCGACGCGTAGGTCATATAGCGGATTGCGTGCGCGGCGCTGCCGGATGACGAACGCCAGTGTTGTCGCGATGGCAATCGCGGCCAATCCCAGCGCCAGGGTTCCCTTGTTCGGCACCGGCGCGAAGTTGATCGCCAAGATGAGGGTTCCCACCAGAACGATCGACAGCACACCGCCGAGGTTGTCCACCGGATCGGTGGTTTCATTCACGTGGCTCGGCACAAAGATGACAGCGAGCAACAGGGCAACGACGGCTAGCGGAAGTGTGATCAAGAAGACCGAGCCCCACCAGAAGACCTCCAGCAGTGCCCCAGCGACGAGAGGTCCGAGTGCGGCGATTCCGCCACCGATGGCAGACCAGAGCGCAATGGCTTTCGTACGTCCTGGCCCAGACCACAGGGCCGTGATCAGGGCAAGCGTCGTCGGGTATGCCATGCCAGCGGACAATCCGCCTAACACTCGGGCGGCGAACAACACGCCGTCGGAAGGCGCGTAGGCGGCAAGCAGGCAGGCCGGAAGGGAAAGCGCCATGCCGAAGACCAACATCAGCTTCCGCCCATAGCGGTCTCCAAGCGCGCCCAGATAGAGGACGGAGGCGGCCAAGCCGAGCGAGAAGCCGACGGCCACCAGATCCAACGTTGTCTGTGAGGAGTCGAAGGCTTTCCCGATGGAGGGAAGTGCAACGTTGGCGACGGAGAGGTTGAGGTTGGCGACTGCGGCAACTGCAATCAGTGAGATCAGCACCAAGCCCGCCCGCTCGGGCTGCTCACCAGCTGCCGGTGGGGCAGTGCTCTGATCTGGCAGCTCTTTGGCTGGTTGGCTCACGCCTCAGCTTTATCCGAACCGACCGATCCCGGCATCACCCTGCAGGGATGAGATATCGATCAACGACGGCCTTAGCAAGCCCTAGAACTGCCCTTCGTGGTCCACCTCATGAGAGCGCGCCGTCACCGGAGGGCGGCGAGAGGATTGTGACCACACTCGAGTCATCTTGTGCACCAAGTCCTGCAGCCTCGGCGATGAGATAAAGCTGCTCGGCAGCAGCGGCCAGTGGCAGCGGGACGTGAGTAGTACGGCCGACGCCGGTCACAATTCCCATGTCCTTGACGAAGATGTCGACCCGGGACTTCACTTCGGCGCCGCCCGTGTACGCCTGCAGCATGCGAGGCCCCCGGTCAGCGAACATGAAGGAGCCAGCCGCGCCCTTGGACAGAGCGTTGATCACCACGTTCGGATCCAGATCGAGTCCCCGGGCAAGGGCGATGGCTTCGGCGGCGGCGGCGATGTGGACGCCGGCGAGAAGCTGATTGATGGTCTTCAAGGCCTGGCCGTCTCCGGGACGAGCACCGACGATCGTCAGAGTGGAGGCGAGGTGGTCGAGCACTGGTCGGGCCGATGCCAGGGCCTCCTCCGTAGCCCCAACCACGATGAGCAGATCGCCGTTTCCGGCCCGTACCGGACCGCCGCTGATCGGTGCGTCAACGAGCGGATAACCGGCATCGTCAAGCTTCTCGGCCAACGCGCGGGCAGCCTCCGGGCCCACCGTACTGGTCAAGATCACCGGCGAGCCGCGCCTGAGTGAGCCGAGCACTCCATCCTCATCGAACAGTGCGGACTCGGCCTGACCATGATCACGAACGGCCAGCAGGGCAATGTCGGCGCTCTTGCTGGCGGCTCCCGGAGTGGCCTCGGCGGCGATGCCATGTTCTGCGGCAAGCTCGCGGCGCGGCTGGTACGGGTCAAACCCGGTAACCGAGAAGGTGGTCGCCAAGTGCGTTGCCATGGGCAGGCCCATAGCGCCCAAGCCGATGACGGCGATCTTGGTTGTGTTGTCAGGCACGGGCGGCGGCTCTCTTTCTTCCGTAAGGGACGCGTTCAGACACTGCGCAGCGTGTCGACCACGGCCGCGAGCGCGTCGTCATCGCCCACATTTCCGGCGAAGACGATGTACGGGATGCCCTTTGCGAGCCCGGTGACGGGCTCCCAAAGCGAGATGATGCCTGGCAGCATGGTGCCCCGGCACCAGGCTCGCCGAATCCCCAGGCCTTCGGTGGCGGTGTCGGATGACGTGATGCCGCCCTTCGCCACGACAAATGCGGGCCTGATTTGGCTGACGATCTCGCGCACCGTGCCGACCAGCGCCGCGCTTACCGTGCGAGCGATCACCAAGCTGCTCACGGCATCGCCGCCTCTCACCAGGGATCTGCTGGTCCGGATCACGATGTCGCTGTCTGCTTCGTTGTCGCGCAGCAGTCTGGCGGCTTGTCCCGCGATCTTGTCGACGTGTTGGTCACGGGAGGCGTCGTCGAGCAGGGTTGGGACGTCCAGCTCCAGTTCGATGATCCTGCCTGTGCTGCGAAGCCGATCCAGCTGGCGAGTGGTGAGCGCGACGTGCGAGCCAACCGTGATCAGGCCGCGCTTCGTGGCTGGGCGAGTGTCGCCGGAATTGGACGGTTTGGAGCTGAAGATCTCTGTCAAGCGCTTGGCGTCGACTGGGGGTGTGGCGTGCTGCCCGGTACGAGCACGTACGAACGACGGTCCAACGCGATAGATGAAGTTCTTGCCGGCCTCCTCGGCGCGCAGCAGGGCCAGCACGACCACCCGCTGGTCTGCGTCGGCGGCCGTATCGACTACGACGGGTTGCCGGTCCCGCAGTCCCGAGAGGATTTCCAGGACGCGATCCGGACCACCGATCCGGATGTCGTGAAGAGTGATCCGGGCAACCTTGTCCCGCGGAATCCGTCCGCCGGACTTCTCCTCGATCCAATCGCGCAAGTCTGAATTCCGGTAGCCAAAGCTGGCATCCTTGGCGAACTCGCTATGCGATACCGGGATCATGCCCTCGTTCGTACGCGCCCAGTGCACCGAGTCGAGCGTTAGCCGGCCTGGCTCGATGTAAGCGGGACACACGAGGACTCCGTCGACGTTGGTGCCCCGTGCGGCCAGCTCCTCGGCGAGCACGTCGGTCTCGAGTGGGAAGTAACCGCGCAGCGTCGAATCACTGCGGCTGACGAGCACGTACGACACCTGCTCCGCATCGGCTGCCTGGTGCAGCGCATCGACAACTTCTCGGTTGAGTTTTGCCATGTCGGATTCGGACAGGCTGCGAGTGTTGGTCAAGATGAAGAAGCCCGTTGTCGGCTGCTGCAGTGCCCACCGCAGGTCAGCGACGGACCAGCTGGTCAAGACCGGCAAGTCGGTGATGGTCTGCGTACCGGTGGGGTCGTCGTCAAGAAATACCACCCGCCGACCCGTTTTGATTTGATCAAGGTTGGTGCCGACATCCAACTCCGGCGGCTGACCAGCGAGCAGCTGATCAAGGCCAATCGCACCGGAAAAGGCGGGAGCAGGCGCAGCTGGATCGGTACTGGTCACAGGGACTCCTTCAATGATTCGACGTTATCCCGCGCTAGGCGATGTAAAACCTCCGGATCAGATTTAGCGTCAATTGAACTGATTCAGCTCGGCTGGTTGGGGTAGTGACGGCTTAATTAGGAAGACATCGGTTAATTGGGAAGACACCGGCGGCTGGACCGGGGGAAGTGTTGTGACGGCAGCCTAAGGACGCCGGTGCCGGCTCGTCGAGTTCATGCACTCGGGGCGCCGAGCGGGGCTCGATGGTGAAACGGAACCGTCAACTCGAAGGTGTGGCTGATCATGCGACATGGATTGATCCCATGATGGAACACATTGCGGTGGTCGGAGCCGGATACATGGGCGGGGGAATCGCCCAGGTGTTCGCGATGGCCGGTTTGGACGTGGTGATCGTAGACGCCGATCCGTCCCTCACCGCACGTCATCTTGACCGACTCCGCAAGGAGGCTGAGGACTTCGAGAGTCGCGGCCTCTTCGAGGCGGGATCGGCAGAGCTGGTGCGGAAGAATCTCCGAGCCGCCGATAGCGTTGCCGAGGCCGTCGCCGAGGCGGACATGATTGAGGAGGCGGTACTCGAACGGCCTGAGATCAAAAAGCCAGTGCTGCAGAGTATCGAGGCGGTGGCCCGCCCCGACGCGGTGATCGGCAGCAACACCTCGACGCTGCCAATTGGTGATCTTGCTATCGGCCTTGAACACCCCGAACGGTTCCTCGGCGTGCACTTCTCCAATCCGGCGCCGTTCATTCCCGGGGTGGAACTGATTGCCCATGCGGGCACCGACGAGGCGGTCGTCAAGGCGGTCGAAGAACTGGTGCCTCAAACCGGCAAGCTAACGGCTCGGGTCAACGACAAGGCCGGCTTCGTGCTCAACCGCCTTCAGTACGTGCTGCTCCGAGAAGCCGTCAATCTCGTCGAGGAGGGCGTGGCGACCCCAGAAGACGTGGACATCATCGTGCGGACAACTTTCGGCTATCGGCTGCCGTTCTTCGGTCCCTTCGCGATCGCTGACATGGCTGGTCTCGACGTTTATAGAGACGGCTTCCGAACTCTCCAAGCGCACTACGGCGACCGCCTGGCCGTGCCCGCCCTGCTCAGCGAGCTGGTCGAGAGCGGCCGATACGGCGTCAAGCAGGGCGGCGGCTTTGTCACACCCGCCGGAGATCAGGCACCTCTGGTCGCCTACCGCAACATCGCCTATGCCCGGCTGGGTCAACTGCTGAAGGAGCTGGGACCCGCCCCGATGGGAGGAAGCGAATGATGAATGCTCCATACACTGCCGAAGAATGGCCGATCGCAGCAGCCATGCTGCCCTTTGGTAGCACAGACTCGCGCGGCGGGCCCATCCATGATGCTGACCCCGAGGAGTGGGCCAAGCACCTGCGCCTAGTGCGGCGGATCGGCTTTACCGAGGTCGACCCAACCGATACCTGGGTCCGGGTCGGCGATCTCAGTCCGGAGCGGCTCGATGAGTTCAAGGGCGTGCTAAGCGATGTCGGCCTGACTGTTCCCGCCATCTCGACCTCTCGGCGCAGCGTGATGGATCCCGAGCATGGCGAGGAGTATCTCGCCTACAGTCACCAACTGCTCGACAAGGCGGCGGAGCTTGGCGTGCCGTTGGTCAGTTTCGGGTTCTTTCAAGCGTTCACTCCAGCACAGGAAAAAGCCTTGTGGTTCTGGCTGGCCGAGGGCTGGCATGACGATGAGTCGCCAGAGGTGCGGACCCACGCCGCGTCTTTGATTCGCGAGCTGGCCGAGCACGCCGCCAGCAACGGCCAGCAGATCACCCTCGAGATGTATGAGGACACCTACGTCGGAACGTGCGACGACGCGGTGCAATTCCTCAAGGAAGTTGACCACGACGCCTGTGGCCTCAACCCTGACATCGGCAACTTCATTCGACTGCACCGCCCGATCGAGCCGGTACAGGACATGCTCGACAAGGTGTTGCCGTACGCCAACTACTGGCACGTCAAGAACTACCTTCGTGACGAAGACCTGTCGACCGGTCAGGTGATGACCTTCCCGGTGCCGATGGACTTCGGCTTGATCAACTACCGAGCCGCGATCAAGCAGGCTCTCGATCTTGGCTTCAGTGGTGCCTTCCTCTGCGAGCACTACGGCAGTGACGCGATCACCGTGATCGGCAAGAACTGCGCTTACATCCGGGACATCCTTGCGACCTTGATCGATTAACCCCAGACCGCGAAAAGGAGCACACATGACATCCGCCCCAGCCGCCGAGACATCCACCATGCCCGCCCGGCTGCCTGATCCGCGCACCGCGATCGTTACGGGAGCCGGCGGTCCAGCGGGAATCGGCCGAGTCACCGCCCGGATGCTGGCCGAGAACGGCTGGCACGTCGCGCTGGTCGACATCAACGCCGAGGGCCTGGCCGGGGTGGAGAAAGAGCTGCGCGAGGCGGGCCACGACAGCTTGCTCTCGGTGCCGACCGACATCGCCTCGGAGTCGTCGGTGACCGAGGCATACCAGCAGATCGACTCCGAGCTTCCTCCGGTGGTCGGTCTGATCAACTTAGCTGGCATCCCCTGTCCCGTGCCGCTGCATGAATGCAGCCTGGCCGAGTTCGAGCGGGTGATGGCGGTCAATGTCACCGGTTCCTACTTGATGCTCAAGGCGGCCGCTGCGCGGATGATCCCGCAGGGCGTGGGCCGCATCGTCAACACCTCATCGATCACCGCCTTCGATGGTGGCGGCACCTTCTCCAAGGGCGTGTACGCGGCCGCCAAGGCTGCGGTGATCGGTATGTGCAAGGGAGGCGCACGCGAGCTCGGCCCGTACGGGATTACCGTCAATGTGATCGCCCCTGGGCCGATCGATACCGAGATCATGGGCGGCCGGCTCACAGATGAGCGGAAGTCGTCGATGTCGGCCGGTATCCCCCTGGGCCGGGTCGGACAGCCTGACGAGATCGCCGCCACCATTGCGTTCTTGCTGTCCGAGGGTGCCGGCTACATCAACGGCGCAACCATCCAAATCGATGGCGGCAAGCACATGCACTGACACATATGGACTGATATGCATTGACAACGGGGGAACAACCGCACCACAAGCAAGGAGATATCAATGGCCGACACCGCCACGGGTCTAACTCCGCAGCGTCGCTTCGAACTGAGCGAGCAGGCAAACCGGAAGGTCTTTCGACGGCTGATCTGGTTCCTGCTGATGATGTATGTCATCGCGTTCCTGGACCGCAGCAACGTCTCATTCGCGCAGCAGGAGTTCGAGGCCGACTTCGGCATTAGCGCAGCCTCGTACGCCTTCGGCGCCGGGCTCTTCTTTGTTGGCTATGCCATCTTTGAAGTCCCGAGCAACCTGCTGTTGCACCGAGTGGGGGCGCGGTGGTGGCTGTCCCGCATCATGGTCACCTGGGGCATCGTCGCTGCCGCCTTCATGTTCATCCAGGGTCCGATCAGCTTCTACGTCCTGCGTTTTCTGCTCGGTGTTATGGAAGCCGGTTTCTTCCCGGGAGTCATCCTCTATCTCACGTATTGGGTCCCAGCCAGACACCTCAGCCGAGCCCGCGGCTACTTCTACATGGGCATCGCACTTGCCGGCATTCTCGGTAACCCGTTGTCGGGCAGTCTGCTGGAGCTCAACGGCGTTTTCGGACTTCGGGGCATCCAGTGGATGTTCATGGTCGAGGGCCTGCTCGCGATTGCGGTCGGCATCTGGGCCTACTTCTATCTGACAGATAGGCCCGAGGATGCGACTTGGTTGCCCGATGATGAGAGGGAGGCGCTGGTCGAGACGATCGACGCCGAAGACACTGCCAAAGCCGAGGGCCACGGTCCGCAAAAGGTGCTGCTGGCGCTGGCCAACTGGCGAGTCTGGTACTTCGCGCTGATCTATTTCTGCCTTCAGATCGCCGTCTATGGCGTCACGTTCTTCCTGCCCACGCAGGTGACCGCCATCACCGGCCAAAAGCTTGGCTTCATGGCTTCGCTGGTGACTGCCATTCCGTGGGTCTTCGCCCTGATCGGTCTGCTCATCTTTCCGGGTATGGCCGACCGCACGCGCAAGCATCGGCTGATCGGCACGCTGCTCCTGCTGGGCACCGCGGTCGGCATCGTGGCCTCCGGTGCCCTGAGTGGTAATCCGGTGCTCGCCATCGCTGGTCTTTGTCTAGCCGCGATGGGGTTCGTCGCCGTATCGCCGATCTTCTGGACCCTGCCGACGGAGTACATGACCGGATATGCGGCGGCCGCCGGTATCGGATTGATCAACTCGCTGGGCAACCTTGGCGGGTTCCTGGCGCCCATCCAGCGCGACTACTTCAAATCAACGCTCGGCGGGAATGCGGGCCTTTACTCCCTGGCGATCGGGGCCCTCCTTGCCGCGGTGCTGTTTGCTATCACCGCATTGTTCAAGAGGGCGAACGAGGTCGAGGCTGGTCACCTGGATGAGGTCGACGCCCACTATGTGTCCCACGAACAGGCGGCGGCGGCGCGGGGTTCTCACAGGTCGCCCGGGCCTACTAGGTAGGCCATGAGAGCGCTGGTACTACGCGATTTCTACGACATCGCGGTGGAGGAACGTCCTGACCCCCAGGCAAGCCCTGGGCAGGTAGTGGTTGACGTCATCGCGACGGGCATCTGTGGCTCAGACTTCCACGGCTACTCCGGTGAGAACGGTCGCCGACACCCGGGGCAGATCATGGGTCACGAGACGGTCGGCCGGATTACTGAGCTGGGAGCAGATGTCGGGCTGCTAACGGCTGGTCAGCTGGTGACGATCAACCCCGTGATGTCGTGCGGTGCCTGCGCGGCCTGTCTGTCCGGTCAAGAACAATGGTGTGATCGTCGTGTGGTCCTCGGCGTCGCGCCGGAGATTCCGGCAGCCTTCGCCGACCGCGTTGCGGTACCAGCAGCCAACATCGTGCCGCTGCCCGAAGACATGCCGGAGGAGCTCGGCGCCTTGGTGGAGCCCATGGCCGTGGGCTACCACGCCGTACGCCGCGGGCAGCCGGTCCCCGACGACCGGGTGCTTGTCATCGGCGGCGGACCGATCGGTCAAGCCTGCCTCCTCGCTGCCCGCCGGCTGGGAGCCCATGCGCTGGCGCTTTCCGACGTCAGCCCGTCACGCCGTGAGCTGTGTGCCCGGCTTGGGGCGAACGTATTTGACCCATCGGCCGGCGACTTGGCCGAAGCGGTGGCGGCCAGCCTCGGTGGCTCTCCAACACTCGTGGTGGATGCGGTCGGGATCAGCCAGACGGTGCATGACGCGCTCGCCGCCGCCAGCCTGGGAGCAAGGATCGTGCTTGTCGGAATGGGCTCACCGCAACTCGAGCTTTCCGCGTACGCCGTCAGCACCGCTGAACGAGCCCTGATCGGATCGTTCACCTACAACGCCGCCGAGTTCGCCGATACCGCGGAGTGGGTCGGCACCGTTCCGGACGGGATCGATGCACTGATCGACGGCCGCGTCGGGTGGGAGGGCGCACCGCAGAGTTTTGACGACCTGGCCCGGGGCCGCAGCACCGCCAGCAAGATCTTGGTGTTCCCTCAGGGCCCACCACAGAGCGCCTCGGCATGATCACTCAGAAGATCGCCCACGTCCGGGCATACACCGTCGGTGCCGGTGGCGGGGCGGATTACCACGACCAACAGGGCTATCACTGGATCGATGATCACATTGCGACTCCGATGTCGCGGTATCCCGGCTTTGAGGAGAGTCGTCGCAGCTTTGGGCTCAATGTGCTGGGCACCTTGGTCGTTCAGGTGGAAGCAGACGATGGCACCGTCGGATTCGGGGTGACGACGGCGGGGGAGCCCGGAGCCTGGATCGTGGAGCGGCACCTAGCTCGTTTCCTAGAAGGTGCTCTGATCACCGACATCGAGAAGATCTGGGACCAGATGTTTCGGTCGACGCTGTTCTACGGTCGCAAGGGCCTGGTGCTCAATGTGATCAGTGCAGTTGATCTTGCTCTGTACGACGTGCTCGGTCGGTTGCGGCAGGAGCCGGTCTATCACCTGCTCGGTGGTGCGGTGCGCGACGAGTTGATCTTCTACGCTACCGGCGCACGTCCTGATCTTGCGCAGCAGATGGGATTCGTCGGCGGCAAGCTTCCGCTGCACCATGGTCCCCACGAAGGGCTGGCTGGGCTGAAGGCCAACATCGATGAGCTTGCCGCGATGCGCGACAAGGTGGCCGAGGACTTCTGGCTGATGTGGGATTGCTGGATGTCGCTGGACCTCGACTACGCCACCCGGCTAGCGACCGCAGCACATCAGTACGGGTTGAAGTGGCTGGAGGAGGCGCTGATCCCGGACGATTATTGGGGCTACCGCGACCTCCGGAGGAACGTGCCACGCGGAATGCTGATCTCGACCGGCGAACACGAGTCCACACGGTACGGATTCCGAATGCTGCTGGAGATGGAGTGTGCCGACATCCTGCAGCCAGATGTCGGCTGGTGCGGCGGCATCACCGAGTTGATCAAGATCTCAGCCCTGGCAGATGCCTACGGCGCTCTTGTGGTGCCGCACGGATCGAGCGTTTACTCCTACCATTTCGTGATCACTAGGACGAACAGCCCGTTCGCTGAGTTCTTGATGATGGCGCCGGAAGCCGACGAGGTGGTGCCAATGTTCTCGCCGTTGCTGCTCGGTGAACCCGTGCCGGTCAACGGCCGGCTGAAAGTGCCAGACACACCAGGCTTCGGGGTCGAGCTCAATCCGGATGTCGAACTGGTACGGCCGGTCACTCATTGAGACGATCGGGCGGACCGTTGCTACGCTCCCGTTATTCCGGACAAGATCACGAATGCAGGACTTGGCGGCCGTTTGGAGCTGCGTTCGTGGCTTTGTGCGGAGAGGCGGCAGTGGTGGTGGCGCCCGCCGTTCAGTCACGAACAACCGACGGCGCACATTGCCGGGCGAAGTCGTAACCGGATCCCTTGTCGAGATTGATCGACCACGTGCTGATGCCAGGCGCGGTAGGAGCTTGAGCACGCAGCTGCCGCCAGATCCGGCACACGTTATCGGGGCTTTGCTCACCGGTGTCGGTGGGAGTATCCACTGTCATGAACCCCATCGCGACCTTGTCCTGACCCACAATGCGTCCCCAGGCGAGTGTTTGATCAAGAATCCATGCCGGATCCACAGTGCCGTAGTTGTAGAACTGCGGACTGGCCAGATCGAGAACATCCGCGATGCGCGCTGCCAGCTCGAGCTGCTCTATTTCCCTCGTCGGCTCGAGCAGGGGTGCCATTGTCACGGTGAAATCTTGGCCGTAACGACTCTTCAAGTCCCGTGTTGCCTGCGCCACCTGGACAGGGTCAATGCCGTGCTCCAGGTCCCAATCGATGCCGCGGAAGTGATAAGTATCGATGATCTTGGACACGCTGCTGGTGAATTCCCGCCGCTGTGCGTCGGTGGTGATCTTCAATCCACCGTCATCCCAGCCACCGACTGAAAGCAGCACAGATCGGTCAGCCTCGTTGAGCGCCTGAACGTCTTTGATGAAGGATGACTTGGACTGCACCGTCTGAGAGAAGCTGACCTTTCCGGTAGCGTCACCGATCGCGAACGCCGCTAGGACCACGTTGTAGACGGCAGGTACGTTCCGCAGCCGTAGCGATGGTCCTCCCCAGCTCTGCCAGTATCCAGCCACGACTCGATGTGGCAGGCGGGCTTCGGCTACTTTGCCGCTGGAGTTCGGGGGAGGGGCCGCTGGTACGCCGATACGGGCTCGGGAAATGAGCGGAGCCGAACCGGCTGGGAAGACTAGAGCAGTGATCAGAATCAATGCCGCCGCTCCGGCCACCATGGACGGCAACGCCAGCAGAGCAGACGTCCGGCCTTTGCGCTCCTTCGACCTATGCCGCTGGGTAGCAAATGGATTGAGCTTGGGGCTACGGCCAATAGCGAGATCCTCCAGCCAGCCGAGCAGTAACACGGCAACCATGATCAACCCGAGAGACAGGACAATCTGTTGGATCATGGCCGAGGCATTGCTTGACGCAACACTGCCGTACCGGGTCATCAAGGCCGCCGAAATTGAAAAGGCTGGATAGCTCCAGAGAAAGATGGTCAGCGCCCGCGTCTGAACTCCGGCCAGAGCAGTGCGAAGCCATGCCGAACGCGGCCCAGCACGGGCGCCGCGATAAAAGCGCAGTAGCATGATCAAAATGCCGGCACCCCACAGCGAGCTGGCCACCGATAGACCGGCAAGCTGAGCAGCCGTAACCTCACCAGCTCTGAGGGTTCCGATCACGCCGCCGCTCATCAAGATCAACGAAACCAGAATCACTGATGACCACGACATGGTCTGGATGCGATTGCCGTGATAGGCAAAGCCGATCAGCCAATAACCGCTGAAAAGTGCGAAGATCAATAAGATCTCACCGAAGCGGCCGCTGGGGCTCCACATCCCGGACAGCACCAGGACCAGGCCGAGAACGGGCAGGACCGAAGTGCGCAGCGGCCACTTCCGAAAACACCAGAGCAGCGGCGGACTGATCAACGTCAGCCATAGGTAGGCCGGCACAAACCAGAGCGAGCCGGTCCATGCCGTGCCCCACGCGCTGCTCGGCGGTTCGAACAGCGGAACAAGCCACAACAACATTGACCGCCACCCGGGCGCCGTGCCAATTCCAGGTTTCGCGCCGGCTGCGGTGTCATACCAAACCATCAGTGGAACCGCGACGACGGCCAAACCCCAGACCGGCAGCACTACGCGGCGCGCTCGCCTCGCCAGTACCGCCCACGGACTGCCCAATGAACGGTCGAGCGAGGCCGCCATGAGCGTGCCAGCGACGGTAAAGGTCAGCGCAGCGAACGGGATGACGATTGGCGTCCACATCCAACCGAACCACTGGTAGATGATCACACCGACTAGCGCGACCAGGCGGAACAGATCGAGCTGTGGATTACGGGGCTGAGTAACGGTGCTGGCGTCAACTTTCGTCAGCTGGGTCATCGTTCAGCAGCTCCTGCGGGCGTAATCGAGGTGTGCTCGGGAACGGCGGCCAGACCGGTATCCAGCGTTCCGGTGCGGGCCAATTTCTTCCAGCCCGCGCGGACGCCACGTGCGGCCATGTACACGGCGGTGTAGAGCAAGTAGGCCCGCAACGGTTCGTAGACGACTCGATACACCGGCACCATCCAGAGGTGCCGCCACTTCTCCCGCATCAGCACAACTCCAACGGCCGCGATGATCAGGTGAGCCGCAAGGAAGAGCAGGAAGTAAAACAGCACTACGTGGATTCCCTGTTCTTGAGCCGTCCGAATGCCCATGAACACGACGAACGGCAGAAAGATAATCGGAAGAACGATGGCAAGCGCATATTGCGGCAGTACGTACCAGCCAAGGAAGCCGTAACGCGACCGAAAGAGGAGGTCGCGGTGTTTCCAGATCGCTTGCAGGCTGCCAAAGGTCCATCGGGTGCGTTGATCGAGCAGGGCGTCGACCGTCTCAGGAGCCTCGGTAAAGGCGATCGCCTCGTCATCCTGAGTGACGCGCCAGCCGGCCCGATGCAAGGACAATGAGAGGTCGCAATCCTCGGCAAGCGTGGCCTCGGTGTATCCGCCGACCTCTTGGACGGCCGCCTTTCGCCAGACGGCGCACGCTCCCGGAACGATACTGATCGCGCCCATGACATCTTGGGCGGCACGTTCCACACCGATCTGGGTCAGGTATTCCAGCGCCTGCCAACGGGTGAGAAGGTTGCGCCTCCGGTTGCCAACTCTGACCACTCCGGCAACCGCGCCGAGGCGACCGGTCGTGTCCACGGCGAGGTGACGAACCAGCCGTCCGATCGTCTCGGGAGTCAGCAACGTGTCGGCGTCCACCGTCACGACGATCTCGCTGCTGGCGTTGCTCAGTCCGGCGTTCAGGGCAGCTGATTTGCCCGCGTTTTGTTGCTCGATCAGACGAATGCGGCCGTCGTGCTGGGCGATTTCACCGACCTTGTCAGATGTCCGGTCACGTGATCCGTCGTCCACCACGATGACTTCAGTCAACGGATATGTCGATGCCAAGACCGAGCGGAGGGTACGCCCGATAACTTGTTCTTCGTTGTAGGCAGCCAAGATCACCGAGACCGGGAGCTGCATCTCACTGGTCGACGGCCAGACGATCTTGTTCCGACGACCCCGTCGAATTGTGGCGATCACGCAATTGCCAAGTCCTATGACAACGACGAAGGTGACGGCTACTACGAACAGCGTGCGAAGCAGCAGACTCGGCCAGACGAACCAGATCTGGACGAGCTTCAAAGTGATGGTGTCCCATATCGTGGGTTTCACATCGAAGACCCGGTCAGCCAGCTCAGGCTGCACCTGCGGCATGGTGGTGAAGGTGTAGCCCTGCGACTTGGCATACGCAACTAGCTTGCGGACGTAGTCGATGGTCACCTCACGCCCGGTGCCGCCGCCATCGTGGAGAAGGACGGTGACGTTCTGCCCGTTCAGGTCCGGGAGCGGCATCTCGCCGGTCAGCTCGTGCGAGGCATAGCGCCAGTCGTCACTGTCGAAATCGTGGGAGGTCACCAGGTAGCCGTAGCGTTGGGAGCGCAGCATGCCCTCGATGTCCGCCTGGGTCGACTTCTCGTCATCGCCCTCATAGGGCAGTCGGAAATAGCCCACCTCCTGACCTGTGACTGCTCGAATGACGTGATCTGTGATCGTCAATTCGAGCCGAGCCCGCCAGTTTGACGTGGTGGTGACGTCAACATGGGTGAGTGAGTGGTTGGCCACGGCATGCCCCTCGTGAACCTCGCGCTGAAAGATCCCAGGGTTCTGCGCGATCATCGTGCCCGTGGCAAAGAAGGTCGCCGGAACCTTCTCGGCGGAAAGCAGATCTAACAGTTCGGGGGTCCACTTCAGGTCTGGTCCATCGTCGAACGTCAACGAGATCGTCCGTTGCGCCCCGTCCGAGTAGCCGAACCGCTGGATCACATAGGCGCTCGAACCGATGCGCTGCTGGTCTGCGGCGCTGAACGTCGTCACTGTTGCTTGTGTCGCGGGATCCACACCGGAGGCCTCTCCGTTGCCTCGACGGACCTCAAGTACCCGCACGAGCGGGCCGTGGCCGACTACCGGCACCTGTTTACCGGTCGTATCGCTCGTCAGCGGCGGCCCTAACCGCTCGTGAGTCGCGACAAGCGCAGGCGTGTCGTTGAGGTGGGGGAGCGCTACCAAGATCCCAACCAGCAGGAGGGCCGCGAGCCCAGCCGCAATGAGTCGGATCTTTTGCCACCGTCGTCCTGACGGATCGAAAAATACAAATGACGACGCCGCGTGGTCAGCAGCGTCGTAGAGCTGCCTTATTGATTTCATGGGGAGCTTAAAGGGGTCGGATTTCCCGTGCGAAAACGCCAGCTCCTCAGTGAACTGACAGATGACCCGAGAAAGCGCCCGGCCTGCTCGAGTCCCAACCGATGCTAGACGGCGCCTTCAAATACCGGCACGCGTGACTAGAGCAGCTGCGCGTCGTCGTTACAAAGGCGTTATCCGGCCGCTCGCCAGAGCGAATGTTCGACAATCCAGGCGATCACTGAGATGGGCATCGAGCGACCTACCGCACTCTGGTCTCCCGCCCACTCGAGTGACACGCAACCAGCCAGAGTCCAGGAGGAAATGGCTGCTTAGTTCAGAGCTGTCCTTGATCAGCCGTTCCGGCTGGCAGCGGTACCAAGCGCGTCACCTCGACCGGCGATGTCAGCAGTCCTTCCAGGGCCGCGGTCTGCGCGCGTACCGCCTCCCCGCTCCCGTGCTCGTCCAGCTCCTCCACCGAGCTCCACTTCTCGATCATCACGATGCTGCCGTCTGGGGCGTCGTGGATGGCGTACAGCTCACAACCCGGCTCTTCGTGCACAGCGGCGATCGAGGGGCCGAGCACCTCGACGACCCGATCGTGCTGGCCCGGCGCGGGATAGAAGTACGCGGTGACGACAACGGGCGTGGACATGTGACTCCTTTGGCTTAGCGGGGAGGAATTACTGTCTGGCGTTGCTGGCCCAGGCCCTCAATACCGAGCTCCATCACATCACCGGCCTGTAGCCAGATAGGCGGGTCAAAGCCCATCCCGACGCCTGGCGGTGTGCCAGTGTCGATCAGGTCGCCCGGCTCAAGGACGAGGAACTGGCTGAGATAGTGAACGACGAAGTAGGGGTCGAAGATCATCGTCGAGGTGGAGCCGTCCTGACGGCGTATCCCATTCACATCGAGCCACATGGCTAGATTGCGCACGTCGTCAATCTCGTCAGGTGTAACGAGCCAGGGGCCTGCCGGATTGAAGGTTTCGGCGGACTTGCCCTTTGTCCATTGGCCACCGCGCTCAGTCTGGAACGCTCGTTCACTGACATCGTTGACCACAAGGAAGCCCGCGATGGCGGCATGCGCGTCGTCAACTGAGTTGAGATAGCTGGTACGCGTACCGATCACAACACCAAGCTCGACTTCCCAGTCCAGCTTGGTCGAGCCGCGCGGCATGCGGACATCGTCGTACGGACCGACGATCGTGTTGGGTGACTTATTGAACAGGATCGGCTCGGTAGGCACTGGCTGCCCGGTCTCGGCGGCGTGGTCGCTGTAGTTCAAGCCGATACACAGGATCTGGTGGGGCCGGCCGATTGGAGCGCCGATCCGCTCGCCGGCAAACTCGTGCAGCTGTCCGGCCGCGGCCCGTTCGCTGACGATCTCGCGCAGGCCGCTCAGGCCGCCGCTGCCGAAAAACTCCTCATCGAAGTCGTTGATCACATCGGCGACGTCGACGTAGTGAGTGTCGTCAATCCGGGCGACTGGTCGCTCCGAGCCGCTTGGGCCGATACGCATCAGGTACATGACAGAGCTCCTCACTCCGTGACGGTGATCATGATCCTGCCATGCGCCACGGATGATCTACGCCGCAGGTGCTGCTGCGCGCGAACGCCGCTCGGCTAAGTCCAGAACTCGTCCGCTGCATAGAGATCGCCGGGGCGCCACCAAGCCTCCGCAATCTGACCTTCGCGCAGATGGAACACCCATGCGTCTCGGCCGTCATATGTGTGATCACCCCTGCTGGCGGTGGCGTATGTCAAGGCGCTGCCAAAGCCTGTAGGGGCAATGGCCGCTTATCCGGGAACGAGAATTCCACGACCTTGGAGACGTCCAGCGTCTAGGTCATCCATGGCATCGTTCACGGCGTCCAGCGGATATGTGCGGGTGTGGAGCTCCACCTTGCCCTGCGCGGTAAGCGCCATCAGCTCAGCGAGATCGGTGTAGGTTCCGACCAGGTTGCCGACGATGTTTCGTTCGCTGGAGATGACGTCGATGGCAGGCACGCTGATGGTGCCGCCGTATCCAATGATGTAGTGCGATCCGGCTCGCCTGGTCAGGTTCCAGCCCAGCGCTTCGGCGCCCTGCTCGGCAACAAAGTCGAAGACGACTTCGGCGCCGTTACCGTCGGTTAGGTCGAGCACCTTCTCGGTTGCGTTCTGGTCGGCGAGCACAGTGTCGTCTGCACCATATCCGCGCACCAGATCCAGCGCAGCCTGGTTGCGGTCAAGGACGATGATCTTGGTGGC
This sequence comes from Propionibacteriaceae bacterium, assembly GCA_045806785.1. GTDB lineage: Bacteria > Actinomycetota > Actinomycetes > Propionibacteriales > Propionibacteriaceae > Microlunatus. The sequence goes on along the minus strand of JBJMIR010000012.1, from coordinate 23,617 downwards.
GCTCATGGCTTTCAGTGCCTGGACACCGATGTGACCCAGGCCGCCGGCCCCGATGATCAGCGCACTCGTCCCCGGATATAGCAAGGGCAGGGCCTTCTTGACCGCGTGATAAGCGGTTAGGCCGGCGTCGGCCAGGGCAGCGACGTCGGCTGGGTGAAGCGACGGGTCGAGCTTCACAGCCGACCGTGCATCGGTGAGCAGATAGTCCGCCATGCCGCCGTCCGTGCCGTCCACGCCGGGGAATCTGCTGCTCGTACAGTGCATCTCATCGCCGGCGCGGCAGTAGCGGCACAATCCGCAGGTGATGTGCGGGTGCAAGATCACAGTGTCGCCCGGTGCGAGGTTCGAGACCGCCGATCCGACCTCCTCAACCCAGCCAGCGTTCTCGTGGCCCAAAGTGAACGGCAATTGGGGATGGGTCAGCGGCTCCCACTGGCCCTCGTAAATGTGCAGGTCGGTACGGCACAATCCCGCCGCCCCGATGCGCACCAGCACATCGAGAGGGCCCGTTACCTGGGGCTCAGCTACCTCATCCACGGATGGACGTTCGTGGTACGTGTGAAGCCGTACTGCCTTCATGAGTGCTCACCTCCTTTCTGCGCCGCGGCATCTATCAGCATTGATATCGATTGGAAGCGGTCGTCACATCATGGCTTTGGTTTCGGAGACAGTGCAATGGCAGTTGATCAGATTGTCGCGACCACAATGCCCGATTGGGTTGGCACCGGCTGATCCATTGCCATCAACACCTCACCAGCCCGTTCCAGGTCGACCACTGACCCGATAAGACGCTGCGGCTGCAAGCGTCCGTCCGCGATCATGGCAAGCATTGCCGGGTACTCCCTTGCGGCCATGCCATGGCAGCCAAGTATCTGGAGCTCACGTGACACAACACGGTCCCAATCCAGCGGCGCCAGCTGGTTATCCCCGAGCATGAGACCGACTTGAACATGACGTCCTCGGGCCCGGAGGCTACGGACGGAGCAGAGCGCGGTGGCTGCGGATCCGAGCGCGTCGACGGAACTGTGCGCACCGCCGCCGGTGATCGAATGTACCGTCGCCACCGGGTCCAGGTCCTCAACGGTGGCCTCGGCGCCCAGGTCCGCGGCTTGCGCAAGCGCGGCTGGCGAGGGGTCGACAGCCACGACCCGAGCACCGAGCGCGACCGCGATCATGATCGTTGAGAGTCCCACGCCACCGCAGCCGAATACCGCCAGCCACTCCTGCGCCTTGAGCTGGGCCTGGGCGGTGAGCGCGTGGAAAGCGGTGGCGAAGCGGCAGCCCAAAACCGCGGCCGTTGTGAAGTTCACCGCGTCAGGAAGCCGGACGAGATTGAAGTCTGCGGCGCGGATTGCGACTTGCTCAGCAAAGGAGCCGGGGTGGCTGAACCCCGGCTGGGTCTGGTGGGGGCAGATTTGAGCCTGACCCGCCCGACACCAGTTGCAGCGCCCACACCCGTTCACGAACGGCACCGTGACGCGGTCCCCAACCGCGAACGCCGACACCTGGGGACCGGTTTCCCTGACAACTCCAGAGAACTCGTGACCCGGCACGTGAGGCAGCGAAACCAGCTCGTGGCCGCGCCAGGCATGCCAGTCAGATCGACAAATCCCCGTTGCCTTCACATCAATCACGGCACCGTCGGATGGACATTGTGGAGGCGCCAGCTCGGTGACGCGCAGCGGCGAACCAACGGCGTCGAAGACAACAGCACGCATTCACCGGTTCTACCAGCCGATGCCGCGCCCGTGGGGTGCTCAGGTCGACGGTTTGGCTCCGGCCGACCTTGGTGGCACCTGTTGCGCAGAGTGCCTGCGAGGCGGATGACGGGCCGCTACGCTGCCGCGTGGGCAACTGACTTACTCATGCGACAGGTTGTCCTCAAGACCTGACGCAGCCCGGACACCAACCGTGCAGAGAAGGATGCTCCATTGCCAATCCATGCCCCGCATGATGCCGTGCCGCCGGAGGACCTGGCCGTCGACGGATCGCTGACTCGACGCAAATTCCTCACCTACGTCGTCGCAGCTCCGGTGCTCACCGTTGCTGCCACGAGCGCCGGGAACCTCATCGCCCCCGGCAAGGCGTACGGAGTGGTACCGAGCCCGCCGCAGCCGGAGAACCTCGCTGACCTGGGCGACGTCATGGTGGCCGCGACGAAGCAAGCTCAAGATCTTCTCATCCTCGAGGTGACCACGGACAACCGAGTCGTCTTCCGGCTGCCGCGTGCCGAGGTCGGTCAGGGCATTACGACCGCGGTCGGAATGGTGGTTGCCGACGAGATCGACGCACGCCTTGCTGATGTTGATGTTCCGTTGGAGGAGGCTCGTCAAGACCTGGGAACCGCGCAGTCCACGGGTGGGTCGTCGTCGGTTCGCTCACTGTGGGATCCGGTGCGCGACATTGCTGCTGAGGCTCGGGCCCGGCTGGTGACCGCGGCGGCGGAGCGGTGGAACCTATCGGTTAAATCGCTGACCACACGCGATACCGCGGTCTGGGCCCCAGACGGGCGCTCTGCGACCTATGGGTCGCTCACCGAAGCGGCCGCGGAGGTGCGGATACCTGCGGTATCTGCAGAGCCGAAGTCCTCCTCGGAGTATCGCCTCATCGGCAAGTCGACGACACGAATCGACGCAAAGAGCATCGTCACCGGGGCGGCGAAGTTCGCACTTGATCTTGATGTCTCGGGTGCGCTACCCACGGTCGTGATCAGGCCGCCCACCATCAAAGGCGAAGTCAAGTCCTACGACGCATCAGATGCTCTGAAAATGGCCGGAGTGGTGGCCGTCACCAAGCTGCCGAGTGGGGTGGCGGTTACCGCGAGAACATTTGACCAGGCCTTGAAGGCAAAGGCCGCAGTCACGGTGAAGTGGGGATCCGGCACCGTCGACGGAGTCTCCGACACCGATATCGAGTCCCGGCTCACAGCAGCGATCCAGCCAATGACACCAGCGCCTCCGCTGACCCAACGGGTGGACGCGACCTTTGATTTCGCGTTCGTCAACCACGCCCCAATGGAGGTCGGCAGCGCTGTGGCCGACGTCAAATCAGACTCCGCGGAGATCTGGGTGGCCAGCAAATCACCGACCGGTGCCCAGTCCGCGATCGCTAAAGCCATCGGTCTGAGCGCCGACGATGTGACGTTGCACGTGGTGCGGGGCGGCGGCTCCTTCGGCCGGCGGATCTACTACGAGCCGGCAGTCGAGGCAGCGCAGGTATCGAAGGCGATCGAGGCGCCCGTGAAGCTGATGTGGACGCGCAACGATGACATGCGCCATGGCCGCGTACGACCGCGCAGCCACCATCAGTTGCGAGCCGTGCACGCCGGCGGTGAAGTACTGACCTACGAGCATCGTGCGTCGTGTGTGGAGCTGGACCTGGGGAGCGGCACCGGTCAGGCGCTCGTCGACGCGGGGTACATCAACCCGACGATCGGTACGGCGTTCTTCGGCATTAGCCAGTCCTGTCCGTACAACTTCGGAGTCGTCACCGAAAGCCTCAACGAGGTCTCCTACGACATGCCCACCGCGTCATGGCGCTCGGTGTACTCCGCCCAGGCTCGTACCGCCGAAGAGATCCTCGTCGATGAGATCGCCAAGGCAATGGACACCGACCCGGTCGCCATGCGTCGAAAGTTCCTGAAGACTTCCGATGCCCGTGCCGTGCTCGACAAGGTCGCGACCGAAGGCAAGTGGGGCGGGACGATGTCATCTGGAACCGCACAAGGCGTGGCACTTCACGGGGAGTACAGGTCCATCGCCGCGTGCCTGGTCGAGATTGATTGCAGGGCCGAAAAGCCACGGGTCACCAAAGCCGTCATGGCACTGGACGTGGGGCGCCAGGTGAATCCAAGCGGTCTACGGGCGCAGGCCATGGGCAGCCTGATGGATGGGATCAGCACCGTGCTGTCGGCCGGCAACCACCTAGATGACGGCGCGTTTCGGGAGGGCAGCTACAGCGACTTCAAGTACGCCCGCCAGGCAGACGCGCCTTTGACCTGCGACGTCTACCTCCTCGACGGATCCGGCAAACCCGGTGGAGTAGGGGAGCTGTGCGTGCCAGCGGCAGCTGGCGCGGTGGCTAACGCCTATGCCCGGGCGACCGGCAAGAAGCCGCGCAAATTCCCGATCAACTTCTGAGGAGCAATCGGTGCCCAGCTATGCATTTACGCTCAACGGAAAGAAGGTGACGGTCGACGCACCGGCCGACATGCCTTTGCTCTGGGTTCTGCGCGACCTGCTCGGCGTGACTGGACCGAAGTACGGATGTGGTGTCGGCGTGTGCCGCGCATGCACCTGTCATGTGAACGGCAGCGCGGTCCAGGTATGCACCCTTACCGCGGCTGACGTCGTAGGAAAGAAGGTAACCACCATCGAAGGCTTGGCTCCCGACGGTGGCCTGGACCCAGTCCAGCAGGCCTGGATCGATGAGGATGTTGCGCAGTGCGGGTTCTGCCAACCGGGCCAGATCATGCAGGCCGCTGCCCTGTTGAAGTCCAAGCGCAATCCCTCTGACGGCGACATCGATCAGATCATGAATGTCTGCCGGTGCGGCACGTATTGCCGGATCCGGAAGGCGATCAAGCGCGCCGCATCAACGATGTAAAGCGGCGAGCACCCAGCATGCTCACACCTGTCGAAGCCTTTCCGAGTACCACAAAGTCGCCAGCCGGACTGCTGCTCGCAGCCGGGGCGGGACGTCGCCTGGGCATGCCCAAAGCCCTCGTCGACAACTGGCTGGTACGTGGAGTCGAGGTGTTGGTCGCGGCCGGATGCAGCCCGGTCGTCGTAGTGCTCGGAGCGGCGCATCTGCAGGCGCGGGCGCTGCTGGAGGGCCGACCGGTGATCGTTGCTGTGGCCGCCGACTGGAGCGACGGCCTCAGCGCTTCACTGCGGACCGGGATTGTCGCCCTACCGGCTGGTGCGCCAGCTGTGGTGGTGACGCTGGTCGACCTACCAGACGTAGCGGCGAGCGTGGTTCGGCGGGTGCTCAAGAGAGGAGCGGAACCCGTCACGCTGACGCGGGCCACGTACCACGGGCGGCCCGGACACCCGGTCGTGCTGGGCCGGGCGCACTGGCCGGGAATCTTCGCTGCTGCACATGGCGATGTCGGCGCCCGGGGCTACCTCGAGCAGCACCGGCCCGCGCTGGTCGAATGCGGAGATCTTGCGTCAGGTCGGGATATCGATTTCCCGGACGAGTCGGTCGCGAGCGGTACGCGGCATGCGTGAAGTCATGCATGAACTGGCTTGCTGGTGGGAAGCCGGAGCGACGGTCGGCATGGGCACGGTGGTGGGGACCCGGGGTTCATCACCACGTGAGCCGGGGGCCTCGATGGTCGTTGGGCCGGATGGGGAAGTTATCGGCTCGGTATCCGGCGGCTGTGTCGAGGCGGCGGTGTATGAGCTGAGCCAGGCAGCCGCAGCCAGCGGGACGCCGTCGCTCGTTCGCTACGGGGTTTCGAACGACGACCCGTACGCGCCGGCCCTCACCTGTGGCGGAAGCCTGGAGATCTTCGCGTCTCGGGTCAACGCTGAAACGTTCCCGCGCCTCGATGAAGTCGCCCGTGAGGTGGATGCCGGTCGGCCGGTGGCCGTCGCGACCATCGTGGAGCATCCAAACGCCGCACTGGTCGGGCGGCGCATGATCGTACGTCCGGAGCAGCCAGGCACGCCGATCTCGCCCGAGGCTGCAAACGCAGGTTCCAGTGCATCGGAGTTGGGCAGGATCGCCTACTCCGTCACCGCTGACGCCCGTGGCCTGCTGGCCGCCGGCCACAGCGATTGCCTCAGCTACGGCGCCATGGGGGAGCGGCTCGGGGAGGGCATGCGGGTCTTCGTGCAGTCCTTCGCCCCGCCGCCGCGCATGCTCGTGTTCGGCGCTATCGATTACGCCGGAGCCGTGGCGAGGATGGGTAACTTCCTCGGGTATCGGGTGACGGTATGCGACGCCCGTCCGCTGTTCGCGACGCCCGACCGGTTTCCTGGCGCTGACGAGGTGATCATGGATTGGCCTCACCGGTACCTGGACCGGCAGGCGCGGGCCGGCAAGCTGGACTCCAGAACGGTGGTGTGCGTCCTCACCCACGACCCGAAGTTCGACGTACCGGTTCTGTCGCTCGCCTTGCGGCTGCCGCAGCTTGGATACGTTGGCGCCATGGGTTCGCGGCAGACCCACCTCGAGCGCCTCGAGCGCCTGCGAGCCGCCGGGCTGACAGACCGCGAGCTTTCACGGCTGTGCAGCCCAATTGGTCTCGATCTAGGAGGCCGGACACCGGAGGAGACCGCTGTCAGCATCGCAGCAGAGATCATCACGATTCGATCGGGAGGCTCGGCAGCCAGGCTGCGAGATCTCGATCAGCCAATCCATTTCCCGGCCGGGCGCTACGTGGCTGACAAACGCTGACTCAAACAGGCTAGGTGGAGTAAATGGCGCTAGGCCGAAACGCTTGACGGATCGTTGGTCGGCGCACTGGACGGCGGGCGGGTCTTGGAAAGCGCCAGTCGCAAAGGTCGCTAGAACATCAGCTTGTCGATCTGCCGGTGCGTGTCGAGGCTGTTGGCCTGCAGTGCGTGGTCAGAGAGCATATAGACGCTGTCGCCGATGACCAGGGACCGGTTGACGCTGCCGTACGCCTGGGTCGTTGCAAGACGGCCGATCTCCTTAAGTCCATTCGCAGTGGCCTGCAGCACGACAAGACCACTGAAGGCCCCGCGTCCTCGGTAATCACCGTGCACGTTGGTGGGAGCAATGATGAGATTGCGCGGCTGCCAGTACAAGAACGCCTTTGGGTCGAACTCGGCTGCCGCAGCGCCTCCACCGTAGGTCTGGGTGTCGATACGGCGTGGGTGGGCCGGGTCGCTGATATCGAACAAAGAGAACTGCACGCCGATCTGGCGAGCCGGAGTGGGCGGAGCTGGAGCGATGTCGGTGCTTGGACCGTCCTTGGTTGGTGGCTTCGGCGCCACGGAGACCGGACCGGACTCCAATCCGCTTTGTCCGACGCCTAGCAGGAGGTTCTCACCGATCGGGTGCAGGTAGCCCGAGTAACCGGGGATCTTCAGCTCGCCCACGACCTGCGGTGCTGCAGGATCATGGAGGTCGAGAACGTAGAGGGGATCTGATTGACGGAACGTCACGACGTACCCGCGGTCCTCGATGAATCGCACGGCTCGGATCGATTCGTTGTCCTGCCGACCAAGCCCTCCGACCTGTCCCAGCTGGCGAAGCGCTCCGTCCTGTTCCTGCAGTGTCGTGACCAGACCCTCGGTCATCTGACGTGAGTTGACCCAGCCACGACGCTCAGAGATGGTGCTCGCGACACGCAGGACGCCGTGGTACTCCGACATCGCGTACTGATTCAGTAAGGTGCCCAGAACCTCACCTGATCCTTGGTAGCTGCTTGCTCCCGATGCCGCCGTGAGGAACTTGTGCACGCTGGTCTTTGCCGGTGAACCGTCGCTGCTCCAATCGGTGGTTGAGACATATGTCGAGGTGTCGGTTGCATATATCTGCTCTCCGCCGGCAATCACACCGACCGTCTTGCGGGACTGCAGCGCCGACCCCATGTCGAACGACGAGACGGCCACCGTGTCGAGCCCCGAGAACGTCTCTGGATGAGCCAGATTCGCGCATTCCACAAGACGTCCCCTGCTAACTTGCGCGCCGGCCCCATCACGCAGCGCGTACGTCGGAATCCAGTCGTCGACCTTCGTCCTTGCGACGGCAGCCCGTAGCTCGTCCTTGGACCTCTGCTCGATGCCGCCGTCCGGCGTGTAGACCGGCGATGGAGCATCAACGTCGGGTGAGGAAACCGTCACAACGCGCACTTGGGTTCCAACCAGTCGTGCGTCGAGCACCTCGCCGTTGATCGTCAATGTGGCGATTGGTCGTGGGTCGCTGAGACTGGAGATGTCATACATCGACATGACGGCCTGCTGACCGGCCCAAGGCAATCCAAGCCCCGAACTCTGAGCCGCTTGACCGCTGAACACAAGCACACGATCTGCGGAAAGAAATACATTCCGGACATTCGTGTCTGGAAGAGTCTTGCGTAATGTCATTTTGCCGCCGTCGAGCCCAATTAAGTGCACTCGGCCCTGCCCGACCGCAACAATGCGTTTTCCATCCGTTTTCACGATGTCAGGCTCATCAACGCCTGCCTCTTGCACATTCGTTGTGGAATGCGCCGGCGGCGTCTCTGCCGACTCAGCGGCCGTACCGGAGGAGTCATCCGCCCGGCTTTGCTTAGGCAGCGCAGTTCTCCTTGGCGGCGTGCCAGCTTCATTGGTTGCCACACCGCCGCCCGTGCGTTCGATCAGGTAATCGGGAGCCTGATCCTTGAAGTACTGCAGAACGCCGTCACAGCTGTTGAACGGCTTCAGCGCGCCGGTCAAGGCGTACGCCGCTCCTTCACCAGCCACGGTGCCCTGGCCAGCCGATGGCGTTCCGCCATCCGCGCCGCGGGGTAGGGCGACCATGACACCGGCGATGAGGGCGACTGCAGCAACCGCGCTCGGAATGACGACGCGCGCAGCGGATCGCTGGGCCCGCCGGATCCCCTTTTCGGAATGAAAAGTGCTCCCAGCAATCTGCTGCCGAACTGAATCGGCTGCTTTTCGTGCTCGGGAATCGAAGTCGCTCATTGTGGGTCCTCTAACTGCAATTGACGCGCCACTGCATGGCGCGCCCGACTCAAATGCGTTTTGACGGTGCCTTCGCTGCAGTCAAGAACCTCAGCGATTTGCCGCACGCTGTAGTCCTCCATGTAATAGAGGGCCACCACTTGTGCCTGACGAGGCGGCAACTGACGTACGGCTTGCCAAAAGGCGTCATCGCCGTCATCCAGCTCGATGTAGCTCTGCGTCCGCCCGACAAGACGCATCAACGCCTTGGCCTCGCGAACGCGTCGTCGCAGCACTGACGCCGCTCGATTACACGTGACGCGCCGAATCCAGGCGCTGGGCGAGTCGTACGCGACGATGGAACGCCAACGCCGGAATGCAGCCGTGAAGGCGTCTTGCGCGGTGTCCTCGGCGACCCACTGGTTGCCAGTCAGCACGAACGCCAAACCAACCACGTGCCGGTGTTCCTGCCTGTAGAAGTCGTCGAAGGTCAGCGACTCGTTACCCGCGTCGACCGACGGTTCGAGGGCGGCAGCCTCCGCGGCGGCTGCTGCTGCTTGGCTTTCCATCAACGAGTTACTCGCCGCAGGGACCTCTTCGGTTGACATGACCAGCTGATTTTCTCTGGAAAGTTCGCTCCGCGCCGGGTTCGTGGCGTTCGGAGGGCACCTCAGGCCAGCGCTTCGTCGCTCTAGGGAAACGGCAACGCGTCAATGCGCCCTTCAACCGGCTGAGGGCACTTTGCCAACTCTTCCCAAGGACGTGGTCGAGGACATGTCCTAGAACCGGTATCGCCGGCCGCCAAATGCGCGCCCCTTTTTACCCAGGATAAGGAAGACAATTCCGGCCCCGAGGACGATCAGACCGATCGTCCAAAAAATAATGCTGATCTTGGGAAAAAAGCCCGAGAGCAACATGACGACACTTAAAACACCCACAGTGTTCCTCCCTTACAAAGTCTCTATACCCGCGAATAGATGGATTTATGCAGGCGGAGGGCTTTGCTGGAAGTTGCCGGAGTTGTTGCCGGGCGTTTTGTCTGTCGGCGTCACCGTTGATAAACGACGAACGATGTCCGGTGGGCGAGTGTGTCGTATAGCGAGCGGGCCGGGGCGTTGTACTCCTGAGTAAGCCAATAGACGCCGGCGGCGCCGGATTCGTCGGCAAACGCATAGACGGCCTTAATGAGCTGGCGGCCAATATCTCGACCGCGCCAGCCCTGCGCGATAAAGAGATCCTCCAGATAGCAGGTCGGGCGCGTGGTCCATGTCGTGGAATGCATGATCAGGTGCGCAAAGCCGGCAAGTTCATCGTCCTGCTCGGCGAGGAGTCCATGCACCGTAGAGGCCGGATCACACAACGCGGCCCAGGTCTGTTCGGTGACCTCCGGCCCAAGTGTGGCGCGGTAGAACTTCAGATACCCCTGCCACAGCGGCTCCCAAGCCTCCCGGTCTTCGGTCCGTATTGGTCTGATGATCAACTCGGTGATGAGTACCACCTGCCTTCGTGCTTGCTTCGGCGCCATCGGCCGTTGACGCTGCGCTACATATGGGCGATTGGCTTCTGATCATGCCCTGTACGAGGCGGTCGGGCTATCCCGCATGACCGGAGGCTGCTCGGCTCAAGCGACTGATCTGTGGTCTCCATGGCTGAACGCTGCCAGGATGGGCAAGGATCTGTGCTGTGGGAACATGGCGCGACCCCAAGGTCATCAAGCAGCTGCTGACAACGCCGGCAACCTGGGCCGTTGTCGGATTGTCCGCTAACGACAAGCGCACTGCGTACAGCATTGCCCAATATCTACGCGGCGAACTCGGTATGAAAATCGTCCCGGTGAATCTTCGCGGCGAGGATGCCCTCGGTGAGCGGGGATATCGCCAACTCGCTGACATCCCTGGTCCGGTGGACGTTGTGGATTGCTTCGTGAACAGCCAGCGGGTTGGCGCGGTGGTCGACCAGGCCATCGCCGAGAAGGATCGGCTAGGCATCAAGGCGGTGTGGCTTCAGCTCGGCGTCATCGACGAAGGCGCCGCCCAACGCGCCCGCGCAGCCGGTCTGGATGTAGTCATGGACACGTGCCCGGCCATGGAAGCTCCAGGACTCGAGTAGAAAGCCAGCCGCCGGTCTAACTCACTACACCGTTTGCCCGCCGTCAACGACCATGGCATGTCAGGTGACGAAGGATGCTCTCCAACCCGAACATCACCCGGGCCATACATCACGGCACCACGCACAATTGACTCCTTGATCTTGTTCGGATTGCGCGCAATCAGCGGACTTGCGACTGCACGATCCTCGTCTCAACTTGCCCGTATGCCCAGATTCGAGGCGGGCCCGTTGAGTCCATCAACCAGGAAACCCCGCACCAGAGATCCAAGGGAGTCTCTCTTGAAAGGTGTACTGACAAGGCACCTCAAGCACGCCAGCCGAGCCGTACTGTCGTCACTGTGGACAACCGCGCCGAGGTCCGTGAGTTCCTTATCTCGCGGCGAGCCAAACTCACCCCACAGCAGGCCGGTTTGCCTGAGGTTGGCACCCGTCGCGTGCCCGGCTTGCGCCGCGGTGAGGTTGCTGCACTTGCCGGAGTAAGCATTGAGTACTACTCCAAGCTGGAACGCGGATCCCTCGGCGGCGTCTCGGCCTCCGTTCTCGATTCGATCGCCCGGGCCCTGCAGCTCGATGACGCCGAACGGGCCCACCTGTTCCACCTGGCTCACGCAGCTGACGGCACGAGCGCCGGCATGCGGCCCCGGCGGCGACCCGGGAAACGCTGGACGCCACGGCCCAGCCTGCAATGGGTGCTGGACAGTTTCGCCGCCCCAGCAATCGTGCGCAACGGCCGCATGGACCTGCTCGCCGTCAACCATCTTGGTCGGGCCATGCACTCATCGCTCTACGACGCCCAATCCGGCGGCCAGCCGAACTTCGCCCGCTACACCTTCCTCGACGACGACTCTCAGCGCTTCTATTCCAACTGGGAGGAAGCTGCCGATACCTGCGTGGCGATCCTGCGCACCGAAGCCGGCCGCGACCCCTATGACAAGGGCCTCCATGATCTTGTCGGCGAATTATCCACCCGGAGCGAAGACTTCCGCCGACGATGGAGCGCGCACAACGTCCGCTACCACGGCGCCGGCACCAAGCGTTTCCACCACCAAGTCGTCGGCGACCTCATTGTTGCCTATGAGAGCGTCGACATGATCTCCGAGCCCGGGCTTACCCTCAGCCTCTATGCCGCCGAGCCCGGCTCCTCGACCGAACACGCCCTGGCCCTCCTGGCCTCCTGGGCGGCAACCAAAGACGTCGATAGCGCACCGCAACCCACGTAGGCCTGTGTGCGGTGACGCTCAATCTGCTATTCGGCCCAACGCCGATCGTTCGTGAACGCCACGACAAGCGACTTCTCATATCCCAATGCCGACAGACGCCCGTGCAGGTCCGACCGTACGGCATCGCAGTCGGCAACGGTGATCACGCTTGACTCGGGCCCAACCACGTAATCAACCTCGATGTCCATCCGGCCACCGACCTTGGCGGCGCGCAAGAACGACTCCTGCAGCCCGTAGCGCCGCTGAACGTCCTCGACGACTGCGTGAAGCTCTAACTGGACGTCTTCGGGCGGCGACATCGACAACACCTCACGCACACCGCCGATCACGAGTCGGAGCGGTACTACGAGAAACGCCGCGGACACGAGGACGACCATGGCGGGGTCGACGTACGCGGCGAGGTCCGCCCGGCCTCTTGACGTCAACAGCGAGGCAGAGACAAATCCGACGAGTACGCCGACAGACATCAGGGCGTCGCCCAGCCACTCCGCCGCCTCGGAGCGAACAAGGTCCCCGCCGGGACCCTCCGACGACTCCGACCACGTACCGCGCCTGAGCATCAGACCGACGGTGAGGCTGGCTGCTGTTGCGATGACGGCGTACACGATCGCCCATCCGAGCTCAACGTCGCGGCCACCTCTCAACAGATCGACGATGCCTCCGACCGCGGCGTACACGCACAGCGCACCGAGCGTTGTGGCCTTGAGGACGACGACGACTGGTTCCGCCGCCTCTCTGCCCCAGGGAAACCGCTCGTCGGGACCACGCCGTACGAAGCGCAAGGTGAGCACCGCAAGACCGGAAAGCCCAATGCTTGCGAACGAGTACAAACCGTCGAAGACGATCATGCTCGAGCCGGTGAGGATTCCCCAGACACTTGAGAAGACGGCGAATCCTGCCGAGGCCCACACCGACAACAGCAGCAGCCGGCGTTCACCCGCTGCCTGACCTGAGGACACGCTGCAGGATATAGCGCAGCCACGATCGTGCGCCCCGCCAAAGCGTGCGCCACTCTTGCGGCGCCCGAGCCCTTGGTTGAACGAAGAGCCTCAGCCTCTGAGGACGTGCCAGATGATCAATGCTCCGCCCAGAAAGCAGGCACCGATCGAGATCCACTGGGTGGCCGTCTGGATCTTGCGTCGGGTCTCCGGTTTGATCCCAGAGTGCTGTGGGGCGACAGCTCTCAGTACGACTGGGAGCCAGACAGGTGCGGCCACAACGACTATCACCAAGACCAGCAACAAAGACCGTGCCCACCACGGGACTGCGACGGTGCCGATGCGCTGGCTGACGCTGAGATAGAGCGGCAGAGATGTGAAGTTGGTGATCATTCCGAGCAGCCCGGCGGCGAACAGCGCGCGACCGCCGGTGGGGAGCGCCTTATCGTTGTTTCCGTGTGATGCGTCGGTAGCGGTCCGATGCCGGCGGCTCCGCACGACCTGCCAGGCGCCGTACGCGATCAGCACCAGCGCGAGCGTCAGGTCGACGCCACGGGAGGCTAGGTCGTTGGCGACCCGCTGGGACGTGGCGGCACCCATCAGACCCATCGTCGGGATGCCGAAAGCGATGAGGCAGAGGACGGCCCCACCGGCAAAGAACAGACCCGCGGAGATACCGGCAGCCTCGACGACCCGTGAGGCGTTGAGGAACAACACTGGGCTCACGGCCGCAATGAGGACGAGCGGCAGGCTGTGTGCCAAGAAGGCCGCGACGGTCACGGGGGAATCGTAGGGGCGAACTGGCAATTGGCCATCAACGACGCTCAAAGCTTTTGGTACCTGCTTGGGAGTTTCGCAGTCAGCAAACGCCGACCAGATGATCAAGAATTGAGCGGAATGCAGCGACTCTTGTGTGTATGGACGCGGCCTTCGAATTCGTTACGTCACCAGCCTCGGACGGGCAGGAGCAGCGCAAATGGTTACCGCAGATGACATTCGGACGGTTGCGTTGTCGTTGCCGCGGACCGAAGAGGCGCTGGTCCGGGATCAGGTCAAGTTCCGGGTGGGTCGGATCGTCTATGTAGCACTCAGCCGAGACGAGCGGTCAATGGGCTTCGGCTTTCCGAAGGACGAACGAGCTGTATTGGTCGCCGCGCATCCAGAGAAGTTCTTTATGCCAATTCAGTCCGACTTGCGTTACAACTGGGTGCAAGTGTGGCTGGACGCGATCGACCAGACAGAGATGCGGGAACTCGTTATCGACGCCTGGCGCATGTGCGTGCCGAAGCGAGTTGCCGCCGAATATCTAGATGATCAGCCGTGAGCGACACGCAAGCAGCGGCTGCCTTCGTTGTTTTGAGGAGCCCAAGCGATGAGGCGAGCCTGACCTGCTACTGGTGCTCGTACTTGAAGGACAACTGGATCTTCGTGCGGTAAACGAGCTCGCCACCGTCGCCGACGTGAATGTCTTGTTTGATGACCTCGGCGACCCGAAGGTCGCGGACCGACTGGCCCGCCGTCTTGATGGCGTCCGCGGCAGCCTCCTCCCAGGAGGTCGTGCTCGTTCCGACGACGTCGATCACCCGGTAGACGCTCATACTTCCCTCCTTGTTGGAATGTGCCGATCGGCCCGGATCCGGCACCGTGATGATCTCGCACTCGCGGGCTCAGGGCAACCGGCCCTGCGATCCGTGGAAAATCACATCCATGACTGAGGCACAGAATCCGTATCGGCACCACACCCACCGGCTTGACCTCGAAGACCCATCGATCCGCGAGTGGGCCGCCACTGTGCTGTTCGCCGACCAAGATCAGGGCATCGTGTTGGACCGGTCCGCGTTCTATCCCGGCGGCGGTGGGCAGCCGCCCGATCATGGCGTGTTGTTGTGGGGAAATATCCGGACGCGGATCGTCGGTACGCGCAAGGGTGACGACCTTTATCTGTTGCCGGCCGAGGGAGATCCTTTGCCTCCGCCGGGCACCAGCGTCCACGGTGGCCTCGACGACGAGCGCCGTACCAGCCTGATGCGCACGCATTCCGGTCTGCACGTATTAAGCGCAGTCGTGCTGCGAGACTTCGGTGCCCCGGTGACCGGCGGAAACATGGAGCCGCTCATTGCGCGGATGGATTTCGATCTGCCCGACGTTCCGGCGGACTTCAGGCAGCGTGTTGAGGATGCCTGCAACGAGGCGGTGGGGCTAAACCGGCAGATCGACGTCCGGGTGCTGCCCCGGGAGCAAGCCATGGCGATTCCGAACGTCATCCGCACCGCGAGCGACCTACTGCCGCCGGACATCGAGATGGTGCGGATCGTCGACATCAACGGCATCGACGTCCAGGCCGACGGTGGCACCCACGTCGCGTCCACAGCCATGATCGGGCACATCGCGGTGACCAAGATGGAGAGTAAGGGCCGCGGCTTTCGACGCCTGCGGATTCGGATCGAGGACGCCCAATAGCAGCTCGCTGCCGCCTTCCTTTCAGCAAGTGGTCGCAGACGACACGAGACTGGGCCGCCTTGTTGGCGTCCAGGACCACTTGGTGGGTGATCGATCGAGTGACGCGGAAAACGGTTCGGTCGGGCAGTGGGTGAGGCATTGCGTACGCCCGACGTGTTATCCCTTGCCATGGGATCAGTACAAGGGTGTCCAGTTCCGGTCCTTCAAGCGTCCCCAAATGTCCCTGAACAAGAGCGCAGTACGGTCATCGGCGTCTGGTCTTTTGAGATCAGCCAAAAAACTCCGTGCGCGCTCTTTACCGTGTTCCCGAAGAAACCCCAGCTGTAACGGGTCTCGGCTCAGCTTGGATTCGTAGTCCAGGCTTGCGGCCACTTCATCCGACATCGTGATAGCCCGGATCTTGATCGGGTGATACTTCCTTTTCGCTTTATCGGTCAATAAATTGCGCCCAGCCAGCTCATTGATCTTACCGATAAAAAATATCTCCTGTTGGAATGAGATATTAGCCGCAAGTTCATTTCGACGGTCTCGAATGTCGTCCATTCGCGTCGGTTCGCCTTCTTCTTGCAGGGGATTGATCATGATGACCCAGAGCTCGTTAGGCGGAAGTCGACCCTCGCCCTCCCCACGGGCGGCATCCGGAAGATCGCGAACGGGAGGATTTTGCGCAAACAGTCCATCCCAATAGAGATTGCCGCCCAGCTGAACAGCTCGGAAGAGTGTGGGCACCGCCGCCGAAGCCAGGATCACATCGCTGGTGATCTTGTCGGCGGGCTCCTTGTCGATCTCGTGACTTCGGAAGATTCGGAACTGACCGGTACTGACGTTTGCGGCGCTGATCAGCAGCCGCGGCGCAGTTGACGTGACGCGGATTTCATCGAACCGCACGACGTCTTCGAGCAATTTCTTGAAGTCGCGGCTTGGTTCAAAGACATTCAGATACGGGCTGAACTCCAGCACGAGCCCAAGGCTGCCTATTCCGCGAAGCGTATTGATGACAATGGCGTCCTGCAGTGTCTCGACGACGCCATGCGTTTGCACGTTGTCCCAATACCGTTGCAATCGCGAAACGCCGACGCTGCGACCTTTCTTGCCACCGATGAGCAGCCCCGACCAGGCCAGGAAGGCGCATACCGCACCACCGGACGTACCGCTCAACGCCCGGATATCTCGATCATCCTGGGCCAGCAGTTCCTCGAGCACACCAGCGGTGAAAGCGGTGTGACTGCCGCCTCCTTGACACGCCAACACGATCCCCCGGCCAACCTGTCTGGTCGCCATGAGCCCCACCATGCTGCATGACGGAGTGGTGGAGCAAGGCCGGTTTCAGCTATCCCAGCCGGTCTGGCGAGCTGCCGTACACGCCGCGTACGTGGTGACATCCGGTGCATAAAGGCGCGGTAGATGATCAGCTGCCTGCGGCCTGGAAGAGGTCCGGCAAGGCTTGCGGATCCGTTCGACCCCTCGAAGCGGTACTCCTTCTCCATAGCCATCCACGGCATGCGCCGGCGCTCGGCCGCCATGGCGTCGCGGGCGCGGCGCGTCAGTCGCTGATCGTGACGTCGGCTGTCGTGACGACCGCAGATGGGCCGATGCCTTCCACTGTGAGGATGGTTTTCCAGGTGCCGGGGAATGGAAAGCGGTAGCTTGCAATCCAGACTCCGCTGTCCCTGCTCATCGGTACCGGTATCGGGGCGATGTCGCGACTCGGGTTGGCTAGCTTAAGCGTGACTTTTGAAGCGCGTAGCGGCCGACCCTTTGCGTCGCTCAGGACCAGATGCAGGTGGCTGCCGCTGGTGGTTGCAGGCAGAACCGTCAGTGCGGCATTACCTTCCTTGCCGAGTGACATCTTGACCGTATCGTTGGCTGGCGCTGGCGCGGCGTTCTGGCCGGCCTGACTAATCGGTCCGCCTCCAAGCTGTGGCGGTGCCGTCATCGTGAGCAGCGCGGTGACGGCGAGAACGGCCATGGTGAATGTGGCTTCGAGCCGCACCGACCGGAGCGGCGTACGGTTCTGCTGCAGGCGGCGTCGCGAGACGGCAGCGGCGGCCAGAGTACCGGCAACCAGGGCCAACTTGACCAGCAGCGTGACTCCATACCTGGTCGTCCACAGCTCTTGGACGGCGTTGAGATGGCCGAGCGCGTTAAGGGTCCCGCTGAGGATGAGCGTGAGCACCGAAACCATGGCGAGGGTGGAGAATCGGTGCAGCGCGACGGATTCCACGGACCGGCCGAGTACGACGAGCGTGACCAAGCCGCCCACCCACAGTCCAGCCATGAGCGCGTGAAGCGCGTCGATCCCCAGATCGATGGGGCCGGAGGCGGCTGCATGCCCGGCTGCGGCGATGGTCGCCGCAATGCCAACCACAGCGGCCGGCACGAGCCAGCTGGATAGCTCACTGACGATCCTGGGCAATCGCCAAGCAAGCACCCCGAGTACGCCATAAAGTGCGAGCCGCCACACCATCGCGGCGCCGAACGGGGTCGCCACTGTCTGCTGCAAAAGCGTGGTGTCCAAGACACGACTTATCGAGACCCCGGCCGTATACGGGCCCTGGACCAGGATGGCGGCGAATGTGGCAGCGGCGCCGCCAATGAGCGCGCTACGTGCCAGGCGCTGCAGCCGAAGGTCTTTGCTGGTGTCCGGTGCGCACAACAGCACGAACGCGGCCATCCCGGCGAATATCGCGAACGCGACGTAGCCGGCCAGCCGGACCGCAACGACAGGCCACGGTGCGGCCGACCTGGCGGCGGTGGCGCTGCTGGTATCGGCGCTAGCCGTACCGGTGACTGAGTTGGGCACGCCGGCCGCAGCGCTGCCGACTCCGAAGGAGGAGGCGCCGCTGACAGGGTGTCCGTCGGCAGACACCACCCGCCATGTCACGAGGTAGGCACCATCCGGCAGATCGGCTGGCATGGGCCAGCTGACCGTGTTCCCAGCCACGGTCGGATCGGGAGTCGGCACCGTGGCGCCGGCGTCATTCACCAGCCGGATGCCGTCGTCGATCAGGTTGACCGACTCGGTGAATCTCATCTGAACCTGGTTCGGCGGAGTGCTGAGCTGCGCTCCGTTAGCCGGGCTGAGACTCAGCAACTCGGCGTGCGCCGCGGCGGGGGGCGCCAACAGGATCCAGAAGACGATGGCGAGCGTCCCAAGCAGCGGTATGCGACGTGCGGCAGGGCTCAGCGACCCCAATGAGTGGACCGCGGGTTCAGGGCGCGACGCTGGAAACAGTTTCGAGTTGTTCCCGGCGTCCCCCGGCATCTCAGACGTTGGCATCCTCAGGGCTAGGCGCGGACGGTGTCTGCACTGCCGAGGCTGGTTGTCGCCCGCGGCGCCAGGCGAGCGTCAGTGCGACAAGGGAAAGGACCAGCGCGGCACCTGAAACAACGAGCGGCAGAGTTACGACAAGACCCGCATCGCTTTGGGCGGCAGAGGTGACTTGCTTGGCTTGGCCTGCTTGACCCCCCTGATCAGTCGTCCCCGAGCCCTGTTCGGCGGCCGGCGTAATCGTGAGGGTCGGTGCCGGGTGCTCGGGCTCTACCGACGGGTCAGCCGAGACCTGATTCCAGTTCACCTTTTCGCCGCTTGAGTACGTCTGGAGAGCGTTGAACACCAGCTTTCCGGACTCGGGCAGCTGGCCGAGGCTGAGGTTGAAGTCTTGGAACTGGCCCGGACGGATGCCACCGTCAGTGGCGGTCCAGGTGACCTCGGAAACCACGGTGTTCAGCTGCTCGCCGAACATCTCGATGGGTTTGTCGAGGTGACGTGTCACCGTAGTGATCTTCCATCCAGACACTGGTGTGGTCTGCACCGATCCGATCGGTTGATCCTCCGGCAGGGTGACTTTCAGCTGGGTGGTACTGACGTCGTCGCGCTCGTTCGGGACCCGAAATGCGACGACCGAGAAGCCGCCGCCTTCGGCGGTTCCAGGCTGGACCGTGACGTGTGCCTGGGCCAGACCTGGTAGCGCCAGTATCGCCGCCACCGCAGCGCCGATGCCGATCCCAATGCGGGTGGCGATCCGACGCCGGAGAGAGCTGTTCTGCAACATGATGGTGCTCAATTCTGGAAGTGGCAGCAGCGAAACGATCATGGCCGCACACGTGCTGCCAACATATTTGGTGATGATTCGGCATATTTGGTGATGATTCGGGGACGGTCGGTAAATGGCTTGCCGGCAGAACCACGAATGCGCCCGTCAGACCGTCGAGGCGGCCGCATAACAAATCAATGAGGTTCAGGCGACGCGGCAGCCAGGTGGGCCGCGGCGCGAGACGACACCCACCGCCCACACCATGTCACCGACCGCGCATAATCGGCCCCAGTCAGGCAGGAGCCGTGGACGGCTGTAGGCCATCTCATCGAGGCCACCGCCCGCCAGGGCCGCGACCATCCGCCAGGCGTTGACGACCGGCCGCATGCCCAGCACCAACAGCATGCAAAGAGCCCGCTCGCCGGCCGCCAACCACAGGCCGACGACGATTGCTGCAGCGATGTGCCCAAGCACCATGACGAGGTGCCCGCCACTGAGCACTGGCATCGCAAGGCCGGGCGAGGCTGCACCCCCGTGCATCATGACGTGGCAGCTGGTGGTCGGCGCTGCAGCCATCACATCCGTGCTGGCGCCGCACATAACGATCGGCGCCGGGACAGCAGTGCTGCTCAGCAGCTCCAACCCGGCATGCAGCAGTCCCTGTCCGCCGATCAGCAGCGCGACGGCGGTTGCCGGTCTCAGAGGGGCCCGCGCGAAGGGCGCCACCACGACCACGGTAAGCACAAATAGTACAACGAGCACCGAGCCGGTCGGGACCAAACCACCGCCAGCAGCGTGGCTCGCAAGCCCGCTGGCGAACGATACGCAGGGAAGCGTCAGCGCGCGTACCAAGCACCGCACCGCATCGCTTCCCATGGCCAATAAACCCCCGAATGCGACCCTAACGGCTTGCTGGACGACTAACGCAACTGTACGGAGCCCGAGATTGCATGCCCGGGACTCTGCCGCCTACCAGATGGTGGCCCCTCTGCACCCCCACGAAAGCTGGCGATCAACCAGCTCGGGCGGGTACTCGTTGAATCTCTTGGTGAGCCAATTGCGCGGCTACAAGCACCGACTTATGGTGATTCCGGAGGGCCAAGATGCACCAGCTCGCGAGCTTGCCCTACTGAGCGAGGGAGGCGCCATAGATGTGTTCCACCTGCGGCTGTGGCACTGATGAGGTCCGCGTAACAGTGCTCGAGCATGATCACCATCACGATGATCACTATGCTGATCATATCCACGCCGACCATGATCATGATCGGACGCATTCCATTCAGCTGGAGCAGGCGATCCTGGCCAAGAATGATCATCTGGCCGAGCACAACCGCGAGTGGCTCGAACAACGCGGCCTGGCTGCGATCAACCTCATGAGCTCCCCGGGATCGGGCAAGACCACGCTCCTGGAACGAACGATCAAGGAGTCTGGGCTGACGCTAAGCGTGATCGAAGGGGACCAGGAGACCATGGTGGACGCCGAACGCATTCGTGCCGCCGGTGCTCGCAGCGTCCAGGTGAATACAGGTGCCGGCTGCCACCTTGACGCGGCGATGATCCACCGGGCCCTCGACCAGCTGCAACCACAGCGCGGTGTCGTTGTCATCGAGAACGTCGGCAACCTGGTCTGCCCGGCCTTATTCGATCTCGGCGAGGCGCGCCGAGTCGTGATCATCTCAGTCACCGAAGGTGACGACAAGGTACGAAAGTATCCACACATGTTCAGCGCTGCCGACCTGATCGTGATCAACAAGACCGACCTGCTGCCGTACGTCGACTTCGACGTCGACCGGCTGATGATTGACGCCCGAGCACTGCATCCCGGGGTTGAGGTGTTGATGCTGTCGGCCCGCACCGGGCAAAACGTCGACGGCTGGTACGCCTGGCTGGCCAAGTTGTGGCACGCCGAGGATTTAACGACTTCTTCGACGGCGTAGTCCGCGACCGCTCTTGACATGTCATCGCCCCACATGGCGTGATGACCTCAGGGACTGCGCAAGTGAGCCGACGGTCGGCCCCGGCAGCTAGGGGAGCAACGTCGCTTCCCCGGAGAGGGCGCGAATGCCCGTAGCCGAAGCAGCCCGAGCGAAAGCGGCTCAGGCTGAAAACACCCTCATCCACGTTCTGTGGATCAACGCAGGACTCAGTTGT
Source organism: Propionibacteriaceae bacterium (assembly GCA_045806785.1). Lineage (GTDB taxonomy): Bacteria > Actinomycetota > Actinomycetes > Propionibacteriales > Propionibacteriaceae > Microlunatus. Next base: position 2,078 of record JBJMIR010000012.1, on the reverse strand, counting down.
GACGGTGACTCGGTCGCCCTGACCGCAGCCACCCAGCCCAGCATCGAGGAGATCGCGCTTGGGGCGCTGCCCGGGCTGCCGCAGATCGCGGTGCACTGGCCGCTCATCGATTTCGAGTGCGGACCAAACGGCGGCGCGGACGATTTCCTGGAATGGTTCTTCAAAGCCGATCGCGGCGAACTCGAGCCGTTCGTTCTGGTGGTGGAGGGCTCCATCCCGAACGAGAAGCTGCACGACGAGGGCTACTGGTGCGGCTTCGGCAACAATCCGGCGACCGGACAGCCGATGACCACCAGCGAATGGCTGGACCGGCTGGCACCTAAGGCCACCGCGATCGTCGCGGCCGGTACCTGTGCCACCTACGGTGGCATCCATGCCATGGCCGGCAACCCGACCGGTGCCATGGGAGTGCCCGACTATCTCGGCTGGGACTGGAAGTCCAAGGCCGGCATCCCGATTGTCTGTGTGCCGGGCTGCCCGATCCAACCGGACAACTTGTCGGAAACCCTTACGTATTTGTTGTACATGGCCACCGATCAGGCGCCGATGATCCCGCTTGACGACGCCCTACGCCCGACTTGGCTGTTCGGCAAGACAGTCCACGAGGGCTGCGACCGGGCCGGCTACTACGAACAGGCCGACTTCGCCACCGAATACGGATCACCCAAGTGCATCGTCAAGCTCGGCTGTTGGGGACCGGTGGTCAAGTGCAACGTACCGAAGCGTGGCTGGATGAACGGCTTGGGCGGCTGTCCAAACGTCGGGGGCATCTGCATCGGCTGCACTATGCCGGGCTTCCCTGACAAGTTCATGCCGTTCATGGATGAACCACCCGGCGGCAAGCTTTCCACCACTGTTGTCACCGCCTGGGGCGCCACTCTCCGCAAGCTCCGCAGCGTCACCTCACACACCGTCGACCAAGAACCGAAGTGGCGGAAGCCTGGTTCCCAACTCCTCACCGGCGCCAAACGCACCTGGTAACCCTCCATCTCAGCTCAGAAAGTTGAGTTCACCGTGACGACAACCCAGGTTCAGCCCAGCAAGTTCACCGAGAACGAAAAGGGTCTCGTCGAAATGGCCTGGGATCCGATCACTCGGATCGTCGGCAGCCTCGGGATCTACACCAAGATCGACTTCAATGCCAAGACCGTGTCAGAGTGCCACAGCACCAGCTCGATCTTCCGCGGCTATTCGATCTTTATGAAGGGCAAAGACCCGCGCGATGCCCACTTCATCACCAGCCGGATCTGCGGCATCTGCGGGGACAACCACGCCACCTGCTCCTGCTACTGCCAGAACATGGCGTATGGGGTGAAGCCGCCGCATCTTGGCGAGTGGATCGTCAACCTCGGCGAGGCCGCCGAATACATGTTCGACCACAACATCTTCCAGGAGAACCTGGTCGGGGTCGACTACTGCGAGAAGATGGTCGGCGAGACCAATCCGGGTGTGCTAGAGCGGGCGAACATGACTGAGGCGCCGCACGCAGCCGATCACGGCTACCGGACCATCGGCGACATCATGCGCTCACTGAACCCGTTCACCGGTGAGTTCTACCGCGAGGCGCTGCAGGTCAGCCGGGCCACCCGGGAGATGTTCTGCCTGATGGAGGGCCGGCACGTCCACCCCTCCACGCTGTACCCCGGCGGAGTGGGGACGATCGCCACGCTGCAACTGTTCACCGACTACCTGACCCGGCTGATGCGCTACGTCGAGTTCATGAAGAAGGCCGTGCCGATGCACGACGACCTCTTCGACTTCTTCTACACGGCGCTGCCCGGCTACGAGGAGGTCGGCCGGCGCCGGGTGCTGCTCGGCTGCTGGGGTGCGTTCCAGGACCCGGACGTCGTCGACTACCGCTACGAGTCGATGAACGAGTGGGGCAAGGCCATGTACGTCACCCCCGGCGTCGTCGTCGACGGCCAGCTGGTGACGACGAACCTGGTCGACATCAACCTCGGCCTGCGGATCCTGCTCGGCCACTCGTTTTACGAGGACTGGGTCGGCGAGGCGCCGTTCGTGGACCGGGACCCGCTGGGCAATCCGATCGACATCCGGCACCCCTGGAACCAGACCAC
>JBJMIR010000011.1:0-73482 GCA_045806785.1 Propionibacteriaceae bacterium | reverse complement strand
GGTTGGTTGTGCAGGGCTCCTTCCGTCACGGTAGCGGCGAAGGCGGCTGGAGTGCCACATCGAGCTGAGGGCGGTCTAGTTCAACCACCCAAATCGTTGGCCCTCCTGACCTGCTGGGGTGCCAGTGTTCCTGGCCGGAGCAGCGGCGACCCGTTGACCCTGGCTACCATCGCGCTGGTCAGAGGATCCCGGCAGATTCTGGTCACCTGACCGTCGGCCTCGGGGGCCGCCGTCCTACTTGATCGGTTGCACGATGCAGTGGCGCCACGTCGCGCGGTCGGGCAGGCTCGCGTGCCCCTCGAATCGCTCGAGGTCAACGAAGTAGTAGACCTCCCAGGCCGGGCCCGCCGGCTCCTCACCGTGCTCCTGCAGCCAGGCACCAATGCGGGCGTACGCCGCACCGAGGCCCTCCGGCACCCCGGTGTACACAGTGGTGACGACCGGGCCGCCCGGCAGTTCTCCCGACGCGATGCGCCCCTCGCCCGGCAGCGCCTCCGCGACCGGGACTCCCTCCTCCACATCGGTCTCGAGGTCGCCAACCCCCTCCGTGTCAGGCCCGATGTCGGGAAACGTGTGGTAGCGCACGAACGGCGCGCCCGCCGGCCGCACGCCGCGACGTTCGAGGTACTCACGCAGCGCCGACAGCCGGTCGTCCATCGTGGCCGCGAGGTCGGCTACCTTCACGGTTGCTCGAATACTGATCATGGGTTGCGCTGGGAGCAGGCGGACCTCCACATCCTCGCTGTCCGACTCTCGCTCCCCGATCATCTCCGCGAGCCGGTCGTACCCGTCCGCGCCGCTCGCGCCAGGCTGCGTCTCCATGAAGTTGAGCGTCTGGTCGCGCACCTCCTGCGAGGGGTACGTCTGCGTCATCGTCATCAGCGTGCCCCCGCCCTCCTCGACGAACTCGATCACCGAGACCGTCGCATCCTCGGGCCGCCACCCCACCTCCTCGAAGCCCCCGAACGTAATCGTGCTCACGAGGCGTTCGGGTGGCAGCACCTCGCGGTACTCGCCCCGCATCGTGAACTCGCTGCCGTCCTCCTGGCGCATGAGGTAGCGATATGTGCCGCCCGGCCGCACGTCCATCTCGAGGACGGGCAGGGTCCAGCCCGGCCGCACGAACCAGCGCGCGAACAGCTCGGCCTTGGTCCAGCAGTCGAACACCAGCGCGCGAGGCGCCTTGAAGCTCCGGGTGATCACGATCTCGCGCTGGCCCTCGGAGCGGACCGCGACCTGCGGACTATTCACCGTCGTCACCTCGGGCACCCCCCTTCTTCATCTCTTCGCTCTGCAATTCATCGAGCAGGTCGTCTAACCGCTCGAAGGTCTCCTGCCAGTACTCGCGGAACCCGTACGCCCACTGCACAACTTCTTTAATGGGCGACGCATCGAGGCGCGCTGGGCGCCATTGCGCCTCGCGCCCTCGCGAGATCAGGCCGGCCCGCTCGAGCACCTTCAAGTGCTGCGAGACCGCCGGCAGGCTCATCTCGAATGGCTCGCCGAGCGTCTTCACTGAGGCCTCGCCCTCGCGCAGCCGCGACAGGATGGCACGCCGTGTGGGGTCGGCCAGCGCCGAGAACACCGCATTCAGGCGCTCGTCGGTGTCCGGTCGTTCGTCGTATTTAAGAGGCACCTTAATTAAGAGAATACTTAAACACACCACGTCCGTCAACCGGCCTCATTGGCCTGTTGGAATCAGATATGCAGGTCTTCGGCCCGACTTAGTACGGCGAAGCGGATCCCCAGAAGTCGATTCACCCCTTTGAAGTGCAGGTAGCCAGTGGGTCAGCTGCCGATGACGCGGCGGCCTTGATAGTCGAAGTCGACGGCGGCGCGCGCCAATGTGACGAGGCCGCGGCCGTCAACAACACTTCTAGCTCGCACTAGGTCGACTCCAGCCACTGTGACCCACCGGGCCATCCCAGCTCAGCCACGCCGCCCAAGCCCGGCGGCGGCAACTCGACAAGCGACTCGCGACGGACACCTGCTGAGACCGGCATTGGCAGGCAACTTCTTGCCAAAGAAGTCTCCAGCGCCGCGGCGGACAGATTCCGGAGCTTGTAGGTGCCCGCTACGACATTTCGGCGAGAGACGGCTCGGCAAGGAGGTCCGGACAACTTTGGGGGATGTCCCTGACCTGCGCAACACGACGTACTCAAGGGACACAGCCGGAGGGGTACGAAGGCGGTGATGCCTCTCCTTCTCACCATTGACCACAGGACCTGTCAACGGTCCTTATGGAGAAGGAATGACAGCCGCCGGATAACCGCGAACCACGGCCGGCAACCCGCCAGGAGGAACCCTATGAGTAGCACCCAACGGTCCATTGAGCCCGACACCACGCGCGTCGACGACGAACTGCTGACCATGCAGGAGGTTGCCGACGTTGTCCGTGTCCCCCTCGCGACCCTGCGCTACTGGCGTCACCTCGGCACCGGCCCGCGCAGCTTCCGCATCGGCCGCAGCGTCCGCTACTGGCGCAGGGAGGTCTTCGCCTGGCTCGACGACCAGGCCAATGGCGACCGCCAGAGCGTCGTCTGACATCATGCCCCTTGCCGACGTGGCGCCAGTATCTGACCGTCTCGACGGGCGCCCGGACCAGCTCAGCCAGTTCATTGGTGCTGCGGCTGTTGAGCTAATGAGGCGAGGTGAGGATGGCCAGCGCTGAGAAGCGGGTTCGGAACGGCCGGGCACGTTGGTATGCCCGCTATCGCACTCCCGACGGCCAGCAGCGAACCAGGACATTTGCCCGCAAGGTTGACGCTGATCATTTCTTAGTCGAAATCGAGGCAAGCAAGCAGCACGGCTCGTTCGTCGATCCGCGGCGGGCGAATCCCACGGTCGGCGATTGGGCTGACGACTGGCTGGCGGCTCAGGCCGACCTCTCCCCCACAACGCGCAACCGCTACGAGGGGATCATCACAAGGCACATACGGCCGCGCTGGGGACGCGTGCGGCTGGGTGACGTCACACATGCGCAGGTGCAGCGTTGGCTTACCGGACTCGACCTGGCACCGGCCAGCGTAAGGAAGGTGCACCGGGTGCTCTCGATGGTGCTGGCGTACGCCGTATCGGACGGCCGGCTGGCGGTCAACCCTGCGGCCGGCGTAAGCCTGCCGCGCGTCCAGGCGGCCGAGAAACGGTTCTTGAACCATCGGCAGGTTCACGAATTAGCCGATGCCTGCGGCAACGAGTATCGGCTCTTAGTCCTCTTCCTGGCCTACACCGGCTTGCGGTGGGGTGAGATGGCTGCCCTCCGTGTGGGCCGTGTTGACTTCCTGCGACGACGGGTGCTGGTCTCAGAATCGGTCACCCCGGTGAAGGGCGTGATGACGTTCGGACCAACCAAGGGCCACGAGCGCCGAGAGGTACCGCTGCCTCGCTTCCTGGTTGATGATCTCGCTCAACACGCTGCTGGCAAGGCTCATGACGATCTTGTCTTCACAGGCGAACGCGGCGCGGTCATGCGATCCCAGACCTTTCAGCGGGCTGCCTTGACGGAGGCAGCTGAGCGTATTGGGATCCCTGGGTTCCACCCTCATGAGCTCAGGCACACGGCCGCGAGCTTGGCGATCGCGAGCGGTGCCGATATCAAGGTCGTGCAGCAGATGCTCGGCCACAAGAGCGCGACCATGACGCTCGACCTATACGGCCACCTCTTTGGCGATCGACTGGATCTTGTGGCCGATGCCATGGACTCGGCGAGGGTCTCAGCGCTTTCTGGTGTGTACCCATTGTGTACCACCGGTGACGTGATCGAATTGAGACGCGAGCCGAAATAGATGCTGACTAGGTACTTCACCTGGTAGCCCCGACGGGATTCGAACCCGCGCTACCGCCTTGAGAGGGCGGCGTGCTAGGCCGCTACACAACGGGGCCCTAGCTCATGATCATCATTTTGACGAGACCGCGGAAGCCTACCAAGTCCCCTTGTCATATACGAATCAGAGGCTCTGCGTCGCTGGGGTACTAGGACTCGAACCTAGACTAACTGAACCAGAATCAGTCGGGCTGCCAATTACCCTATACCCCACTGGCGTTGCCGCCGGGCGTCGTACCCGCCCGGGCACGAGGACAAACCCTACTGTAAGCCGCAAGCGCTCTCAAAAGCTGCTGGCCAGGTCGGCTCACCTTAGGTCGCGTCCGCTGAGAGGGCTACATGGGTTCGCAGCTTCATCAGCCGCGACAGCGCGTACGCCAGCACAGCAAAGAGCGCAAACCCACCTACGTCGAACCCCGCGTCGACCCAACCGATTCCCTTGATCGCCTTGAGCGCTGCAACCGATGTAGTCAGCCCGGCGATCAGGTATGCGAACACATTATTGATCACATGCGCGGCGATACCGGCCTCTAAACCGCCGGTACGCCACACCAGAAGTCCCGCGAGCAGGCCGAAAGCCAGACGGTCGACGAACAGTGGAAGATTCTGTGTGCCATGCAGCAGCGCGAACACCAGCGACGAGGCAACGACTCCGAACCAAGGCTTGGCAACCAGGCTGCCAAGCGCCTGCAGCAGGTATCCGCGGAAGAAGATTTCCTCCGCAGCCGCCTGGATAGGCGAGGTAAGCACGATCACCAGCAGGAAGCCCCAAAAACCGCTCTGCTGGTGAAAGGACAGCTTGTCACCAACTGTCGTTGAGAGCAGCATGACGCCGTTCAGCACTACAGCAGCAATCACCAGGCAAGCGAACAAGTAGCGCCAGCGGATCCGTGGTTGCACAGATGACAGCCATCTCGGCCGCATCTGATGGACCATCCCCATGAGCGCCCAGGCAATGGGAATCAGCGTGGCCAGGCCTAAATTGACAGCCAACATGCCAGTCGGCAGCTCGAAGGCGAAGGCCTTCGTGAAGTAGTCCCGATATGGCTGGTCGGCGGCCGTGGTCGCCCAGAACATCATGATCAAGGCTTGGCTGACGACCGTGGTCACCAGGAGAAAGAGCGACAAGCCGAGGATCACGCCGGCTACCGAACGCCACCACGCGTACCACTGGCCACGCAAGATCTGCGGGTAGCTGGCGCCATCCGGTGGCAGCGCGCCCTGCTCGGGAACCCGTACAGGCTGCTGCGACGGCAGCCGTTTGGCCGACGGCGACGTCGTAGGCCGTAAAACCGGCTTAGTCTCGCCGGCACGGACCGCTGGGTTTCCCGACCGGCTGCGCGCTTTGGATGTAGTGCGGGCCGGGACAGCGGATCGCTTTTCCTTCGTCACGATCCCAATCGTCCAACGTCGAGCCGACCCTTGTTCGATCCCGCGATGGCCGGCTCCCCTAGTTCGGCAAGGGCGGCGGCAATCCGCGCCAGCGTTGATTGCCGACCGAGCAGCTCGATCGATTCGAAGAGGGGCGGCGAGATCCGGCTGCCAGTGATCGCAGCCCGCAGCGGCCCGAATGCTAGCCGCGGCTTGAGTCCAAGATTGTCAACCAGTGCCGTGCGCAAGGCTGCTTCGACAGTGGAGTGATCGAAGTCCCGGACGGCAGCGAGCGCATCGTAGGCCGCCGTCAACGTCGCTACTGAGTCGGCGGACAATCCAGCATCGGGAGCAATGGTGATCTTGTCGTCGGGCAAGAACAGGAAGGCCAGCATTCCAACCGCTTCGGAAAGGGTATTGATGCGCTCTTGGATCAAGGGCGTTGCGGCCGAAAGCCGATCTCGCTCGACAGAGCTCGGCGGATCACTGATCAGCCCGGCCCCGGCCAGGAACGGCACAAGACTTTCGGTCAACTCTGCCGGCGGCAGCATGCGGATGTGTGCTGCATTGATGGCTTCACACTTCTTGGCGTCGAAGCGGGCCGGGTTGGCGTTCACCCGCCGGATGTCGAACACCTCGACCATCTCCGCAATGGTGAAGACATCGCGGTCCTCGGCAATTGCCCAACCCAGCAGAGCGAGATAGTTCAGCAACGCTTCCGGAAGATAGCCCTTCTGTTGGTACTCGGCCAGCCCGGATCCCTTGTCCCGCTTGGATAACCGCTGATTGCGCTCTCCAAGCACGGTCGGCAAGTGACCGAAAGCGGGCGTCAGTCCGCTGCCCACCCCAATCTGCTTGAGCGCGTCATACAGCACGATCTGGCGGGGAGTCGATGGCAACAGATCCTCACCGCGGAGCACGTGAGTGATCTCCATCAATGAATCGTCAAGCGGGTTGACGAGGGTGTAGAGCGGTTCGCCGTTGCTCCGCACGATGACGTAATCAGGCACATGTGCGGCCGCGAAACGTACCGGGCCGCGTACCAGGTCATCAAAGGCGATGTCGGCATCGGGCACTCGCATCCGGACCACCGACGGAACCGACATTGCCTCCAGCTCCGCTACCCGCTCCTCGCTGAGGTTGCGGCAGAAGCCGTCGTAACCCGACGGTGTACCGGGCGCCCGCGCCGCCTCACGGGCTTCAATCTCCTCCCGCGTACAGAAGCATCGGTACGCCAACTTGGCGCCAAGCAGCTTGCTGACCACCTCGCGATAGATGTCGCCGCGTTCGGTCTGGATATAGGGGCCGTACGGGCCGCCGACGAGCGGTCCCTCATCCCAGGTCAAACCAAGCCAGGTAAGTGAGTCGTAGAGAACTTGGTACGACTCGTCAAGATTGCGACCCGCATCGGTGTCCTCCACCCGAAGCACGAACGTTCCGCCGTAATGCCTGGCGAAGACCCAGTTGAACAGTGCGCTGCGTACGTTTCCGACGTGCAAGTTGCCCGTCGGCGACGGAGGGAACCGTACCCGCACCTGGTCCGGCGCCAGGTCCCCGAGCACGGCAAAGTCATCCCGGATGGCGGTGTCGCTTTCTGTCACTGATCCGCCTCGCTTGGTGATTCTTCAGATTGCTTGCCCGCCACCGGATTGGTGAGGGTGCCAATTCCCTCGATCTCGATACTTACCACCTGCCCGGGCAGCATCGGCCCGACTCCGGACGGCGTACCGGTCAAGATCACATCGCCCGGCAGCAGAGTTGTATAGGAGGAGATGTAGGCCACCAGCTCGGGGATTGTGAAGATCATGTCCTTGGTATTGCCGTCTTGCCGCAGCTCACCATCCAGACTGGTGCGAATAGCGAGGGAAGCAACCTCTTCAAGCCCTTGATGGGTGGTGATCCAAGGCCCGAGTGGGCAGAAGGTGTCATAACCCTTCGCACGCGCCCATTGCACATCGGTCCGCTGCAGATCACGTGCGGTGACGTCATTGGCCACGGTGTAGCCGAAGATCACCTCCGACACACGGGAAACGGGCACTTCCTTGCAAATGCGGCCGATCACAACGGCCAGCTCGCCCTCGTAGCTGACTTCTCGACTCGCCGCCGGGTAGATGATCGGTTCCCCAGGTCCGATCACTGAAGTATTCGGCTTGTAGAAGGTAAGCGGTGTCTTCGGCAGCTCTTCGGACATCTCGGCGGCATGGGCAGCGTAATTGCGACCGACGGCGACGATCTTGCTACGGGGGATCACCGGCGCCAGCAGGCGAACACCGTCCAGCTCCTTGCGCTCCCCTGTCAGCTTCACCGACATAGCCATCGGGTCTCCGGTCAAGACCGAGACGGTGTCAGCGTTCGGCCCACCATCTTCGGCGAGTTCGACAACGCCGTACTGCGGGTCTCCGCCGGCAGCTAATCGGGCAATGCGCACCGAAGTAGCCTATCCGGCATGGTCACGGGCCCGAGCCCATCGCATGCTCCGTTCAACGTCGTTGATCTCATTCGCAAGAAGTGCGACCGGGTTGAGCTGAGCGATGCTCAAATCGACTGGTTGTTCGCTGCCTATATGGCCGATGAGATCGCTGACGAGCAGATGGCGGCATTCGCCATGGCCGTGCGGTTTTGTGGACTGAGCCGGCGGGAGCTGGATCGCTGGACGCGGGCCATGATCAATTCAGGTGAGCGACTGGACTTCTCCGGACTGTCGAAGCCGACGGTCGACAAGCACTCCACCGGCGGTGTTGGCGACAAGATCACACTGCCTCTGGTTCCCCTTGTCGCTGCCTGCGGAGCTGCGGTACCTCAGCTCTCCGGTCGCGGGCTCGGGCATACCGGCGGCACGCTGGACAAGCTTGAGTCGATACCTGGCTGGCGGGCTTCATTGACAAACGAGGAGATGCTGCGCCAGCTGGAGGAAATTGGCGCAGTGATCTGCGCACCGGGTGCCGGGCTGGTGCCCGCCGACAAGAAGCTTTACGCGCTTCGCGATGTCACTGGGACCGTCGAGTCGATGCCGCTGATCGCGTCCTCGATCATGAGCAAGAAGATCGCCGAAGGCGCGGGCGCCCTGGTGTTGGATGTCAAGGTTGGCTCGGGTGCGTTCATGAAGACCTCCGATTCGGCACGTGAGCTGGCGCAGATCATGGTCGAGCTCGGTCAGGCTGAGGGCGTGACCACCGTCGCAGTGCTGACCGATATGTCGATTCCCTTGGGCCTCAGTGCCGGAAACGCCTTGGAAGTCAAGGAATCCATCGAGGTGCTGGCCGGCGGTGGTCCGCCGGATGTGGTTGAACTCACCGTCGCACTGGCTCGTGAGATGCTCACGGCGGTCGAACGAGATGATCATGATCCGGCCGACCTGCTGGCTTCTGGTGCTGCCATGGATATCTGGCATGCCATGATCAAGGCGCAGGGCGGCGATCCGGATGCCAAGCTCCCGGACGCCCTCGAGACCGAGGTGATCACTGCTCATCACGACGGTGTGTTGCAGTCGCTGGACGCCCTGGCAGTCGGCGAAGCCGCCTGGCGGCTGGGAGCCGGCCGTGCCCGCAAGGAGCACGCCGTACAGGCCGGAGCCGGTGTACAGCTGCACGCCAAGCCGGGAGATCGGGTACGGGCGGGTCAGCCGTTGATCACGTTGCACACCGACACACCCGAGCGATTCAGTCAGGCTCGCGAGGCACTCATGGGTGCCTACGCGATTGGCGATGAGCCGCCAGAGCTTCGGCCGCTCATCATTGATCGCATAGCCTGACGCGACCTGTCAGCGTCTCAGCGCGCTATAGCAAGCTCGGAGGCTGATAATTCAGGTTCGTCTGCGGCATGAATGAGGCCGTAAAGGTACGCATCGCACAGCGCTTCCCAGGAGGCCTCGATGATGTTCTGGCCGACTCCAACAGACGTCCAGGCACTGAGTGCATCCGTGGTCTCGATCAGTACGCGTACGGTCGCATCGGTGCCGTGGCCCTGATCCAGAATTCGCACCTTGTAGTCGATTAGCTCGAACTTCTCCACGCCGGGATAGGCCGGAAGCAGCGCATTGCGTAGGGCCTGGTCAAGCGCGTTCACCGGACCGTTGCCCTCGCCGACGACCCGCTGGCTCTGGCCCTTGGCGGTTAGCCGCACGGTGCATTCGGTATCGGTTTCTTGGCCATGTGTCGACTGGGTGAAGACGCGCCAGGAGTGCACCTGGAAGTACTCAGGCAGCTGCCCAAGCTCCCGCCGCAAAAGCAACTCGAAGCTGGCATCCGCCGCCTCGTAGGTATACCCGGCTGCTTCAGCGTCCTTCACCCGGTCGGTGATCCGAGCCGCAAGCTCACGGTCGGATAGGTCGAATCCCAGTTCCTCCCCCTTGATCTGGATGTTCGCCCGACCCGCCATCTCGGAGACGAGCATACGCATGTCGTTTCCGACCAGGGCAGGGTCGATGTGCTGGTAGAGGTTGGGATCCACTTTGATCGCGCTGGCATGCAGCCCGGCCTTGTGGGCGAAGGATGACAGACCAACATAAGGCTGACGAGCGCTCGGTGGGACGTTCGTCACCTCTGCGATGGCATGCGCAAGACGGGTTGCCTCACGCAGCGAGCCGGCCGGAAGCAGCGGCCAGCCGTACTTCAGTTCGAGATTCGCGATCACGGAGAGCAACTCGGCATTGCCGGTGCGCTCCCCGTAACCGTTCACGGTGCCCTGGACGTGCATCACACCGGCATCCACTGCTGCCAGTGCATTGGCAACGGCACAACCGGAGTCGTTATGGGTGTGGATGCCGAGAGGGACACCGATCTCGGCGGTAGCCGAGACGATTTCCCCGATCCAGGGCGGCAGCATGCCGCCGTTGGTGTCACAGAGCACGGCGACTTCGGCGCCAGCCTCGGCAGCCGTCCGCACTGCCTCGAGCGCGTACGAGGGGTTCTCCCGGTAGCCGTCGAAGAAGTGCTCGCAGTCGACGAATACCCGCTGACCCTCCGCGTGCAAGTGCTTGACCGTGTCGCTGATCATCGCCAGGTTCTCCTGCAGCGTGGTGCGAAGGGCCTGGTCGACGTGCCGATCATGAGTCTTGGCCACGATGCAGGCAACAGGCGCTCGGGAATCCCGAACTGCCGCCGTCATCGGGTCGTCGGCTGCCTTCATCCCGACCCGTCGGGTGAAGCCGAAGGCCACCAGCTCGGCGTTCCTGAGTTTCAGTGCGCCGTCGGCCATTGCGGCGAAAAACGAGGTGTCGTTGGGATTGGCACCGGGCCAACCACCTTCGATGAAATGGACGCCAAGTTCATCGAGCAAGGCCGCAATGGCTAGCTTGTCCGGCACCGACAGGTTGAGACCCTCCTGCTGGGAGCCGTCGCGCAGGGTCGTGTCGAAGACATGGAACTCGGCCGGCTTTGGCCTTGACTGGGAGAGCATCGGGATCCTCAGGTCGATTTGTTGGACGTCCTGCTATGTCCTGGCATGAAAAAACCTCCCGTGTTTCGACAGGAGGCTGCGCGCGCTGAACGGTGCTCAGCGCGCTAACAAATAATCACCACCAAGAACTGCATGTCCCACAGTGTTCCCTAGATCTCGCAAAATTGCCAGCCGGTACGCCGAGTCGTCAGCATCTATAGTGGCCAAAGCAGCCACAGACGCTGACAATTCGCCGAAACGCCGGCTCCTTAGAGAACGCGGCGAAGCCAGCCGTAGGTATCTTCGACGCGACCGTATTGGATGTCCAGCAGTCTCTTCCGCAGGGCCAAGGTCGTCTCCCCGCTCTCCCCCGAGCCGACCTGATGGCTTCCCTGCTGGTCGTGCAACGTACCGATGGGGGTGGCAACCGCTGCTGTGCCACAGGCGAAGAGTTCGGTCACCTTTCCCGAGCTAATGCCCTCCAACAGCTCAGAGATGGAAATCCGGCGTTCAACCGGAGTCAGCCCGAATTCGGGCGCCAGGGTCAAGATCGAGTCCCGGGTCACTCCCTCGAGGATGGTTCCGGTGAGTTCGGGTGTGATCAACTCATTGTCAGTCGTGATCATGTAAATGTTCATGCCACCCAGCTCCTCCAGGTAACAGTGCTCGGTGGCATCGGCAAACATCACTTGATCGCACCCGTGCTCAGCGGCCTCCTGCTGGGGAAGCAAGCTGGCCGCATAGTTGCCGCCGCATTTAGCCGCGCCTGTGCCGCCAGGCGCCGCACGCGAGTAGAGCGTCGAGATCCAAATGCTTACCGGCCTTACCCCAGAAGCGAAATAGGAGCCGGCGGGGCTGGCGAAGCAGCAGTAGGTGACGCGCTTGGCGGGGCGAACCCCGAGGAATGCCTCTGTAGCGAACATGAACGGTCGCAGATAAAGACTCTGCTCCGGAGCCGTCGGCACCCAAGCGACGTCCGCAGCGACGAGCTCATCGATGCTGGACAGAAAGTCTGCAGCAGGCAGAGTGGGGAGCGCCAGCCGCTGCGCTGAGCGTGACATCCGCTCGGCGTTCTTGTCCGGGCGGAAGGTCCAGATCGTGCCGTCGGCGTGCCGATACGCTTTGAGGCCCTCGAAGATCTGCTGGGCATAGTGCAGCACAGCCGTCGCAGGATCCAACGAAAACGGTCCATAAGGAACGATCGCCGAGTCGTGCCAGCCGTCGGTGGCCGTCCACGTCGCTACCGCCATGTGGTCGGTGAAGTACATCCCAAATCCCGGATTGGCCAAAATGGCGGCGCGTTCGTTCTCGCTGCGCGGCTTCGGGTTGGCACGGAGTTCGAACTGAAGGCTCACATTTGTCGCTTTCGGTAGGGGTGTCCGGCGTAGCCGTCGGCACCTGTGCTGCTGGCGGTCACGCTACCGCGACCATGTCTGAGATCGGATCACTGCAGCAAATCCGCGAGGGCTACGATGCGCCGGTGACCGACACGCGTATCACCCCCGGCAACGATGTTCGGGCGTCCAGCACCCGTACGTTGAACTTGGCTGTGATCGGCGGGGATGGCATTGGCCCCGAGGTAGTGGCTGAGGGACTGAAGGTCTTGGAGGCCGTGGCCGGGCCCGGCGTGTTCACACCGATGAGTTATGACCTGGGAGCTAGCCGCTGGCAGCGTACCGGCGAGGTGCTGCCGGATTCCGTGCTCGACGAGCTGGCTGCCACCGACGTGATCTTGTTCGGAGCGGTGGGCGCCGCGCCTGGCGCCACGGACGTACCGAGCGGGCTGCTGGAACGCGGCTTGTTGCTGAAACTGCGCTTTGCGTTCGACCACTACGTGAATCTGCGGCCGAGTCGGCTCTACCCCGGCGTTCCGACACCGCTCGCGGAGGAAGTGATCACCGGCAAGGACATCGACTTCGTGGTGGTCCGCGAAGGGACGGAGGGCTTGTACTGCGGCAATGGCGGCCTGGTACGCGGCGGCACTCCACAAGAGATCGCCACCGAGGTAAGCGTCAACACCGCGTACGGAGTGGAGCGTGTCATCCGCGACGCATTCGAACGGGCTACCAGGCGTCGTAACAAGATCACGCTGGTACACAAGCACAACGTTCTGGTCAATGCCGGCGGGCTGTGGAACCGGCTTTTCAAGGCGGTAGCCGCTGACTACCCCGGCATTGCCACCGACTACCTGCACGTCGACGCCGCAACGATCTTCCTTGTCACAGATCCGGCACGGTTCGACGTCATCGTTACCGACAATCTGTTCGGTGACATCCTTACTGATCTTGCTGCGGCGGTCACCGGCGGTATTGGGCTGGCGGCAAGCGGCAACATCAACCCGGATCGTCGCTTTCCGTCGATGTTCGAGCCCGTGCACGGCTCGGCTCCTGATATTGCCGGCCAGGGCATCGCCGACCCGACGGCGACGATCCTCTCCGTCGCTTTGTTGCTTGATCATTGCGGACTCTCCGAAGAAGCGGAACGGATCGAAAGAGCAGTCATCGCAGACATCGCTGGGCGTAGGCCTGATCGGCCTCGTATGACAAGTGAAATCGCTGACGCGATCGCTGCGGCGCTTTGATTGCGGCGCTTTGATTGCGGCGCTTTGACTGCCTCGCTCGCCAAGCTCAGGCGGCGGCTGCGCTCGGCTTGTGCTCCCGAGCCTGGAGAATCGCAGGTACGACGGAATGTTGCTTCCGGGCCCGCCGACGCGGGTGGTCGGCAAGTACCTGATTCTGACGGTCGTCGGCGGCGACCGTCCAGGCGTCCGGATACATGTCGTACATGAGCTTTTCCCGTGAGTAGCTGGAACCAACCGAAAAGATAGTAGGACGTCCAACTATCTCTGCTCAGCTGTTTATCTGATCTATTCCACATCGTGGAACGGTGATCACCTTCCTGCCACACTATTGAAGTGAGCGCTCCTCCCGAACTGCCCGAGCTGGTGATCAGGGCACTGCGACTGTCGCTGGAGCGCGGCTACATGCAGGCGTCACGCACCGAGACCGGCAGATTGCTTGCAGTCTTGGCGGCTACTCGGACTGGAACAATTGCTGAGTGCGGAACCGGATGCGGTGTGGGGGCCGCCTGGCTGCGAAGCGGAGCACCGAAAACGACGCGGGTGATCACTGCTGAACTAGACCCGGAGCTGGCACATGGCGTTATGGACATGTTTGCCGGTGATGACATCGACGTGATGCATGCGGACTGGAGCAGCCTGGGCGAACACGCGCCCTTCTCATTGATCTTCATGGATGCCACCAGCGCAAAAGAATGGCCGCGCGAGAAGATCGTCGAGCTGCTTCAGGAAGGAGGCATGATCGTCCTCGACGATTTCACCCCTTGGCCAACGTGGCCGCCACTCGATGGCGGTCGGGTGGACACACTGCGCCTCGATTGGCTTTCCGACGAGCGGTTCAGCAGCGTCGACGTGATGGTTGCCGAGGACACCTCTGTAGTGATCGCTGTCAAAAAGTAGCCAGCACCAAGCGGCGTCACATTTGTGATCAAATTGATGCCGCCGGGTTATATACGTCGGCTACCGGTTCAGGCAACCATGGCCTATGGCCTGGAGACGTTCTCGGCCTGGAACGGGCCGCCCACCGCAAGCCCTTCGAGTTATCGGGGGCACACTCCTGATGCTGGGTTCGGTGCTTGTCGCACTGGGCATTCTTACCCAGTACGCCGGAGCCTGGGGCGTGCCCTACTTCAGCTTCACCACGGATCGAGGCTCGACCTGTAAGAACGGCCTGACCGGCTACACCTGTTCGCACATGACACTCGCTGAGGTCGAATACGTCAGCAATGTTGATCTTCCGGACGACAGTTCGGTCGTCGCAGGTACCTACCACTCGACGCACGATTACCAGCTGGAAGCGGTGATCGAGGTGCCGTCGACGTCGGCCCAGCAAGCACTTGACAGCCTGAACCAGGCATTCGGCGAATGCATCACAGATCTCCCCTCACCAGTGAGCACCAAAGGCATGCATCAGAAGTGCGTTTTGGCAAATGCAGACGCCGTTGAGGAGTCAGACGAGCCGAGTAGCCGCCTCTACATGATCGGTACCGGCGTGCGCGATGACGGTACGCGCGTCATCGGAATGGTGATCAAGTCGCGTTAGTCGCCGAACTCGCTTCCCGGTTGAGGAAGATCAGCGGGCTGCAGTGCCCTCGACGTAGTCGTCGTCGTGACTCTTCACCCATGACATCAGCTCTCTCAGCTGCTGGCCGACCGCCTCGATCGGATGCTTCTCCGCCGCCTCACGCAACGCCTTGAACTCCGGCGCACCGGCGTCTTGATCTTTGATGAAGCGCTCCGCGAACGAGCCGTCTTGGATGTCGGCGAGCACGCCTTTCATGTTCTCCTTGACACGGGCGTCGATGATCCGCGGCCCCGAGACGTAATCGCCATACTCGGCGGTGTCGGAGACACTCCAACGCATCTTGGCAATGCCACCTTCATACATCAGGTCAACGATCAATTTGAGTTCGTGGAGGCACTCGAAATACGCCACCTCGGGCTGATAACCAGCGTCGGTAAGCGTCTCGAAACCCGCCGTCACGAGTGAGGTAATACCGCCGCACAGGACGGTCTGTTCGCCGAAGAGATCGGTCTCGGTCTCCTCGGTGAACGTAGTTCTGATGCCACCGGCGCGTAGCCCGCCAATCGCCTTCGCGTACGAGAGCGCCAGATCCCAGGCCTTGCCCGATGCATCCTGCTCGACTCCTACCAAGACCGGCACACCACGGCCTTCGGAGTACTCCCGGCGGACCAGGTGACCTGGACCCTTCGGCGCCACCAGCGCTACATCAACGCCCTCCGGCGGCTTGATGTAGCCATAGCGAATGTTGAAGCCGTGACTGAAGAACAAGGCATCACCTTGCACCAGGTTCGGCTCGATCGCTGCTGCGTACACCTTGCGCTGGGCGGGGTCGGGCGTCAGCACCATGATCAGATCGGCCTCTTCGCAGGCCTCGTACGGCGCCAGTACGCGGAGACCCTGGGCTTCGGCCTTCGCCCGGCTCTTGCTGCCCTCGGGCAGGCCAACGCGTACGTCGACACCGGAGTCGCGCAGCGACAGGGCGTGAGCATGGCCCTGGCTGCCGAATCCCAGCACAGCGACATTGCGTCCCTGGATCAATGACAGGTCGGCCTCTCCGTCGTAAAACATCTCTGCAGGCACTTCGTTGTTCTCCCTTGGTGAGTCGTGCGGGTGAAAGTTAGCGCACGTGAGTTGTGGTCTGGAAGGCGCCCTCCGACAGGCCCCCGCGGCAGCTTCGCTAGCTGGCCGGAACGGCCTTCAGGCGCTCGCTGCGCTGATTGCGATCGGTCAGTGATCGATTGCCGCGCCCCAGCGCGACCAGGCCGGACTGTACGAGCTCACGGATCCCGTACGGCTCGAGCAGGTCAAGCAGCGCTTGCAGCTTGGCCGGACTGCCGGTGGCCTCGACGGTGATGATCTCCGAAGTGAGGTCCACCGCCTTGCCGCCGAAGAGCCCGATGATCTCGATCAGCTGACTGCGGGTCTCCGCCGTTGCTCTGACTTTGACCAGCACAAGCTCCCGGCGCACCGCGCTGTCTTCGAGCTCGACGATCTTGAGCACCTCGATCAACTTATTGAGCTGCTTGGTGATCTGCTCGAGGACAACGTCTTCGACGTTGACCTGGAGAGTGATGCGTGACATCTCAGGTGACTCAGTTGGCCCAACCGCCAGCGACTCGATGTTGTAGCCGCGCCGGGAGATCAGGCCGGCGATGCGCGCCAAGACGCCCGGCTTGTTCTGCACGAGCACGCTCAGGATGTGGGTGTTGGCAGCTCCGGCCATCACAATTCCTCCTGATCCCAGGCCGGCGCCATGTCGCGGGCGACCTTGATGTCGTCGTTGCTGGTGCCGGCGGCCACCATCGGCCACACCATGGCGTCCTTGTGGACGACGAAGTCAACCACGACGGGCACATCGTTGATCGAGTTCGCCTTTTCGATCACCGCGTCCACCTCGGCAGGCGCCTCGGCGCGCAGGCCGATGCCTCCCATCGCCTCTGCGAGCTTGCAGAAATCAGGAATCCGGTGGGTGTTCAGATCCGTATTGGAGTAACGGCCTTGGTAGAACAGCGTTTGCCACTGCCGGACCATCCCGAGACTCTGATTGTTGATCACTGCGATCTTGATCGGAATCCCTTCCAAGGCGCAGGTGGCGAGCTCCTGGTTGGTCATCTGGAAACAACCGTCGCCATCGATTCCCCAGACGATCTTGTCTGGCTGGCCGACCTTGGCGCCCATAGCCGCGGGCACGCAGTACCCCATCGTTCCCAAGCCACCTGAGTTCAGCCAACGACCTGGCAGCTCCCAAGGGAGATAGTGCGAGGCCCACATCTGGTGTTGTCCGACGCCGGCCGCATAGTAGGCATCTGCACCCGTGATCTCACCGATCCGCTTGATCACGTACTGCGGTGACAAGCTGCCGTCTTCCGGCTCGTCGTAGCCCGTGGGATAGCGGCGCTTGAGATCTTGCAAGTACCTGACCCATTCGTCGATCACCGGCCGATGATCACGCTTCAGCAGGCTGATCAGCTGGGAGATCACCTCCTTGCAGTCACCCACGATGGGCACATCTGCAACGCGGTTCTTGGAGATCTCGGCTGGGTCGATGTCAGCGTGGATGATCTTGGCCAGCGGGGCGAAAGTGGACAGCTGGCCGGTCACCCGGTCATCGAAGCGGGTGCCGAGAGCGATCAAGAGATCACTGCGCTGCAGTGCGCCGACCGCGGCAACTGTGCCGTGCATGCCGGGCATGCCCAGGTTCTGCGGGTGGCTGTCTGGGAAAACGCCACGGGCCATCAACGTGGTAACCACCGGAATACCAGTGAGCTCGGCGAGCTCTTTCAGTTCGGCCCAGGCACGAGCTTTCACAACTCCGCCGCCGACGTAGAGCACCGGCCGACGGGACTCGGCGATCATTCGGCCGGCTTCCCGCACCTGCTTGCCATGCGGCCGTGTCACCGGATGGTAGCCCGGAAGATCGAGCTGGCGCGGCCATTCGTAGCGGGTCTTGGCCTGCAATGCGTCCTTGGTGATGTCGACGAGCACTGGTCCAGGGCGGCCCGTTCCGGCGATGTGGAATGCCGAGGCGATGGCCGCGGCGATGTCTGCCGGTTTGGTGACCAAGTAGCTGTGCTTGGTGATCGGCATGGTGATGCCGCGGATGTCGGCCTCCTGGAAGGCATCGGTGCCGATAGCCGCACTGCCGACCTGTCCGGTGATCGCCACAATCGGCACCGAATCCATGTGCGCGTCGGCGATCGGCGTCACAAGATTGGTCGCGCCGGGACCGGATGTCGCCATGCAGACGCCGACCTTTCCAGTGGCCATGGCGTAGCCTTCCGCCGCATGGCCGGCGCCTTGCTCGTGGCGGACCAGGATGTGGCGGACCTTCTCGGAGTCGAACAGCGGATCGTACGCGGGAAGAATCGCGCCGCCGGGGATCCCGAATACGACGTCTGCGCCCACGCGCTCGAGCGATCTGACGAGAGACTGTGCTCCGGTTAGCTCATCTGCTCTGTCGTTGTCCGACATTTTCGGGTCTCCTCGCCCTGAGGATCCCGCCCGTTTGTTTCCGTTTTTTGGCGGGATTCCGTTGTGGATGTTACGCCTGCGCGCGCAGGTCCTCGTACCAACAAAAAACCCCCGCTGCCAGCTGGCAGGCGAGGGAGCGCGTCGGGATGAGCTAATGCTCAGCCGACACGCTGACGTACGAGGAGAAACGTTCCTGCAATTCGCACGCCGCCACAATAGCCGCCTGGAGAGCTGAGTCAATTCAGCGTCGCACTACGTCTTGCGATCCGGAAGGACGGTCGGGCGCCCTAGTAAACCAATAATTGATTGTTCCGAGCGACGTAGTGTCAGTGGATGCGCCGTGTCGTAACCGCGCTCTCCGTTGTCCTTTTGACGCTTGGCTGTTCCGACACGCCGTCCGGCCCGTCGGCCAGTGACTCATCATCCAGACCCGCGCCGACCGCACCGGCGGATACAGCGACCCTCGCGTCCCCATCGCCAAAGCCAACCTCTGCTCAAAGTCCCACACCGTCCTCGACCCCCCGGCCAACTATGGACGCGCGCGCGGCGCTCCGTGACATCCGCCATCTGGCCTCCGAGATCGGCCCTCGGGAGGCAACCTCCCGCAACTTCGCGGAGGCGGCGACGTTTGTCGAAAGGCGGCTCGAGCGGTTGGGCTACGACGTACGGCGAACCACAGTAAGAGTGCCCGCCGGAACTTCCTGGGGCACACCGGTACGCCGTGGAACCTCGGTCAATGTGATCGCCGAACCTCAGGACTTCGACGACAGGGAGCCGCATGTTGTTGTCGGCGCTCACTTGGACACCGTGCCGGTGGCGCCAGGGGCTGAGGACAACGCGTCCGGAATCGCCGTCATGCTTCAGCTCGCTGCGATGGTGAGCCGGCAGCCACCAGCGATTCCGGTTCAGTTCATAGCGTTCGGCGCGGAGGAGCCGCGGGGCAGCGGTGATGCGCTCCACCACTTCGGCTCCCGGCAACACGTGGCCACCCTCGATCGTTCCGAGCGGCGCTCGATTCAAGCGATGGTGGCACTGGACCGGGTCGGCGTACGCGCCGGCTATGTGCCGGTCTGCAGGGCGAACAGCGAAGGCAATCGGGTCCGCAATGAGCTACGCGCCGCGGCTCGCCGAGCCGACATCCCAACGCGAACCTGCGCAAATTTCACTAGCGATCACTGGTCCTACGCCAAGGCCGGCATACCCGCCGTCAGACTCGGCGGTATCCCCTATGCCGGCTATCACTCGGGGGGCGACGTACTCAGTGTCGTCGACCGGCGTCAGCTCGATCGGGTAGGCCGTACGGTGTGGGTCTGGTTGCAGACACTGAGCTAGCCCAAACATCATGGCGCGAATGGGCCGCGACTACTGCGCCACAGGTCGGCGAGGATGCGCTTCGACCGGGCGCCGCCGACAAGCCGTGGTGTAAAGCTGTTGTCGATCACATAAGGCACTGGCTCGACGGCCTTCACCCTGTCATCCCACAGCACGATCTCCAGGAAGATGCCTTCCCGAGTCTTGGTCTGGAAATCCATGTCGAAGACGAAGTTGCCGAGCGAGTGCACCACGACTGCAGAGCCAGCCATCTCCAGGCCCTGCACCCAATGCGGATGCCCGCCGATCACCAGATCGGCGCCAGCATCAGCGAAGGCTCGTGCGGCGATGCGCTGACTGGACTCGGGACGATGCGTGTACTGAGTACCCCAGTGGGTGAGCACCACGACGACATCAACCCGGCTGTCGAGTGCTCCGATGTCGGAGGTGATGCGTCGCAGCTGCGAGCGATCCAGCGGTCCAGTACGCGGTGGCATGTTCAGGCGATTGGTGCCGGGGCGGCTGCCGGTAGCCGCCGGTGTCTCGCCAATGGAGTCGACAGCCAGGAAGCCAATCTGTACGCCGTTTCGCTTGATTATCACCGCGCGACGGGCTGCGGCCAGGTTTCGGCCAGCACCGACTGTCTCGATTCCTGAGGAGTCGAAGCGGGCAAGAGTCTGCCGCAGCGCCCGATCACCGTAGTCTCCGACATGGTTGTTGGCTAGGGACACAAGATCGAACCCCGCGGCTCGCAGCCCCGAGGTGACCCGCGGACTTGCTGCGAATGAGTCGCCGCCCTGAGTCGGTGATCCTGCAGCTGACAGTGTTGATTCGAAGTTACCAACGGTGATCTCGGCGGCGGCCAGTCTCTTGCCGAGCGGCTTGAGCGGCGCGCCCGGATCAGCCTGATGACGGCTGCCGACCCGGCGGCCCAGCATGATGTCGCCGACGGCGGTGAGTGTGGTGACCTCCGGTACGGGCCGTTCGGAACGAATGCGCAACGGGTATCGCTCAGGATCCCGGAGAGGGTCACGACCGCCGACCGTGAGCACCCCTACCCGGGCGTCCACGGCATAGGCCGGCACGATGCCAAGCACATTGCCGCTGCTCCGGACGGCGCGCAGGACGTCGCGCGCAGCCCGCTCCTCACTGCTGAGGACCCGCATCCGGCCCCCCGACTGCCCAATGGCCGACCAGCGAGTCGCTCCTGATGCGACGACTCTGCGGGCATCGGCTAGTGCTACGTCGGATCTGGGTCGCGTCGCGTGAACGACCAGGGCTAGCGGCACGAGGTACTGCGGCATCGGTGCAGCGGGTGTTTGGCCGGCGTTGGAGGCGCTGCTCTCGTGTGCCGTCGACGAGGACACAGGGGTTGACGGGCGCTGCGCCTCCTCCCCCGACGCCTGGCAGCCCGCAAGCAGAGTCAGCACGAGGGCGGCGGCCGAACCTGCGCGCGCCTTCATCCGGCCAGAGTAGGTGCTAGCTGCTCCGCGTGAATGCTGGTCCCGACACCGTCCTGGTGCCGAGCAGACGGGCATGGATGTCACCTGGGAATCGCACTGTGAATCGGGTGTCACCGATCCAGGATTTGAGTTGATCAATCCGCCGGTCGATCTCGCGGCGCCGAGCCGCCGCCACGCGCTCGAAGTAGTGCGTGTGGATCATGCCGTCCTTCGCCTGAGCCCAAGCGCCGACGACTCGGCCATCCACCCACAGGCTCGGGCCACCGTTTCCGGCTCTGTCGAACACCTCCATGGAGGCACTCGGCAGGTACCAGTCTCGCTGCTTCCAGCCCATGATCGTCGGATCTAGGCCAGGCAGTACGGCGACCCAGGGTTCGATCGGCCCGACGGTTGGGTCATCGGCAGCGAGCCAGCCAGCCGCACCGTCAAGATCGACTTCCACCGCTCCGCAGTCGGCCAGCGCCTGCTTCGTCCGCTTCATCGTCCAGCCCATCCACCACTGCAGGTCAGCCGCTGTCGCGGGCCCGAACCGTTGCAGCCAGCGATCGGCCAACTCGGCTGCTGCCTGTCGTGTGTCAAGATCACCAAGCCCGCCGGGCAACCAGGATTCCGCGTCGACATAGCGGTAGGCGCCGTTGATCCAGTTGCTCGGCTGCCCTCGCAGCATCTTGCCGTCGAAACCGAGGATGTAGAGCACCCTGCTATGAGCCGACTGGACGGCAGCGTACGCCTTGCCAGGCGCCAGGTGCAGCCGTTGGCGGAGCGCCTCCGAACGCTGCCCAATCTCGCGTGCCGTGCTCGGGCCATGCTCTCGCAGATCCGCCAACACCTGCTTTTCCGCCTCCGCCAGCCACCGCTCGGGCTCCTCGACCCCGCTGCTGGCAAGCAGTTGGCAGGTACGCCGACGCTCAGTGGCAAGCAGGTCACGAGTCGCTGCAGCATGCATCAGTCGGACGACTGGCGGCGTAGCCACCCAGAGGGTTCGACGCATGCCATGGTGCCGAATCAGGCTGCGATCGACGTAGAGCGCCTTCTCGACCGCATCGAGGGAGGGATGAACCATGCGTGTCATGGCCGATAAGAAGACGGTGACCGGGTCGGAAGAGTGCAAGGCCACCAAGCCGTCGGCAATCTGCGGAAGGTCGTCGGTTCTGTTACGCGGCAAGAGCAGATGTCGCTCGGCCAGCCTTGCCCGTCGCTCTTCGGCCTCAATTCGCACGCTCACGCCTCCAATGGCACACTCCGCATCGATTCCTTGGTCTTCGCGTCAGCAGCAGATGGTGCGAAGTCCGAGCAAGTGATGCGGAGTGCCTGCACCGAAAGGATTGCCACACAATGTGGTCAACCACAGATGGCACCGACATTGGCGGAGCGGACGAGCTTGACGTACTTGGCCAGCACTCCGCGAGGCGCAGGTCTGGGGGTTGGCGTCCAGGTCTCGCGCCGCCGCTGCAACTCGCCGGCATCCAGAGTGACATCAAGTCGGCGGTTGGCAACGTCCAAGACGATTTCGTCGCCGTCCTGGAGATAGGCGATGGGTCCGCCGTCAGTCGCCTCGGGCGCAATGTGACCGACGCATAGCCCGGTGGTACCGCCGGAGAAGCGGCCATCGGTGATCAACATGACGTCCTTGCCGAGGCCGGCGCCCTTGATTGCAGCGGTGATCGCCAGCATCTCCCGCATACCGGGGCCACCCTTCGGCCCTTCGTACCGGATGACGACAACATCGCCGGCTGTAATGGTCCCGCCCTCCAGGGCATCCATCGCTGCCCGTTCGCCGTCGAAAACCCGGGCCGTACCCTTCCATACCTCGGTGTCGAAGCCGGCGCTCTTCACGACCGCACCTTCAGGCGCAAGGGAGCCACGCAAGATCGTGATGCCGCCAGTCGGATGGATGGGGTTGTCCAGCGCCCGGACAATCGTCCCGTCCACGTCGGGCGGGGAAATGTCGGCCAGATTCTCTGCCATCGTCTTGCCGGTCACCGTCAGGCAGTCACCGTTGAGCAATCCCGCGTCCAGCAAGGCCTTCATCACTACCGGCACACCTCCGACGCGGTCGACATCATTCATCACGTACCGACCGAACGGCTTGAGGTCACCCAGATGCGGCACGCTGCTGCCAACGCGCACGAAGTCGTCAAGGGTCAGATCGACATCAGCCTCATTGGCGATCGCGAGCAGATGCAGCACCGCGTTCGTCGAGCCGCCGAAGGCCATAGTGACCGCGATCGCGTTCTCGAATGCTGATTTGGTCAGGATCTGGCGAGCAGTGATGCCCCGCCGTAGCATCTCGACAACGGCCATTCCGCTCTTCCGCGCGAAGCCGTCGCGGCGACGATCGACCGCAGGTGGCGCAGCCGAGCCTGGCAGTGACATGCCCAGCGCCTCAGCTGCACTGGCCATGGTGTTGGCGGTATACATGCCACCGCAGGCACCCTCGCCGGGACAGATAGCCTTCTCGATCTTGGTGACTTCATCGCGACTGATCAAGCCCCGGACGCAGGCACCGACCGCCTCGAAGGCATCAATGATCGTGACCTCCTTGCCGCCGACGTACCCAGGCATGATCGAGCCGGCGTACAGGAACACCGAAGCAAGATCAAGACGAGCAGCCGCCATCAGCATGCCCGGCAGCGACTTGTCGCAGCCGGCAAGCAGTACTGAGCCGTCCATGCGTTCTGCCAGCATGACGGTCTCAACCGAGTCCGCGATGATCTCCCGGCTCACCAGGGAGTAATGCATGCCGTCGTGGCCCATGGAGATGCCGTCGGAGACAGAGATGGTGCCAAACTCCAGCGGGTAGCCGCCGGCTGCGTGCACGCCATCCTTGACCGCTTTGGCGAGCCGGTCGAGTGACAGGTTGCAGGGAGTGATTTCGTTCCAGCTTGAGGCCACGCCGATCTGCGGTTTGGGCCAGTCCTCATCGCTCATGCCCACCGCACGCAGCATGCCTCGTGACCCAGTTGCCTCCAGGCCGTCGGTCACAACGCGGGAGCGAGGCTTGATGTCGATGCCGTTCACAGATGAGGAATCAGATTC
The DNA here is from genome assembly GCA_045806785.1 of Propionibacteriaceae bacterium. Lineage (GTDB taxonomy): Bacteria > Actinomycetota > Actinomycetes > Propionibacteriales > Propionibacteriaceae > Microlunatus. Next base: position 49,525 of record JBJMIR010000011.1, on the reverse strand, counting down.
CTCGGTGCTGATGCTCTCCTGAGTCATGGCGGTCAATCTAGCCGCTCGCTGTAAGGCGTACGGCTAGCGGGCCCGGAGGTCAGGGGGCGGCGGCGAGAGCCAGCCTGGTACGGGCGGCGACGACCATCTGGCCGGCCAGGCCGACAAGCAAGATCAGCCCGAGGATCGGGCCGAGATTGGCGACCAGCTGCTGGAGGAAGTCGTATTGCCGCTCTCGGCCGTCGCCGTACGGGAGGACAGCCAGCGGCAGGCAGACACATACCCATATCACCCAGAAACCGCCGACGTAGCGGGCCCACCGAGGGACGCCGGGTGATAGCACGGCCATCGCCATGGGCAGGATCCAGACATAGTGATGGGTCCACGACAGCGGCGATGCCAGGCAGGTGGTGAGCCCCACAAGCGCGACGGCAAAGACCTTTTCGTTCTCACGCCACCAATAAGCAGCCACCAGGCAACCCAGTACAGCCACTACGCCGGAGATCGCCAGCCCGATCAGTGTGGTGGTCCGCGAGGAATCCCAGAGCCGGAAGAAGACACCGAGTAGCGACTGATTCCCCGCGTACAGCGGTGACGCCGTACGAGTTTGGCCGCCGGACAGGCCGCCGAAAAAGACCAGTGTTTCGCGGAAGAGCAAGATCGCGCCGATCCCGGTAAAGATCGCAAAGCTGATCATTGCGGTGACCGCGACGCGAGTCTTGCCGATCAAGAAGGCAAAGATCACAAAGAGTGCTGGCGTGAGCTTGATCGCCGCTGCAAAGCCGATCAAGGTGCCTTGCGGGATACGTCTTCGCTCGCCCGGCGCATCGGGGAGTAGATCGGCAATCACCAACGCCATCAAAATGGTATTCACCTGGCCGTAGCCGAGTGTGGTACGGATCGGCTCCATGGCCACCAGCACCGCGATGCCGATGAGTCCCAGCTTCCAGCCGCGCGGGGCGCCGCAGCGCTTCAGCACCGACTGCTGGGCCCACACCAGGCCGCCGGTCCAGACAACCTGCCAGAACAGGTACGGACCGAATGCCAGTGGCGTCATCAATATCGCCGCGATCGGCGGATAGATGAAGTAGAGATTCCAGCCTGGTGTCGTGGTGGCGAAGATGTCCTTCCCAGCCAGCATGTCCCTGACGGCGTAGACATAGACCTGCAGGTCGATCGTCGACGGCTGCCAAGGAAGGAGCTTTCCGTACTGGATGATGAAGGGCAAGATCAACAAGGCGGTGCCGAACGGCGGTAGGAACTCGGCTGCCGCGCGTGTCAGCCGCCGGCCGATCGGTAGTGATGTTGCCGGTGCCGAAAGCGTCGGCAGGCTCACGCGCCCGCCTGAATCTGGCTATACACCGAATCCAGTTCAGCATCGGACACAACACCGCTGTTGACGAGCCGGCGCAAACCAGGGTCATCGGCGTAGCGCGGGACAACGTGGACATGCAGATGGAAGACTTCCTGACCTGCCGCCTCGCCCGTCGAGGACAGCACATTGATTCCGTCCGCAGCCAACCGGTCCATGAGCAGCCTCGCGACGGCGTCGATGGCCGGAGCGATCTCGGACAAGCTCGCCGATCCGGTGATCAGGTCGGGCACATGCCGTTTCGGCACTACCAATGCATGGCCACGATGCCAGGCGCCGATGTCGAGAAAGGCCACAGCCCGATCGTCTTCATAGATCCGGCGAGAGGCCAGTTCCCCGGAGATGATCTTGCAGAAAATGCAGTCGGGGTCGATGGCCTGCGATTCGGGCGTCTCCAGAGGCGTCATGGAATGGTGTTCTCCAGGTCCTTGCCAGCGGCGAAACGACCAAGTTGAGCTGCGATCAGCCGGTCGGCACGCGGGAAGAATGCGGTACTAGCTCCGCCAACGTGGGGTGAGATCAGCACACCGGGCGTTCGCCACAGCGGATGGTCGGGAGGCAGCGGCTCGGGATCGGTAACGTCGAGGGCCGCACGAATGCGGCCGGTGGATGTCTCGGCCAGCAGCGCCTCGGTATCGACTAACTTGCCGCGAGCAACATTGACGAACACGGCTCCGTCGGGCAATGCGGCGAGCTCCTGGCTCCCGATCATTCCTTCCGTCTGCGGCGTGTGCGGCGCCACAAGGATGGCCACGTCAGCATCGGGAAGCAGCTGCGGTAGTTCATCGACGCTGTGCACCAGCACCGGGTCGGTACGCGGTCGGCGTGCCACCCTGGTCACTGAGGCGACCTCAAAGCCGGCCAGCCGGCGCTCGATCGCCGCGCCGATCTGACCGAATCCGATGATCAAGACACGCTGATCGGCCAGCGAGGTGCCGGGCAGAAACTCCCAGATGCCGCTGGTCTGGTTACGGGCAAAGTGATCGAGATGGCGGCCGCTGGCCAGCGTCAGCGCGACGGCCAGTTCAGCAGTACTGGCGTCGTGGACTCCGGCTGCGTTGCACAAGATGATGCCTTCGGGCACGTAGGGCAAGAAGTTCTCAACCCCTGCCGTCAGCGTCTGGATGACCTTCAGCTGCTTCATCTCAGCGACGCGGTCGAGAACCTCTGCGCCCTTGAGATAGGGCAACACAAAGAACTCGACCTCAGCGATGGAATCCGGCCAGCTGTCGCCATCGGCACGATAAAGATCGATCTCGATACCGTCGGGAATGCCGCCGAGTCTTTGCTCGGCTTCTTCAACACTGGCGTACGGCAACCAGGCAATTCTCTTCGTTGGTGGCACGGGCTCAGTGTCTCGCTGTTGGAGCAAGCGCGGGGCGGCGTACCGGAAAACCAGCGGCCTCGATTGCCGCCTTCACCTCAGCAATGCGCAAGGTACCGAAGTGGAAAACAGTCGCAGCCAGTACGGCGTCGGCGCCTGCGGCGATTGCCGGCGGGAAGTCGGCAGCCTGGCCGGCTCCGCCGGATGCGATAAGCGGTACGTCGACTTCGCTGCGTACCGCTCGGATCATCTCCAGGTCGAAGCCGTCGGTAGTGCCATCGGCGTCCATGGAGTTCAGTAGGATCTCGCCGACGCCCTGCTCGACTCCACGGCGGGCCCACTCGACCGCATCGAGGCCCGCAGCTATTCGCCCTCCGTGAGTGGTCACTTCAAAACCCGACGGCGCCCAGCGTGCGCGACGAGCATCCACCGACAGCACCAGCACCTGGTTTCCGAACCGCCGGGTAATGTCGCCGATCACTTCCGGCCGGCGGATCGCGCCAGTGTTGATCGCCACCTTGTCAGCGCCGGCGCGTAGCAGCACATCCACGTCGTCCAGCGTCCGGACGCCGCCGCCGACCGTCAGCGGAATGAACACTGTCTCGGCCGTCCGCCGAACAACGTCAAGCGTGGTTTTCCTGCCTTCTGCGGACGCTGAGATGTCCAGGAACGTCAGCTCATCGGCCCCTTCGGCGTCATAGAAGGCGCCCAGCTCCACCGGGTCACCGGCGTCCCGCAGCGCAACGAAGTTGACGCCCTTGACGACGCGGCCATCGTGCACATCCAGGCACGGGATCACCCGAACAGCGACTGTCACGTCGAACACTCTAGATCGAGTGATACATCGCGTGCCGTGACCAGCACACAGCTAGGCGAGCCGGTCGACCATGCTGCCGAACCTGCCCATTACGCTGCGATCATGCCCCACCTCGATGACAGCTTCATTGCGCTGCCCTTGCAGGCACTGAGCGACGCCGCACTCTCCAAGGCCAAGGATCTGGGCTGCAGCCACGCAGAGGTACGCGTCGAGCGGTTGCGCCTGGCATACCGGAGCTTTCGTGATCATGCTCTGGAGACCAGTGCCGACAGCGAGATCCTCGGCTTCTCGGTTCGTGTCGTGCACAACGGCGTCTGGGGGTTCGCAGCCGATATCACGCTGTCGGCCGACTCCGCGGCCCGCCTGGCCGAGCGTGCCGTGGCCACGGCGAAGGTGTCCCGTCCACTGACGTCCGCGTCAGTGGAGCTCGCCGACGAAGAGCTCTATAGCGACGCCACCTGGGTGTCGGCGTACGAGGTGAATCCCTTTGAGGTCGACGAAGCAAGCAAGACTGGCCGCGTCCTCGCACTCAACGAAACGCTGCTCGCCGGGCGCGGCGTCAACCACGCCAACGCCAACCTCGGCTATGTCCACGAGAACAAGTACTTCGCCAATCTGGCCGGCACCAGCACCACCCAGCAGCGCGTCCGGATCCAGGCGCAGCTAACCGCCGTCAATGTCGGTGATCATGGTTTCGCGACGATGCGTACCCTGGCGCCGCCGACCGGCCGCGGGTGGGAGTATCTAACAGGAACCGGCTGGGATTTCGATGCCGAAGTGGCCGAAATCCCTGAGCTGCTAGCGGCTCAAGTGGCCGCCCCGTCAGTGGAAGCCGGCCATTACGACCTCGTCATTCATCCCAGCAACCTGTTCCTGACGATCCATGAGTCGATCGGGCATGCCACCGAACTGGACCGGGCACTCGGTTACGAGGCCGCGTACGCCGGCACGTCCTTTGCCACCTTCGATCAGCTCGGCAAGCTTCAGTACGGCAGCAAGGTTATGAAGGTCACCGGAGACCGGCTGGTTGATCATGGTTTGGCGACCATCGGCTATGACGACGAGGGTGTCGCTCAGCAGCAGTTCGATCTGATCTCCGGCGGCATCCTGGTGGGATATCAGTTGAACCGGCAGATGGCTGCAGAGAAGGGATTCGGGCGCTCCAACGGCTGCGCCTTTGCGGACTCTCCTGGCCACATCGCCATGCAGCGGATGCCCAACGTCTCCCTGCAACCCGCGGTCGACGGCGCAACGACTGAGGAACTGATCTCTGATGTCGATCACGGCATTTACATCGTCGGCGATAAGTCCTGGTCGATCGATATGCAGCGCTACAACTTCCAGTTCACCGGGCAGCGGTTCTTCAAGATCGAGAAGGGTCGGTTGGCCGGCCAGCTGAAGGACGTTGCCTATCAAGCCACGACCACCGATTTCTGGCGCTCGATGGAGGCGGTTGGCAATCCTGACACCTATGTTCTCGGTGGCGCCTTCAATTGCGGCAAGGGGCAACCAGGCCAGATTGCGCCGGTGTCGCACGGCTGCCCGTCTGCCCTATTCCGCAAGGTCAATGTGCTGAACACCCAAGCCGAAGGAGGCCAGCAATGAGCGTCCAGCCTCAAGAGCTTGTGGAGCGAGCGCTTGAATCTGCCAGTCTGCCCTGTGTGGCTTGGGTGACGGAGCGCACCGAAGCCAATCTGCGCTGGGCCAACAATGCACTCACTACCAATGGCGAGATGCGGAGTAGGCGGCTCACTGTTACTGCGACTGCAGAGGTCGAGGGTGGCACGGCGGCCGGCACAGTCAGTCAGGAGATTGCCACAGCACATGAGGTGAGCGCCGTTGTGGCGGCGGCCGAACGGCTGGCCCGCACCGGCCGGCCGGCAGAGGATGCGGCACCTCTGGTGGAGAACTACGCCCACAACGATGTCTGGGCCGACCCTCCAGAAACGACAAGCATCGAGGTGCTCGAGGAACTGGCGAAAGGACTCGGTGTCGCTTTCGAGCGCGCTGAAGCGGCGAAGCACCTGCTGTTCGGCTTCGCCGAGCATGCCGTGGAGACCGCCTATCTGGGTAGCAGCACTGGGCTGCGGCGGCGCGGCGTACAGCCGACCGGTCGCCTCGAGCTCAATGCCAAAACGGTTGATCGTGCAGCCTCCGCCTGGCTTGGGCGGACGACCCGAGACTTTTTCGATGTTGATGTTGCCGAGGCGGCTGAGGAGCTGAACACCCGCCTGGGGTGGGCATCCAAGAAGGTGGATCTGCCTCCCGGTCGCTATGAGACTTTGCTCCCACCGGCGGCGGTGGCCGACTTGATGATCTATGCCTACTGGACTGCCAATGCCCGGGATGCCGAAGAAGGCCGCAACGTGTTCGCAGCTGGTGAAGGTGCGACCAAGATCGGACAGCGGTTCGCAGAGCTTCCCATTACGCTGCGGTCGGATCCGCTGTATCCCGGTCTGGAGACGATTCCCTTCGTCAACTTCACATCCTCCCTTGACGACACGTCCTGGGCCTTCGACGGCGGCCTGCCGATCAACGCGACGACATGGATAGATCATGGTGTACTGCGCGAGCTGATTCGCAATCGCGGGCATGCGGTCCGGACAGCTGGCCAACCGACACCTCCGCCGGACAACTTGATCATGGATGGCGACGGGACGGCCAGTCTGCAGGAGATGATCTCCACTACCGAGCGTGGCCTGCTGCTGACCTGCTTGTGGTACATCCGTGAGGTCGATCCGGAGCGACTGCTGCTGACCGGACTAACTCGTGACGGTGTTTATCTGGTCGAAAACGGGGAGGTAGTCGGCGCAGTCAACAACTTCCGCTTCAACGAGTCTCCGATCGAGCTGCTGGGCCGGATCAGTGAGATTGGCGTTGCCGAGCTGACCTTGTGCCGGGAATGGAACGACTACTTCAACCGGACGATCATGCCAGCCATCAGGGTTCCAGACTTCAACATGTCGACTGTCAGCCAAGCCTCCTGATGTCGACCACTTGCTGGCTGACTGAAACCTAGGTAGATGTAGGTAAACCTAGGTTCGGTTAGCGGCCAGAGTCGAGTTTGCTATGGGAGATCGACACCACTGAGGTCGTCACCCTCATCGGCGTCCATCTCAGGCGCGTAGCTGACCACGCCCCGGCGCATCGAGCGCATCAGCAGCCGGGCTGTCTCACGAAGATCGCCCGGACCTGCCGCATCAGCAATCTGGCCTGCGAAATCAGCAACCTGCCGAATCCATCGAACGAAGTCTCCAGCCGTGAAGTCACTGCCATGCAGCACCGCCGACAGTGTCCGGCCAGCGGCCCAGCCATACGCGACTTCGCTGAAGCCGATATCAGGCTCGGATCCACGACTCAGCCGGGCGTCACGCTCCACAAGCGAGACATCGTGCCAGATGCGGCGTACCTCGGTCATAGCGGCATTGGTCCTGGCGTCGGGCATGCGAGGTCGGTGACCGGCTTCGTCTGACCTTCGAGCCTCGAAGACTAATGGAGATAGCACGGCTGCCAGCTGCGGATAGGTCAAGTCATCGAAGACGCCGGCGCGGATGCATTCCGCTGTCACCAGATCGAGCTCAGCGTAGATCCGAGCCAGCATCCGGCCGTGTTCAGTGACCTCGCCTCCCTCGTCGCCGGCAAGATAGCCGAGCGACTCGAGGACTAGGCAGATCTTGTCGAAATGGTTGGCGATGGTATTGCTCCGCGAGTCCAGCCTGGCCTGCAGCCGGGCGGTCTCACGCTCAAGTCGTAATGCCCGTTCAGCCCATCTGGCATGGGCCTCGCGGTCGGGGCACCGGTGGCAGGGATGGTGACGTAAGGTAGCCCGGCGTTGATCGATCTTGGTCTGGATTTCCGGATCGGCGCCTGCCATGCGGCGGCGCTTGGGATCCAGATCGATCTGGGCCAGCCGGGCGCGCAGCGCCGCGGCCAGGTTGCGCCGTGAGCTGGCATCCTTGGAGTTGAAGTGCTTGCCGATCTTCATACGTCCCGCCACCAGCGGTGGTGTCGGAAAGTCAGCGATCGCCAGCCGCCGTACATGGCGTTCTTCAGTAAGCACCAAAGGCCGTGGCGACTGATGATCATGACGAATGCCCGGGTCGATGATCACCGCCCAACCTTGGCTCTTGCCGCTAGGCACCCGAATGATGTCACCAGGCTTCAAGATCGACAACGTCTGCAACACCTCAGCCCGGTGATCCGAGCGCCGCTCCCTGGCGGCCGAAGCCTCGAGATCGGCGATCTCGGCCCGCAACCGCGCGTACTCGGTAAAGTCGCCGAGCTCGCACTCCGCGGCCGCCCAGTAGTCCGCAATGGCCTGCTCATTCCTGGCCAGGGTGCGCACCGCACCGACTACCGAGCGGTCAGACTGAAACTGAGCGAAGGACTGCTCCAGCAGCGTACGGGCTCGTTCCCGGCCGACACTTGCGACGAGATTGACAGCCATGTTGTAGGTCGGGGAAAAGGACGAGCGCAACGGATAGGTACGCCGCGAGGCCAGACCCGCCACGGCGCGAGGATCCAGGCCGGGTTGCCAGAGCACGACCGCGTGCCCTTCCACATCGATCCCGCGCCGTCCAGCGCGGCCCGTCAACTGGGTGTACTCCCCGGGCGTGACATCGGCATGGGTCTCGCCATCGAACTTGACCAACTTCTCCAGCACCACAGACCGCGCAGGCATGTTGATGCCCAGCGCCAGGGTCTCAGTCGCGAACACCACCTTGATCAGCCCGCGTACGAAGGCTTCCTCGACGCACTCCTTGAAGGTGGGCAGCATGCCGGCGTGGTGGGCGGCTACTCCCCTGCTGAGGGCCTCTGCAAAGAGGTCATAGTCGAGGGCTTGTAGATCAGCACCCGAGAGCCCGGCCACATGCCGCTCCATGATCGCGGCAATCTGCTGCTGCTCGGCCATCGTAGTGAGCCGTACGCCAGAGTCGAGCAACTGACGCACCGCGGCATCACAACCAACCCGGGAAAAGATGAACACGATGGCTGGCAGCAGCTCCTCGTCGTCGAGCAGCTCGACCAGCTCAGGGCGGCTCGGCACCCGCAGTGATCGGGCTCGGTGGCCAGCACCGCTGTAGCGAGACCGGTGTGCTGCGCCGCCGTACGCGCCGCTACCGTAGCTCACCGTCCGTCTGCCACGTCCGCTCTTGCCGCGCGGCCGGCGGGCGTCGTCTCGGACAAGCCTGGACTCATCCCGGGCGATCTTGATCAAGATCGGGTTGACATCGGCCTTGCCCTCGCCAGGCAGCTCCTGTGCAGTGGGCGCGACCTCCGCGAAAAGGTCGTGCAAGGTACGACCGACGAGGACGTGCTGATAAAGCGGCACCGGCCGTCGCTCCGAGACGACGACCGCCATATCGCCACGCACTTCCGACAGCCACTCACCGAACTCCTCGGCGTTGCTCACCGTTGCCGACAGCGCCACCAGTTGAATCGAGTCCGCCAGCCCGATGATCACCTCTTCCCAGACCGCACCGCGGAAGCGATCGGCCAGATAGTGCACCTCATCCAGGACCACATAGCCAAGGTTCGCCAAGGTCGATGACCTGGCGTAGATCATGTTGCGCAGCACCTCGGTGGTCATGACCACGATCGGCGCCTCGGAGTTGACCGACGTATCACCGGTCAACAGTCCGACGTTGCCGACGCCGTATCGCCGGACCAGATCGGCGTACTTCTGGTTCGACAACGCCTTGATTGGTGTGGTGTAGAAGCACTTGCGACCATTGCTGAGCGCCAGGAACACCGCAAATTCACCGACGATGGTTTTCCCGGCCCCCGTCGGTGCTGCGACCAGCACGCCCGATCCCGCCTCGACATGGGCACACGCCTCGCGCTGGTAGTCGTCGAAGGCGAAGGGGTAGCGGTCAGCGAACGCCGCGAGCAGCGGCGAGCTCTGGCGCTGCCGGAACCGCGCGTACGCCTGCGCTGGGCTGAGCCCTTCAGAGTTGGGCCCCTCAGATATGAGTCCTTCAGAGGTGGGCACGCCAGAGGTGGGCGATTCGCGGTCAGGTGCTTCAGAGTTGGGTGGCGGATCGGCCATGATGCGGCCCAACCTACCCAGGAACAAAGACTGGCAGCGCACGCGGCACAGAGCAGACAGTCAACGGCGCCGCAGCGATCATCTCGCCGTCGCCGAAACCCACCAGGCCCGGACCCTCCACCGTCACCTCGCGGACCCGGAGCTGCTCTACGCAAGGGTCGCGAACGAAGGTCCCGGAGTACATCTCAGGGAAGAGTCTCAAGAGTTTAAGCCGGCCCACGGGATGGATGATCGTGATATCGAGGAGTCCGTCGTACGGGTCGGCCTTGGGGCAGATCAGCATTCCGCCGCCGTACGAGCTGGTGTTGCCGATGGCCACCAGCATGGCCTGCTGCTCACGGATCTCGCCGTCGAAGGTCAAGCGGTAGTGCAGCGGTGAGAAGACCCGCAACTCCGCCATGACGGCTGCGGCATACCGAGTCGAGCCACGGGGCCAGGGCATCTGGTTGGCGCGCCGATTGACCAAGGCATCGAAGCCCGTACCGAGCACCGCTCCAACGTAGGTGTCTGCAACCCGGGCAAGATCGATGGCGCGGGTGTGACCTCCCGCGATAACGGCTGCCGCGGCTACGGCGTCCCGCGGGTCGAGTCCGATGCCGCGGCACAGATCATTGCCGGTTCCTGCCGGAATCAGCCCGAGCGTGGTGCGACTGTCACCGGACAGATGAGCGGGCGCTGAGGTGTTGACGCCAAGATGCATCATCCCGTCACCACCCATGAGGGCGAGCACGTCGACGCCATCGTCGATTGCACGCCGAGTCATCGACTGCGCCTCCGCAAAGTCCCGACTCAACAAGATCTCAAGGTGCGCGCCGCCGTCGCGCAACCTGCCTGCGACGTCTGGCAGCACTTCCAGAGCGCGACCTTTGCCAGCCGAGGGATTGACTACCAGCCGGATCTGCCGCGTCACCTCGGTGGCTCGGGCTCGTCATCAGAACGGTCGCTCAGCTCACGCAGCGCCTTGTCGTCGGTGACGGTGTGCCGAACGATCAGATCGTCGCCAGCCAGCGCCGCCTGGCGTTCCTTGCGACGATCCAGGATGTGCGCGATCACCTCTGCTCCGAGGAACAGCAGCGCCATCGGCGCGGCGACGGCAAGCATGGAAAACGGATCGGTGGACGGGGTGGCCACGGCGCCGAACACGAAGGTGCCGAAGATCACCAGGCTCCGGTACTTCGCCATCTGCTTGGCTTTGATGACTCCCACGATGTTCAACATCAGCACGATCAGCGGGATCAGAAAGCCAATACCGAAGACCAGCATCAGGCGCAGCAAGAAGGACAGATAAGCGTTGATGTCCTGCAGATTGCTGACGCCTGCCTGGGTGAAGCTGAGTAGCACCGTGATGGCCTTGGGCAAGACGACGTAGGCGACAAGCACCCCACCTAGGAACATCGGCGTGGCGGCGGCGATGAAGATGAGCGCCCACTTCTTTTCCTTCACCAGCAGGCCAGGGACCACAAAGGCCCAGAGCTGGTAAAGCCAGAAAGGTGCGGTGACGATCAGCCCTGCCAGCGCGGAGACCTTCAACGACAAGGCAAGCGGGGACGTCAAGTTGATGTTGACCAAAAGCGTCTGGGTGTCTGGATTCTTAGTCTTGAGTGCCTCAACGGCTTGAAAGTACGGCTGCTGCAGTAGGTCCAAGAGCTGGTAGCGGAAGAACCAAGCCACGATCATGCCCAGGAGGATTGCGAGTATCGAAACGATCAGCCGGTATCGCAACTCACGCAGATGCTCAAAGAGCGTCATCGTGCCGTCGGGCGGCACGGGCGGCGGCTTGAGCCACTTCAAGCTGAAGTGGATGGGCCGGCCCTTGATCGTCAAAGACACGGCACTTGGGGCGTCGCTCTTAAGCTTCGAGCGTCGGCATGCGCGAGAAGCTCCTTCAAATTGTCAGACGTCGTTACGGCTGTCGGTGGTGGAGGGATCTTGGTTGGCCCGTGGCGGCTGCTGGTATGTGGCGCCGCTGGAAGGCTGCGATGTATTGGTCTGCGGCGGCGGCTGCTGCTGCTGATAATCCGTCACTGCTGGCGTACCTGTGCCAGGTGCTGCCGTGGGCGGCTGTTGCTGGCTGTCGTCAGACTTGAGGCCCTTGGTCTCCTCTTTGAACTCCCTGAGCGCACGCCCGGTGCTCTTGCCCAACCCTGCCAGCCGCGCCCCGCCGAACAACAGCAGCACGACGGCCAAGATGATTAACAGCTCGGGGACGCCAAGTCCGAGTACGAGCGGAGTCATGATTCCTCTTTCCTGCGCAAAGTGAGCGGCCCGCGAGGTTGAGCGGAGTGCTTCGGAGTCATCCTACGTCGCAGATGACTGGTCAATCTCTGAAGCAATAGTGCGCTCGTTGCGCCAGTCGGGCAGGAATGCGGGCTCTGGAAGCCTGATCTGCCCAACGAGATCGGCGAGCTGGCCAGCTCTCACAGCCAGCACGTCAAGCTCGCTGAACAAGTCACTCGCCTTGTGCGCGAGCCACACGGCGTAACTAATGAGCATGATGACGCCCGCCAGCCCGATGCCGACGAAAACGATCACCCAGATCATTTTGATTGCTCCGCTCGCCAAGCTTGCTGTCTCTAATGCCTCGCTTCGCTCGCTGCGATGTTCGCTGGGGAGCCGCCGTCTTCGTCGGATCCGACGAAACGATCGTGTCGCAAATCAGCTCCGTTCTCGAAGCGTTTCATCGGCTCCTCCTGCAGATCGGCGGCGCGAACATCGCGGGCGCGGATCGCGCCTGGCAGCCGCCTACTTCGTCGTCATTCGGGGACGAAAAGCGTGTCCCCTCACTCCTCCTTAGCACGGCGGCGCGCGATCCGGATTCCTGAACACTACCGTGTCCGGCGCTGTGCGGTCATACGCGCGTCCGCCATGCTGGCGGCACGAGTGTGCACTAAATCCGACGCGAGTCGTTCAGCGTGGGCAGTTGGCGCACACTGATCATGAATCATGACCCGGGCAGGTCGAAGTGCATCAAGGTCAAGCGTTCGCATGCTGACCGAGCAGTACGGCGTACTGGTCGAGGGCTTCTTGCGCCGCTTCGGCGGCTGAATTTCCAGCTCCCGCCGGCGAGAGCACCCGAGCTCCGCCCTGCAGCCGAAGCAACAGGCTTCGCAACCAAGCGGGATCGGTGACGTGCAACGAAACCATCAAACTGCCGCCGGGACGAAGCGAGACCGCTTCTGTCGGGTAGTACTCCGCAACCCACGCGGCCCACGGCTGTAACTCCAGGGTGACGAGCGGGGCGTCCTTGAGAGCCTCCCACCACCCGGTCGATAGATCCTTGAGCTGGACATCATGCGGTGCCACATCTACTGAGGTGACGTCGACAGCTGCGATTCGATCAAGCCGGAAGGTTCGCAGCGCGTTGGCCGAGTAGCACCAGGCTTCCAGGTATCCATAGCCCTCCAACACGAAGACCCGGAGCGGATCGACCATCCGTCGCGTCGTCTCGGCCCGCGAGGCGACGTCATAGGTCAAATCCAGCCGCTTGCCACGCTGCAGACCGTCATTGACGCGCGCTTGGATGTCTTCGCGGCCCGCGGTGACCGCGACCGTCGCCTGATCCGTTGTGGGCACGTTGCCGGCGGCGGCCTCCAGCTTCTTCAAGGCACGATCGACGGCATCCCGCTTGCCAGGATCGGCGATCCCACGCAGCGTACGCAGCGCCAGTACCAGTGCCAGCGCCTCGTCAGCCGAGAGCCGCAGCGGCCGGGTGAGATAGTCGGCGTTGCTGAGGTGGATGACTCCCTCACCGTCTACGGCGTCCATATCGATGTCGATCAAGTCCCCAGGTGTTAGGCCGGGCATGCCGCACATCCAGAGCACGTTCAGGTCCTCGCGCAGCGTCTTGACGCTGATCCCGAAAGCCGCCGCGACGTCGGTCATGGCGACGCCGTCGTGTTCGCGTAGGTACGGCACAAGGCTGAGCAGTCGTCGCACCTGAGCTCGCGAAGTCATGCCGCGCTCACCGATTCGACGACAGCGGTCAGACCGCGCACCACCAGGTCGCGTAACTCGGCCGGTTCGACAACGACGACATCGGCGGCATAGGGAGTGATCTCTTCTGCTGCCGAGTGAAGATCACTGAAACGAACGGCATACACCGCGAAGCCGGCTGGAAGACTGACATCAGAAACCGCCGGCTCGCCACGGCGGGCGAGTGCGGGTGCCTTGCCGGCACGGATGGCAAGTACCGCGGTTTCGGTTCGCTCCCGCGGTGCCAGGGAGCGCGCCAGACTGCGTAGGTCGAGATCAGCGGGTACGTCGTACGCTCCGGCTCGGGAGACCCTTCTTGGCAGATCGGTCATCCGCGAAAGCTTGAACATTCTGGATGCTTGGCGGTCGACATCGTGACCGATCACGTACCACCGGCCTTTGTACGAGGTGAGGCCCCAAGGTTCCAGAGTGCGGGGAGTGCCATCGCGATAGGTGAAGCTCACCCGAGCCCGCTCCAGCACCGCATTCCACAAGACGTCGAAGCCCGGTTCGGAGGCCTGCACTGAGGGCTCCAGCGAGGCAAGCTGCGACGCATCCGGCTCCACGCCTGCTGCACGTAGTTTGCTGATCGCGCTTCTGGTCGACTCTGCCATGCTGGCGTGCTTCCAGACTCGGGCCGCCACTCCAACAACGGCGGCCTCCTCGGCGTCCAGATCGATGGGTGGCAACGCAAACTCTGAGGAGAGAATGCGGTAACCGGGCTCGTCATCGAAAAGTGGATCGAAGCTGCCCACCTCAATCGGTACGCCAAGCGAGCGCAACTCGTCTTTGTCACGTTCGAAGGTGCGCTCGAACGCCGCATCGCTGAGATTGTGGTAGCCCTCGACCGCTTCACGAATCCGGCTCTTGGGAAGATAGCGGCCTGAGACCAGCAGGCAGATGGTGAGGTTGAGAATTCTCTCGGTCTTGCGGGGTGGCATTGCGTGCAATTACTTTCTCATGGCACTTGTACTTTCTCATGGCACTTGCGCACGGCACTCTCACCGGAGCGTCGATGAGCACGGTACCAGCAGATGATTGACATCCCGGGGAGCTCAGGCGACTTCCGCTCAGTGCGTCCTGATGACAGTGGAGCCGGCCGTTATGCGCCCAGCCCGACAGGTGAGCTGCATCTTGGAAACCTTCGCACGGCCGTGCTTGCCTGGCTTTTTGCCCGATCGAGCGAACGACGGTTTCTGCTCCGGATCGAAGACCTCGATGCAGCACGGGTTCGGCCTGGACTCGCAGAGCAGCAGCTCAATGATCTTGCTGCCTTGGGTGTCACCTTCGACGGCGAGGCGGTTGTGCAGTCGCAGCGACGCGGCGCCTATCGCGAGGCACTGAGGAGCCTGGCCGATAGAACCTACGAATGCTTCTGCAGCAGGCGTGAGATCGCCGAGGCCGCTTCGGCGCCCCACGGTACCGGAAGCCGATATCCCGGTACCTGCCGGAATCTGACCGAAACTGAGCGGGCGGCTCGCAGGCTGACCCGGTCACCAGCACTACGGCTGCGCGCCAACGGCGCCCGGCAGACCATCCGGGACCTGTTGCATGGGGACATGACGGCGGAGGTCGAGGATGTCGTACTGCTGCGCAACGACGACGTCCCGGCCTACAACCTTGCTGTTGTCGTCGACGACGCGTTCTCCGGCATTGACCAGGTGGTACGCGGCGACGATTTGCTCCCGGCGGCAGCAACGCAGGCCTACCTCACTGAGTTGCTCGGATACCGTCCGCCGACGTACGCCCACGTTCCCCTGGCGGTGAACGTCGAAGGCCGCCGGCTTGCCAAGCGCGACGGTGCTGTGACGCTGCCGCAGCTTGCTGAGGAGGATATGGACCCCGGCGCTGTGCTGAGCTTGATTGCTGAGTCGCTGAATTTGGCGCGGCCTGGCGAACACGTGACACTCGATCTCTTGCTGGAACGCTTCGATGTCGAACGCCTTCCGCGCGAGCCGTGGGTGGTGGTCCCATCCAGAGGTCTAAGGTCGGCCACGTGATCATTTGGGCTGATGGGACGGTCACCGAGCTGCGAGGCCGGTGGAAGGGCGCCGTGGAGCTCACCGTCGCCAGGCGCGACGGCAGTGAAGGGATGGAGGTTCCTGCGCTCGTCTACACCGACCTGATGCCCGCGCCGGCCGTTGGAGACCGGGTCTTGTTGAACGTCGCCGCGTTCGAACGCGGCCTGGGCACCGGCGGCTATGCGCTGGTCATTGCCGTGCTAGCCGCCGACGGTCGGGTGACCGCGCAGCCACCGCAACCGGCTGGGCACCTTGTCAAGGCGCGATATTTGCCGCTGCAGGCCATGGTGGCGGGGGCCGATGAGCAGGGGTCGGCTCATCATGAGCTGCTGGCCGACGCTGATTCGGTCGACGACATGCCAGTGATCGTCGCCGACCTGCACTCGGCACTCCCGCCCATCGTGCTGGCTATTGCCGACGACCGTCCCGGAACCCGGGTCGTCTACCTCATGAGCGATCAGGGCGCCTTGCCGCTTGCCTTCTCGCGTTCTGTGGCGGAGCTGCGGGCCAGCGGCTTGCTGGCTGGAACGGTGACTGTCGGCCAGGCGTTCGGGGGTGATCTCGAGGCAGTGACACTGCACTCGGGTCTGCTCGCTGCCCGGCTTGCGCTCGATGCGGAATTGGTGGTGGTAACCCAAGGGCCGGGGAATCTGGGCACCGGCACCCGCTGGGGATTCTCTGGGGTGAATGCCGGAGAAGCCATCAACGCTGCCGCCATCCTTGGCGGCCGACCAGTTGGGACCTTGCGGATCTCGGCGGCCGACTCCAGGGAGCGGCACCGTGGCATCTCTCATCACAGCCTCACCGCGTACGGGCGAGTCGCGTTATGCGCAGCCGACATAGCCGTTCCCGACCTCAGCGACGACAGCTCACCTGCCATGGCTGAGTTAGCCGAGGCTGTTGCCGCCAGTGCACAACAGTTGTCCTCGCGACATCGCCTGGTGACGGTAAACCTCTCCGGCCTCAGAACAGTCTTGGCGGCGTCGCCGATCCGGTTGTCCAGCATGGGTCGCGGCCTCGACGATGATCCTGCCTACTTCCTCGCCGCAGCCGCGGCTGGCCGCCACGCTGCCGCGCTCCTCGATTCTTAAGAAAGGTGCCAGCGAGCTGATCCCTCGAGCAAGCTGCGACGGCTACTGGCTCTGTGTGAAGAGCAGATCAACGAGAATGACCAGTGTCTCTCCGGGCTTGACTGATGGCGTCGCATTGCCTTCGGGATAGCCGTCCGCTGCGGGAATGACGAGCAGTACGCGGCTGCCCACCGTCTGATCAGTCAGGCCCTTGACCATTCCAGGAAGTAAACCGGACAGCTGAGTACTGGCCGGCTCGCCGCCGTACGTCTCCTCCAAAACCTTGCCGTCACTCCATCGCACCCACTGGTAGTTGAAGGTGATGGTGTCGTTGGCGCCGACCTTCTTGCCCTTGCCCTTGATCAGCGGCTGCACCTCGAGGCTGCTGGGCGGCGCAGACTCCGGGATGGTGATCTCAGGCTTGCCGCCCTTCTCGGTCACGGTTGGCAGGCCAGCCTTGGGCTGCACCGCGGTGCCCTCCGGCCCGCTGAGCTGCACATCAACAAGATCAACAACGAAGATCAAGGTGTCGCCGACCTCGATCCCGGCTTGGGGATTCCCGCCCATCGCGTCGTAACCGTCCTTGCCAGGCATGGCGATAACTACTCGACTGCCCTGGTGCTGACCGACCAACCCCTTGCTGAATCCAGGAACGACTTGCGCCAGGCTGAATGCGATCGGCTGCCCTCGACTGAATGATTCGTCGAACTTCTTGCCAGTCCGTCCGTTTACGCCGTAGTAGTTGACCTCAACGCCTTGGCCTTCACCGACCACCGGTCCGTTGCCGGCATGCAGCACCTTCGTCCTAGTCTGGTCAATCGCCCACGGCGAGTCGACCTTGACCTTCGGCGCCTCTCCAAAGGCTCCCGTAACGCTCACCTTGTCGAAGTTGTTCGATGCTTTGACCTGCTTGGGCTTCGGTGTTGGCGTCGGGGTGGGTGTCGATGAGGGCGACGGAGTGGCCGAGGTTGGTGTCGCCGCCGGGGAGGGAGAGGCTGCATCGGCTGCTGGCTTGTCCTTGCTGCACCCGAAGAGAAAGAGCAGCGATGAGGCGAGCCCAAGGGCGGCTGCGACTCTGATCGGAGAAGAAGGCACCGGAGAAGGTTACTCTGTCCAATTGCTCGCTACCGCTCGCGCAGGAGCGCGCGCTTAAGCCATAGGAGCGATTAGCCGCGCATGGAGGCGATCAGGCGCTCGACCCGGTCGTCTGTGGCGACGAAGGGATCCTTGCAGAGCACGGTGCGTTGCGCTTGATCATTCAGCTTGAGGTGGACCCAATCGACGGTGTAGTCGTGACGGCCTTCCTGGGCGGCGCGGATGAAGTCGCCGCGTAGCTTTGCCCTCGTCGTCTGAGGCGGCACCGCCTTGGCACGAAAGATCGCGGGATCGGTCGTCACACGGGCAGCCAAGCCGCGTTGCTCCAGCAGGGAGAAGACGCCACGGGATCGCCGGATGTCGTGGTACGCCAGATCGAGCTGCGCAATCCGGGGGTCGGCGAAGCTCAGCTTGTGCTTGGTCGAGTAACGGTCGAGTAGCTTCAGCTTGATTGCCCAGTCGATTTCGGTGTCGATGAGCTCGAGCTTGTCTTCAGCAACCGCACGCAGCGTTCGCTCCCAGAGGTCGAGCACGCGATCGACGACGCGGGTGGCCAGGCTTTCACGTCGCACGAACTCCGAGACCTTCTCGTAGTACTCGGTCTGCAGCTCGAGCGCTGAAACCCTCCTGCCGTTGGAGAGCGCGACCCTGACATGGCCGGTGCGATCCCGGCTCATGTCTCGGATTGCTCGAATGGGATTCTCCAACGTGAAGTCCCGCATCGGCACCCCGGCCTCGATCAGCCGGAGGACCAGCTCGGCGCTGCCGACCTTGAGCAGCGTGGTCGTCTCGCTCATGTTGGAGTCACCGACGATGACGTGGAGCCGCCGGTAGCGCTCTGGGTCGGCATGCGGCTCGTCGCGAGTGTTGATGATCGGCCGGCTTCGCGTCGTGGCGGAAGAAACGCTTTCCCAAATGTGCTCTGCACGCTGGCTGACGCTGTACTCAGCCCCTCGAGCAGTATGCAAGACCTTGCCCGCACCGCAGACCAGTTGCCGTGAAACCAGGAACGGCACTAGTACGTCGGTGATTTTCGAGAAGTCGCCGATCCGGGAGATCAGGTAATTCTCGTGGCAGCCATAGGAGTTGCCGTGGCTATCGGTGTTGTTCTTGAACAGATAGATATCGCCGGTAATGCCCTCACTGGCCAACCGATGTTCGGCATCGACGATCAGATCCTCCAGGATCCGCTCGCCGGCTCGATCGTGGTTGATGAGTTGGACGAGATCGTCACATTCGGCGGTCGCATACTCCGGATGAGATCCGACGTCGAGATAGATCCGAGATCCGTTGCGGAGAAAGACGTTGCTGCTCCGTCCCCAGGTGACCACCCTGCGGAACAGATAGCGCGCAACTTCGTCTGGAGTCAGCCGTCGCGTGCCGCCAGAGGTGCACGCGACGCCATACTCCGTCTCAAGTCCGAAGATTCTGCGGTCCACTGCCCTCCTTCGACGCGCGGTCAGTCCCCCGCCAACTCAGCCACCGGTCAGGTCCAGCAACCCGCCGAGCTCTTCCCGGGTCAGCTCCCGGAACTCCCCGACCTTGAGGTTTCCGAGCCGAACCGGTCCAATTCCGATCCGCGACAATCGTCGGACCGGATGGCCGACCGCTTCCATCGTACGGCGCAGGATGCGATTCCGACCCTCCAGCAACGTGATCTTGAGAAGCGTCTTCTCCCCGGCGTCGGAAATGATCTTGACTGAGGTCGGTCGGACGGGCCCGTCTTCTAGAGTGAGGCCGTGCCGCAACCGTCGCAATGTCTGCGGGCTGACCATCCCGCTTACTTCGACGATGTATGTCTTCGGCACCTGGTACGAGGGGTGGGCCAGCTTGTGGGCAAAGTCCCCGTCGTTGGTCAAGATCAATAGGCCCTCACTGTCAGTGTCCAGCCGGCCGACGTGAAAGAGCCGCTCCTTGATAAGCAACCGCCTGCTAGCCGGTGCTCCGCTTCGACGACTGGCAGCTTCGGCGATCAGATCCGCGACGGTACGCCGCCCTTCCGGGTCATCCATGGTGACTACGACGCCACGCGGCTTGTTCACAACGAGGTACAGATGTCGTCGTGGCGGCGGGATACGGGCGCCATCGACTCGAATGACGTCGCGCTCGGGATCGACTCGACGGCCCTGCTCTGTGACGACCTCGGAATTCACCTCAACCCGGCCCTCGGTGATCAGAGCTTCACAGGCCCGGCGGGACCCTATGCCGGCCTGGGCCAGAACTTTCTGGAGGCGTACGCCCTCCGCAGCCTCGATCACTGAGGCGGCTCTTGAGCGGCATCCCGCGGTGCCGCGACAATCTGAGCGTCCGGCTGCGCCGAGGCTGCGGCCGCCTCCGCCAGTTGACCAAGCTCCGCCTCGAGTTCCTCCACCTCGGGCAGCTGTGGTGCCAGCGGCGGCAGCTCGTCAAGGGTCTGCAAACCCATGCGTTCCAGGAAGTAGCCAGTCGTGGCGAAGAGCACGGCGCCGGATTCGTGATCATGACCGACCTCTTCGATCAGCCCACGAGCCAGCAACGTCCGCATCACGCCATCAACATTGACACCTCGGACGGCCGAAACTCGCGCTCGGGAGATTGGCTGAGTGTAGGCAACCACCGCGAGGGTCTCGAGGGCAGCTTGGGAAAGCTTGGACTGCTGGCCCTCCAGAACATAGGTGGCGATCAGATCCGCGTACTCCTCACGGGTGTAGTACCGCCAGCCGCCCCCGACCTGCCGAAGCTCGAAGCCACGACCGGTTTCCTCGTAGAAGGCCACGAGTTCAGCCAGCGTCTCGGCCACGACCGACTCTGGCACGCCGACCGCCTGTGCCAGCTCAAACTCGGTTACCGGCTCCGCAGTGAGCAGCAACAACGCTTCCAGGGCCCCCGCCACATTCACCCCTGCCACATTCACCGAGTTGTCAGCGTCGGTGGCTGCCATGGTGACCGCTGGTGTTGACAAGTCGGGGCTGGGGTCGCTCATTCATCTACCTCACGCATATCACTGGTTTCGTCGAATTCATCGGAGATGACCCATTCGCCCTCATCGCCGCCGGTCCACCGCACGGTTAGCTCGCCTAGCGGCGTCAATTGCTCGAACGCCACAGCCCCGTCACGGAACAGCTCCAACAGCGCCAGGAACCGCGCCACAGTTGTCAGCATGGTCGAGGAGTCGCTCGTCAGTGCTCGAAATGTCATAGCCCGTTGCTGGCGTAACCGCTCGACAACAACGAGGGCCTGTTCACGTACACTCACCGCCGGCGCGTGCATATGTGCCAGCGACAAGACATCGGCCTGCTTCGGTGCCATGGCTTTGGCCGCCAGTGCCGCGAAGCGCGCCGGGCTGATCGAGATGGTTACCTCAGGCAGCAGCCGGGCGAAGCGCGTCTCCATCCCGACTTCGCGGGGAAATCGCCGACTTTCGGCTTCAAGAGTGGACGACAGGTATCGAGCCACGCGCTGGAACGCTCGGTACTGCAGCAACCGTGCAAACAGCAGATCCCGCGCCTCAAGCAAGGCCAGGTCATCGGGATCCTCCACCTCTCCCGAAGGAATGAGCCGGGCAGCCTTGAGGTCGAGGAGCGTTGCCGCCACCACCACGAATTGGCTTGTCTGATCCAAATCCCAGGCAGTGCCGGCCGCCTTGATGTGGGCGATGAATTCATCAGTCACCTGAGATAGCGCGACTTCGGTGATGTCCAGTTTGTGCCGCGAGATCAGCTGCAGTAGCAGGTCGAAGGGCCCGTCGAAGTTGTCCAGGTGCACCTGGAAGCCTCCGGTCTCAGGCACCGCATCGAAGCCTCCGGCTTCAGGCACCGCATCGAAGCCTCCGGCTTCAGGCACAGCATCGAAGCCTCCGGCTTCAGGGACAGCACTGCCATGCTCCGGGAGCCCAGCGTCCTGCTCCGCCGCCGTCGACATTGCACCACAGCTCGCCGCTGGGGCTGGAGGTCGCTCCGCTCCCGCCCACATTTGGAGAGTCACGATGCTGACAGCCTGCGGACCAGCTCAGAGTCGTCGGTGTTCGCCTCAAGATCGGCAAGGGCGGCAGCGATAGCCTCGCGTACGATCCGGCCTCGATCTACCGCCATACCGTGCCGGGCGCGCAATGTCAGCCTCGCCTGCTCCAGGGCAAGCAACTCCTCGGCACTGACATACACGGTGATCTTGTCCTCGTGGCGAATCCGGCCAGAGCTGCGTGGAGCGGATAACTGAGCCGCCGGAACAGGAAGAGGCTGGGCCGGCTCACTTGGACTCTGGCCGTTTCCGGTCGCAACGAGCTCCGCGGCGGCAGCCGTACCTACCGGACTCGACATCGGACAAGCACCTCACGAGCCAGGCTGCGGTGGGCCTCCGCTCCTGGCGATGTGGGGGCGTATGTAGTAATCGGCTCCCCTGCCACCGTCGTCTCCGGGAATTTCACGGTACGGCGAATCACGCTGTGGAACACCTGATCACCAAACGCCTGGACGACCCGCTCGAGGACCTCACGACTGTGCAGCGTACGTGGGTCGTACATCGTCCCCAATATGCCCAAGATCTCCAGCCGCTGGTTGAGCCGGTCTTGCACCTTGGCAATGGTGTCGGTGAGCAACGCTATGCCGCGCAGCGCGAAGAACTCGCACTCCAGCGGCATGATCACCCGGTCGGAGGCGGTCAGGGCGTTGATCGTCAATAAACCAAGCGAGGGTGCGCAGTCGATGAGGATGACGTCGTAGCGGTTCCGGACCGCTTCCAGCAGCCGCAGCAGCGTCTGCTCCCGCGCCACCTCTGACACCAGCTGAATTTCCGCGGCTGACAAGTCGATGTTGCTCGGCAGTATGTGCAGCCCAGGGACATTGGTCTGGCCGATCACCTCGTCAATGGAGATGTCGTGGCCCATAAGCAGGTTGTAGATGCTCGCTGGAAGGGTGTGGGGATTGACGCCGAGCCCCACCGAGAGCGAACCCTGCGGGTCGAAGTCCACAAGCAGCACATGCCGGCCTAGTTCAGCCAGCGCCGCGCCCAGATTGATCGTTGTGGTCGTCTTTCCGACGCCACCTTTCTGATTACACATGGCGATGATGAGGGCAGGCCCATGCTCACTCAGCGGCGGAGGTTCCGGCAGATCCGGCCAAGGTCGGCCGGTCATACCGATCAGCGGCTCCTTGGCGACAGACTGGGCTATGTCATCTGATGGTGCCGGTACGACGAAGCTGTCATCCACGGTGGAGTGCTGATCCGTGCGGTAGAGCGAGTCGAGGTCAGCTGCGTCGAGATAGTGCTCGTCGGTCAGGTCAGCCACTACGGTGCCCGACGGCCCTGTGCCCTTGCTCACTGTGCCCTTACTCACTGTGCCGTTGCTGGCATGGACATCGGCCGCAGGGTCCTTGGGCGGTGTCACATTGGGTGTCACATTGGGTGTCACATTGGGTGTCACATTGGGTGTCACGTTATTGGGTGTCACATTGTTGACGGCCAAATCAGGAGCGACATTGGGCGGGGCATCGCCGCCCCCGTGGAGCTCCACTCCTGCCTCCTCCTTGCCGGACGGTTACCACCCACGCGGGTTGCGTTCCGCCGCAGCCTACTGCCGCAAACCGGCAAGCCGCTTTATCGACACGACACTAATGCGCACGAGGGTGCGAAGTGAGGAACACTTCGCGCAAATGATCGATGGTTACCAGCGTGTAGATCTGGGTCGTGGTGACGGAGGCGTGCCCTAGCAGCTCCTGAACGACCCGGATATCCGCGCCCCCATCCAGCAGGTGGGTGGCATAGGAGTGGCGCAAGGTGTGCGGCGAAACATCGGCCGTGATGCCTGCCTTTTCAGCAACCGACCGCAAGACCGCCCAGGCGCTTTGCCTTGATAATCGGCCGCCTCGTGCATTGATGAACAGCGCCGGAGTTCCCCGAGCACGTGCCACAAGCACCGGACGCGCACGTACCAGATAGGTATCCAGCGCCCGTCGGGCGTACGAGCCGACCGGCACCATGCGCTCCTTGCCACCCTTGCCCAGCACCCGTAGTCCGGGTGCGGGCTCGCCGGCCGGTGCTCGAGCCAGCCGATCGACATCGTCCAGGTCGAGCGCCACGGCCTCGGAGATCCGCATGCCGGTGCCATAGAGCAGCTCCAGCAGCGCCGCATCGCGTATGCCGATTTCACTGTCCGTGGCTGGGACGGCGAGCATGGCCTGCACTTGCTCCAAGCTGAGTGCCTTGGGCAGCCGTCGCGGTGGCTTCGGCGGCCGCACCGTACGCGCTGGGTCCTCAGCAGTTAGGCCCTCCCCGGCAGCGAATCGGTGCAGACTGCGGACCGCGATCACCGCCCGGGCGACGCTCGCATTTGCCAGCGGTGCCTCGACCCAGCCGTCGGGTCCTGGTTTACCCTCACGTAGCCGGGCTGGGTAGTTCGCGATCATTGCGCTCGTCACCGCAGACGGATCAGTAACACCGATCTCGGCCAGGTAGTCCGCGTAGCGGTGCAGGTCACGGCGGTACGCCGCGACGGTGTGCCGGGACATGCCGCGCTCGACCGTGAGATGGTCAAGATAGGTCTGGATGAGCCCGAGCATTGCTGAGGCGTCAACCGAGGACGTCGGCCAGCTCCCGATGCTCCAGGCCATGCGCTTGGGCGACCGGGCCGTTGGTGATCATGCCATCGTGAGTGTTCAGTCCAAGCGCCAATGCTAGGTCGGCTTTCAGTGCATCCCGCCAGCCGCGATTGGCCAGGCTGAGCGCGTACGGCAATGTCACGTTGGTCAACGCGTACGTCGACGTGTTCGGCACCGCGCCCGGCATATTGGCAACGCAGTAGAACACCGAGTTGTGCACTCGGAACGTCGGCTCGGCATGCGTCGTCGGGCGGCTGTCCTCGAAACAGCCACCCTGGTCGATCGCAATATCCACCAGCACGCTACCGGGGCGCATCCTCGAGACAACCTCGTTACTGATCAAGGTCGGCGCCCTGGCGCCGGGAACCAGCACAGCGCCGATCACCAGATCGGCGTCGAGCACGGCGCGCTCCACCTCGTACGCATTGGAGGCCACAGTCTGCAGATGACCTTGGTAGATGCGGTCGGCCTCGCGGAGCTTGTCGATATTGCGATCCAGTAGCAACACCTCGGCCTGCATGCCGAGCGCGATCGCCGCAGCGTTCATGCCGGAGACCCCGGCGCCAATTACCACGACCTTGGCGGCATAAACGCCCGAAACCCCACCCATTAGAGTCCCGCGACCACCGCCTTGCCGCATCAGGTGATAGGCCCCGACCTGCGGGGCAAGCCGGCCGGCCACTTCACTCATCGGTGCCAGCAGCGGCAGGTTGCCGTTGCTCAGCTGCACCGTCTCGTACGCGATGCCTGTCACTTTCCGGTCCAGCAATGCCCGAGTGCACTCTCGGCTGGCCGCCAAATGAAGATATGTAAACAGCACTTGCCCCGACCGCATGCAGTCGTACTCGCTCGCGATGGGCTCCTTGACCTTCAAGATCAGTTCAGCGTCCTGCCAGACATCTTCGCGGGTGGCGGCGATCTTGGCACCGGCTGCTTCAAACTCCGCATCAGTGATGGATGAGCCGCCGCCGGCGCCGGCTTGGACGAGCACGTCGTGGCCGGACCGGGTGAGCTCGTGGACGCCCGCTGGCGTAATGGCGACCCGATATTCATGGTTCTTGACCTCAGTGGGCACGCCGACCCTCATGGATCCTCCTGACCGAACCTGGCCTCACCTTGATCATGCCACGCAGCAATTCAACATTTGCCGGCTTTGAGTGGCTGGGCCTAGCTCTACCGCGACGGTTAGGCTCGGCAGGAACGGATTGGATTGGCACTCTGACAAGCTGTTCGCACGTCCGACTCCTTCGTCGCTTGCGTTGCACGGTGGATGCGGTCGTTATTTGCTGGCATCCGCAAGCTCCTGCAGTCGTGGGAGTGAACAGCTCGTCATAATGCACGTGAGGGATGCTGCATGGAAACCAATCTGGCGAGTGTGCTGCCAGCTCGCCGTGACTGGGCCAAGGAGTACGCCGAACTGTCGGCAAGGGAGAGCGACCTTGCTCCAGAGGACCTTGAGCGCGGTGCCGTTGCCGCCCACGTGCTCGGTGAGGATGAGCAGGCTATCAGCCTGCTGGACCGAGCTCACCGCAGCTATCTCGAGCAAGGTGATGCCGACAGGGCCGCGCGCTGTGTCTTCTGGCTGATCTTCCATCTCCGCAACGCCGGCCAGACCGTCCGCGCAGCCGGTTGGATAGCCCGGTTGCGCAGCATCCTCGAGGCTTGCGATTCAGACGGCCATCTGTCCTACCTCACACTCCTGGGCGAAGGCGTCTCATCGATGCAGGCCGGAGCGGTGGATGAGGCCTTGCCGTTGTTGGAACGCGCGGACGCAGGCGCTCGGGCCGCCGGAGATGATGATCTCCTCGTACTGGCTGGCCTGGCTCGTGGACGGTGTCTCGACGTCCAGGGCCACAAGGCCCAGGCCCTTGCGGCTCTGGACGAGATCATGGTCTACGCCGTCGCCGATCGAGTGGCACCGCAGGTCGCCGGGATCGCCTACTGCTCGGTGATCTCGCTGTGCATGGATCGATTCGACATGCGACGTGCCGCGGAGTGGACCCAAGCATTGACTCGTTGGTGCGACGCACAGTCTGGACTTCTGCCCTACCGCGGAGAATGCCAGGTGCACCGAGCCGAGATTCTGCAGTTGCATGGCTCATGGACCGAGGCCACCGAGGAGGTGGCCAAGGTGAGCCAACGATTGCCCGCAGCAGACTTTGTTGCCGGCGCAGCGCAGTACCGGCTGGCAGAGCTTTACCGGCTCCGCGGCCAATTCGATGTGGCCGAGCGCTCGTATGCCGCCGCCGCGGGTTGCGGACGGGAGGTGCAGCCGGGCCTGGCTCTGCTCAGATTGGCCCAGGGAAACCGGGCCGCAGCCATCGCCGGATTAGATCGAGCGCTGGCGGAGAGCCGGAATCCGGCGCGACGATCGCTGTTGCTGGCTGCCAAGGTGGAGGCCGCATTGGCCGCCGGAAGCGTCGCTGAGGCTCGACGGGCAGTCACCGAGCTTGAGAAGAACGCGGACATGATGCAGACGCCCTATATGGCGGCGCTAGTCGCCCACGCCGCAGGTCAGGTCCGGCTCGCAGACAATGAGGCGGAAACCGCTCTGCCGCTGCTTCGGCGGGCCTGGGCACTATGGCAAGAGGTCGATGCGCCGTATGAGGCAGCGCGTACTCGGGTCCTGGTCAGTGCGGCATGCCGGGCACTGGGTGACAACGACGCGGCGCGCATGGAGCTCGATGCCGCCCGTACCGTCTTCGAGCAGCTGGACGCACAGTTCGATCTTGCGGCGCTGGCGCCGAAGGATGGCACCACCCCAGGCCACCCGCTGACTTCGCGGGAGTGCGAGGTGCTGGCTCTTGTCGCCCAGGGCCAGACCAATCGAGGCATCGCGAGGACGTTGTTCCTGAGTGAGAAGACTGTTGCCCGACATCTGAGCAATATCTTTACCAAGATCAATGTCAATAGCCGGGCCGCGGCTACGGCGTACGCCTATGAGCACCGCCTCGTCTGACTGGCTATTTGCGTTCCTCAGCACAAAGCTACAGATTGGCACTCCAACAAGCCATTCGATCGATTTTCGCGACCCCGTGCCGAGAAACGACTCGATGCTTCCAGGCGATGGGCATTTCTACCCATGCCAGACAGATGAAAGATGCACATTCTCTTCGATGTAGCCGACGGTGTGCCGCTTCTAACGTCGCAGCATGACAGCGCACCGGATCCATCTCGTTAAAACAGTCGACGGCATTGAATCGATCCCCACGGTGATCATCGGCGGCAGCCAAGCCGGCCTCGTGATGGGATACCACCTCAAGAACGCCGGTGAGCAATTCGTCATCCTGGACGGCCAACCACGGATCGGCGACGCCTGGCGTAACCGCTGGGACTCGCTCAGGCTCTTCACTCCTGCTAAGTACTCGAGCCTGCCAGGGTGGCCAATGCGGCTGAGCACCTTCCCTACCCACATCGAGATGGGTGATTACCTCGAGGACTATGCCCGGCACTTCGAGCTTCCGGTGCGGTGCGGCGTACGCGTCGACCGGCTCTCCCGAAGTGCCGAAGGTTTCCGGCTGGAAACTTCCAAGGGCCCGCTGCAGGCCGAGCGGGTAGTGATCGCCACTGGTGGCTACGACGTTCCGACAATGCCCGACTTTGCCGCAGCTCTGGCGCCGGAGATTATCCAGTTGCACTCAGCCGCCTACCGGAATCCGGACCAGTTGAAAGGAAACGTTCTGGTGGTTGGGGCGGGAAACTCCGGTGCCGAGATCGCCCTGGAAGCCGTCCGATCCGGTCATCAAACATGGCTGGCCGGCCGGCATCCGGGCCAGGTCCCATTTCGCATCGAAGGCCGCCTGGGGCGCGCGTTGTTCCCGATTGTGGCGTTCATGTTCCGCCGCGTGCTCACGCTCGATACTCCTATAGGTCGCAAGGCGCGGCGAAACACGCTCGGTCATGGAAAACCACTGGTTCGAACCAAAGTCAGTGATCTACAGGCCGCGGGAGTACAACGCATCGATCGCATCACCGGCATTCGTGAGGGTCGCCCCGTGACCGAGGGTGGCCACGTGCTCGAGCCACAGACTGTTGTCTGGTGCACGGGATATCGCCCGGACTACAGCTGGATCGAGCTCCCGATCACCGATTCGGCTGGCCACGCGATGAACGAACGCGGCGTCTCAGCAGAGGCAGGCCTGTACTTCATCGGCGCGGAGTTCCAGTACGCCTTGGCGTCGGCAACCATTCAGGGACTCGATCAAGACGCCCGCTATCTGATGCGCGTCATGGCGATTACCCAGCCGAACGCTCAAGCGCTGCCGAGCCGAGAAACCGCGGCTGCCTAGCAGCCCTTGATTTCGCATCACCAGCGTGCCTGAAACAGGCCCTGTGCGGATCTTCAGGCGTGCTGGAGATGCATCTTCAGGGAATCTCCGAATAAAGTCATCAACGCGCGTCCGGGACTACCGTTCTTGATCTCTCAACGACTCAAAGGCAGGCCAGCCAACATCGGCCGGGCGAAGACTACTGAAACCGTCGCGTTCTCGCGCGGTCCAGGCGGCGAGTACGCCTGACACAACGGTGGGGTTGTGTAGCCGGCCATCGAGAACCGCCGCCACGAGGTCATCCAGGGATGCCCACACGATGTCCATGTGAGCCTCCTCGCCCTCCCGTGTGAAACCGTGTGGATCATCGACAGCCGTCAGTTCCCGCGCCAGATAGATGCGCAGCGACTCGCCGAGAATCCCAGGCGTGGTGAACAAGTCGACAAGCACCGCCCAGGTGCGAGCTGCTAGCCCCACTTCCTCTGCTAGTTCACGCTCGGCGGTCTGAAGATAGCTCTCGCCCTTCACGTCAAGTAGTCCCGCTGGTGGCTCAATCAGCCGGTGGCGTACGGGATGGCGATATTGCCGAACCAGCGCCACCCGATCCTGATCATCCAGTGCGATGACGCCGACAGCTCCCGGATGATTGAGATACTCACGCTCGATCAGCGTCCCGTCCGGCGTCCGTACTTGATCTTGCACATAGCTGGTGATCTTGCCGCTTGCCAGCACCGTGGAAGAGTCGACCGGCCAGCCGAGTGGCTCATCGGCCAGCTCCCGGGAACTAAGAATGATCATCGATGGTCGTTGTCCACCGGGAGCCGGGTTGCCACCTTGCGATCGAGCGCGGCTTCGACGAGACCAACGAAGAGGGGATGTGGTCTGGTGGGTCGTGACTTCAGCTCTGGGTGCGCCTGCGTCGCAACGAAGTAAGGATGAATCTCGCTTGGCAGCTCGATGAACTCCACCAGCTTGGAGTCGGGAGAGGTACCGCTGATCACCAAACCGGCATCCTCGAGCCGCGCCCGATAGGCGTTGTTCACCTCGTAACGATGCCGGTGCCGTTCCTCGACGTGCCCTTGTCCGTACCGTTTGGCAACAATCGAGCCAGGCAGCAGTTCGGCTGGGTAGGAACCCAGCCGCATAGATCCACCTAAATCGCCACCACCGTAAAGGATCGCGATTTGCTCGGCCATTGTCGCGATCACCGGATGCGGCGTTTCGGGCGAGAACTCACTGCTATCGGCTCCCTGCAGGCCA
The DNA here is from genome assembly GCA_045806785.1 of Propionibacteriaceae bacterium. Classification (GTDB taxonomy): domain Bacteria; phylum Actinomycetota; class Actinomycetes; order Propionibacteriales; family Propionibacteriaceae; genus Microlunatus. The sequence continues at coordinate 19,726 of JBJMIR010000011.1, read as the reverse complement.
GCCATATGTCGCGCGACCTCGATCACCATGCACTGTAAGCCCAGGCACAGCCCCAAGATTGGGATCTGGTTCTCCCGGGCATAGCGGATCGCCCCGACCTTCCCTTCCACACCACGAATGCCGAAGCCGCCGGGAATGACGACGCCGTCTACCTCGCTTAGCACCCGTGCGGCGCCCTCCCGCGTCTGGCAGTCGTCCGAGGGCACCCAGCGAATGATGACTCTGGCATGGTTCCCGAAGCCGCCGGCGCGCAGCGCCTCAGCAACCGAGAGGTACGCGTCGTGAAGATCGACATACTTGCCGACCAGCGCAATCGTCACCTCCTCCTTCGGGTGGTGTACCCGATCAAGCAGGTCGTTCCAACGAGTCCAGTCCACGTCCCGGAATCGCAGGTCGAGCCGGCGGACCACGTACGCGTCCAGCCCTTCGGAGTGCAGCACCTTCGGGATGTCGTAGATACTCGGCGCATCGATAGCGGCCACCACAGCAGACTCATCGACGTCACACATCAACGAGATCTTGCGTTTCACCGAATCCGGTATGTCACGATCGGAGCGGCACACCACTGCATCGGGCTGGATACCGACCTGGCGCAATGCCGCAACCGAGTGCTGGGTGGGCTTGGTCTTCAACTCCCCGCTCGGGCCGATGTAGGGCACCAGTGAGACGTGCAGGAAAAACACGTGCTCGCGGCCGACGTCGTGCCGCACCTGTCGCGCCGCCTCCAAGAACGGCAAGGATTCGATGTCCCCGACGGTGCCCCCGATCTCATGGATGACTACGTCGATGTCCGGCCCGCCCATGGCCATCATCGATTCCTTGATCTCGTTGGTGATGTGGGGAATTACTTGCACCGTGTCACCGAGATAGGCGCCGCGGCGCTCCTTGGCGATCACCGAGGAGTAAACCTTTCCAGTGGTGATATTGGCCTCGCCAGACAGGTTGACGTTCAAGAAGCGCTCGTAGTGACCAACGTCAAGATCAGTTTCCGCGCCGTCCTCGGTGACGAAAACCTCACCGTGCTGGAACGGGTTCATTGTCCCGGGATCGACATTGAGATATGGGTCCAGCTTTTGCATGGAAACGCTGAGCCCGCGAGCCACCAGGAGGTTGCCGAGGCTGGAAGCCGTAAGTCCCTTGCCGAGCGAAGAGGCGACGCCACCGGTCACAAAGAGGTGTTTGGTTAATCTCTCGCGGTATCCCACGGGCCTCCAGCTTACGTCCTGGAGTGCTATCTGACGGTGAACCCGCCGGACTTGTCCCAGAAGCCCTTGTAGCGCCGGCCTCGGGTCAGTTCGGTGTATACCCGAGCCAAGTCGTCGGCAACATCATCTTCATCTGGCCAGGTCTTTGCCTGGCGAAGGCCGGCTTCTCTGAGGCGGAGTCTTTCCGCCGGGTTATCGGCAAGCGCGGTGATCTGTCGCGCAGCCTCCTTGACGTCGCCAGGTGGAACCAGCACCGCCGCGGAGTCGACGAGCTCCTCGATGCCACCGACTCGGGTGCTGATCAGCGGCAAACCGGCCAACAAGGCTTCCTGAGCTACCAACGCTCGGGCTTCCCACGTTGAGGTCAAGAGCGCGAGGTCGGCTGCGGCAAGCAACGAACCGATGTCGTCACTGTGTCCCAACAAGCGCACCTGTAGCCACTCATTGGTGGCGCGGCGTTGCAAGTTCTCCCGCTCCGGCCCGTCGCCGACGATGACAAACCGCAGATCATGCCGATCTCGTACGGCCGCGGCTATGTCGAGCACCATGCCAAGGTTCTTCTGCGGCGCGAGCCGGCCAACGGTGAGAATGACGGTGTCCTCCTCGGCAGCACCGAGAATCCATCGCTGATCGTCGCGACTGGTGCCTGCCGGCGGCAACACCGGTGCCGCCACCGGTGAGTACCGCGCGTTCCGGGCTCCCAGCCGTCTCGCCTGGGCGACCAAATCGCGGCTGGCGCCAAGCGTCAGATCGGCTCCCATCGCCACGGCTCGCTGCATCTGTCGCGCTGCCGACGGCGCAAGCCCATCGCCCAGCACAGCGTTGTGCCAAGTCACCACAAGCGGTACGCGGTACATCCACGCGATCGGGAGTCCCAGCCAACCTGCCCTCAATCCATGCGCATGCACCAGGTCGGCGCCAATGAATCGACGCGGGCTGCCCAGCGGCCAGACATCAAGATCAAGCTCTTTAAAGCGCTGGGCCTCGGTGGTGACCTTTGGGCAGAACACCCGAATCTGGTGGCCTCGTTTCTCCAGGCGCGGCGCAATGCTCGCCACGTGCCGGCCTATGCCACCGGTACTGGTCGTCAACAGCTGTGCCACTTTCATGCCGGGTCCACCTCGGTGGCCGGCGTACGCCGCCGCAGCGCCCACATCTGGGCCAGTAGTGAAGGCGCAAGAAGTCGCAGCATGGCAGCAAACACTAAGACGCAGACCGCGGCTACCGCGCAGGCACCCAGTACTGCAACCACGATGCCGGCCTCACCGAACAGCAGCGAACCAGCCGCTCCGAAACCACCGGCTAAAACCGCACCGGCGAGGCCGACCAGCATCGGTCTCGCCAGTCCTACGTCAACCATCCCGGAGCGCCGTAGCAGTAGCCAGCCCACAACCGCCCCGACGATCATCCCTAGCGACACACTTCCTGCTAGCGCCGGGACCAATGACGGGGCAGGTACCACTAGGCGCAATACGGCTACGCTGATGATCACCGCAGCCCAAGCGCTCGCGTTCGCGATGCCTGATGCCTTGCCCAGATGTTGGGCAAGCAAGGTTCGGGAGGCCAGGCCAAGCAGCGTAAACCCGACGACCGCCGGCGCAAACGCCACGATCGGCCAGGCGAGCGCAGCTGTCCGCCCCGAACCAGGGCCGAGAACGAAGACTCGGGCCACCGGAACAGCGGTCGCGACCAGCAAGGCAGCGCCTAGCCAGGCCAGCACGACTGTTGCGGGACCGGTTTCGGCAAGCACCAGGCCTACGTCGCTTCGGCCTTGTTCGGCAGCCGCTGCCAACCGCGGGAACGTCAGTTGCAACAGTGGGGCCGCCAGCACCGCGTACGGGAGCAGGTAGATGGCGTTAGCCCACGTGAACCGGGTGAGCGCACCTTGATCACCGGTTTGCTGCGCGGACCAGTTGATCAACAAGACACTGAGCTGCTGCAGCACCAGCCCGGCAATCCCCGCTGCTGCAATTGTGATGATCACCGAGCGATCACCTTCGGCAAACCGCAGCCGTGGCCGGAGCCGCAACCCGATCCGTCCAAGGGGCAGAACAGTGCAGCCCGCCAGCGCCAGCACGCCCAAGGTGGTACCCCATCCAAGACTCGCAAGTGCCTGGGCCGTCAGCTGCGTCGGATCATCATTGGCCGACGGGACGGCGAGAGCGGCGTAGCCCAGGTAGGCGATGATCACCACCACGCTTGACAGCAATGGCGCGGCTGCGGCCGCTAGAAACCGATGGTGCGCCTGCAATACCCCAGCACTGACCACCGCCAGTCCGTACAACCAGACCTGCGGAGCGAACATCACCACAAGCGCGGCAAGGGTCTCGGCGCTGCCTGCACAATCTGCCTTGGCGAAGGCGGCAGCGAACAGCCGTGCGCCGGCCAGCACCGCAAGCCCGGCCGGTGTCAGCACCAGCAGCGTCCAGGTGATCAAAGCCGACGCGGTACGCGAGGCCTGCTCGCTCCGACCTGCTCCAACGTGGCGCGCGACGACCGGAACCACTACACCCGCCAGGACGCCACCGGCGACAATTTCGAACAGCACATTCGGAAGGGCGTTGGCGGCGTTGTAGGTGTCGCCGAGGCAGGTGTCACCGACCGTCTTGGAGAAGACCACAGATCGGCCGAAGCCAACGAGCCGCGAGGCCAAGGTGAGACCGGCGACACCTGCGGCGACGGAAGCTAAACCCGCTTTCACGTCTGATCGTTGGTCGACATGGACAGTACGGGCTCCCGGCGCCCCAGTTGATCAAGGCGGCGCAGCAGCGGCGTACGCTCGATCACTGCGGTAAAGCTCACCAGCTCGCTGGCTAGATTGAGCGCGGCGACCGCGGCAAAGGCAAGCAGCCGAAACTGCCATGGCAGAGCCTGTGCGGCTGCGGTTCCGACTGCGGCGCCGAGGGCGTTGGCACCGCAGTCACCGAGCATGGACCGGCCGGCAAGATCGGTCGGCAAGCTGCCTGCGGCAGCGCCGACAGCAGGTGCCGCGCCGAAACCGACCAGGCCCGAGCCGAGCAAGATGATCATCTTGGCCGCCCGCCCGGGCCGCAGATCGAGCAGATTCACCAGATTCGCCGTGGCAGCGATCAGCGCCGTATCCAACAGACCGCTCAGAACCCGGCAAGTCGACGTGGCGCGGCTCGACCTGGAAAGCTGGACGAGGATTGCTGCTGCAGCGGCGCTGGCGCCTACGCCAAGAATCTTGATCATGCCACTGGTCAGCTCAGCAGAGCGCAGCGCGCGGATGTGACCGCGAAAACCCTTGGCATGTGTTGACCCATAGAGATCGTCGTACATGCCGACCAGGCCAGCGCCGGCACCCGCCACAGCCACCGCCACGCTCCGGCGTCCGGAAGGTTCAAGCAGCCGGTCTACCGCGGTGCCGGCAAGCAATGCGGCCACTGCGATCGGACCCTCTGCGAGAGTCACGCTGGCTCCGGAGTAGTTCGTTCGCAGCCAAGGCGACGGTGCATCCGAGTGGTCACCGGCATGATCGGCGCTAGCTGGCAATGACGTGATTGCGCTGTGATTGACGACGGCCGCGAGCAACGCAGCAGCCGCACCGGAGGCCGCGCAGGCCAGTAGCCGGCGCACCGCTATCGCACCGGCAGCTCGGGTAGTGGTGCATCGGCCTTTGCCAGCGCGCCGTAGTGCTGACTTGGCCTGCCAAGTAGTCGCTCCTTGCCAGCCAGGACCGCAGTGGTCACGCCACTGCTCAGATCGGCCACGTCCACAGTGCTGAGGCTATCCGCCGCCGTTGGATCCGACCGTGCCGCCAGTACATCGGTGCCCTCGATGCCGTCGCTGTTCGGGCCGGCTAGCACCACAGCGGCTCGAGTTGTCAGGCCGACATCGAACTGGACGTGCGCAGTAAGCTCCTCCGGAGTCGGTGGCGGCTCGGATGCCCGGGCTGTGACGACGATGATCAACTGCGCCTGGGCTGCCGCATCCTTGCTGATGGTGACCAAGCCGCGCTTTTCGAGCGACTCGCCAACGGCGATGGCAAGCGCATCACGATCTTCGGCATCCTTCGATCCGATGGATCTGCCGAGGGCGACGCCGAGCCTGGTAGAAGCCGACATCGTCTCATTCAGTCCAAGCGGGCCAAAGTAGGTGGACAGTGCGTCGCTAACGTCCTCGGCTTGTGCTGGGTCGAACGCTTCGGCGTTGACCTTGACGTCGCGTACCACGGTGCCACCCGCTCCCACAACGGCATCGGAAATGGTCCGCAGCACGTCGGTGGGAGCGTCCGGCATAGCCACCATGGCAACTCGCTGCCCGTTCAGCACCCCGGCAGCGACGGCCGCGCCAACTTGCTCGTCGTAGGCATTGCGGTAGTCATCGAGTGCTTTGCGTCGATCAAGTTCGGCGCGCAGATCGGTCACCTGCTTGCGATCTTGGGCTGCCTGCTGCAGCAATCCCTGGTCGACCGATGGGCTAAGGGAGACACCAATGGCAATACCTACGGACAAAGCAATGAACACCGCCATCAACGAGACGATGTGGTAGCGGAAGTTAATCAAGGCACAGCTCGCCGCTGGGGCCGGGGGTCGCTGCGCTCCCGCAAGTTTTCATGAGACAGCTCGCCGCTGGGGCCGGAGGTCGCTACGCTCCCGCAGTTTTGTCATGTGAAGAGTTCCTTTATCCAGTAGATCAAGTCACGGATCCGGGCAGCGATGACATTGCCAAACGCCCAGCCGACGTCGGTGAACAACAGCGCGGTGAGCAGCGCAATGATCCCCGACAATACGAACAAGATCAGGTGCCAGGTCTTGATCTGGCTGCGGTAGATCCGAGAAACACCCTTGGCGTCGACCAGCTTAGGGCCAACCCGCAGCCTGGTCAGGAACGTGGAGGCCATCCCGGCCCGGCCTTTGTCCAAGAACTCAACGAGGGAGGCGTGGGTGCCCACAGCCACGATCAAGCTCGCTCCCTTGGAGTCGGCGAGCAGCATGGCGGCGTCCTCGCTGGTGCCCAATGCTGGAAAGACGACGGCTTGCAGTCCGAGATTCTCGATCCGCTCCAGCCCCGGCGCGCGACCGTCGTGATAGGCGTGCACGACAAGCTCTGCGCCGGAGCGCAGAGTCTCATCGGAACAGGAATCCATGTCACCGATGATCATGTCCGGCTGGTAACCGGCCTCGATCAGCGCATCGGCGCCTCCATCAACGCCCATCAAGAGCGGGCGGTACTCCGATATGTACGGCCGCAGGGCAGCCAGGTCATGGCGATAGTCGTACCCGCGGACCACGATCAACACATGACGGCCCTCGATGGGCGTGACGACATCGGGCACGCCGACACCCTCGAGAAGCAGCTCCTTCTCTACGCGCAGGTAGGTCATGGTGTTGTCAGCGAACGCCTCGATCTGGTCGGACAAGCCGTTGCGGGCGTATTCCAGATGGTCCTCGAGGATCTCGGTGGTATAGAAGGTTCCTTCTGCGATCACATTGCCTGAGGCGTCGATCAGGTTGCCGCCATCCAAGGTGAGCCGGTCACCCTCGTGGATGCGGGTAAAGACGTGGTCACCGACGTTGTCGATGAGCGGAATCCCGGCCTCGAGCAGGATCCCCGGACCGAGGTTGGGATAGCGACCTGACACCGAAGAGACTGCATTCACCACCGCTACGGCACCCGCCTCGACTAACGCTTCCGCGCTGACCCGGTCGAGATCACTGTGATGGATGATCGCAATTTCACCGGGGCGTAGCCGTTTGGTCAGGGTCTTGGTACGCCGATCCAGGCGTGCCACACCTCCGATTTCGGTCGGTGTGCCGCGTTTGCGCAGCAAGGTCGGAAGTCGCATCTCGGCGTCCATCCTTCCACCCCTGCAGCATGGGCTTCAGAGAAGAGACGGATCCGGGAGACCTCATCCACCGCCGTCGGGCCGCAATCGGTAGCCGAGACCGCGTACGGTCTCCAGCGACCGTACGCCGAACGGACGGTCAATCTTCTCCCGGAGGTACCGGATATACACCTCGATCACATTGGAGTGGTACTCGTGACCGATGACCCAAGCTGCCTCCAGCAGCTGGTTGTGATTGAGAACCTGGCCGGGGCAGCGCATGAAGGCCTCCAGGAGTGCAAACTCCCGAGTCGACAACCGAATCTCCTGTTCGCCTCGCCACACCTGCGCCGAGGCCAGATCGAGGTGCAGCGGACCGACCGAAATGATGGCGGACCGTTCGGGGAGATCATCATCAGCGAGCGCCCGCAGCCGGGTGAGCAATTCGCCAAAGGCGAATGGCTTGGTGAGGTAGTCGTCGGCCCCCGCGTCGAGCCCTCGAAGTCGCTCATCACTCTCAGTAGGACCGCTGAGCATGATGACCGGTGTCCAGTTGCCCGCCCTACGCAGCCGCCGACAGGTCGCATAACCATCCCCATCCGGCAGCATCACGTCGAGCACAATGACGTCGTACAGCTTGTCCGCAAGCATTGTGCAGGCGCCACTTGATGTCGTTGCGATATCGCCGATTGAGTGCACGCTACGCAATCCGCGTCTAATCGCGGCGGCTACCCGTACGTCATCCTCGACGACTAGCACCCGCATGCAGCGAAGCTATTCAGGCACTGATGAGAGCCTCATGAGAGCGAACGGGAAGAGGCTGCCAGCTCAACCAGCTCACCAGCGTGCGCCAGAGCCGACTCCGTGGTCTCCAGGCCGGCCATCATGCGTGCCAGCTCGACGGCGCGATCCCCATCGGCAACCTGGGCTACCCCGCTAGTCGTCACCTGCCCATCGTCGGCCTTGACCACTACGTAATGCCGATCTGCGAATGCGGCTACTTGCGCCAGGTGCGTGACGACCACAACCTGAGTGTGTCGTGAGAGCTGAGCCAGCCGGCGTCCAACCTCTACAGCGACTTTGCCGCCGACACCAGCGTCAACCTCATCGAAGACCATAGTGACTGCCTCATGATCGGCTGCCAGCACGACTTCCAAAGCCAGTCGGACCCGCGACAGCTCCCCGCCCGATGCAACCCGGCCCAAATTGCGCGGCTCGCTGCCGGGATTCGCGGCGAATACCAGGTCCACGCGATCGGCTCCCCACGGCCCGAGCTCGGCACTGCTCACCTCGAAGCTCAGGTGCGCGTGCGGCATTGCGAGGGCGGCAAGCTCCACCCGGACCAGTTGGCCAAACCTAGCTGCTGCCTCGTGCCGCGCCGTACTAACCCCAGCCGCCAAAGAGGTGAGCTCTGCCTTGAGCTCCTCGACCCGCGTCTCCAACGTGGTGATCCGCTCATCACTCTGCTCGAGCTCGGTCAGCCGAACCGCCGACTCGGCAGCCCATTGCAAGACCTCATCACATGTCGTGCCGTACTTCCGGGTAAGAGTGCTCAACTGAGCCCGGCGCTCGGCGATCTGCTCCAGGCGCCCGGGCTGGCTCTCCAAGCCATCCAGATACCGCGCCAAATCAGCGGTCACATCGGTGAGCTGATAACTTGCCTCTGCCAACCGATCACCAAGCTGAGCGGCTGCCGGATCTCGTGAGACTGCCGACTCAAAGGTCTTGCGAGCCGCATAGAGCATCGCCAAAGCCCCACCGGCCTCATCCTCGGCACCAGCAAGCGCTTGAACAGCTGACTGTGCCGAATCGCGGAGATCGTCTGCGGACTGCAGCCGCACCGCCTCCGCCGCCAGCGCCACGTCTTCGCCCGGCCCTGGCGCGATGCGCTCGATCTCCTCCAGCCCGAAGCTCAACAGATCAATTTCGCGAGCCCGACGCTGCGCCTCGGCCCGAAGTTGCCCAAGTTCGGCCCGTGCCTCGCGCTCCTCGGCCCAAAGGGCCGCATATCTAGCAAGGGGTTCCAGTACCGCAGCGCCGGCGAATCGATCAAGCAGCTGGCGTTGGTGATCGGCTTCGGTGAGACGTTCCTGCTCTGACTGCCCGTGAATTCTCACCAGCCTCGCAGTCAGGTCGGCACAGACACCGACCGGTACCTGGGCACCGCCCAGGTACGCCCGAGAGCGGCCCGCGGCTGTGACGTGACGCGCCACAATGAGCTCCTCGTCGTCCAGTTCGCCGCCAGCTTCGCTCACCTGTGGCAGGAGCTCGTCATTTTCGATCGTGAATCGGCCTTCCACGCGGGCCCGCTCTGAGCCGCGACGAACCGCACGCGGATCGGCACGGCTGCCCAGGAGCAGACCGAGCCCGGTAACGATCATGGTCTTGCCTGCACCTGTCTCGCCGGTGACCACGGTAAGGCCCGGATGAAGGCTCAGAGTCGCATCGTTGATCACGCCAAGATCGGCGATGCGTAGCTCGGTAATCATGCAGTTGTGTCGATCATGGTGATGGCCGGATCTGCCGACCCTCGCCAACCTTCCACCCGAAGACCGAACTTGTGAACCAAACGATCGGTGAACGGCGCCTCTGACAACCGGGCGAGCCTGAGTCGCTGCTTTCCCCGCGTGACGATAATTTCCATACCTGCCAGCAATTCCACCGAGCGACGGCCGTCACACCAGACGACTCCGTGTGTCTGAGACACGTCCAGAACCTCGACCACCACAGTTGAGGTCGGGCTGAGCACCAGCGGCCGGGCGAAGAGCGCGTGTGCGCTGAGCGGTACTACAAGGAGTGCTTCGACGCCCGGCCAGACCACCGGGCCGCCGGCGGAAAAGGCGTACGCGGTTGACCCGGTCGGCGTCGCTACCAGCATGCCGTCGCATGCCCAGCGGGACAGCGGCCGGCCGTCGATTTCCACCAGCACCTCGAGCATCCGCTCCCGCGCTGCTTTCTCGATCGACACCTCGTTGATCGCGTACGAAGACCAAGCCGGCTGGAAAGTCTTGGAATCGCGCAGAGTGATGTCTATAGTGAATCGCTCTTCGACCACATAAGAGCGCTCCACCACATGCGCGACGATGCTGTCGATCTCAGACGACTCGGCCTCGGCCAGGAAGCCGACGTGTCCCAAATTGACTCCGAGGAGCGGAATCTCGCTGTCCAGCGCCCATTCGGTACCACGCAGGATCGTGCCGTCGCCGCCGAGCACCACCATCAGCTCAATTCCGTCCTCGGGTTTGACCGGCTTGGAAAGCGGCACCACAGCATGCGCGAATCGATCGTCGAGCGCAGGCAGGTCACCCGCCGGAAGAGCGGAGACGATGCCAGCAGCGCTCAGCCCTTCCACCAACCGGGTCGCCGCAGCAATCGCAGCTGGTCGTCCCATATGAGTCAGCACGGCGACGCGGCGTACTGAATCCGGACCTACGCCGCTCGGCCGGCCGCTGTTCGAGACTGAGGCATTGCTCACCTGCCACAGCATATTCACGCTCAACCGTGCGACTGCCCAACGTCACCGCTAAGGAATCAGCCGACTTTTGTTGATGGCAAGACAGTGCGTTCAGGGCTGAACCAATGCGGCCAGATCCAGATCTGCCGCAAATTTCGTGCGGCGCAAGAGGATGAAGAACTCACGATTGCCTGCGACCCCGGGCAGCCGGCTCGGAGTCGCAGTTACGCAATGCCAGCCGCGTTCGTCGGCGGACCTGATCACATTGTCGATCGCCTGCATCTGGTGCGCCGGCGTCCGGACCACACCGTCCTTGCCAAGCAGCTCGCGCCCGACCTCGAACTGCGGTTTGATCAGCAACAGCAGCCAGCCATCATCTTTGGTGACTCCCCCGAGCGGACCGATCAATAGCGTCAGCGAAATGAAAGAGACATCCGCAACGACTAGGTCGACCGGAACTCCGCCGACATGGTGGAGTCCAAGATCACGGAGATTGGTGCGTTCGTGCACCTGAACCCGAGGATCGGAGCGCAGGGATGCTGTCAGTTGATCGCTACCAACATCGACAGCGATGACTTGGTCACAGCCGCGCTCCAGCAGCACCTGGGTGAAGCCGCCGGTGGACGAACCGGCGTCCAACGCGCGTCCGACAACGCTAAGTTGAAGATCATCCAGTGCGCCGATCAGCTTGTGGGCGCCACGGGAGACATAGTGATCATTGGGTGCGGCAATCGCACTCGATGCGGTTACCCGCTCATCTGGCCGCTCCACTATGGAGCCGTTGACGATGACCTGACCAGCAGTGATCATGGCCTGAGCCTGACCACGCGACCGCGCCAACCCGCGTTTGACCAGCTCGCGATCGAGGCGCTCGGTCACAGCATGTCCCGGTTGGGCTCAGCTGGGGCGCTCAGCCAGGTCGGACGTCGTCAGATCGATCCTCATCGGCTCGATCAAGCGCTTCCTGCAATACCTCGTGCGCCTTGGCGAGCCGATCATGATGCTCGGCAAGCGGAGCTGATTCGAGATCTGCAAGCCCGGCAAGCGCATCGTCCACAGCTGGATGCCCGGTCTGCGGTGAGCTGCTGGGAAGGTCCAGATCCTCCGGCTGATTGTGGCCAGGCTCAGTCATGCTTGGCCCGGCCGGGACGGGTTGGCAGCAGTTGCCGCCCTCTTGCGCGGAGGCTTTCGACCGGCAGCCTTCGTTGCTGTTGACTTCTTGGTGCCGGTCATTGTCGCGGCCGTCTTTTTGGCTGGTGCCTTCTTCGTTGCGGTCTTCTTTGTTGCTTCCGCTTTCGCCGAGCGGACCGTTGCCTGATTGAGTTCTGTCCGCAGCGAGGCAATCTCATCGCGCAGCACTTGGAGTTCCTCGACTCGTGCGAATCCAAGCCGCGCCGCTGCCTTGTCGACTTCACTCGTCACAAAGTGTTGCAGTAGCTCGCGATTCGTGCGGCTGGCATCCATGATCTCCTCGGCCAGCTTCGTGACTCGTTCGCTGGCCTCGGTCGCCACATCTTCCAGTCCCGCTTGCTTCAGCATCGCCCGAGCGGTGGCCGCGGCCTTCGCCTGAGTGGTCTTGGTGACACCGGTCACCATATTGATGTAAGCCTGAAATGCCTCGGTCATAGTGACGCCTTTCTACCGCGTACTGTCGAGCTGCCGGCAATGAAGCGCCGTAGTGTCACGCTATCGCAGCGCACCTGGAGTGATCAGTAGTAGTCGAGCTGCTCAAGCGCGTCGCGCACGTCGATCACCAGTCCATGATCAGCGGCCCACCACGCCGCATGCGCAGCCGCCCAAATGGCCTCGATCTTCGTCGAGTCGTTGCTCTTGATCATCAGCTTGCCGTTCATCGCCGAGGCGGTCGCCGAACCACAGTGGAATTCACTGTCGGATTGACTGAGGGCAAGCGGCGGCCGCAGCAGGGCACGAAGGTCGTCGCCAACAAAGGTTGGCCGCTCCCCTGGTATTGCGCTGATGAGCTGCTCGGCTCGATGCGAGCCTGAGAGCACCAGCATGCTGTCCAAACCGGCGTTGACGGCTCCGGCGATGTCGGTGTCGAGTCGATCACCGACGAACAACGGATGGTGTGCGCCGAGCCGGTCGACGGTGTCGTCCAACAGCGGCCGATACGGTTTGCCGGCCACCTCCGGCTGTGACTGCACAGCCATTTGCACCGCGGCAACCGCGGCGCCGTTCCCCGGAACCAGCCCACGTTCGGTCGGGCGCGTCGGATCGATGTTGGTCGCGACCCAGTGTGCCCCGTTATGAATGGCGATCGCCGCTTCGTTGAGTTCCTGCCATTTCAGGTCGAAGCCATAGCCCTGGATCACGGCCACTGGATGATCATCAGCAGAGTGCACCGGAACCAGGCCCGCCTCGCTGAGAGCCACCGTCACTCCCTCGCCACCGACAGCCAGAATTCTCGCGCCAGCGCCGAACCGGTTGATCAGCAGATGAGCGGCAGCTTGGGCGGATGTTACGACGTCTGCAGCGCTAGCCGGGATACCAAGCTCGACCAGATGGTCGGCGACGGCGACGGGTGGGCGGGCGGCGTTGTTGGTGACGAAGCCGATCTTCGTGCCGCGATCATGGAGCTGCGCGACGCCTTCTGGGGCACCGGGGACACCGACCGGACCTAGATAGATAACACCATCAAGATCGAACAGCACCGCATCATAGGAATCGATGACGGCCGCTGTTGTGTTCATCCATGACTCCCTTGCTGCGGCTCCTGCGGTGACTGGCCATCATCGTCTTCGGCATACTCAATTAGGAGCCCATCGAGTTCATCGACTCGTTGCTGCGCGTCGGTCTCCTGATCATGATCAAGTTCGGCTGCGGCGGCAAACCACTGCCGCGCATCGGCATCGTTCCCCGCATGGAGCAGGGCATCCGCGTACGCGTAGCGCAACCTAGCGACAGCGCGCGGCGGCACGCCCGGCGGCCGCACCACAGCCACCGCACGCTCCAGAATTCGCCGCGCCTCCTCATCTTGACCAAGATCGCGCCGCGCGCCTGCCTCGACGATGATCATCTCTATACGCAGTGCTGGATCCAGTCCGACTCGGTCGGCCTCGCGCGCGAGTTTGAGTGCGCTATGCGGACGGCCTAGAGCGCGTTCGCAGTCAGCCATCACCGGTAGATAGTCCTGGCTACCCGTCATCCGCCGCAAGGCTCGAAACTCACTTAGAGCGACGTCGTACAGACCAGCGGCGTACGCCGTTTCGGCTGCGGCCTCACGCACGATTGGCAAGCGAGCAGCCCGTCGCCGCGCCGCCTCGGCATGGGCGTACGCCAGCTCTGGATCCTCGTCAACCAGCTGCCCCGCTACGACAAGATGTGCCGCAACGATCTCGGCAAGTTCCTTGGGCAGACCACGCAGCTCGGCGCGCACCGAACGGTGTAAGGAGCGAGAATCCACGCCCTCCGGAACAGGCGGCTCGTTCGCACGACGCGCAAGACCGGGTCTTTCGGCTGCAGCCGCCCGTCGGCCTCCACTGGGTGGTGCCCCATCATGCCGATCACTGCGACGCTGCGGTGGGCGCTTACGTCCTGGAGGAGCTTCCGGTCTCTGCTGCCGCCCCGACGTCTTGTCTCGCGAGCGATCGGACCGTCCTTGCTCTGCCACTCGGTCATTATTGCCTGCGGCCTCGCGCCCGGTCGGGCTCCACCGATCCTGTCTTCCTCCTGCGTTCGCACGACGATCAATATGTGAACTTTCTGGGCCTTGTGCCGGTCGAGCTCACTTAGTCGTCCAGACAGGATCCGTCGCCCTCCCTACCCGACGCTCGCCCACATATTGCCTGCCGCCTCGCGCCCGGTCGGGCTGCCAGGGGCGGGCGGCTACTGGGCGATTACGACTTCGGGACCCGTGGCGGCCAGTTCGCTCACAATGTCCGGGTTGGCCACAGCATCGGTGATCACCAAATCGACCTCATTGACGGCTGCGAATGAGCAAAAGGAATTCCGACCGATTCTGCCGGAGATCACCGGTACCACTCGCCGCCGAGCGGACAGCAGCATCGCGCGCTTAGTCGCTGCCTCCTCTGGGTTGGTCGTCGTCAAACCATGGGTCGGCGTCATGCCATTGACGCCGATGATGGCAAGATCAACAGTAAGCGTGCTGAGTCGCCGGCTTGTCCAAGCGTCGACCGCGGCGGAGCTTAGGCCCCGAATCGTCCCTGGCAGCGTGAAGACACGGAGGTCGTCGTAGCCGGCAAGATATTGAGCCGCCGGAAGGTTGTTCGTCACCACCGCGAGGGAGCGGTCTTTCGGCATCGCCTGGGCGCAGATCAACGTTAGAGAGCCTGAGTCAAGGACTACCACCCCATCCTGCGGCAGTTCCTCGGCGACCCGTCGGGCGATCGTCAGCTTGTCCTCGAATTGCTCTGCATGCCGCGCGGCGAGCGCTTGCTCGAACGGAATGGAATCCAGCAGCTCGGCACCGCCGCGGATCCTGCGCAAGACACCACGCCGCTCGAGCACGTCAAGATCACGCCTCACTGTCTCGGTGGTGACCTTCAACTGCTCGCTGATCTGACTGACGCTGGCACGCCGCCCGTCATGCTGGATCAACAGGTCGGTGATCGCCCGCTGCCGTTCGGGCGGATACATCGTCATGGCTGCCTTTCTGGCCCTATCTTCACATGAATGACCGAATGTCGCCGCAACCCGGGCACCGGCCGGAAACGGGCAGGCCGGCGGCCTGGACCCCAGCACCGGACACTGGATCTCACATCGCGGCTACGCTAGCCTCCCGCTAAGAAGCGATTCAAAAACGTTTTACAGACATTCGGTCAAGCGTCCGACGTCCATCGCTGACATCGGTGCGCCGCTGGATGTGGAGGCGTACCCGATGACGGTCCAGAACGCGCAGGCTGTGGCTCGCTACCAAGCCATCACCGACTTGCTTGCCGCCGACGGACGCGTGGATGTTGTCGACATCGCCAATCGGCTCGGTGTCGCACAGGAAACCATTCGTCGAGACCTGCGCGCCATGGAAAACGCCGGAAAACTGCAGCGGGTACATGGTGGTGCTGTGCGGATTACCGCCGGTCCGCTGTCGCTGCTGAATAGTCAGGCATCGACTTCACAGGATGATCTTGACCTGGCCGCTCGAGTATGGGAGCAACTGCCGCGCCAGGGCACCATCCTACTCGGCACAGGCCGCCTGACACTCGCTCTCGCCCATGCCATGGTCGGCTCGCCGCCAGAGACGCACGGCCTGACAGTTGCGACTAACTCACTCGACGCCGCGATCGTGCTCTCCCGCGCGAGCCGGCTCGAGGTGTACAACATCGGTGGAACCGTCTCGCCGATCACCCGAGCGCAAGAGGGCGACTGGGCGGTGCATGAGATGGAACGGCTGCACGTTGACGTCAGTGTGGTCAGTCCAGCGGGAGTCAGTATCGATCGTGGCCTCACCGAGGCCACCCCAGCAGCGGCCGCGGTGTCGCAAGCCCTGGTGGCGGCAGGGGACAGGGTGATTACGCTGGCGGGCACCGATACCTTTGGGGTTTCAGCTTTCGTGCAGTTCGCGTCGCTTGATCAGATCGACGCCATTGCCGTGGCTGGCACCCCTGCCCAGGCCGCTTTGCAGCCTTTCCTGGAACGCGGCATCACGATCACCACCGGAGGGACCCCATGACACTCGTGGCAGGAGTCGACTCCTCAACGCAGTCAGTCAAGATCGTCGTTTGTGATCTTGAGACTGGAGCCATCGTCCGCACGGGACGCGCCGCACACCCAGATGGCACCGAGGTGCCGGCCACAGCCTGGCTAACGGCCTATCAGGAAGCGACGGCCGATCCTGCGCTCCTCGACGGAGTCGCAGCACTGGCCGTTGGCGGCCAGCAACATGGCATGGTCACCCTCGACGAGGACGGCGAGCTGGTACGCGATGCCTTGTTGTGGAACGACAACAGGTCCGCTCCCGACGCCGTCGATCTGATCGCCGAACTGGGAGGCAGCACGGTATGGGCTGATGCGGTTGGCTCGGTTCCGGTGGCATCCATGACCGTCTCCAAGATCAGATGGCTAGCCCGCGCGGAGCCGGAGAATGCCGCGAGAACCGCTGCAGTTGTCCTGCCTCACGACTGGCTGAGCTGGCAGATCGGGGGGCGGAGCTTTGCACCGGCCACCGACCGCGGCGACGCATCGGGCACCTGTTACTTCGACGCGACCGGCAACCGCTATCGAAATGATCTTGTGCAACTTGCCGTAGGACATGATCTAGACCTGCCGCGTGTCGCGGCGCCTAGCGAAATCATCGGATACACACCCGGTGACATCGCGATCGCTCCTGGCACCGGTGACAACATGGCTGGAGGATTGGGGCTGGGTGTCAGCGAAGGCGCCGCCGTGGTTTCTCTGGGAACGAGCGGCACTGCATTTACCAAGAGTCAACAGCAAACACACGAGCCGACCGGAACCGTGGCGGGCTTTGCCGATGCGACCGGAGAGTTTCTGCCGCTCGTCTGCACGCTCAACGGCGCTCGCAATCTTGGAGCAGCCGCGGAAGTCCTGGGCGTAACACTGGCCCAGTTCAGCGAGCTCGCCCTGAGCGCCGAGCCTGGCAGTCAGGGTGTCACATTCCTGCCCTATTTAGAAGGCGAACGAACGCCACCGTTGCCCAATGCGGCCGGCCAGATCGTCGGCCTCACACTGGCCAACATGACCCCGGCCAATATCGCGCGGGCCACCATCGAAGGCGTGCTGTGGAGCCTCGCCTATGGCGTCGAAGTTCTGCAGGAACAGACCGGCAAAATCTCCTCGATCACACTGACCGGTGGTGCTTCCCAGTCTCAGGCGGTACGCCAGATCGCTACCGCGGTGTTCGGTCTACCGACGGTGGTCACCGACACCTTCGAAAGCGTTGCGGTCGGCGCTGCTCGACAAGCCGCTTGGGCGTTGACCGGGACCTTTCCCGAGTGGCAGGTGCCGATCATCGCTCACCAAGATCCAACGGCGGCTGACCAGCAGTCGGCCGCACAGATCATGGAACGTTATCGGTCGGTGCTTGCCGCCAATTTCGGCGTCTGAGCCGCCTCAGAAATACGCGTTTCTCCCCACACGCTCCGAATGAGAGCACGAATCGGCTCAGTAGCGCCTGATCTCTGGCTTTGTGCGGAGAAACGAAACCTATGACAGAAATGCAACGTAAAACACTTCAGGGCCGGTCATGAATGACCGACCCTGAAGTGTTATTTGTCCGGCGACGTCCTAGTCTCCCACACGGTCCCCCGTGCAGTACCATCGGCGCTGAAAGGCTTAACTTCCGGGTTCGGAATGGGACCGGGTGTTTCCCTAACGCAATGATCACCGAAACTCTGTCGAGCACACGAACCCGCACCCCCCCAAACCCAATCCCGGGCCGGGGTGGCGGGTTGCCCGTGTCTCGGGAACCTCACAGTGGACGCGTAACATCTTTGGAGTAAACAAGCCCTCGGCCTATTAGTATCGGTCAGCTCCACACATTACTGTGCTTCCACATCCGACCTATCACCCAGTGATCTGCTGGGGGCCTTACCAGGTTACCCTGTGGGAGCCATCATCTTGGAGCGTGCTTCCCGCTTAGATGCTTTCAGCGGTTATCACTTCCGAACGTAGCCAACCAGCCGTGCCCTTGGCAGGACAACTGGCACACCAGAGGTTCGTCCGTCCCGGTCCTCTCGTACTAAGGACAGCTCTCCTCAAGACTCCTACGCGCGCAGCGGATAGGGACCGAACTGTCTCACGACGTTCTAAACCCAGCTCGCGTGCCGCTTTAATGGGCGAACAGCCCAACCCTTGGGACCGACTCCAGCCCCAGGATGCGACGAGCCGACATCGAGGTGCCAAACCATGCCGTCGCTATGGACGCTCGGGCAAGATCAGCCTGTTATCCCCGGGGTACCTTTTATCCGTTGAGTGACGGCGCTTCCACATGCCACCGTCAGATCACTAGTCCCGACTTTCGTCCCTGCTCGAGGTGTCCCTCTCACAGTCAAGCTCCCTTGTGCACTTACACTCAACACCTGATTGCCAACCAGGCTGAGGGAACCTTTGGGCGCCTCCGTTACCTTTTAGGAGGCGACCGCCCCAGTCAAACTACCCATCAGGCACTGTTCCTGATCCAGATGATGGACCTAGGTTAGATATCCAGAACAACCAGAGTGGTATTTCAACGTTGACTCCACGGCGACTGGCGTCGCCGCTTCACAGTCTCCCACCTATCCTACACAAGCTGTACCGAACACCAATACCAAACTATAGTGAAGGTCCCGGGGTCTTTCCGTCCTGCTGCGCGTAACGAGCATCTTTACTCGTAGTGCAATTTCGCCGAGTCCGTGGTCGAGACAGCGCCCAAGTCGTTACGCCATTCGTGCAGGTCGGAACTTACCCGACAAGGAATTTCGCTACCTTAGGATGGTTATAGTTACCACCGCCGTTTACTGGCGCTTAAGTTCAGTGCTTCGCCTTGCGACTAACACTTCCCCTTAACGTTCCAGCACCGGGCAGGCGTCAGTCCGTATACATCGTCTTGCGACTTAGCACGGACCTGTGTTTTTAGTAAACAGTCGCTTGGGCCTGGTCTCTGCGGCCTCCCATGCCGTCCGGAGTAAATCCATAGACATAGTCGGCCCCCCTTCTCCCGAAGTTACGGGGGTATTTTGCCGAGTTCCTTAACCACGGTTCGCTCGATCACCTTGGTATTCTCTACCTGACCACCTGAGTCGGTTTAGGGTACGGGCGGCTCTAGCACTCGCTCACGAAGGTTTTCTAGGCAGCATAGGATCACCCACTCGACGGACTCGAGGTCCGCCCAGCCGTCATGTCTCAGGCTTATGAGATGCGGATTTGCCTACATCTCGCCCTACACATTTAGCCCGGGACTACCATCGCCCGGGTTGGGCTGCCTTCCTGCGTCACTCCGCAGCTTGCTTAATACAAGTTTGGGTCGCAGACTTACCGCCAGCGCGCTCGAAAGCGCCCTGACGACTCGCGTGCTTAGCATTACTCGCCTCGGCAGGATCGTTCTAGCGCCGGTACGGGAATATCAACCCGTTGTCCATCGACTACGCCTGTCGGCCTCGCCTTAGGTCCCGACTTACCCAGGGCAGATTAGCTTGACCCTGGAACCCTTGGTCTTTCGGTGGAGGAGTTTCTCACTCCTCATTCGCTACTCATGCCTGCATTCTCACTCGTGTGCTCTCCACGGCTAGGTCACCCTGCCGCTTCGCAGCGCACACGACGCTCCCCTACCCATCCACGCACTTGGATCGCTAGGCGACCGGG
>JBJMIR010000010.1:0-2704 GCA_045806785.1 Propionibacteriaceae bacterium | reverse complement strand
CTGACATTGCCCCTGAAGTGCTCCCCAAATTAGTCCAGTTGGTGCCGGAATTTCGTAAGCATCGTACTCAGGCCACGGCTTGAAGGTCTGTCGGTGGTGACCTTGGCCCCTGGGCCTTAATCCAGTTTGATGAAGCCGAATTTTCGTAAGCGGTGTTCCGTGGTCACCTTTCGGATGATGATGTGATCTGCGAGTCTTCGGTGTGGCTTTAACCGCAAGACTTAGAATGGACACAGTGGATAATGCTATCACCAAGCCGGTTCATCGGCTGGAGGTCTTCACCGGTGCGGGTCGCCGGCGGTCGTTTAGTGATGAAGACAAGGCCCGGATTGTCGCCGAGATCGCGACGAGCGGAGAATCGGTGTGTGCCGTGGCTCGACGTCACGGATTATCGCCACAGCAGCTGTTTGGCTGGCGACGTCGGTTGCGAGAATCTCAGGTTGGGTCTTCTGAGGCGGATGGACTGCAGTTTGTGCCCGCGGTGGTGGATGTTACCTCATCGGCATCTCCCGCTCGCCGTCAACGCAACCTCCCGCCGTGCAAGGCGGAGCCTGGTGCCGGAGCGATCGAGATCGAGATCGATGGCGTAATGATCCGGGTCGGCCGCGGCGCGGATGCAAAGACTTTGATGACTGTGCTGCGTGCATTGAAGGCCGGCGCGTGATCGGCCCGACGGGCGCGGTCCGGGTGATGGTGGCAACAAAGCCTGTCGACTTCCGCAAAGGAGCGGAAGGACTATCAGCGCTGGTGCGTGAGACCATGACGGCCGACCCATTCTCCGGCGCGGTCTATGTGTTCCGGGCCAAGCGTGCGGACCGGATCAAGTTGATCTTCTGGGATGGCACGGGTCTGTGCCTGTTTGCCAAGCGGCTAGAGGACGGCATCTTCCGCTGGCCAAAGATCGAAGACGGCGTGATGAGATTGTCGGCTGCGCAATTGTCGGCGCTGTTGGAAGGGCTGGATTGGCGACGCGTTCATGAGGCGCGCGAGACAGCGACGCCGATGCAGCCGGGTTGATGATTTATCCTGCGGCGAAGTGAATCAGGAGCCTGGCAGGTCGTCGCAAAGTTCGGCCGAATATGATCTGATTTGGTGATGCCGAGTGACGCACTGCCTGATGATCCCGAGACGTTAAAAGCGATGCTGCTCGCTGAGCGGGTGCAGAACGAACGGCTGCGTCAGATCATCAAGGAGCTGCAGCGGCATCGCTTTGGCCGCAGGGCGGAGACGCTGCCCGAAGACCAGATGCTGCTGGGTCTCGAAGACGTCGAGCAGGCCGAGGCGGACTTTGCCGCGGAGACCGATGATGCATCGGCTTTGGAGCGGCAGGCCCGGGCTCACAAGCGCCGGATCAACCGGGGAGCGCTGCCGGCGCATCTGCCGCGGGTTGAGATCGTCGTCGACATTGACGACAAGACCTGCCCGTGCTGCCAGGGTGAGCTGCACCGGATTGGCGAGGACAGGAGTGAGCGGCTGGACATCGTGCCGGCGCAGTTCAGGGTGCTCCTCACCCGGCGACCCAAATATGCCTGCCGGACTTGCGAGGACGGTGTCGTGCAAGCGCCGGCGCCAGCGCGACTGATCGAGGGCGGCCTGCCGACCGAGGCCACGGTCGCCCAGGTTCTGGTGTCCAAATATGCCGACCATCTGCCGCTCTACCGCCAGGCCCAGATTTACGCCCGCCAGGGCATCGATCTGGATCGCTCCACGCTGGCCGACTGGGTCGGCCATGCCGCCTGGCACCTGCGCCCGCTGCATGAGCGCCTCCTCATGAGGCTGAGGCAATTGCCGAGGCTGTTCGCGGACGAGACCACCGCGCCGGTCCTCGATCCCGGCCGAGGCCGTACCAAGACCGGCCAGCTTTGGGCCTATGCCGCCGACGACCGTCCCTGGGGTGGGTCGGATCCGCCGGGCGTTGCCTATGTCTACGCACCCGACCGCAAAGCCGAGCGGCCGATCGCCCACCTGAAGGGCTTCAAGGGAATTTTGCAGGTCGATGGCTATGCCGGCTACCGCAAGCTGGCCGAGGGCGGCGAGGTCCGGCTGGCGTTCTGCTGGTCGCATGTCCGGCGTAACTTTTACGAGCTCGCCACACCCGGTCCGTCGCCGATCGCCAGCGAGGCGCTCGAACATATCGCCGTGCTCTACGCCGTCGAGAAAGACATCCGCGGCCGCAGCGCCGACGAACGTCGCACTGTTCGGCAGCAGAAAAGTCGGCAGATCGTCGATGCCCTTCAACCGTGGCTGCGGGCAAAACTTGGTCTAATCAGTCAGAAGAGCAAACTCGCCGAGGCCATCCGTTACACCTTGTCGCGTTGGGAAGGCCTGACGCGCTTCATCGACGATGGCCGCATCGAACTCGACAACAACACCGTCGAACGATCCATCCGCCCTATCGCGCTCAACCGAAAGAACGCGTTGTTCGCGGGGTCGGACGGCGGTGCCGAGCATTGGGCCACCATCGCCTCCCTAATTGAAACCTGTAAGCTCAACGACGTCGACCCACTCTGCTATCTGACCGACGTCCTCACCAGAATCGTCAACGGGCATCTCAACAGCAACATCGATCAGCTCCTGCCGTGGGCCTACCGAAAGCCAGACCTTCAAGCCGTGGCCTGAGAACGACGCTTACGACGTAGCGGCTGGTGGACTGAATGAAGCGATAGCTCCAAGTCCGATCTCGCTGCCGAAGCTAATGGGTGAT
>JBJMIR010000009.1:0-128418 GCA_045806785.1 Propionibacteriaceae bacterium | reverse complement strand
CGAGCGGCTGACCTGGCCCATCGCGCTCGTATGGCGCGCGTCGCGACGCCACACCCCGGCGGGCAAGGCGTTCCTCAAGGTCGCCCTCGACTACGCGGAGCGGACGGACACCGCGCCGACGGTGCTGCGCGCCGCCTGACGGGCTGTCAGCGCAGCGCCAGCGTCATCCGCAGGCCGGGCCGGAAGCGCGTCGGCACCCACCTGTCGCCGCGGAAGCCGGCGCGCTCGTAGAAGCGCCGGGCGTTGTCGTTGGCGATCACGTCGAGTCGCACGGCGCCCTGCGCCCGGGCGCGCTGTGCGGCATCGCGCACGAGGGCGCCACCGATGCCGCGCCGCATCCGGTCCGGCGCGACGAACAGCCCGTCGAGCTCGCAGCCGCCGTGCTCGACCGCGAGGACAAGCGAGACCCCGACCACCTTGCCGCTCGCGTCGACCGCGACGCGCACGCGGCGCTCCGCGATCGCCTCGGCCGGGATCTCGATCGCGTCGGGGTTCGCGAGCAGCCAGTCGCGGTCGCTGTCCCAGATCAGCGACGCCTCCCACTGCAGGGCCTCGAGCGCCGCCGCCTCGCCGGGCGCGGCGTCGCGGATCGTGACGTCCGCGGGATCGGTCAGCGGCTCGCGACGACGCGCTTCGCGCCGCGCACGCGCTTCACCGAGAGCCCGCTCGGGACGCCCGCCGCCTCGGCGACGCGCGCGAGCAGCCGTGCGGCGTAGTCGGCGCGGATCGGCACGCCCGAGTGGGTGGCGAAGAGCGGGCCATGGCGGCGTTCGCCGAGGATGCCCTCGACCGCCTCGCGATCGACCGTCACCGTGCGGCGGGTCGAGCGCCCGGTGTGGACGCAGAGCTTGACGCGGTCCTCGCCCCAGGCGATCTCCTCGGCCTTGACGGTGAGCGCGTCGGTGGGGGCGACGCCGTGCCCGAAGACGATCTCGGCGAGCAGCCGATCGCGGGGCGGCTGGGTGCGGACGACGCGGAGGAGCGTGCCGCGGTCCTCCGGCGACAGGGGCAAGTCGTGCATGCCGGAGGCGTTCGCCGCGCGGCGGCGCGATCCTCCCGCGACGCTCCGCCGCGGCCTACGCCAGCACCGCCTGCGTCTGCGTCGTCTTCGCCGCGAGGCGGCCGTCGTCACGGCGCAGCTCGGTCTCGACGACGACCAGCCGCGAGCCGACGTGCAGCGGCGTCGCGCTCGCCACGAGCGTGCCGCCGCGCACCGCGGCGAGCAGGTTCGTCTTCGACTCGACCGTGGTGGTCCCGGCTGCGCCGTCCGGGAGGTTGAGGAAGGCGCACAGCGCGCCGGCCGTGTCGGCGAGGGCCATGATCGCCCCGCCGTGCAGCACGCCGCCGGCGGTGCACAGGTCGGCGCGATGGTCGAGCTCGAGCGTGACGTGCCCGGGCGCGGCCGCCGCGACGCGGAGGCCGAGTGTCGCGGCGAGCGGGACGAGGGCAAGGAGGCCGGCGGTGTCCATGGGCGAAGCGTGCCGCACTCGCCGCCCGCGTGTCAGGACCGGCGCGTCCATGCTATTGTTCACCTTGTGGTTAACGATCCGTTCCGCGCCCTCTCGCACCCCATCCGCCGCGGCATCGTCGAGCGGCTGGCCGCCGGACCGGCCACGGTCGGCGACGCGACGGCGGGATTCGGCGTGTCGAAGCCCGCGATCACCAAGCACCTCAAGGTGCTGGAGGAGACGGGCGTCGTCACCCGCGTGGTCGAGGGCCGCACGCACCGCCTCTCGCTCGAGCCCGACGTGATGAGCGACGCGGCCGACTGGATGGATCGCCAGCGCGCCCGCTGGGAGCGCCTGTTCGACGTCGTCGACGAATACCTCAAGGAGAACCGATGAACCTGCCGCCCGTCGTGTCCCCGCAGGAGTGGGAGGCCGCCCGCGCCGACCTGCTCGCCAAGGAGAAGGAGCTGACCCGGGCGCGCGACGCGCTCGCCGCCGAGCGCCGCCGCATGCCGCGCATGGCGGTCGACAAGGACTACCGCTTCGAGGGCCCGAACGGCCCGGCAAGCCTGCTCGACCTGTTCGACGGGCGCCGCCAGCTCGTCGTCTACCGCTTCTTCTACGAGCCCGGCGTCGCGAGCTTCCCCGAGCGCGGCTGCCCCGGGTGCTCGTTCCTCGCCGACCAGGTCGCCAACCTCGCGCACCTCAACGCCCGCGACACGACGCTCGTGTTCGTCTCGCGCGCGCCCCAGGCGGACATCGCCGGCTGGAAGGCGCGCATGGGCTGGGAGCAGATCCCCTGGTACACGATCACCGACGACTTCGACCGCGACTTCGGCGTCGGCGAGTGGCACGGCACGAACGCCTTCATCCGCGACGGCGACGCGATCTTCCGCACGTACTTCATCGACGCCCGCGGCGACGAGGCGATGGGCACCACGTGGGCCTACCTCGACATCACCGCGCTCGGCCGCCAGGAGGAGTGGGAGGACTCGCCCGAGGGCTACCCGCAGACCCCGCCGTATCAGTGGTGGAACTACCACGACGCGTACGGCAAGGACGCGTGATCGCTGGCGGTGTCCGGTCGGGCCATTCGCATGATCAGACGACTGCTGT
Organism: Propionibacteriaceae bacterium; assembly: GCA_045806785.1. Taxonomy (GTDB): domain Bacteria; phylum Actinomycetota; class Actinomycetes; order Propionibacteriales; family Propionibacteriaceae; genus Microlunatus. Next base: position 125,854 of record JBJMIR010000009.1, on the reverse strand, counting down.
CATGCCGCCGTCGACGAACAAAACCTGCCCGTTGACGAGGTCGGACGCCGGTGAGGCAAGGAACACCAGCGCGCCGACTAGGTCCTCCACCTTGCCCAGCGGCCGGCCGGCGTACGACTTCTCACCCATGCGGTGAATTCGTCATCCTCAACCAGAGCTTGGGTCAGCTCGGTCTTGAAGTACCCCGGCGCGAGCTCGTTGGTCTGGACGCCCAAGGGCCCCAGATCTGCGCACAGCCCCTTCGTCAGCATGACGATGCCGCCCTTGGTTGCGCTGTATGGCGCGATGCCGGGCCGGGCCAGCTGGCTCTGCACGGATCCGATGTTGCATGGTGAAGGACCTCAGCTTCGCTGTGACAGTCGCCCAGGCGACCGACACTCACGCGGTCCTACTGCCGGCCCTGAAGGCGGCATTCGAGGAGCTCACCGAGCGAGGGTACGGCGACCAGCACATCGCCGTGACGAGGCGGTATGTAGCACAGCGTTAGGCGAACTGGGTAGCAACGAGTCGACGAACCGTGCCGTTATCGGCCCCTCGGCCAACGGCACCGCCGGCGCCGATCTGAGGTTTTGATCTTTCTGGACCTGCCTCGACTACTCCCCGAGCGAGCGATTTCCAGCCCGTCCGCTAGATGCCAGTCGAGGCCGGTCGTGCGAAAGTAACAGCAGTAGCCGCGATTGAGAGAGCGCCGGCTGGAATCCACATTCCCGGTCGGTGGAACCCCTTTTGATCCCTAGCTTCCAGGCATCGACGCCTGGAAAAACAGGAAGGAACATCGATGCTGGGCAATCGAAGAAGATTGACATGGCTTGCCGCTACCCTCGCGGCGGCCGCTCTGGCAGTAACTGGCTGCAGCGCGCCGAACACCGGTTCGTCCACTGGTAACGCTCCGGCGACGAATCCCGCTGACGTCCCCGCAAAGCCATCGGCACCAGTGACGTTGCACATTCTTGATGTTGCCGGAAATCAGAAGCTCACCGGACCGATGGTGGACGCCTTTATCAAGGACAACCCTGACGTCATCTCGGCGGTCAGCTGGGAGAGCGCAGGCGCGCCGGACTTGGTCGGAACCATCAAGCCTCAGGTGGACAGCGGCAAACTCTCGGTCGACTTGGTGATGACCGGAACAGACGGCTTGTCGGCTGGCATCAGTCAGAACTTGTGGATTCCGCTGGTCAAGGACTATGGCGACCGGCTATCCAACCAACAGAACTATCTGGAACCTGCCGCGAAAATGCAGGAGCTCGCCGAGGGGTTCGGCCCGGTGACGACGTACTACCCCTCCGGCCCGCTCATCCAATATGACCCGAAGGTCGTTACCGAGGTGCCCAAGACGCCTCAGGAATTGCTCGCCTGGGCACAGGCACACCCGGGCAAGTTCGGATACGCGCGTCCTGCGAATTCCGGGCCCGGTCGAACCTTCTTGATGGGCTTGCCGTACATGCTGGGCGATAAGGACCCGAGTGACCCCGAGAAGGGCTGGGACAAGACTTGGGCCTATTTGAAGAAGCTTGGCGAGACCATCAACACATATCCGACGGGCACCGGTCAGGTCATTTCCAACATGGCCGATGGAAGTTGGTCCATGATCCCGACCACCACCGGCTGGGATATCGAGCCGCGCGCTACGGCCAAGGAGCCCGCCACTATCGAAGCCGCTCCCTTCTCGAAGTTCACCTGGGTGACCGATGCGCACTATGCGGTTGTCCCTAAGGGTCAGTCCGCAGACAAATTGTCGGCAATCTTGCTGCTCCTACAAGCCATGCTGACCCCAGAGCTCAATGCCATGGCATACGACAACGGATATTTCTATCCCGGCCCGTCGGTTAAGGGAGCCACCCTGGACAAGGCACCACAGGCGAGCCAAGACGTGATCAAGCAGTTCGGACGGCCCTGGTACGACGAGCTGATCGAGAAGGCGCCCAAGGCTGCACCACTTAAGCCTGACCAACTGGTGAAGGCATTCGATATCTGGGACCGCGAAGTTGGCTCAGGAAAGTTCAAGGAGTAGTTGGCCTATGTCCCTGTCAGCTAGCGCGTTTGAATCCCTTCAGATGAAGGACGTAGGCCGGAGGTTCGGCGGTCGCGACGCGTTGGTGGACCTGAACCTGACGATCCGGGCGGGTGAGTTCATCGCTCTGCTCGGACCGTCTGGTTGTGGGAAGTCCACGGCGCTGAACTGTCTTGCCGGTCTGATTCCTCTCACAAACGGCGAAATCCTGATCGACGGAAAACGGATTGACTTGGTGCCGTCCGAAAAACGGGATTTCGGCATGGTTTTTCAGAATTACGCCCTATTTCCGCACCTCACAGTCCAGAAGAACATCGCTTTCGGCCTCCAGATGCGCAACCTGCCCAAGGCAGAGATTGCCCGCAGGGTGGCTGAAGGGCTCGACTTGGTCAAACTGGAGGAGCACGCCAAAAAGCTTCCAGGGCAGCTGTCGGGCGGCCAGCAGCAGCGCGTCGCGATAGCGCGAGCTATCGTCCTGGAACCACGCCTCGTTCTGATGGACGAGCCGTTATCGAACCTGGACGCCAAGCTCCGGATGGAAATGCGGGCAGAGATCCGCCGCCTTCACCAGTCACTCGGCCTGACAACCGTCTACGTAACGCACGACCAGGAGGAGGCGCTCTCCCTCGCCGATCGCCTGGTCGTGCTCCGAGAAGGCCGTGTGCAGCAAATAGGCACACCGGAGGAGCTGCACAACAATCCGGTCAATTGGCACGTCGCCGACTTCATGGGATACCGCAATCTGATCGATGTCGAGGTCGAGTCGGTCGACGAGAGACTGGCACGCGTCGCAGGTGCCGGCCTGTCCGTCGATGCCACCTTGGTGCAGCCCGCCGTTACGGGCGACACCGTACGGCTCGCGATTCGCCCGACGGACCTCGTCGTCGCTTCTGGGCCCTCCACTGATGGCCGCAACACCTTCGATGCTCTCGTCAACCTCGTCGAGTATCACGGGCGCGAGTTCTCGGTCGCGGTGACGACGACGAGCGGCCAGAACCTCTTTGTGCAAGCCGAGGTTGCGCCCGTAATCGGCGAAAAGGTGACTCTCTCTGTGGATCCGGCTCGGGCCCTGCTCTACCACAGCGAGCTCGACGAGATGTCGAGCGAGCAGCGTGAACTGGCGGAGGTGCGGCGATGACGGCGACAACGGTTACCTCGTCTCGGAGCAAGAGTTCGGCCAGCCTTAGCCACCGGCTGGCCGAGCGCGGCGTGAGCGCTCGGCTGCTTCTGTTGGCGCCAGCCGTGGTGTTCGCGGTCGCCCTGTTCGTCTACCCCTTCCTCTATGGGTTGGGCTTGACCTTCCAGCCGCTCCCAGCCACGCAGGACACATTTGGGGGTGGCCTGTTCGCCAACTATCTCGCCTTCTTCAGGGACTCGTTCACCTTCGACTCGGTCTGGATCACCATGCGACTGGCGCTTCCAGTGGCGCTGTTCAATGTGTTGATCTCCATTCCCATCGCGTTCAAGCTGCGCAACAAGTTCCGGGGGAAGCGCAATCTTCAGGCACTCCTGGTGTTGCCGATCACACTCGGCACCGTGCTGACCGCACAGGGTCTGTTGATCTTCGCCGGTCGCCAGGGCTGGCTGAACCGCTTTCTCATCGAGATCGGACTTATCGATCAACCGCTACAACTGGTGAACAATTACTGGGGCGTGGTGTTCTCGCTGGTGATCTCGGGGTTTCCCTTTGCGTACCTGCTGATCTCGTCGTACCTGTCCGGGATCGACCCCTCCCTGGAGGCAGCAGCCAAGACGCTGGGGGCCAACTGGAAGCAGCGGTTCCTCAGAATCACCTTGCCGCTGCTCGCCCCCGGTCTTGCCACCACCTTCATCCTCACGTTCGTGCTCGCCTTCAGCGTGTTCCCATCAGCCAGGCTGGTCGGCGACGCGACAGGTGAGACGCGGGTGTTGGCACTGATGGCGTACCGGTCATTCGCGGAGCAACTGGACTACGCCATGGCGTCCACCATCGCGATCATGATGGGAGTGGTCGAGCTGATCGTCATCGCCATCGTGTTCCTTGGCCGCTCATTCCTTTACAAGGGCTCCACCGGAGGCAAGGGTTGATGTCCAACACAACAGTCGCAGGACCCGCTGCAGTCGCCGAGTCGCCCAAAACCGCCAACGCTGCCCGGCGCAGCGGCCTGCCACCAGGTGAGAAATCGCTGGTTGCCTCACCCGGGACGTGGTTCGTCTGGGCAGGAATCGCGGCATTCTTCATTTTCCTGTTCGGGATCGTTCTCAGCGTTCTGGTCGACTCCCTGGGCAAACCGTGGTTCAACACCTGGCTGCCGGAGAACTTCACCACCAGCTGGTATCAGCAGGCATGGACCCGATTCAATCTGACCCACATCATGGGAGTGACACTCCTGGTGGCCTTCACAGTGATCATCGTCTCGGTGATCATCGGCGTCCCAGCCTCCTACGTACTGGCTCGCACCAGCTTCCCTGGCAAGAACCTCGTCCTGGTCTTGTTCCTGCTGCCGATCCTTATCCCACCGATTACGTTCGGCATCCCGTTGGCGACTGTGATGTACAACTTCGGGCTGGGCAGAACGGTCCTCGCCGTTATCCTGGTGAACCTGGTGCCATCTGTTCCGTTCGTGATCATCACCATGACGCCGTTCATCGAGCAGATCAACCCAGCGATAGAGAACGCTGCACGGATGTGCGGGGCGAACACGCGGCGGATATTCACCAGGATTCTGGGCCCGTTGCTCGTACCGGGCATTTTGGCCGCCAGCATCCTCGTCCTGGTGCGTACCGTCGGGATGTTCGACCTGACGTTCCTGGTGTCAGGTCCCAACTCCGACACTCTCGTGGTGGCGATTTACCGCGCCATGACCGCTGCCGGTGGGGGCGAGTCGCGACAGCTGATCTCAGCCATGGGCGTGCTGTACACGGCCCTGATGCTCATCATCCTGATCATCGCGTTACGTTTCATCAATCCCACCCAGCTGGTGGCGCAGGTCAAAGAGGCGCGTGAGGACTAGTGTCGTGTCTCCCAAGAAGTCAGGACGAGCGACGACCAAACGCCAGGTACGCGATAGGCCCGACAGGCTGAACGATGCTACCCAGAACCCACAGCGGCTTGGGACCGCGGACCTGCGCACGCGGACGCCGGGCCAAGTCCGCCAGCGCCACGGTGGTCAACACCACCTCAATCGCCGAGCCTAGGAGGATGGCCGCTCGTTGACCCGCGCTGAAGTCGCTCCACTGCTTTTTGGTTGCCACGACTGTCACGCTACTCCGAACGGCTCAACGAATCCGGCCGGCGACTCGGCGAGGATCACTAGTGTCGACTATCCGGCCATGATGACGCTCATCGAGCACGGCTCGCTGCAGCCGCAGCGGCTGATCGAGCGCACTATCGGACTCGATGAGGCGGCAGCGATGCTGCCCGGATTCGACCGGGCGATAGTCGCCGGTATGACTATCGTCGATCCCGCCCGCTGACGGCACCCGGCGGTGATCATCGTCCACGGCGCCTGACCGAGAAAGGACAGCACAAATGACTACCACTTCGGACTACCAGGCCGCTGAGCAACTCCTCCGCCGACCCGCCCGCCCTGGCGAGCTCGTCATCGGCGACAAGATCAGACCGCAGTGGATCGACGGAGGAGCCCGTTTCTGGTACGCGATAAGCAATGGAGCCGGGAAGCGGTTCGTGTTGGTCGACCCGGCGGCCGGCACCCGCGAGCCGCCCTTTGACCACGCCCGGCTGGCCGCCGCACTTGCCGCCGCCTCCGGGCAAACCCTCGACCCTGAGGCCTTGCCGTTCCTGGCCATCCAGCTTGTCGGGAACGCCGTGGAGTTCGACGCGTTTGGCGAGTATTGGCGCTGTCGGCTGGACAATTACACCTGCGAGCGGGCCGAGTTCACGCCGCCGGGCAACCCGCTGGACGTGCCGTCACCCGACAAGAAGGTCGCGGTGTCCCGCCGCGGGCACGACCTCTGGGCGCGCTCCCTGGCCGACGGCCGCGAGTGGGCACTGACCACTGACGGCGAGCCCGACTATCGGTACGGCTCCGGCCCGGACTCCACGAGCAACGGCACCCTGCTGCGCAAGTTCGGGCTGCCATACCTGCCGCCTGCCGTAGCCTGGTCGCCCGACTCGACGAAGGTGCTAACGCATGGGACCGATGAGCGCGGCGTCCGGCAGACCCACCTCGTGGAGGCCAAGCCGGCCGACGGCAGCGCGCCCCTCTTGCATACCCAGCGGTACGCCTACCCGGGGGATGAGCAGCTGCCGCTCGCCGAGTTGGTGGTACTGGATGTCGCCGAGGGCACGGTGGTCCCCGCGCAGACCGAGCCACTGCTCATGCCGCAGTTCTCGCCGATCATGATGAACTGGGCGTGGTGGGCGGAGGACAGCTCGGTGGTCTACTACCTGAGCCAGCCCCGCGACCTGCACGCGCTCAGCCTCCATCGCCTGGACCCGGTCACGGGCGAAGTCGCCACCGTGCTCACAGAGAGCGGGGCCACCCGCGTTGAGCCCAACCAGTGGATGACCGAGCCGCCGATCATACGGGTGCTGGCCGATGAGGTGCTGTGGTACTCCCAGCGCGACGGCTGGGGCCACCTGTACCGCTACGACCTGAGCACCGGCGCGCTGCTCGGGCAAGTCACTTCCGGTCAGTGGGCGGTGCGGCAGATCCTGCACGTCAACGAAACCGAGCGGCTGGTGTACTTCACCGCATCCGGGCTGGTCGAAGAAGACCCGTACCGGCGCACTGTGTGCCGGGCCAATCTGGACGGCACCGGCTTCGCCAAGATCACCGACGACGAGCTGGACCACATCGTCACCATGCCTGACAACCAGGAATACTTCATCGACTCCGCGTCCAGCGTCGACACCCCGCCAGTGTCGCGCGTACGTGACTGGGCCGGGCGGGTGCTGGTCGAGCTTGAGCATGCCGACATCACCAAGCTCAGCGCCACCGGCTGGACACCGCCGGAACGGTTCCACGTCAAGGCGGCCGACGGAGTGACGGACATCTATGGGGTGCTGTACCGGCCAAGACGCTTCGACGCCGCCCAGCGCTACCCGGTGGTGGACACCCTCTATCCCGGCCCGAACGTCAACCGGGTCGCTCCGTCCTTCGACCCCGGCGGAATGGGCCTGGACGCGGAACCCATTGCCGCCCTCGGTTTCGTGGTGGTCGCGGTGGACGGGCGGGGCACTCCGGGGCGGAGCAAGTCCTTCCACGACGCCTCGTACGGTCACGTGGCGGACGCCGGCTGTCTGGAGGATCATGTCGCGGCGCTTCAACAGCTAGCCCAAACCCGGCCGTGGATGGACCTCGACCGGGTGGGCGTGTTCGGCCACTCCGGAGGCGGGTTCGCCACCGTACGGGCCATGCTCGATTTCCCCGAGGTATATAAGGTCGGCGTCGCCCTCTCCGGCTCGCACGACGCCCCCTACTTCAATCCAGGCTTCGTGGAGGCCTACGACGGCGCGCACAACCCCGAGGCCTGGGTCCGCGCCTCGAACGTGGACATCGCGGACCGGTTGACGGGCAAGCTGCTGCTCATCCACGGCGGCATGGACGACCAAGTCCACCCCGACCACACGCTACGGCTGGCCGACCGGCTCATCACCGCCGACAAGGACTTCGAGCTGCTCATCGTGCCGGGGGCCGAGCACACCTATATCGACTGCCTGGCATACGTCCGCAAGCGTTGCTGGGACTTCCTGGTGCGTGAGTTGATGGGTGCCCAGCCGCCCGCCTACCGGTCCTCCCCCATCGCCATCGACCCCACATTGCTCGGCGAGCTGTTCGCCTAAAGGCGACACCACGGCGTGACTACAGGTTCTTAACCGCCCGGATGGCGGCGACGGCGCGCGGGAATCCGATGTAGGGAAAGCAGTGCACGAGCGCGGCTACCACGGCAGTCTTGGAGTTGCCCACCTGGATACATGCGCGACCGTGCGGGCCAAGTTGGGCCGCCGTGTCGCCGATTGTGGCTAGGGCACACAGCACGAGGAGTTCGCGCTGAGACAAGGTAAGTCCGCCCCGGGTGTAGAAGTCACCGAAGCAGAACTCCGTCAAGAATCGCGGCAGTAGCTCGTTGAACGGCTCGGGCAGGTCGGCCAGGTTGTCCTTGATCTCGTTTCCATAGAGAGGAGCCTGCTGCGCGAGGCCCTCTGGGTACCGCTCAGCGTCCGACACACTGCCCTGGACGGAGAGCGGCAGCTGGATGTCCCGGGCCTGGAAGACCTCGTTGATCGTTGCCACCGCGTTGAGCGTACGTGGAAATCCGATGAAGGGCGCCAGCTGGTAGATGGCCTCGCGGATCTCGATCGGTTGCACGCCAACGTTGAGCGCCGCGGCCGTGTGCGACTTCAGCTGCGGCAAGGTTTGCAGGCAAGCCAGCACCGTGACGGTGATCAGTTCGCGGCTCTGGTCGTCGAGCACACCGGTGTCGAACACATCGCCGAAGATGAACCGGCGCAAGATTTCCATCAGCTCGGGATCGTTGTCCGGCGCACCCTTGTCGCGCGGTCCGAACAGCCGCTCGTACGTGGCCTCGGCGTGGGCCTGGCGCTCCGACCTTTCAGAGTTGTATTCGATGGAAGTCATAGTCAGCCACTCTTGGCCCCGCACAAGCAGCCGTCAAGGTCACTTGCGCCGACTGTCTGTGAGCTGCCCTGGCCTATCGAGCCGAGCTGCACACTCCTTGCCACCTGCACTTCCTAATGAGTGCGGCTCGCACCCGAATCGGGCAGGCGCCAGGCGACGACAACCAGCCAGATCATCCACGCGAGGGTGAGGGCCCACGCCACCAGGATCAGGATGGTGTGCGTTTCCGAGAAGCCCTCCGAGCCGACGACCCACCCTTGCACCAGGTAGGTGAGGCCAGAAAGGCCCATCAGGTACGCAATGGGCCGGGGAACCCCGACCGCTCCAACGATCGCCGCCGCGATCAGGAGCAAAGCGATGCCCAGCGCGAAGTCGTGGTAGCTCCTCGCTCCCCATTCGAGCCAGCGCATTGCCTCCGCACTCGCGAAGCGGGCTGCCTTCTCCGCGTCCGGGGCGTTAACCCACGCGTCATCGACCTCCTTGTTTCCGACACCGTCGACCGCCTGCAGTACGCCGTACAGAGCTAGGGCAACCACCGCCAAAGCTGCACCGAATCGGCCGAACCACCTTCGCCTCTCGCCATGCCCACTTACGGCGAAGGGCAGGACGAGTAACCCCGCGAGCAGGATTGCGGCGGACACGAACTGGCCGACGTGCACGGCCTTCCAGACCGCGCTGCCGGCATAGACGGTGAATATCGCGGGATGGTCATTGGCGGCGCCACCAGCGTGGAACTGGGTCACCAGGATGTACAGCAGCTGTCCCGCAAGCAGCAGCCCCGCAGACATGCGCAGCGACGCGCGATCGATCATGGCTCCCCCACATTCCCGGCTCTGATCGGCTGACACGTTATCGAGAGCACGCTTTTGCGGGATCGCCCGGCTGGCACCAGTACCTTCTAAGTGGTAAACCTGAACACATTGTTAAGTTGCTTGTTTAACTTTGCGGGCCGGACCCTGAGGAGGTCGACGTGGTGAATTCGAGCCGCGTGCTGGTGGCAGGCGCCTCGGGATTCGTCGGCCGCCGGCTCGGCAAGGCCTTGGTGCAGGAGGGGCACGCCGTACGCGCAATGACCCGGCATCCCGACGACTACCGCGGCCCCGGCGAGCCAGTACTCGGTGACGCCCTCGAGCCCGAGACACTGCCGGCTGCGCTGGAGGGCTGCTCGGCGGCGTACTACCTGATCCACTCACTGTCATCGCCCGACTTCGCCCGCCTGGACGCCGACGCGGCCCGAGCCTTCGGAGAGGCCGCTGGCGACGTCGGCCTGCAGCAGATCATCTACCTCGGCGGCCTGGGCGACGACTCCGACACCCTGTCGCCGCATCTCCGCAGCCGACGGCAGGTTGAAGGGCTGCTCGGTAAGGGCGGCGTTCCGGTGACGGTGCTGCGCGCCGGGATCGTGATCGGCGACCAGGGTCTGTCCTGGGAGATCACCCGGCAACTTGTCGAGCACCTGCCGGCGATGATCACGCCGCGCTGGGTCCGCACCCGCACCCAGCCGATCGCCGTGGACGACGTGGTCGGTTACCTGGTCGGGGTGCTGGGCAACCGGGACGCGATTGGCCGGGTCTTCGAGATCGGCGGGCCCGACATCCTGCGCTACTCCACCATGCTTAAGCGAGTAGCCACCATCGAACGCCGGCCGCTGCCCATCATCCCCGTGCCCCTGTTGAGTCCCCGGCTCTCGTCCTTGTGGCTGTCGCTGGTCACCGATGTCGATACCCGGGCCGGCCGAACCCTCGTGGACTCGATGACCAACGAAGTCATCGTCCGCGACGAGTCGATCCACGAGATCCTGCCAATGCGTCTCACCTCGTACGACGACGCCGTACGCCAGGCTCTCAACGAGCGGGACAAGAGGAACCGCCGATGACCTGGCTGAGGGAGCGAGCACGCCGGTGGTCGGGTCGGCTGCCCCGCCACCTCGGGCACGTCGTGGACGTCGACGTCACGGACTCGCCGGTCCAGGCGAGCCAGCGTCGGCGAGTGGTCAGTGTGGTCCACCTCCTCGGAACCGGTCTGCTCGGCGCCTCGCTGTCGACCCGGCCCGGTTCGGGTCGCTTCTACGCATTCACCTTCTCCACAGCGGCCACCTGGGTGCTGGGGAGCCTGCTCTCCGGTCCGCTGCACCGCGGCTGGATCGAGAACCGGGCCCGCCAACTGAACCGCCCAGTCGCTGTCCCGGTCGCAACCGGCGTCGCGGCGTTCCTGGTCTTCTGCGTCGGCGCGCTCCTCGTCCGACGCATCCCGCTGCTGGACAGGGCCGTCTCCGGCGCGCTGGTGTTCGCCGAGCGCGGTCGGGGACCGTGGGTGCTGCTTACGACCTGCGCCAACGGCATCGGGGAGGAAATCTTCTTCCGCGGGGCGATGTACGCCGCCCTGCCGGGCACCGATCCCGTCCTGAGCTCCACCGCCGTCTACATCCTGACCACGACCGCGACCCGCAACCCCGCCTTGGTACTCGCCGCTGGTGTGATGGGCACCTTGTTCGGCTACCAGCGGCGCGCCACCCAAGGCCTGCAGGCGCCGCTACTCACCCACCTGACCTGGTCCACACTTATGGTGACGCTACTGCCCCGGATCTCAAGGTGGCCCGAAGCCCGATCGACGAGGACCTGGTGATCATCACACGCGCGCTGCGGTCGTCGGCTTACGGCGGCGCAGCCTCGAGCGCTTGGTTGCGGATGTGGTGCGGAGGAGTTCTGTGTCCTTGAGTTCTGTGCCCTTGAACTAGAGTCAGGATCGGCCTCATCACCGTCGGCGGCCCAGGATTGGATCGGACATGACGGAGCACATCCCCGACGACGTATCCCCCGCCGGCCGGGATCTGCGCGAATACACCGACGACTTGCGCCCCAAGCATCCCGTGGTCCGAAACGACCGCGGGGAGTGGGTGCTGCTACGTCACGACCTAGTGCGGCGCGTGGCGTTGGACCACACCAGATATTCGAGCGCGGTATCCGGTTCCTGCAGATGCCCAATGGGTTGGACGGCTCCGAGCACACCACTTTCCGGCAGGCGCTCGATCCATTCCTGAGCCAGCAGGCGCTGGCCGCGTACCAAGCGGACTTCGAGCTGATCGCGGCCGACCTGGTTGCATCTCTGCCGCGGGGCGCCTCGGTGGAGGCCGTGCGGGAGATCGGGGCGACCTTCGCGGTCCGGGCCCAAAGCGCCTGGTTGAACTGGTCCCTGGACGTGGAAAGCCGGCTGCTCGACTGGATCGCGGAGAACCATTCGGCCACGCGTTCCGGTGAGCTAGCACGCACTGCCCGGGTGGCCACGGACTTCGACGATATCCTCCGGTCGGTGCTTGCGGCGCGACGCCCCGACTCGACCACGCCGAGCGACGTCACCGGTCAGCTACTGCGTGTCGAAGTGCGTGGGCGCAGGCTCACCGACGCGGAGATTATGTCGGTACTGCGTAACTGGACCGGCGGCGACCTCGGCTCGATTGCGTTGTGCGTTGGCGTGCTGGTGCATCATCTGGCCAACCATCCCGAGCTGCAGTTCCGGCTGCGCGACGGCGTTCCCGACAACGAGATGGATCTGGTCATCGACGAGGTGCTGCGACTCGACGATCCGTTCGTCAGCAACCGCAGGGTGACCACCTGTCCGGTGGACGTCGCCGGCGTACGGCTGCCCGAGGGTGCGCGAATCAAGCTGAACTGGACTTCCGCGAACCGGGACGCGGACGTGTTTGGCGACCCTGAGGCGTTCGACCCAGCGGGCCATGCGGCCAACAACCTGGTCTACGGCATCGGCAAGCACGCGTGCCCGGGGCGGCTGTTGTCCACCATCGAATTGAGAGTCGTAGTCCGGGCATTACTCGCAGGCACCGCGACGATCACACTCGATCCCGATGCGGCTGCCGAGCGCGAGGTGGCCCCGGTCGGCGGCTGGGCCCGCGTACCAGTACTGCTCCACTGAGGCTGAGCGGCATCACCGAGCAGCAATGCCGCTGCACGCCCGTCACGATCAACGACTTCATGCCGCAGGCTTCCTCGTCGTGACACTCAACACGGGGAGTCCTCGCAGGGCTCGCGCCGCAGTACGAACAGAAACGGCCGATCGATACTGCGGAAGTCCATCACCCCGATCACCGTGTGCGCGTCGACCCGCCGGAAGTGATCGTTGATCGGCAACGCGTCATACGACATGGTCGCCGTCACCACACCGCGGTACTCCATCATCCGCAGCCGCGCACGCGGCATCGACGTTCTCGCCATCCGCACTACGCGACGACCGATCATCCGCATTGGATGAGTCCGCACAAGCCGGTTGAACCGGACGGCGAGGCTCACTGGCAGCAGCGCCGGGTTCACGCTGAACAAGCCGGTGGCGCCCTCGAACACCAGGGGATGGGTCTCATCGGGACTCTCGAGACGCTTTCCGTGCCAACCGAACGCCTCCAGCAGCCCGTCGAACGGGTGCCCGGTAGGCAGTCCCGAGCCCTTCCAGCACCCGAGCATCTCCTCCGTGCGCACCAGGCCGCAGCGATCGAAGAACGCCAACGCTTCCGCGGGTGAAGCCCCTTGTTCGAGGACGCGCAACCGGTCCGCCGGCGCGATCTTGCTGTCGCTCACAACCAGGACCTCCTCCAACTCCGACGCCTTAGCTTCGCCAGTATGTGACGCGGTTTCTGCTCCCGAGAACGCCTCAGGGAGAAGCCGACCACAGAATTGGACTGGCTCTTGTCGACAAGGGCATCCTGTGGCAATCGATCAAGAGGAGAAGCACCGTGGAGCTCTATGAAGTCATGCGCACAACGTCCGCGGTGCGTCACTTCACCAATGACCCGTTGCCAGACGAGATCCTCTACACCATCCTTGACAACGCGCGGTTCGCTCCGAGCGGCGGCAACCGGCAGGGTACACGGATCGTGATCATTCGCGATCCGGACACCAGACAGGCGCTGGTGGAACTGACGATTCCAGCGACCAAGAAGTACGTTGCGCAGCGGCAAGCCGGGGAGAATCCCTGGAACACCATCTATCCAAGCCAGGTGTCCGATGATGAGATTGCGACGGCCGAGGTTCCCGAAAGCTTCACAGCTCCGCTCCTGCAGGCGGGAGTCGTTCTTGTGGTGTGCGTTGACCTCCGGGTTGTGGCTGCACTCGACAAGGACCTCGACCGTGTCGGCATCGTCGGAGGGGCTTCGGTGTATCCGCTGGTGTGGAACATCCTGCTCGCCGCGCGAAACGAAGGTTTTGGCGGAACGATCACGACTATGGCCGTGGCCGAAGAACCGCGGATCTGTCAGTTGCTCGGGATCCCTGAGACGTACGCCGTTGCCTGCGTCCTACCGCTGGGCAAACCCGTTCACCAACCACGCAAGCTCTCACGGGTCGACGTTGCAGGCTTGACCAGAATCGAGCACTGGCACGGCGGACCGCTCACTCCCGGCCGAACCTAGCCCAGCGTGATCTCTGACAGAACTCCTGAAAACTGCGGGCAAGTGGCAGCTCTCCGGGCCCCAAACTTGCACTTCGCCCGCAGTTTCTATGGCTGAGGCGTGTGGAACCCACGACCGCCGGCGCGTTCGGAGCAACCTACGGCCGGCTGGCAAGGCCACACGGCAGATTCACCGCCTTGTGGCGGTCGCGAACCCGCCCCAGGCACGCCGAGTGGGCGTGTCGTCGCCGAGGGTGCGCTGATCGCCAAGTGATAGCCCACAGGACCGGAGCAGTTCGGCCAGCTGTTCGCGGGAGGGCGGAGTGCTGTCGACGCCGAACTTCAGCGTCTCGCCCGTGGCCTTCGTGGCGGCCCTCCCGTAACGCCAATAGGGCGCCCGCGACTCAAGGGCTTCGGTGGTGAAGTAGTCAAACGCGACCACGCTCCCCTGCGCCGTCGAAGCGATCTTGCGCAGGGAATCTTCGACGGTCTCCTGGTTGAGGTACATGGTCACGCCTTCCCACAGGAACAGCGTTCGCTCACCAGGGTCGAATCCCGCGGCGGAGAGGCAGGCCAGCCAGTCGTCCTTCTCGAAGTCCGTCGCAACGAATGTCACCGCAGTGGAATCTATGCCAACCTTCTGAAGCGTCTCGCGCTTGACCATCTGCGTTTGTGGGGAATCGACCTCGAACACACGCACCCGGGTGTCGTTCGGCAGCCGGTAGGCGCGGGTGTCGAAACCCGCGCCGAGGATGACAAACTGCGCGACGTCGGGTAGGTACCGGTCGACAGCGGCGTCGAAGAACCAGATGCGCGCCGACGCCTCGTACTGCGGCGACACCTCGCCCTCGAAGGGGTATCTGAAAGCCCGCGGCACGTACCCGGTAAGCCTGTGCGCCAGCAGCACCGGACCAGTTGTCAAGCGCAGACCCAGGCGCGGGACACCGGGCAGGGCCCGCATCAGCCGATCCGCCGCCTCGTCCTGCCGCGTCCCAAAGTTGTGCGCGGAGAACCGGGCAGCGAGTGGGCCCTGCGCCGACACGGACACATCCGAGCGTCCTCCGGCAACCAACTTGCCCAGCCACATGATGTAGCCGACTAGCTCCACCGGAGACATCAGCGTGCAGAGAAGGTAGAACCCGAAACGTGAGATACGTGCGCGCATACGTCCCTCAGGCCCCCAATACCAATGTGGAGATCCACAGCTGACCGAGCCAGGCCGCAAATCGGTCGTCTGACCAGCCGCGTTCAGTCACCAGCTGATGCCACAGGACACCGTCCAGCGATGGCCCACAATACGTCTCGGCACTCCTCCTGCTTCATCGTCACCTTCGCCACGCCGCAGGCGCGTGACGACTATCTCAACGACCCGAATCACCGCCCGGTCGCCGAGGCGATGGGCGCGGCCGCCGAGCGGATTGTCGTCTTCGACATCTGACCCCTGGGTCTCATCTCCTTGCCCACGAGAGCGGACCGCTGCCACCTACTCCGGCGATGGTCAGAACGAACCGCTGGAGCATCAGCCAGGAGCTGCCGATCTACCCACGACGAGCTCGCTGCGGCCGCCGCCCGGGCCTTCACACGATGCTAAGAGCGCTAGCCGCAATCCGCGAAGCAGTCAGCCCGACGGCAATGATCATCATTGGAAGGCGGACGTCTGGGAAGGGTGGTGAAGACCTCAGGTGATCTGGCCGCAGACTCGGCGGTCGGTGTACTTCGGGTTGGCGGAGATCCAGCCTCGGTGCCAACCCTCAGTCAGCGTCCACCACCATGCGCGATAGCGATGGTGGGCCTTCTTGTCGGTGTAGATCGTGGTGCCAAAGTAGAGTTTGGTTCGGCCAGGCTTGGATGAGGTAGACGTGTGGTAAATCCGCATTTCCCGGGCCACCACGCACCGGGTCGTGAACGTCGCCGCCTCGGCCGGTAGCGCGAGGGCCACGGAGGCAGTGAGCACGGCCAGCAGACTCACGAAGCCAAGCAGGGTACGCCGGAGAGCTAAGGTCACGGGCCACTAGCCTTCCATCAGGGAGGGCATTTCGGAGGCCTCGTCGAGACCTTCTCGCCGCGCCCACCGATCGTCCGGTAAACCGTAGAGGGGGCTTAGTGCATGGGAAGTGCTTTGAATGACGATCCTGCTGAGATGTGACGCTTCGCCGTACAACGTGACTGCCCCTCGTGGGACGGCGCGGATTCTGATGGTCAAGCGGGGCATGACAGGGCACGATTGGTGACCCTGCCTGGCCGATGGACACCCTGAGTTCCGACTTGCCCTCATGAAACCCGTGTGCAGATAGCAGGGGTGGCTCGTAGCATTCAACGGTTCGAGAACCCGACGCTACCTTCTCTGACCCCCGACAAGCCGTCCTCTACGACGTCTTCAACAACGACCGGAGCGACCTCGACGCCTATGTGCGGATCGCGGACGAGGTCGAGGCTCATCGCGTAGTCGACATCGGCTGCGGAACCGGTTCACTCGCTGTCCAGCTCGCCGAACTGGGGTTCTCCGTCACCGGTGTTGACCCCGCGGGAGCCTCTCTGGACCTTGCCCGGGCCAAGCCAAACACCGAGCTTGTGACGTGGGTTCACGGCGACGCCACCTCTCTCGTCGGCCTCGAGGCTGCCGCCGACCGCCGTCATGACGGGTAACGTGGCGCAGGTCTTCATCTCTGACGAATCGAGTCGCCGAACAGCGGGATCATCCAGTGATCCGGGGTCAGCCGAAGCGCTTGATGCGCCACGGCCAGTTCTTTGGCCCGCGTAGTTTTCCCGGCTGCCGGAAGCCCAACCATCAGGATCAGAGTGGCGGGCTGGTTAGGTTCGCCGGCGTCGGCAACGGGCACGGGGCGGATGGGTATCGGAATGGGTCTTCGTACTGTGGCTCGAGACGCTGCGGCTGAGACATGGCTCTCCTGATCAGGACAGAATGACCCGGCAGCGCAGTAATGATGAGAGTGGCTGCCAGCAGACGCTGATCCGGCGGTACGCCCGAGTGCTGCCCAGCAAGGTAGGGTACTCAGTCTCCGGTTTACGTCACCGCGGCGTGGTTGTCGTCCGGGGGAGGCCATCATGATCACGACAACCCAGGACAGCGACCGCCATCAACCCGGAGGTCCGCCCGGGACAGCTAAGAGCAGGATCGGGTTGATCGTTGCTCTGTCTATGGCGGCTGGACTGATTGCCGCCGTGGTTCTGGTCGCCATGCCGTTCATCCCGGCAAGAGGGAATGTGCTCACCGGTGTGGTGCTGCTCGCGTTTGCGCTGGGCTGGGCGTTGCTGGCCGTACTGTCCACCCGGTTCAGCGACCAGCCTCAACGGTGGGCAGCTGCGCCGGCCATGTTCATGGCGGTGGCCGGCCTCGTTTCACTCAGCGGGTCCGCGGCCGTGCAGGCGGGGTTCAGCTGGGTATGGCCGCCAGTCCTGTTCGGACTGGTTGTCTGGATGTTCCTTCGGGTCCGGCGCGACATGCGCAGCCGAATCGGACGGTGGCTGCTGTACCCCGTACTAGCCGTGTTGATGATTGCCGCCGTGGGCGGCGGTTACCAGACCGTACGCGAATCGCTCGACGCCAAGGCCTACCCCCCGCCCGGCCGGCTGATCGATGTGGGCGGGCACCGGCTGCACCTGTACTGCACCGGCTCGGGCAGCCCCACAGTCGTCCTAGAACCGGGCGGCGGCGCCTCCTCCTCAGACTTCGCGTGGATTGCGCCAGCCGTGGCCGGCGACACCCGAGTCTGCGTGTATGACCGCGCCGGTCGCGGCTGGAGCGACGCAACGAACGACCCGCAGGACGGTGCGCACATTGCCGCGGACCTGCACACGCTGCTCGAACGTGCCCAGGTTCCTGGGCCGTATGTGTTGGCCGGTCATTCCTTCGGCGGCCTCTACGTCCAAAGCTTCGCCGCACAATTCCCCGACCAGGTCGCCGGTATGGTGCTCCTCGACTCCACCGTACCCAGACCCGGCCCGGCCCAGCCCACCAACACCGATTCCTACAACATCATCAGTCGGGTCGCCGCCTTATCGGCCGCGTCCGCTCACCTCGGAGCCGCACGCCTGCTCAACCCGATCTCCTACACCACTCTTCCGCCACGCTCCCGGGACGAAGCCCGCGCCAACTCCTCGACCGCCCGACACGTTGCAAGCTTCGTCGAAGAGTATGGAGTGGCGAACACGTCGATGCAGCAGGCGTCGGCCCTGACCAGCCTCAACGGCAAGCCGCTGATCGTCCTCACCGCAGACGAGGGAGCCGACGATCAATGGCAATCGGAGCAGGACCACATGACCACACTGTCGACCAACAGTCTCCACCGGCACGCGAACGCCACCCACGCTTCGCTTCTGGACGACGAAGCCGACGCTGCGGTAGCCAGCAAGGCAATCCACGACGTCGTCGTCGCGGTACGCACCTCCCGGCCGCTTGCCTCGCGCTGACGGCGTAGCAGCCCCCGACATCACGAGCGGGCTTGCGTTCGCGCACCACGGGTAGTGAGGATGTGCGGCAGGGTGCCACCGCGCCGGATAAGGAGGAACACCATGGCAATGGTTACTGATCCCGTGTGTGGGATGAGGATCGACACTGATGATGCCGTGGCGACGGCTGAGCACGAAGGGAAGACCTATTACTTCTGCTCGCGAGCGTGCCATGACGCGTTCGTAGCGGATCCCGCTTCATACGCCGCCTGACACGAGGTCGGGATGGACCCCGACCACCTGACGGAGGATGAACTCGCCGAACGCTCGGGCACCAGCCGCGAGTGCATCCGGCAGCTCGCCGATCTTGGGATCCTCCAGGTGGATGACCGAGGCACGTTCACACGGCAAGACGTCATGCGTGCGCGCGTGGTCACCGAGCTCCAGGCCATGGGGATCGAGACCGAGGCCCTCGCTACCGCACTGGCTTCCGGCCACCTGACGCTTGGGTATCTCGAGAGTGCTGGCCGGCGGCACCCTCGCTCAGATCGCACGTTCGCCGAGGTGGCTAAAGAGATAGGCGTACCGTTCACCACGCTCGAGCGCATCTACGTGGCGTTCGGGCTGCTCCGCCCCGCACGGGACGAACGCGTTCGCGCAGAAGATCTTCAAGTCATCAAGATCATTCCCGTTCTCTTCGGCGCAGGTGTGGAAGAGGGCGAAGTGCTCCGGATGGCGCGCGTGTGGGGTGACAGTGCGCGTCGGGTCGCCCAGTACCTGCCGCACTACTTCCACACCACGATCGAGGAACGATTCCGGAGGCGAGGGCTTCGCGACAACCAGGCGTTCGAAGCGGCGATCCGTGAGGTCGGTGTTCGCGCGGGGCGCTCGGGTGAAGACCTCCTCGGATGGCTGTTTCGACGGCACTCCGAGGTCTTCATGAGCGAGCATCAGTTCGAGCACGTGGAGGCCGCGCTCGAGCACGCCGGTGTTCGGCCCCGTCCGCCTCAAAATGCCGAGGCGGCGGTCTTCGCGGACCTTTCCGGTTACACGCAGCTGACAGAGGAATCCGGTGATGAGGTCGCCGCTGAGATTTCCCTCACGCTCGCACAGCTGGTCAACGAGATTGCGGCACGCCACCGGGGGAGCGTTGTGAAGATGCTAGGTGATGGCGTCCACTTTCACTTCCGAGATCCCAGCGATGCAGTCAGGTCATCCCTTGAGATCGTCGAAAGGGCACGCTCTGAAGGGCTGCCTCCGGCGCACGTGGGAGTCAACGCGGGCCCAATGATCTACGACGAGGGCGACTATTTCGGGGGGACGGTCAACATCGCGGCGCGGATCGCATCTCACGCCACGGCGGACCAGGTCCTCGTAGGTGAGGACTTAGAGCGCTCGGTCGAGCCAGCGGGGTTCCGGCTGGTCGAGGTGGGACCAGTCGAGCTAAAGGGGGTGCGCAAACCGGTGACGATCTACCAGGCCGTGCGTCACGATCGTTAACAGCCCGGGCAGAGTCCCAGGATCGCAAATGGCCAGACCCAGAGTCGACGTGCACCCGGTCTGTTGCTGGCTTTTGTCGCTGCTTGAACAGTGTTGGTCATGTCGGTTCCCCTTCGTGAATTGCTGAGTGACTCTCGAGGCTCCCGACGGCCGACGGCGCCGACTGGCGTACAGGCAAAGCGTCAGGATCGAAATAGTGACCTTGATCGGCGTCACCATTGCTGAAGTCTTTGCGACTGCCCTTGATCAACAGCCAGAACATCAGCGCCGCTTCGCCCACGAAGGTGAACTGCGCGATGTTGATCGAGTAATTCGGGACGAGCACCGTCCCGAACCCGTCGACGAGGTATCCGATCCCCGCGACGATCAGCAGGATGCCGAAGACTTTGGCCATGTAACCGGACCGATACGCCAGGTAGCCGATCAGCACCAGATGAATGCCGAAGAAGATCAAGCCAACGAGCCAGATGGTGTTATACGCATCGATTGCGCGCATCGCTTGAGTTGGATCGTTGAGCATCCCGAGCGCGATCAGAAGTTGAATGATGGCCACCAGGAAGACCGCAGCGTATGCGACTCTGAACAACGCTGCCATTGTCGAGACGTATCGACTCACAGGCTCGAACAGTGCAAGCAGCGCGACTGCGACGATCATGTCGAGTACAGCTGCGAGGATCAGGCTCGCGATGCCCCACCGGAACAGCGCCTCGGAATTGAGTATGTCCTGGACAGTCTTGGCCGCATCTCCTGGCGTAATCAGAGGTTGGACGGCAAGGAAGTTGCCCAAGGGCGTTAGGACCACGATCAACGCGAGGCCGAGCCCTGCGATAAGGCTGGCTGTGCCCAGCGACCTGCTATCGGGATTCATTCGGGTTGCTCCTAGATTTGGGCGCAAGTGGTGGCCGTCCGTTGGGGTTGCGGGCTGCGGTCAGGCCGACCAGATCGGTGCTCACCTGCCACAGTCGGGCCGCGGTGGCCTGGTCATAACTCGGCTTCGAAGATCTCGTGGCGTGGCTATTGGCGAAGTATTGGCCGGTCACCTGCTCGAGCTCAGGTGCGGACGCCAAGTGGACTGATGTGGCGGCGCCTTGGGTCGGAGACTTCATGAATGGCCGCAGGAAGGGCATAAATACCCGCTGGAGGGTGCCGGGGTCCTCGGCTCCGAAGGATGTGCTCACCAGGCCTCATGTCCACCCGACCGCCACCCGCAGCACCGATCTCACGAGCCGCGTCCTCGGTGCGCCCGCCGTCTCGACCGATGATCGCCAAGTCTGCTCCCATTCTGGCCAAGCCCACCGCCGTCGTGCGGCCGATGCCTCCGCTGCCACCGGTTACCAGCACAGTCCTACCGGCGATCGGCCCAGCGGCCCGTGACATTAGAGCCGGTCGCCGACTGGGCGGCTAACATCCGAGCGCCACGGATCTCCCGGTTTCATCACGTAGTGGGCGAGCACATAGCGCCAGGGAATAACCGCGACCACAATCAAGACCACCAGGCAGGAATAGAAGACCTGCAAAGTGGCCGGATCCATCTGATGAGAGATCCACAGCGGAAGCACGACGACGCCGACCCAGATGAACTTCCACGCTAATTCGAAAAGCAGTATGGGCAGCATCTGCAGCGGATAGCGAAGCCCGAGGAAGGCTAGGAGCGACAACGCCACCAGCATGCAGGTCTCAACCCCCTCGAAGAGGGGCCAGGGCACCTGATGGTTGATGAGCAACAGCCACTTCGTCAGGGCAATTCCGACAGCCACAAGGAGATAGCCGAGCCTTAGTAAGTACAGGCGCGGCAGTGACACACCGGCCGCGGCCGTGGTGCTGTTCCGGTCGTTCCGTCTTGACGTGGTGTCTGGTAGGTCGTGCGGTGGTGCTTTCGTGGTTGATCTCATTGGTGATCTCCTTCGGCTAGTGGCGTTCGGGTGACGCCTCTAGGAGCTGTGCAGCCAGCGGGGACTACGGCGCGATCTTGGTCTGCGCGTCAGGCGGTGATCACCGTGATCATGATCTTTCGAGTTCCGATGGGCGTCACACCCGGCCACCGTACTAAGTACAACACGGTATCGTACAATGTATGAAAGTCCAACCTCAGGGGATACCAATGCTGAAACCAGGCAGCGAGAGCGGTAAGAAACGCGTTTCGCTCAGCCGAGAGCGAGTGCTGCGCAGCGCCATGGACCTCGCCGACGGTGCCGGGATCGGAGCGCTCACAATCCGTGCACTCGCCCAACGCCTCGGCGTCAAGCCCATGTCGATTTACTACTACGTGCCCAACAAAAGCGCGATACTCGATGGCATCGTCGACCTGGTCTTTAGTGAAATCGACCTACCGGCAACCGACGGTGACTGGCGCTCAGAGCTGGTGCGGAGAGCGAACTCGGCCCGTCAGGTGCTGAGCCGTCACCACTGGGCGATCGGATTGATGGAATCGCGAAAGTCACCTGGCGCGGCGACGCTGCGACATCACGACGCCGTCATCGGCACTCTGAGGCGAGCAGGGTTCTCCGTAGAAATGACCGCTCACGCGTACGCGCTGCTCGATAGCTACGTGTACGGATTCGCACTGCAGGAGGCTGCGATGCCCTTTCAGGGCGCAGGCACCGTCGCGGACGCCACCGAGCCAATCATGGAGCGGTTCCGCACCGATCAGTACCCTCACCTCGTCGAGATGGCGGCCGAGTACATTCTGCAGCCCGGTTACGACTTCGGCCACGAGTTCGACTTCGGACTCGGCGTGATCCTGGACGCCCTTACCAGATCGCTATCCGGAAAGACTCCGGACATCCAACCAACTCGACCAGCAGCAAGCTGACGCAGTCGGGCTTCACACGGCCCTAAAGAGGCGAGCTCGGATCGCCATCGGCTTAAACGCCGAGGTGTTGGGCGAGCAAGCGGATCGTCAGCGAGCCGATCCCGCCGGGCGTAGCGACGGCGATGGCGAGCGCCACCCGCTCCCCGGCTGAGTGAACGCGTCTCCTGCGACTCTCACTGTGCAGTGGAGACATCTCGCTCCCGACCACAAATTTGTACATTGTACGGTACAGTCTGTACTAAGTGCGGTGAGCGATCGCGCCCAATCAGCCTTACGGGCAGGACTTGCACCGTATGTCTCAGTCTCGGGTTGCCCGGGACGTAGCCACCGTTGTGGATGACAACGGATGGAGCAAGACATGGACGAGACGACAAGAACTGCGGTGTCGGTGGCTGAGGTGCCTGCTGAAGCCCCCCGGCTGCGGTATGACGATGGGCGGGAAGCCGTACAGGAGGAGCTGAGCTCAACCAGACGAACCGCACGAATCGTTGGAATGTTGGTCCTCGGTGGATACCTGACCTACGGCGTAGGGAGCGCGATCGCTACGGGCATCGCGGCAGCCCCGGATTATCTATCAAGTGTTTCGACGAGCACCCTGTTCGCGGCTAGTGCGGTGTGGATGCTGTTGAATTCCGCTCTGGTAATTGGCATCGGGGCGCTGATGTTGCCGATTCTGAGGCCGCACAACAAGAACATCGCCTTGGGTTACTTCGCCACCAGGGTTTTCGAGGGGATCATCCTCGCCGTGGGCGTGATCAGCCTGCTGTCGCTGGTAATCGTTAGTCGAAGCTACACGGAGGCCGGCGCTGCTGATGCCTCCTACTTCGGGACGCTGGGCGCCCTTGCGATCAATGGGAACTTCATGGCCTACAACGTGGCGATGGTTGGGCTCGGCCTGGGCAGTCTGTTCTTCTGCTATTTGCTGTTTCGGTCGAACCTCGTCCCACGGTTTTTGGCGGTCTGGGGCCTCGTTGGATACGCAATCTTTGGAACGGGATGCGTGCTGGAGATTCTCGGCTTCGCCGGCACAGGCCTTGTAGCGACAATTCCAGGCGGTCTGTTCGAGATCTTCTTCGGTATCTGGCTGATCGCCAAAGGTTTCAACCCATCGGCGATCACCATCGGAGCAGCCAACACAGCACCATGACCATCTACGCCGCCGAACCCGACTCACCCACCGCCCACGCCCTTGCCCTGCTCGCCTCCTGGGCAGCCACCCAACAACTCAGCCCTGTCGAAGCCCAGACTCAACCCCCTGAGCAGCAGATGCCTCAACCCGCGCGTTTAGACGGCATCGAACCCTGACTTCATGGCCAGATCGATCGCGACCAACACGACCGTCGAGTTGGCAGAGCTCCTCAACTTTGCCCGTCCACGTCATCGGATGCTGCTCGCCACCGCCCGTCGCGACGGCCGCCCGCAGATCTCTCCGGTGTCCGGTGGTGTGGACCTCCAGGGTCGGATTGTCATCTCCACCTATCCGGCCCGAGCGAAGACCCGAAACGCCGAAAGCGACCCGCGGGTATCGGTGCTCGTTCTCTCCGACGACTGGAACGGCCCGTGGGTGCAGATCGATGGCGACGCCGAGGTGCTGCACATGCCGGAGGCAGCCGACGGCCTCGTCGACTATTTCCGCTGCATCTCCGGCGAGCATCCCGACTGGGAGGAGTATCGGGCGGCCATGCGCGTTCAGAACAAGTCGCTGATCCGAATCACCCCGACTCGCTGGGGTCCGATCGCGACTGGGGGATTTCCGGCCGACGTGGCCGCGCGACTCGATGGCTGAGCTGCTGTGAAATGACACCTTGAGCAAATCGGCTACCGGGTGAGACGGTTAGGCGACGACCGCAGAAGGGGGCTTTATGCCAAGGTTCTTGTTTGAAGCGTCGTACACGGTGGAGGGCCTCAAGGGTCTCCGACGGCAGGGCGGAAGTGGTAGACGAGAAGCCGTGGCCAGAGCCGCCCAGAGTGTTGGCGGACGGCTCGAGCACTTCTACTTCGCCTTCGGCGATCATGACGCCTTCGCTGTAGCCGATCTTCCGAACAACGAGAGTGCCGCCGCGTTCGCACTTGCCGTGAGCGAGGCGGGGGGCGCCAGCGTACGGACAGTGGTGCTCTTGACCCCTGAAGAAGTCGATGCGGCCGCCAAGCACTCTGTCGAGTACCGCCGCCCAATGGAGTGGGAGGCGCGCCACTTTTAAGTAGTCCGGCCGTTCGACGACCGGACCGGAACTTGGGCCCTGGGCCTGTGCCCGGGGTTGGGCACGGTGCTTTGCGGCTGTCTCAGGAGCGGAGCAGGACCTTGATCGCCTGCCGGGTGTCCATCGCCTCATAACCGGCCGCTGCCTGGTCCAGCGGGAGCTCCAGGTCGAACACCTTGCCGGGGTCGATCTGCCGGTTCCAGATCAGGTCGATGAACTCGGGCAGGAACCGGCGGACCGGGGCGGGGCCGCCGTGCAAGTTGATGCCTGAGAAGAACAAGTCATTGACGGGAAGTTCCACGTCGTGGAAGACGCCGACGTACCCGAGGTGACCGCCAGGACGGGTCGAGCGGATGGCCTGCATCATCGACTCCTGGGTGCCGACGGCTTCGACGACGCTGTGTGCGCCAAAACCTCCGGTCAACTCTTTGACTCTCGCCACTCCCTCGTCGCCGCGCTCTTCGACAATGTCCGTGGCGCCGAACTCGCGGGCCAACTTCTGCCGGGGCTCGTGGCGGCTCATCGCGATAATCCGGTCGGCGCCGAGTTGCTTGGCGGCCAGCACAGCCAGCAGGCCCACCGCCCCGTCCCCGACCACCGCGACTGCCTTCCCGGGTCCGGCTTGCGCGGCCACTGCAGCGAACCATCCGGTCCCCAGCACGTCGGAGGCAGCCAGCAATGACGGGATCAGCTCGGCGTCAGGCTGGTCGGGCGTTGCCACTAACGTGCCATCAGCCAGCGCAATCCGCACAAATTCAGACTGGGCACCGGTCGTGGCGGCGGGCCGGCGCTGAACGCAGTGGGTTTGGTAGCCGGCCTGGCAGATCTCGCAGGTGTTGTCGGAGGCGAAGAAGGAGCCGACCACAAACTGGCCGCGCTTGATTGTACTCACGGCATCGCCGACCTCCTCGACGATCCCGACGTACTCATGACCCATCGGGGTCGGGCCGTTAGTCTCCCCGATGCCGCGGTAAGGCCACAGGTCTGATCCGCAGATGCAAGATGCGGGGACGCGGATGATCGCATCCGTTGGCTCGACAATCTGCGGACGCTCGCGCTCTTCGACGCTGACGTCCCCGGGGCCGTGCATGACCACACCACGCATGAAGATCTCCTCGAATCGGCAGTTGATCAGCGCCGCGCGGCCCGAACCCCGGCCTGCAACATCCCCGTCAACCATATCTAGGAAACCCGGTTTCCAGCTGGCGTGGGAGACCCTGATGAAAGGTGTACTGACAAGGCATCCCTCACCATTCGGACGGTCCGTATGCTCCGGGCAGGGGCGAGGAAATGACGTACGGGCATTTGGGCCGCTTCACGCCGTGTGAGGAGATCTGGCAGGCGATCGAGTAGCTGGTCCGAGGACAAGATCAGCTCATCGGCCCTGATTTGGCCGCGAGGTCGACCCGAGCAAGGGTTTTCGACCTCGAGCAGCCGCGGAAGCAGGCCGCCGGCTGCTACCAAGCTATGAGCAGCGGCGCGATCAAGATCCTGCGGCGACCCCGACCCACCACCGTGAGACGAGCAATGAGAGGAACAGAAATGACTGCAACGAATGTGAACAGCAGCTTCGCCGGCAAGGTCGCCTTCGTAACAGGTGCCGGCAGCGGCATGGGTCGCACGACGGCGCTGGCCTTCGCGCGCGAAGGTGCGAGCGTGGTGCTGGCCGATGTGTCCGACCAGGGCAACCAGGAGACGGCGCGAATGATCGAGGAACTCGGCGGCCGTGCTCGCGCCGTCCGTTGCGACGTAACCCGGTCCCAGGATGTGCAGGCTGCACTGAACCAGGCGGTCGACGCGTTCGGGCGTCTCGACGTCGCATTCAACAATGCCGGCGCCGAACAAAAGCCCAGCATGACGGTCGATGTCACCGAGGAGGAATGGGACCGGATCATCGCCATCAACCTCCGCAGCGTGTTTTTGTGTATGAAGTATGAGATTCCACTGATGCTGGAGCATGGGGGCGGCGCGATCGTGAACAACTCCTCTGGCGCCGGCATCAAGGCCTTTGGGCGTGGAGCCGCCTACGCTGCCGCTAAGCACGGTGTGGTCGGCCTGACCAAAGACGCCGCACTCGATTACGCGTCGTCAAACATCCGCATCAACGCCGTCTGCCCTGGAATCGTCGACACCGAGATGATGCAGCGGTTCACTGGAGGCACCACCGAGGGCCGGGACAGAGTGATCGCGCAGGAACCCATTGGGCGGATGGGAACACCGGACGAGATCGCCGGCGCCGTCTTGTGGCTGTGTTCTGACGCAGCCTCCTTCGTCATCGGCCACGCCATGGTCGTCGACGGAGGCCAAACCGTCTGAGAACGCCCAGCAACCGCAACCAAGATTCAAGAAAGGAAACACCGTGGAGATCACCCGCAGCTCGGTCGAAGGCGCCACCACGAAGGGGCGGCAGAGTGGTTCACCGGCGATGTCTATATCGACTCCGTCGCGGCCGCGGCTGCTCCGTCCCGGGTGCTGGCTAGCCTGGTCCACTTCATGCCGGGCGCTCGCACGGCCTGGCACCGTCACCCGCTTGGACAGAGCCTCTTCGTCACCGAGGGGATCGGGTTGGTCCAGCGCCGCGGCGGCCCGGTCGAGGTGATCCGCCCGGGCGACCGGGTCTATATCGAGCCCGACGAGGAGCACTGGCACGGCGCCGCGCCCACCCGGCTGATGGTCCACCTCGCGCTCAACGAGGTCGACGACGAGCACGTCGCCGTGCACTGGGGTGAGCACGTCAGCGACGATGAGTACAACGCCGCCAGTACGGGCGCGAGCCAGGAGTAGGCGACCAGCTTTGCTCAACTCGCCGTGACTGTGTGAATCCGTGCAGACGTCTCGTCCAGCCCAGCTTGGTGGCTCCGCCTTCCTCGGGCCGCCGTCACGGACCTCACATTGCCTTCCGGAGGGAACTCTCTCGCCGTGATCGTGATCGACAAGGACGTCATGGTGCCAGCCGGCTAGGTGGTGATTGCGCAGGACGTCCGCGGCCGGTAAGGCTCTCGGACGGCGAGTTCGAGCCGAACGTCAACGAGACCAGCGACGGCGTAGACATGACCGCTTGGGCGGTCGCGCAGCCGCGGTCGGCTGGTGTGGTCGGCACCTTTGGCGGCTCCTAGATGGGCGGCACCTAATGGCTGCCCGCTGCAGCGTACGTCACGCTGCCATGAAACTGATCCCGTCAATGAAAGCAGACAAGATCGTCGCATGGGGCGACTCCGGGGACGCGGAAGCCGAGGCTGTGAGAAATCTGGCACTCGCGGTCGAGCAGAACTATGGCAAGAATGCCCCGCTCGTCGCCGATCTGTTTCGGACTCAGATTGCCGCCGCCATGTGCTTTGGCCTCACCGTGATCATCCTGGCGATACGAGTGCTAGGAGATTGAGCTTGTCCGCGGAAAGCCTGCGGAGCCGCCAAACGGCAACCCCACGCGGCCGAATCCCGCACGCGATCCGGGGTTCAGAAAAAGACCCTCGGTACAACCCACCCGCCAGATCATTCCGGCACGCAACCTGGGCAGCGATCCACGGTCGCGGCGGCGCTCATAAATAGCGCATTAGCACACGGGCCGCGGAGGCGATGTTTGTTGTTTTGATCTGTGCCGTTGATTGATCTTGGTCTCTCTCTAATCCGCTTAGCTAAGCTATGGTTTGAACCGCCATCCGACCGCGCCATCGATGGTCGTCTTTGTGTGTTCGCTGGTGTTCAGTGCCGTACGGATTCCTTACGGGTAAGGATTTCCGGACACCGGCGTACGGCAGCGCACGCGTCGCTGGTAACTGGGGGTCAAGAGCCATGAGTTTTTGTCCTGCCCGCCGCCACCGCGATGATCTTGCCGAAGCTGATGATCTTGTGGTGCCCATGAAGGTCTGAGGTGTCACTGTCAATTCCTTCTTGCCATCGGCAGTATCCCCTACGCAGAGAACGCCGTACACCGTTCTCGACGTACTTGAGTCTCGGCGAGACGAGGATCCCTCCGCGAAGGTTGGGGCTGCGAGGCCTCGGTGGATCAGGTCGGCAAGCGCGGCGGGAATGCGGCTTCACTCCACAGCCGGCAAGGGTTGAGACCAAGTTCATTGACGATCATGTAGCCGGCGCCGATGAGCAAGGCGGAGTTGTCGCTCGTCGAGATTGGAACTGCAATGGTGACCGCCAGGCCGGTCGGAAACAACTTCTTTGGAGTGTGGAGGACGGCCATTGTGCTGCTCGACAGCCCGGGGTTATCAACAGGTCGGAAACTCGCTGGCACCTCGGGCGGACAGTGTGGCCAACTGGCGCATCAGTAGAAGCTGGAGACTATCGGATGGAGAAGTTGCTGCTGACCGTGCGGGAGGCCGCAGACGTGCTCAGTGTCAGTCGGTCGCGGGTGTATGAGCTGATCTACGCCGAGCAGCTCGACTCGGTGAAAATCGGTCGGTCTCGGCGAGTGTCGCTAGCATCCGTGCGGCGCTTGGCAGACGGTCCGCCGGCGGCATGAGCCTTCGCAGGCCTCAGGGTGAAGGCTCGGTTTACCGGTTGCCGGACGGCCGCTGGCGCGGCGTTGTGGACCTCGGCTGGCATGACGGCAAGCGGCGGCGGAAGTACATCACGCGCGGTACGCAGGCGGAAGTGGTGCGCGAGCTTCGTCGACTGACGGCTACCGCTGAGGCCGGGCGGCTGCCTATTGCGCGGGCTCCGACCTTGGACCAGTGGCTGGAGCGGTATCTCGATGAGGTGGCGGCGTCCTCCGTGCGTCCATCAAGTCTGCGGCGTTATCGACAGGAGCTGAGGCTGTACATCGCGCCCGCCCTGGGCAAGGTGCCGCTTGACAAGCTGAAGCCATCACAAGTGTCGGACTTCCACCGCTCACAGCTGCTGCACCTCTCGCCGGGGAGCGTGCGACGGCTGCACGCGCTTCTCCGCCGATCGCTGGGTGTCGCAGTGCGGTGGCAGCTGATTCCATGGAACCCGGTAACCGCCGTCGACCCACCGTCGCTGACGTCCGTCGAGGTTCACCCGTTCGACGCCAAGGAGGCGCAACTGTTTCTGGCTGCGGCGTCGGGTGACCGGTTCCAGGCGCGCTGGTTGATCGCGGTCTTGTTGGGCTTGCGTCAGGGGGAGGTGTTGGGGCTTGCCTGGCGCGATGTTGATCTTGATCAACGTGTTCTGGCTGTGCGGCAGGCACTGCAATACCGCCCGGGCGAAGGCTTCCACCTCGTGCCACCAAAGACAGCGAGATCGCGGCGGATCGTTCCGCTCCCGGATGCAGTGGTCGAGGCCTTGAAGTTGCGGCGTGAGCAACAGGAGACGGATCGGCTCGCCGCGGGCGTTGAGTTCTGGGAGGACTGGGGCCTGGTCTTTACAACCCGCTCTGGCACGCCTTGTCTCCGCGCAATGACTATCGCGACTTTCAACGGCTGGTCGGCGCCGCCGGCCTGCGCCGAG
Source organism: Propionibacteriaceae bacterium (assembly GCA_045806785.1). GTDB lineage: Bacteria > Actinomycetota > Actinomycetes > Propionibacteriales > Propionibacteriaceae > Microlunatus. The sequence goes on along the minus strand of JBJMIR010000009.1, from coordinate 95,521 downwards.
TTCGGGTGCACGACCTGCGGCACACCGCTGCTTCGCTTATGTTGGCCCAGGGAGTGAGCCCCCGTGTCGTGATGGAGATTCTTGGGCATTCACAGATCAGCGTCACGATGAACACCTACAGCCATGTCACGCCGGCCTCATCTCGGGAAGCCGTGGCGCGGGTGGAGGGCATGCTGTTCAAGGGTCGTTCTGAGTTCGAGTGATGATGTCTAGGCTGCTCGATAGGCTGCTTTGAAGGGTGGATCAGCTCCCAGTCGTCGGTGTTAGTCGGAGAACTGGCCGCTGACTAGGTCAAGCAGAGAGCCGCCTCGGGGAATCGAACCCCGGACCTACGCATTACGAGTGCGTCGCTCTGCCAGCTGAGCTAAGGCGGCTGATGTTTCGCGCCGGACCTTGCTCGGCACGATCGCCAACTATATCGAGCGGCATAACGGCGCGCGAAGGGCAATCGATGCCGGAAATTCCAAGCTGACTAGCACCTGCTCCCGTCACGTGGTACCTGATCACGAGCCAGGTATGCGATAACCAGGTCCCTGACGCAGCCGCTCTGCCCGTACGCCAGGTGTCCTTCACCATCGAAGGTCACTAGTACCGCGGAGCGGAGCTCGCGAGCCATTGACTGCGCATACTCATATGGCGTCGCCGGATCGCCAGTCGTACCGATGACCACGATCGGTGGCGTTCCTGTGGCGTCGACCGCGGGCTGCTTCGGTGCGGGCTTGACAGGCCACAGCGGGCAGGCCAGATCAGGGCCGTTCAGCCGGCCTAACACCGGCGCACGCCGGGAGTCCTCAGTCAACCGATGCTCCGCCTCCCGTACGCTGTCGTCCTGGCTGTCCAGGCAGCGGATCGCAGGAAAGGCATAGTTCAGCTGCCCGTAACTGCCATCGCGATCACGCCGATCGGAGGCATCGGCAAGCTCCAGCAACCCACTGCCGTCCTTGTCGAAGATCGCTGCGGTGAGCGCATCCCGCAGTTTCGGCCAGCTGCTGGTGCCGCCGTACATGGAGTAGAACACCGCCTCCACGCCCTGCTGCTGGCTGAGGGTACGCCCGCCCGATACCTGCATGGGCTGTTGATCAAGGCCGTTGAGAAACTCCTTGATCATCGCAAGCACATCATCACGCTGGGAACCGATTCGGCATTGCGACTCGGCACACCAAGACGCAAAGTGACGAAGGGCGCGCTCGAAGCCTTGCACTTGGCTGACCCGAGAGCGCGAGTTGATGTTGACGGCACCATCGAGGACCATCCGCCCGACGCGCTGTGGGTAGAGATCCGCGTAGAGTGAGCCGATCTTGGTGCCGTATGAGGATCCGAAATAGTTGATCTTGACGTCACCAACGAGCTGTCGTAGCAGATCAAGATCGCGTACGGTGTCCATCGTCGAGACATGTTCCAGCAATGGCCCAGACTTCTCCAGGCAGGATTGTCCGAACTTAATTTGTTCATCGATCCTGGCCTGCAGTTCATTGGGATCGTCGGGTGAGCTGTCCATCGAGAAGTAATGATCGAGATCGTCTTTGCCGAAACAGGTCACCGGCGTGGAGTGGCCCACTCCGCGTGGATCCCATCCGACGATGTCGTAGTTCTCCAGACCAGCCGGGTTGAAGTAGCCGACGTACCACACACCCGACCCTCCTGGGCCGCCAGGATTGATGAACAGACTGCCGAGCCGTTTGCTGCCGGTCGCTGGGCGCTTGGCAACCATGAGAGTGATCGCCGTGCCGTCGGGGTCGGCGTAATCAAGCGGCACCAGCATCATGGTGCAGGACAGGCCGGGACCGCACGACTTCCAATTGAGCCGCTGCTTCTCATAGCGGCCCAGCCCCTTGCCGGGCGGCGGGTCGGCAAAACCTTCCGGCTTTACCGTCGGGATCGGCTGAAGGGGCCGACCGTCTTTCGGCAGCTCTGGAGTCGTGGCAACTGCGGATGGTGAAGGGACAGAGGAGGGCTGATCGGCTTGGCTGCTTGGGCCGGCTGAGCAGGCGGCCAGGACTGCCAGCGCCGCTGCCGCCGAGACGCCTAGCAGACGCAGACGGCGAGCGGCAAAGGGCATATCCAGAGCGTACGCGGCGGCTGCTCGATCAGCGCAATGGTCAAGATCACTAGGAGCGCGGCGCCATGTTGGATTGGCGCTCTGTCAAACTGTTCGCAGGTTCCGACTCCTTCGTCGCTTGCCATGCAGCAGCCACGCAGGGTCCAGAGCGCCTAAAGGCAAGCTCCTGCAGTCGTCGGAGCGAACAGTTTGTCATAGCGCGAGGCCGTTCCATCCGGTCAGCTCTCCTCCTCCTCCTCAGGCCGGCGCCGCCGCAGGCGCCCCTTGCGCGGCGCCCGCTGCACGTCGGCAGGAGTCGTGCGGGATGCGAAAAGCTGGCGAGCGCCACACGCGGCCGCAAGCGAGCAGCTCCGGGTCGTACCGTTCCCGCTCATCCGAATCACCACCGAGTCAGCCGGCACCTGATAGCCGGCCACCACTCCATCACCGTCCTCCAGCGCGACCTGTTCGCCAATAGCGGGCGCGATACGCGCAAACTCGGCATAGAGCGGATGCTCGTACTTCAGGCAGCACATCAACCGACCGCAGGCACCGGAGATCTTCAGGGGGTTGGGAGGTAGATCCTGCACCTTGGCCATTCGCAGACTGACCGGCTCGAAGTCTTTCAAGAACGTGGCGCAGCACAGGTCACGACCGCAGTTGCCCAGCCCGCCAACGAGTCGAGCGGCATCCCGCGAGCCGATCTGACGCAGATCGATCCGTGCATGGAGGGTTCGGGCCAGCTCACTTACCAGTGTCCGGAAGTCAACTCGATGCGGTGCGGTGAAATAGATCACCACCAATTGATCGAAATCGATACCGGAATCGATGAAGTCGACGGCAACAACTTTCATCGGCAACTGGTTCCGCTTGATCAACTTCTTGGCCGCGAGCTTCGCCTCGGCGCGCCGCCGACGGTTGGTCGCGTCTCGCTCCAAGTGTTCTGGACCGGCCGGACCAGCACAAACTGGCAGCTCGGAAAATCCGTCTTCCTCTATCCACTCGGGCGCCCACACACACTCGGCGACCTCGGTGCCTGAGTCGGTCGGGACGAGAACTCGATCACCGATGTGATATTCACGCTCGCCTGGATCGAGGTAGTACAGCCGGCCGTACCGTTCGAATGACACAGCCATGACCCTCGGCATGGCCACAGCCTAAGGCCGATTTCGTTCTGATGCGCCCTGAGCTTGCCGAAGGACGCGCCTTGGTAGCTGGCAACGACCAAGTTCGGCCCGTACAAAAACCGGAAGCCCGGCAGATGCGGGTCTGCCGGGCTTCCACGGGTGGGCATACTGGGGGGCAGGGTCCCACCCGCGCCATTGAGGTCTATTTGATCTTGAGAATTTGCCCTATGTAGATCAAGTTCGAATCCTTGATCGTCTTCTTATTGAGCTTCCACAAGCCTTTCCAACCGCCCTCCACGTGGTACCGCTTCGCGATCTTGCGGAGCGTGTCACCGCGCTTGACGTGAACGGTTTTGCCGGTAGAACTGTACTTCTTCTTCGGCGACTTCTTGGCGATCTTGACCTTTGAGTCGCTCAAGTTCTGAGTTTTGGACGCTCCGGGATTGCTTGCCGGCGTTGCGTTCCGGTCCCCGTTCCCGTTCGACTTGGTCAATCCCGCACGTCGACTACAGACTGGCCAGGCACCTGGGCCTTGGCCTGCTAGTACTCGACGAGCGATTGCGATCTGTTCGGGCTTGGTCGCCAAGTGCGCCTGGCTGGCGTAGGTCTTGCCGCCGTACGCCTTCCAGGTGCCTGCGGCGAACTGCACGCCGCCGTAGAAACCATTGCCAGTGTTGATCTTCCAGTTACCGCCGCTCTCGCACTGGGCCACACGGTCCCAGACGGACGGCTCCGCGGCCTCGGCTGGTGCCGCGCCAATGAGCGCAATCCCCGAGGACAGGGCAAGCGCAGCGCCGACGCCGACAGCGCGCTTGACGATGGTGGATGACGTAGGACTAGATCCTTCCCCGAGTACGCCTGTGAGGTGACTCACTGGGTCCAGGCGGTCACGTCCCGGCGCTCACGCGGTGTGTGCAACACACCGCCGTGAGCGCTTCACCCCCGGGATTCTCTCGCCCTGACGTGCGAGAGATCCGATGATCCCCCACCTCCGCTTCGCCCGGGACGATCCCGGCAGGGTGTCGTCCAGCGGAGCTCGGCGAACGGACACGCGATCCCAGCGGCACATCGGATGCCTCTGAGTTCTTCCCCCGGCGTTCCGCTCCCGCGCGTTTATAACGAAACGGAAACGAGGCCGAGATCCACCGTAAAGCGAAAGTTCTTCCCAACGCAACAGTTTGCGATACCAATTTGTGATATTTCGACGGCAGGCCGCGAGCTGTACCTAGGTTGCTCGCGCTGCACATGGCTCGATTGCACTCTGACGGGCATGCACGCCGTGTGCAGCGTGAACATCCCACGCAGCGATGGGATGTTGCCGTAAGCCGACTGAGTCCCGGGCAAAAACACGAAAGGCCTGGCGATGAGCCAGACCTTGGAAGGTTGTCGGAGAGGACGCTCGGGGGTTCGTCCCCTCCGGCAACCTGTGCCGCCCACGTTACTAAATAAGTCGAAGAAAATGAACCCCAAACATTTTCAAAGCAACTGCGCTAGACTTCGCCGCCCCTCCGGCCTCGGCCGCCGGCTTTCGCGCCGACAGAAATGTCACCCCTCAACCAGACCGATCAGGGCGGCTTCCACCGCAAGCAGCGGTGCCACGTTGCCTTCCAGCGCCGTGCGGCATGCGAGCAGCGCATCAATTCGATGCAGCGTCGACTCGGACGTGGACTTCCGCGCCAACACAGCAATCTGAGGCCTCAGATCCTCATTGATCAACGACGCACCGGAGCCGGTCTGGATAGTCAACACATCTCGATACAGACCGGTCAGCTCAGTCAGTGTGCGATCAATCGCGTCCCGCTGGAACCGCTTGGTTCGAGCCCTCTGCTGATCTTCCAACTCCTTGATCGCGGCCTGGGCTTGACGCGGCTTGGCCCCCTTTGTACCGAATCCCAGCGCCTCCTCAAGGGCGGCCCGTTCCTTGGCATCAAGCTCGCTCGTCGCCTCGGCGGCCTCTACCGACGACATCTCGATCACCTGAGCGCCCGCAGACAGACAGGCGCCGAGTCCTTGTAGCTGGAAAGGGAGCTGCAGAATCTGCTGTCGCCGATTCCGAGCGTTCTCGTCTCGAGCCAGCACCCGTGCTCGACCGACATGTCCCTGCGAGACCCGTGCCGCGTAGGCCGCCAGCTCCGGTGCAATGCCATCGCGGGTCTCAAGCAATCGCGCCACTGCCGGAATCGTCGGAGTCTGCAGGGTCAGCAACCGGGAACGCGACCGGATGGTGGCAACCACATCGTCCGGCGTAGGTGCACAAAGGATCCACACCGTACGCGGTGCAGGCTCTTCGATGCTCTTCAACAACGCATCGGCGCCCCGCTCGGTGACTCGATCAGCGTCCTCGATCACAATGACCTGCCACCGGCCCAGGGTGGGACTCATAGCCGCCCGGCGAACCAGCTCACGCACCTCATCGACACCGATCGAGAGCAGTTCGGTACGCACCAGCGTGACGTCGGGATGCGCCCCCGACAACGACGTACGGCACTCGGTGCACTTCCCACAACCCCCCAAACGGCACTGCAGCGCGGCTGCGAACGCCCGTGCTGCGTTCGAACGACCCGAGCCCGGCGGACCGGTGAACAGCCATGCGTGACTCATCGCGTGGGGTTCGGCCGCCACGGCTCGCTGCAAGCTGGCGACCGCTGCTGTCTGGCCGATCAATTCCGCCCAGACACCAAGATCGGCAACTTCCGAAGTTCCCGCATCGTTGAGCGCTGCCGTCACGGCAACCACTGTGCCATTCCGCACTGACTTCCGGAGCTATCACTGGGAAGCAGGGGTCAGCAACGGCGTTACCCGGGCAGCTACCTCGGCAGCTATGTCCTCGCGCGAGCCCCTGGCATTCAGCACCAGATATCGCTCGGGTTCTCGCCGCGCCAGCTCGAGAAAGAACTGCCGGGTCCGTTGGTGGAACCCATCGCCGGCCGATTCCAAACGGTCCTTGGTGGACTTGGCATGAACCCCGTCACTGAGCTCGGCATCGAGCACCACAGTCAAATCCGGTCGCAGGTCCTCAGTGGCCCAACGCGCAACACGTTCCAGATCGGCGAGCTGTAAAACCCGCCCCGCCCCCTGATAAGCCAGCATCGAATCGACATAGCGGTCGCACACCACCACAGCACCGCGCTGCAGCGCAGGCCGCACCACTGCAAAAATGTGTTGCGCCTTGTCAGCGGCATAGAGCAAGGCCTCGGCACGCGGAGACATATCGCCGGTCGCCGGGTCCAGGACAATCTGGCGAATCATCGCTCCGACGGTTGTGTCACCGGGCTCGAACGTCTTCACAACCTCATGGCCGGCACTGGCCAGCCAGGAACACAGCAGATTCACCTGTGTCGTCTTGCCAACTCCATCACCGCCCTCGAAGACGATGAAGACCCCACCGGCGGTCCTCACGCGCCAAGCTTCTTCTTGGTCTTGACCCATACATCCACGAATTCCCGCCGGGAGCGGCGCACCCTCCGGTAGTCCCGTTCAAAGTCACGACCTGCCGCGAAAGCTTGGGCCGGAAGGAGTTTGGCGATCTGCTCAGTTGTTACTAACTCGCGTCGATGATCATTGTGGATCTCGGCCAGCAGCTGCCGAGGCTTGAGTAGCTGGTGCTGGATCGTCGCCGCCTCTTCCGGCAGCACCTGGCCCGCGACGCCAACAACCCATTCCAGCCGTCCCATCTCCTGCCAGGCTTCCTCCCACTCCTCGTCAGAGGAGTCGACAATCAGTTGATCGGCACATCGGCTCATCCGGGCGACGGCCATCGAGACCAGGCCGGCGAGCACTTCACCGGCGGGATCGGACCGCTGGTCGGCGAGCTTGGGCGACCGGACCGCCGCGACCAGCCGTTCCAGCACGGTGAGATAGCGCTCGCTACGTAGCCGGGCTGTGAGTCGATCATGGCCGTCTCCGTTGGAGCTGTTTCCCTCCAGACTGATCCAGCCCAGCTCGTCATAGAGATCCTCGACCCACTCCGGGTCGAGGACGACCGAGAGTCCCATAAGCTCGCGCCGCAGTCGTGCGGCCTGATCGGCAAGGCGGTCAACCGCACCCAGATCACCGCCGCGAATGGCAAGATCAGCTTCCACAATCTGTCGCAGCCGGAGCGCGACCAGCTGCGATACGAACTTCTTGAAGGGGGCGGCCGCGTCGAACGGGCCTGGTACCGGCAGGTCCGTTGGGCCGGTGGCAGGGGCGCCAAGCCGGGAAACCAGCCGCGGAAAACGTGGCACGTGTGTGGCGCCGACTTGGACCAAAGCCCGATCCAGCCAGGCCACTTGCTCATCGGTCAAGCCAGGTCCAACTGGAGTGATCAACACCTCGCGATAGCGAGCTGTGGTCAGGCCGCCGCGGCGTACCGTGACCCTGTCATCGCGCAGTAGCGCCAGCGTTGTGCCCTGCTGGTCGCGCAATGCGAACTCACGCCGATCGCAGGTAAGCGCAGCAACAGGCCCGAGCGTCGCACGGCGGCGCAGCGGACGGATCATGTCGGCCAGCTCCTCGGGAAGATCGGCATGACCCATCAACTCGATCCGATCCTTCGGCAACAGCGGTTCCCAGTCCGGCGCGGTGATGTACCACTCGCCCCGTCCATCCAGCACCCGATGGGCAAGCAGCACGCCGGAGCGGATCAGCCGATGATCGGGCGCATCCAGCAGGGTGACAGAGATCTCGTACGCGGCATTGTGGCCCATCCGAGCCACCAGATGGTGCAGACCAAGATCGGGATTGATCATGCGCGGCGTAGCGGCGCTATACGGCATCTCATAACAGCGTTGGCCAGGCGGATTTGTAGCGGATCCATCTGTAGCAGATGGCGCGGACAGGGCAGCTACGGGCGCCTTGTGGTTGCCCGCCTTGGTCTTACGCCGCTTCTTCTTGCCCATGATCAGATCTCACGTTCTTGCCCTGTCAGGTTGTACTTCGAGTCAGACACTAGTGGTCACAGGGCCCGCGGCCAACGCCGTACCTGCAGCGCGCATCCGCCACGAAGTTGCGTTTCTCCGCGGACGGTCGGATGTGAAGCCCGATTCAGGCGAAATCGCCTTCATTCCTGGCCTGGTGCGGAAAGACGCCAGTCCTAGCCAGCCTTGGCGCGTACCGTCTTGGCTGGCCCTCGCTTAGCGGCCGACTTAGAAGTCGAGGAGTTTGCTGCAGCCGCCTGGGTGCGCTTCGCCGGACGTTTCTTGGGTGTAGGGCCCTTAGCGCGCTTCTCGGCGAGCAGCTCGGCGGCACGTTCGGAGGTGATCGTTTCGATGTCGTCGCCGCGTCGCAAGGTGGCATTGATCTCACCGTCGGTGACATACGGACCGAAGCGGCCTTCCTTAATCATCATCGGGCGCCCCGATGCCGGATCAGCGCCGAGGTCCTTCAGCGGCGGCTTGGCAGCGGCCCGACCGCGTTGCTTCGGCTGAGCGTAGATGGCGCGAGCTTCCTCCAACGTGATCGAAAAGATCTGATCTTCATCCTCCAGTGAGCGAGAGTCGGTGCCCTTCTTCAGATACGGACCGTAGCGACCGTTCTGGGCGGTGATCTCTGCGCCGTCGCCATCCCGACCCACGACCCGCGGCAGGCTCATCAGCTGCAATGCCTGCTCGAGGTTGACGGTGTCGACGCTCATGGACGAGAACAGCGATGCGGTGCGCGGCTTGGCGCTCTTGGGCGCATCCTCGTCGAGGATTTCAGTCACGTACGGCCCGAAGCGTCCGTTCTTGGCGACGATCATCCGAGACGTTTCAGGATCGATGCCTAGCTCACGCTCCTCGCCCACCGGCTTGGCGAGCAACTCTCGAGCAAGATCAATTGTGAGCTCATCTGGCGGAAGATCATCGGCAACATTCGCCCGGCGACCCTCCTCATCTTCCACATAGGTGCCGTAGCGGCCGACCCGGACAACGATCTTGGGAGCACCGGTCTCCAGCGCATCGGGATCGTTGATCACGAAAGTCGAGAGTCGACGAGCATCGATCTCGCCGAGCTCGGTGACCAGCCGATGCAGACCTTCTCGGTTATCGTCGCCGAAGTAAAAGTCGGTCAGGACACGGAGCCGCTCGGCCTGCCCGTCGGCGATCTCGTCCAGCACATCTTCCATCTCGGCTGTGAAGGCATAATCCACCAGCCTCGGAAAGTGCTCCTCGAGCAATCGGGTCACTGCAAACGCCAGCCAGGTGGGGACCAGCGCCGTACCCTTCTTGAACACATAGTCCCGAGCCGTGATGGTGCGAATGATCGTCGCGTACGTGGACGGCCGGCCGATCTCCAGCTCTTCCAGCTTGGCGACCAGCGAGGGCTCGGTGTATCGAGCAGGTGGACGGGTTTCGTGGCCTGATGCCGTCACCGATTCCGGTCGCAACGACTGTCCGGCCGTGAGACGAGGAAGCCGCGTCTGCTCGTCATCACTGTGACCGTCGATCTCCTCCACCGATTCGACATAGGCCTTGAGGAAGCCGTAGAAGGTGATGGTGCGGCCTGATGCCACAAAGGTGCATGGCTCACCGTCGCTGCGCCGGGCGTTGATCTTGACCGTGATCGAAAAGCCCTCAGCGTCCTTCATCTGCGAGGAAATCGTGCGCATCCAGACCAGCTCATAGAGCCGCAACTGATCACCGGTAAGCCGCGTCTCGGCCGGCGTCGAGAAGGTCTCGCCGGCGGGCCGGATCGCCTCGTGCGCCTCCTGCGCGTTCTTCACCTTGGATGTATAGAGTCGCGGCTGATCCGGTAAGTAGTCGGCACCGAAAAGCTGCCGGACCTGCTGCCGCGCCGCTGCGATCGCAGCGCCGGAGAGCGTGATCGAGTCGGTCCGCATATACGTAATGAACCCGGCCTCGTACAGCTCCTGTGCGACCGACATCGTTCGTTGCGCAGTGAAGCCCAGCTTGCGCCCGGCCTCCTGCTGCAGCGTGGTGGTCCGGAAGGGCGGGTACGGCCGGCGGGTATACGGCTTGGATTCCACATTGTCCACCGCGAACGTGGCCGACCTCAGGGATTCGGCCAGCTCCTGGGCTTGACCCTCGTCCAGGCGGATTAGCTGATCATGGTCCTTGGTGATCAAGGAACCTCGGGAATCGAAATCGCGACCCTGGGCAACGCGGCGCTCGCCGACTCGGGTCAATCGCGCGGGAAACAGCGGCGGCTCGGCGTCAGCTCCGGCGTCCAATATCGCATCTAGGTCCCAGTACGAGGCGCTGCGGAAGGCGATGCGTTCCCGTTCCCGATCAACGATCAGCCGTGTCGCCACCGACTGAACGCGCCCCGCGGACAGTCGTGGCATGACCTTCTTCCAGAGCACCGGTGATACTTCGTACCCATAAAGACGATCAAGGATGCGCCGAGTCTCTTGGGCGTCGACCAGATCCTCGTCAAGATCACGCGGGTTGGCGACGGCCTCGGCAATGGCGGTCGGCGTGATCTCGTGGAAGACCATGCGTTTGGCCGGAACCTTCGGTTTCAGCTCTTGCAGCAGGTGCCACGCGATCGCCTCGCCTTCACGATCGCCGTCAGTGGCCAGCAACAATTCGTCAGCACCGACGAGGGCTTCCTTCAAAGACCGCAGCGTCGCCCGCTTCTCCGGGCTGACGACGTAGATCGCCTCGAAACCGTTGTCCACGTTGACGCCGGTACGCGCCCACTTTTCACCTTTATATTTGGCGGGGACCTCGGCGGCACCAGTCGGCAGGTCGCGAATGTGACCGCGGCTGGACTGGACGACGTAACCGTCGCCCAAGAAGCTGGCGATCTTGTTCGCTTTCGTCGGGGACTCGACGATCACAAGCCGCCGGCCCCCTGGCTTGACTGCCACCGATTCTCACTTTCTCTGTCACATCACACTGGAATCTCGCGCGGCCCAACAGCAGATCATGAAGAACGATCCGATGAATCACAGCTGCCGCCCCCGGCGCGCATACTCTACGGCCCGCGATCAACTAAGACACAAAACGCCACTGATTCGGGATGAATTCCGCAGGCAGGTGGCCCGACGTTACCGCGGGTATTGGGTAAGCGGGTACGCCGGTGCTGGCGGGACGCCCGGCGGAGGCAGCGGCCGGACGGGCGGCTGGTAATAGGGCTGAATGCCGGCCCGCTTGGCCTGCCACAGGATCAGGGCGAGCGCGATCCCATAGACCACGATAGCCAGCAACAGCATCATTGGAGTCCCGGTTGTGTGAGCGCCGACAAACGCCTGTGACCAGCCTCCAAAGATCACGACAATGAAGAACGTCAGCACGTTATTGATTGCGTGTATAGCGATGGCGGCCTCGAGTCCACCCGTCCGCCACGCCGCAAGTCCTCCGACTACAGCCAGGCAAGCGATGGTACCCAGCACCCATGGATCCGGGCTTAGGTGAGCCGTGGAAAACGCTACGGCGGACACCACAAGAGAGGCGACCAGTCCGACCATGGGATTGGCGAACCAGGCGCCGACGTTCTGCATGATCCAACCGCGGAAGAAGTACTCCTCACCCGCCGCCTGCAAAGGCGTCATCAGTAGCACGATGACCAACAGCGCCACCCAGTGATTGGGACGCGGGGATGCAGGAGGTTGTGCAAACACGGCAAGTCCGGTGTACAACGCCCACAGCGGCAGGATGACCGCGATACAACGCAGTAGCCAGCGCCATCGGATCCCACCAGCGACCGATGAGAGAAACCGCGGCCGAACCCCATGCACGATCCAGATCGACAATCCGCTGGCCGGGATCAGCACGATGAGCGAGAGATTGATGTAGATGAAACCGACTGGACCCAGGTTGGCGATATCTGTTGTTGTCCTCAGGGCGTACTCAGCGAGGTTGGGCGCGCCGCTGATCAGCCCAGCGATGATCACAGGCACGATCGCGATGACCATCATGATGAGAGCGAGCGGGAGGACCAGAACAAGGCAGAGCAACGGCTTCCACCAGCGATACCTGGGGCCGCGAAGCATTTGCTGGTACAGCCGCGGGCCGTTCGGCATAGCACCGACCGGCCTGACCTGCGGGAAAGGCGCCTGCTGGACCGACGGCGGTGGCGGCGGGTATGCGCTGGGGTATCCGTACGGCTGCTGCGGCGCTGCTGGGTTGTAGCTAGCTGGTCCCAGCTGTGTCGGCTGGGGTGTCGGCTGCGGCGGCGGATACCCGGCAAGTGCGGGGTCGGGCTCGTACGCCTCAGGTGGTACCTGGTCAAAGCCGCGCGTGAACCCGTCACCGGAAGGGTTACTGGTCATCGCAATCCAGTGTGCCTTGCGGGCGGGATCGGGTAGACACCCGCGACCGGCGTCCCTCATTTAGCTAGTTTGTCAACCTTTGCCTCGGATTGCTCCCTCAGAACCTCAGCGGTTTGCTTCGCTGGCAACTCTTTGGCCGGCGCTGGCTCGCTTGGGGCGCTGGCCATCGCCACCCCTCGACGAGTGCTGATGGTCACCATGGTGATGATGATCGCCAGTGCGATGCCCGCGATGAGGTAGCGCCAGGCGGTGGGCGTGGTGCTCAGCGGTGACATCGCGACCACAGCTGGCGCGATCAGCAACGACACCAGGTTCATCACCTTGATCAGCGGGTTGATCGCCGGTCCCGCCGTGTCCTTGAACGGGTCGCCAACGGTGTCACCGATCACGGTCGCGGCGTGTGCCTCCGAGCCCTTACCGCCGTGGTGGCCATCCTCAACCAGCTTCTTCGCGTTGTCCCAGGCGCCGCCTGAGTTGGCGAGGAAGACTGCCATCAACGTGCCTGCAGCAATTGCACCCCCGAGGTAGCCGGCCAACGCTGGCGCACCCAGCCCGAAACCAACCGCAATTGGGGCACAGATTGCGAGCAGTCCTGGTGTCGCGAGCTCGCGCAATGAGTCTTTGGTACAAATATCGACGACCTTGCCGTATTCCGGCTTGCCCGTGCCCTCCATGATTCCGGGGATCTCGCGGAACTGGCGGCGCACCTCGAAGACCACCGCGCCGGCGGCACGTCCAACTGCGCTGATCGCCAAACCGGAGAACAGGAAGACGACAGCAGCGCCCAGTATCACACCGACCAGAGTTTGTGGTGCGTAGACGACGGCCTGGTCGATGAACTTGCCGAAGTTGTCGACGAGCACGGTACGGATCGCGTCGGTGTAGGACCCGAACAGCGCAGTCGCTGCCAATACCGCGGTGGCGATCGCGATCCCCTTGGTGATCGCCTTGGTGGTGTTTCCGACCGCGTCCAGCTCAGTCAATGCCTGCGCGCCGGCGCCGTGGACGTCGCCCGACATCTCCGCGATGCCTTGCGCATTGTCTGAGACTGGACCGAAGGTATCCATGGCCACGATCACGCCGACGGTAGTGAGCAGTCCGCAACCGGCGAGCGCGATGGCGAACAACCCGACAACACCCGAGCCGCCGAGCAGGAAGGCGCCATAGACTGCTGCGGCAATCACGACGGCGGTATAGACCGCCGACTCCAGCCCTACCGAGACGCCGGCCAGCACCACAGTTGCCGGGCCGGTGAGTGAGGTCTTGCCAACATTCTCAACCGGGCGATCCTCGGTACCGGTGTAGTAGCCGGTGAGGCTGAGGATAAGGACGGCAAGCACGATTCCGATGACTACCGCTCCGAGGGCGACGATCCGCGGATCGTCGATCAGTCCGTGCTCCACACCAGGCGGCAGGTTGAGTGCTTCGAACGAGGAAGGCAGGTACGCGAAGGAGGCGATTGCTACGAGCACCGCGGAGATAGCCGCAGATATATAGAAGGAGCGGTTAATGGTCCGCAGGCCGTTCTCCCCTGCCCGTGGGCGGGTCAGGAAGACACCGATGATGGCGGTGATGACGCCGATAGCGGGAACGATGAGCGGGAACACCAGGCCGGCCTCACCGAAGGCCGCTTTGCCGAGGATCAGTGACGCGACAAGGGTGACGGCGTAGGACTCGAACAAATCGGCTGCCATGCCGGCGCAGTCGCCGACGTTGTCACCGACATTGTCAGCAATAGTGGCGGCATTGCGCGGGTCGTCCTCGGGAATGTTCTGCTCGACCTTGCCAACCAGATCGGCGCCGACGTCAGCGGCCTTGGTGAATATGCCGCCGCCAACACGCATGAACATTGCGAGCATTGCAGCTCCGAAACCGAAGCCTTCAAGGATGGTCGGGGCATCGCCGCGGAAGATGAACACCACAAGTGCGGCCCCGAACAGACCCAATCCGACCGTGGCCATGCCGACATGCGCTCCAGTGCGGAAGGCGATCTTCATAGCGAGGTCGCGGCCCTCGTCGCGCGCGGCGGCTGCCATGCGGACATTCGCCCGGACTGCCAACCACATGCCAAGGAAACCGATCAGCGCAGAAAAGACCGCTCCGGCCAAGAATGCGACGGAGCGGCAGATGCGTAGGGTCAGGCTGCTGAAGTCAGCGCTGGCGTGCACGGGAAGCAGCAGCAGAAGGAAGAACGCAGCTACGGCGAAGATGCTCAGGGTGCGGAACTGGCGACCGAGATAGGCGCTCGCGCCCTCCTGCACGCCGCGAGCGATGGACTGCATATTAGGGGTGCCGTCATTAGCTGCAAGTACTTCGCGGCGGAAGATCATCGCCATCACGAGGGCTATGAGGGCGATAACGCCGACCGCCGCGACGAACGTCAGGTTGACTCCCGACAAGTTAAGAGAAGTCACTTCCATCGGAATTGGAAGTAGGGACATGCATCGTCCTCCTGAGACATCCGGCACTCGCGGCTACTGCCCTTAGCCGCTCGCGAAGTCTAACCACAAGTGGCACTGGTTTGGTTGTCGAGGCGTAACGCGGTATCGCGATGAGCCCTGCGGCCGAGTCCAGCCCGCGTTCGAAGTGAACGGCAGGGGATTTGACCTGCTGAGCCCGCAGACGACGATCGGGAAGACGCCTCGTCGCGTCGCTGCCTGTAGAGCGTACCCCAGGGAATAATGTCCCTATGGTCGTGCTGGCTTTAATACTGCTTGTCTTGGTGGCAGTTCTCGTGGTGGCGATTGTGGTGAGCAATCCGCAGATCTATGACTTGTCCATCTTCGGAGCCGTGATTCCAGCGACCAGCGTGGGCATCTTTATTACCGGTGCCGTGACGATGGCGGTCACCATCCTCGCTCTGCTACTGCTGCGGACCGGCATGCGCCGGGCGCGAGCACGACGCGCGAAGCTGAAGGAGCTGGAAGCCTCCGACCAGGCTTCGGCCAGCAGCTCTAGCAGTCCAGCAGCCAGCTCGGCGACTACGACCGACACGGCGACCAAGTCCAAGACCACAGCTACTTCTGCAGCTCGCGACGCGACCAAGCCAGCAGTCTCCGACGACACGTCAAGAGTTGATGCGGAGCGTGAGCCGTCCACGACAGCAGCGGAGCGGCAGGCAATGCTGGATGAGGCCGACAAGCTGACCCGCGACGAACCTCAGACATGAGGCGCCTCGCGAGGAGTGCATCCTGAGCCGCGCCCCCTGAGTCCGCCGAAAGCTAGCGCCATGTGCCTTCGACGAGCTCAGGGTGCATCGATCAGCTGATTCGCTGACGCCCCTGCTGCTCGGCGCTGATCACCTCTTTCTTCGATCGTTCTTTCTTCGATCGTTCATTGCGACTCCTCGGTTCCCAGTTCTCATCGCACTGGCCCGGCGTGGGCTTCCGCCGCTACCTTTCTCGGCAACTGAGGGATGCGCGTACGCGCCGCGACGGAGACCCGCACAGTGACCACGAAGTCGATCGCGTCGCCTATCAAGCCACACCGGTCCACCCGCGCACCGTTCTGCCGAGCGGTTTGCCGCGCCTGGGCGCAAGCGTCGCGACCTTGCTCGAAGGCCGCTGCCGCGCTCAAGGCGCTCAGGTCGGCAGCCGCCCGGGCCCGGTGGTAGCCGGTTGCATAGCCTGCGATCAGCATTGCGGCACCGCTGAGCGTCACGACGACGGCGATGACCCCGATCATCAGGACAGAGGCGCTTCCGCGCTCGGCGCACGCGGCTCCCTTCTTCGTCACTGCACTCACCCTGCCGCCGGCTCTGGGACTACATGTGCCCGAGCCTCGAGCGGGACTGCGACCAACCAGCGGCCCAGCGGCCGAGCCTTTACTCGTACCGCGACTGTGATGAGACTCGGATGCTTCTCAATCGTGATCGTGGCGCCCGAAGGAGCTCCTGCTTTGGCTTTGGCGACTGCAGCGTCATCTGCCCGAGCCGCTTGCCTGGCAACAGCCGCCGCCGCATCGACACAACGCAGCTGGGTCACGACCAAATAGATGCCCCAGCACATCATCGTCAGCACGGCGAATGCCGCCAGAGTCGTGACGGCCAGTTCGGCCGTCACCATGCCTCGTCCGTCCCGTGCTTTGATCAAAGACAACTTGACCAAAGGCAACTTGACCAAAGGTAATTTGATCATGGAGAACCTGATCATCGACAATGTCGCGACTCTGCGCTCGGCAACCTCGGCCACTTCTCACTTGATGTAGTCGGAGAACGAGCGGATCACCATCAAGATGAAGTTCAGCAATGTCTTCTCGACCTCACCGCTCGTCACGATTGCCAGCAGCACACCTGCGATGGCGACAGCGGCAATGATGCCCACGGCCCACTCTGCACTGACCATGCCTCGCTGATTACGGCGGCTGGGCAATGCGGCCTCGATCGGTTCCTCACAGCCACCGCGACGGTAGTCGATAGCGACCGTCTTCGCCGCTGAGATGTCCCGGCCCATAATTCCCTCCTAGGGTTATCGCACATTCCTTCTGGTGCGGCATCGGTTCCGATGCGCCTGAAGTCTCCTTACCGATGGCCAGATCGTGCGGCCGCGGACCGATCTGTTGACAGCGCTCCGAGCACCTGGCCAGTTGTGGATATCTAGGAGATCCATGGGGTCAGCCGAATGCATTGAAGACTGCGGAGACCACCGCCGGGACGATTCCCAGCAACATGAAGGAAGGAATGAAACAGATCATCATTGGCAGCACACTGCGTACGCCAACGGCGCGCGCCCGCACCTGGAGCGCTCCACGACGTGTCTCGCGAGCCGCAGCGGCATGGTGTTGCAAGCCCTGGACCATCGAGGTGCCTGACTCCACTGAGCGCGCCAGGTCCTGAGCCGTGAGACCTAGCTGCGGATGATCATGAATCGACTTCCATGCTGCCGCCTCACCGACGCCCAGTTTGAGCAATGCCAGTACCCGCCCAAGATCATCAGCGACCGGCCCATCGAATGCCTGCACCACCGCCCCGCATGCCTTGCGAGCCGGCAGTCCGGCAGCTAAGCAGGCGGCCAGCAGCTCCAGCGCCTGTGGTGCCTCCATGATCAACTGTTGCCGGCGACGTCGCGCCGCGCGCGGCTCTAGCCAGCCGAGTACAAGGACTCCTGCCACGGCAATGATCGGTGTCGCGAACCAGATCCGGTCCCAAGACCACCCGGCGATCTGCACTGTCGCTATCCGAAGAGCAATCGCGCTGGCCGTGCTCAGCAGCAAGCGCCGGACTAGCGGTGGCGCACCTGGCCGGCCGTGAATGAGCCGTGCGAGCGGCACCATCGCAGCGGTGAGCTCCGAGCTACCGTTCGCCATCCGACGAAGCTGACCGCGAGGGTGTCGCAACGCCAAGAACACAGCCAGGCCGGCGAAGGCCGCGCAGAGCAGGCCGCTTTCCCAAGGCGGCCCGAAGCCAGCCAGCAAGATGATGGCCAGAGTAGGCACCGAGCTACGCCTCCCCTGACGCCTGACGAGCCAGCGCCTCGATCCAGAGCACACCGGCACAGGCCAACAGCACTCCAATAAGTAGGCAGGCCCAGCCAGCGGGTCCAGACAGCAGCCAGCGTGCTGGATCACCACCGAGCAAGTAACCGATCCCGATTCCACAGGCAGGCAGGACAGCCATCACCTTGCTGGTCGCACGGGCCGCGGCTAGCTCGCTATTGACGACGTGCATCAACGCCTGATCAGCAGCGAGGCTGGCGGCTACCTGATCCAGCGTTGTGGACATCGGCGCACCGGTCTCAGTCGAAATTTGCCAGGCCCGTGCCAACTGGAGAAGACCCGAATGGCCAGGACGGCGCGACTGCTGGCGCCATACCTCCACGACGTCGCCGCCGACGGTGCGGGCGTGATGACTGTTGCGAAGCACCTCACAATCGGCCGCCGCAATGGCTAATGCGGCAGAGGGGATCTGCCCGACGCGAAGATAGGAGGCCAGCACCGTACATGCATGTGCAACATCGGCGCGCGCCTGAAGTGCTGATCTTTGTCGCCGGTACTGTGCGATCAGTTGAACCGCCGTTGCCACCACCAGCACTGCCGCGCAAGCCAGCACTGCGCCCCGCACACTCGCCAGGTAGCCGGTAGCAATGATCACAGTCAACATGATGATCATGATCACTGAACGGATCCACCATCGTCGTAGACGTCCTCGCCGCTCGGCAATCGCCCCGGATTTCTTTGGGACATCAGCTGTTGCGGAGTCGAGCCGCGTCCTGAGCTGTCCCGCCGCTGGTCGCGGCACCGCCAACCATGCCGTGAGCACCGCACAGCCCAAACACAAGACGATGATGATCATTTGCCGAGCATTCGTTCGAGTTGACCGCTCGCTGGACCGAGCACAGTTCGACCGTCCGGTTGGAAGGCGATGGCGCACTCAGTTCGCACCAGTCCATCAGTTGAATTACGAACGAAGATCGAAATCTCAGCAACGCGACGTAGCCCAGCGCCCTGACGAGTTACGTGGATCACCGCATGGAGTGCAGATGCCAGCTGGGCATGCAATGCGGCGCGTGGTAAGCCGCCAAGGGCGGCCAGGGCTTCCAGTCGGGCTGGGACATCGGCTGTGGAGTTTGCATGCACCGTTCCACAACCCCCTTCATGACCGGTATTCATCGCCGTCAACAGGTCACAAATCTCTGCGCCACGCACCTCGCCGACGACCAGCCGATCCGGACGCATCCGCAGTGACTGACGAACAAGATCAGTAAGACTGATCGCTCCGGCCAGTTCGGTGTTGGCCGGCCGGCCCTCGATCCGTATGACGTGGGGATGGTTTGGTGCCAGCTCCCGGGAATCCTCGACAATGACAATCCGTTCACGGGCCGGAACCAATGCCAGAAGTGCCGCAAGCAGGGTTGTCTTACCCGAACCGGTTCCACCACTGATCAAGAACGCAAGTTTCGCCTCGATCATGCGCGACAACAGATGCGCAGCTCCCGGCGTTAGTGAACCTGAAGCGATGCAGTCCTCGACCGAAAAGCTTCGCTGCGCCGGCACCCGAAGAGATATGCAGGTCCCGGGCGAAGCGAGGCAGCCCAGCACTGCATGTACCCGCGTGCCGTCAGCCAGCCTTGCGTCCACGAAGGGCACCGCATCGTCAAGACGGCGACCTACGGATGCAGCAAGTCGCTGGGCAAGCGCCCGCACCTCACTCTCATTCCGAAAGTGCACATTTGTCAGCTCGAGACCGCCCCCTCGATCGATGAAGACCTGATCGGGACCATTGACGACGACATCGGTCACGCTTGGCTCGCGAAGCAGCGGCTCCAATGGACCTGCGCCGACGCTCTGCCGCCGCAAGGACTCGACCGCATCGAGTACGGCCGAGTCGCTCACCGCGAGACCCACGGCTTGCATGGCAGACGCAACGTCAGTTGGCGTGTATTGCCGGCCGAGGGAAGCTAGCCGATCTCGTACCAGGTTCAGACTTGGGGGGTCGAAATCCAGACGGTCCGACATCAAGGGCGTCATCGCGGTCGTCATGCCCTGACCAGCGCCTTCTCCTCGTGCGGCTCGCGGACTGGGAGCTCGTCGAGCAGCTGACGGCAGAGCCGAGATAGTGAGCTGCGTGGAGATCGCCCTGGCGGGTCTCCACGCTCCGCCGCCAGGGCAAGGGCTGGATCCTCGGGAAAGGACCCAAACAGAGGCAAACCAACACCGCTCGCGACAAGTTTCGGCTCCAGGAGGCGTGACCGGCTGTGTCTCACCACGACTCCCAGGTGGTCACGCTCAGCCTGGAGTTGATGCACTACCTCACGTGCAGCGGCAATCCCACGGATGTCGTCTCGCACCACGAGCACGGCCAGCTCGGCCTGCCGCAACGCCTCCGATATGGCGCCACCGAGAGCTAGTCCGAGGTCGACGATGGTGATCTGGTGACTTCGCAGCGCTGACAGCAGCACCGCCTTGAGTTGCTCGGCATGCGGCACCCAGCCTCGCGGCGACTCCCCGCGGGCCATGGACAACACATCAATTCCGTCGACGGAGGGCAGCTGACCGGTCAGGTTGCCAAGGTGGCCCCGCGCGGTGGCTAGCCGGGGCCACCGCCAGCCCGGCGCCCGCTCTGCGCCGAGCAGCAGGTCGAGGCCTCCGGACAGGGGATCGGCATCAATCAGCATTGTCCGCTCGGTGCGCGCCGCGAGGAAGGCCAGTCCCGCGGCGAGAGTGGACGCTCCCACCCCGCCTGAACCACCGATCACACAAACCAGACGACCGGTGCCACGGCCTACCACCCCGACGTTTGCCATCGCATCGCTCAGCCAGCTGGCACTCGCGGGCAGCGCTACCACCGCCGCACCAAGTTGCATAGACCATGGCTGCGCCCGATGCGAGGTCTGTTCCTCAGTGATCAAATAGACCTCAGTGCGACGGTGCAAACCCATCGTTCCAGCGCGGGCAGCCTGATCGACGCCCAACAGGACCATCGACGCCGACGACCAATGTTGCCGTAAGAGACCCACGTCGCCCAGCACTAGTGGCTCGACTCCGACCACCGCAGTAATGGCGAGCACCTGGTCCAGCAGCTCGGAATCGGCAATAGCCACAACAATGGGGGCCCCAGCGATGCTAGTTGGGCCGAGCGTACGCGGGTCCATGCCAAGCAGTGTGTTGATCTAGACCGGCCACGCGCCGCCCCGGACAAAATCTGTGGATGACGCCTGGAGTCATCTTGAGGCTGTGGACAAACATCCGCCGGACCGCTCAAGCTAGCCCGGCCCGCAGTGTCGACCTCACCAGAATTTGATCTTGGTCAGCACAACCGGTTGGCATGGCAGCCACATTTCCTTGCCATGGTCGGTGCACAGATTTCTCCTAGCTGCGAGACCTTTCCATTGAGTCCCGATGGGGGTAGAAAGGACTTCAAGGCAAGCCGAGTCGTCGACAAGGAGTGCGCTTCTAGGAGCTTTTCCGGGTGACCGTCAGATGACTGTCACAGGTAGTCCTGACTGACGAATAGGCAAACCTCGCACGGCATTCAAGTACCCACGCGGCGATCACCCATCCCCGACGGGAAGTTGCGATCCAGGTTTACCTGGGCCAACACGTTGAAAAGATGCACGCATGGTCACTTGGTGGTGACGTGCCAGGCACGGCGCCCGCTTCGGTGGGCGCCGCGTCATGTGTACGCCGATCTGCGGTTCGATCAACTGAGCTCCAAACTCCGCATTGGTCCGGAAATTCGACCGGTCGATGCCTCGGCCGATATCGAAGGTCCGCAACGGTCGGAAATTCGACATGTCCGGAGAGAGGCGAGGAAGAGACGCTGGCACATCAGCGATTGCCGATCGGTGAGAGCTGTGCACCGCGTGCCACAGCCGCCGCGCATTGCAGCAACCAGCCCCTGACTCCTGCAACGCTTCCGTCCGCGTACGCCGCAAGCGCAGGCAAATAGCTCGCCCCGTTCTCGGCGTGGCCAGCCTCAACCACGATCACTCCGTACGGATCGATGTCAGCAGCAATCAGCACCAGGTGTTCGGCTGCCCGCGCAATCAACCCACTGGCGTCGCCAAACGGCGCTACGACTGCGATTTCGGCGTGCGCAACGGCACCCACGACAATCGCCGACGCGCTGGTGTGGCGGGTCAGCAGCTCTCCGAGACTGTTCATCCGTGTTGCAACTTCCGGCCCTGACATTTCCGGCCCTGACATTTCCGGCCCTGGCATTTCCGGCTGGGCCATTCTTGGCTGGGCTGAATCTGGCCACCAGCTTTCTCGCTGGGCGGTGATCTTGCCAAGCTCACTGTCCGGCACCACACCCCGAGCAACCAGCGCATGCGCTCGCGCCAGGGCCTGTGCCGGTGCCACCCTGATCAAAGCCGCAAGCGGTCCCAGCTCCGCGGACAAGCGCAGGGCACCGATTTGCCATCGTTGAGGGTCATTGGTCAACGCCGCGTTGGCCCTCGCGCCGAGGACCAGAGCCTGGCTCAGCTGCTCTCCGGTGACATGTCGCAGCCCACGATCCCGCAACACCGTATCCACGGCATCGGTCGCAGCTGCCGCTGCCGACGCCACGCCCTCGAATCGCGCAAGATCAGCAAGCGGGTCTGACACCACTAAAGTTTCCACCATGGCCACCCGACGGACTCCCTATCCGGAAGCTGCGGTCGCCTGGATGGTCGGCCCGGAACCCATGCGCGTACTTGATCTTGGAGCGGGCCGGGGTGGTTTTGCCGCAATGCTCTCCGACGCTGCTCATGAGGTGTTCTGCATCGATCGGACGGTCGACCTGGTCGCTGAGCTGCCCGCCCGCCTGGGGACGCAACGACATGTCGTCGGCCGGGTCGAGTCCTTGCCGTTCCTGTCCTGCCACTTCGATGTCGTCACCGCGGCGCAGACGCTGCACCAATTCCCGCCAGGGCTTGCGCTCAGCGAAATCGCCCGGGTCCTTAAGCCTGGCGGGCATCTGGCGATCGCGTACAACACTCGTGACGACACAGTCCCGTGGGTCCGGCGCTTGATTGCGCTGATGCGGGAAGCCGATCCAGACGCTATGCGCGGGGATTACGGCGAGGAGAGTGTGGAGCTGGTTGCCGAAAGTCCGTACTTCGGCCTGTTGGAACGCCGTAACTTCCGCAACTGGATGCCGATCACCAGAGAGGCTTTGATCTCCATGGTCGAACGGCGACCAGCGGTCAGACAGCTGAAGTCGGTGGCGCGCGACCGCCTTCTAGGTGAAGTCGGTGCCCTCTACGACAGCTCCGCCCGTCGCCCAGACCCACTGATGCTGCCGTTCCAGACATCGTGCTGGCGCGTCGAAGTTGATCACTCCAAGCTGGTCATCACCGACGATTTCGACGACGTGCTACGCATCAAGCTCTGAAATCCAGCATCTGTAGGCTGAGATCTATGGGCTCATAGGCCCGCCAAATTTGGCTCGCGAGCCCGGCCCAATCATCGATGCTTGTGAGGAGATGTAGTCGTGACTGATGAGGCCCTGGACAACCTGCTCCACGAGGACCGGCACTTTCCGCCACCCGCCGATCTCGCCGCGAATGCCAACGTCACGGCCGAAACCTATGCAGAGGCTGAGGCAGACTTCGAGGGTTTTTGGGCTAAGCAAGCCAAGCGGCTTAGCTGGCAGACCGAACCGACTCAGGTCCTTGACTGGAGCAACGCGCCATTCGCCAAGTGGTACGCCGATGGCACGCTGAATGCGGCGTACAACTGCCTTGACCGACACGTCGAGGCTGGCAACGGAGACCGAGTCGCCTTCTACTTCGAGGGCGAGCCTGGAGACACCCAGGTGATCACGTATGCGGAGCTGACCCGGCAAGTCAAGCAGGCGGCGAACGCTCTCCTGGAGCTTGGCGTTAAGACCGGCGATCGGGTAGCTATCTACCTGCCCATGATTCCCGAAGCAGTGGTAGCGATGCTGGCCTGCGCTCGAATCGGCGCACCGCACACCGTGGTTTTCGGCGGCTTCTCCTCCGATGCGCTCTACTCGCGGGTGATCGACTGCGGCGTTAAGTTCGTGATCACTGCCGATGGCGGCTACCGCCGCGGCAACGCCTCACCGCTGAAGCCGGCAGTCGATGAAGCCTTGAAGTACGGCTGCGACGTAGAAAAGGTGCTGGTTGTCCAGCGGGCCAACCTTGACGTCCCCATGGAAGAGGGGCGCGACTTGTGGTGGCACGAGTTCGTCGGCAAGCAGTCTGAGGAGCACGAGTGCGAGTCCTTCCCTGCCGAGCACCCGCTATACGTCATGTACACCTCCGGCAGTACGGGTAAGCCAAAGGGCATCCTGCACACCACCGGCGGCTACCTGGTCGGAGTCTCGTATACGCACTGGGGGGTCTTCGACCTGAAGCCGGAGACCGATATCTATTGGTGTGCCGCGGACATCGGCTGGGTGACCGGACACTCCTATCTGGTGTACGGGCCGCTGGCAAACGGTGCCACATCGGTGATGTATGAGGGCACCCCAGACACCCCGCACAAGGGACGCTGGTGGGAGATCATCGAGAAGTACCGAGTGTCGATCTTGTATTGCGCACCGACAGCGATCCGGACGTTCATGAAGTGGGGCGCCGACATTCCCGAGGCTTTCGATTTGTCGTCGCTGCGCGTCTTGGGATCAGTGGGTGAGCCGATCAATCCCGAGGCGTATGTCTGGTATCGGCACTACATCGGCGGGGACCGTACGCCGGTGGTGGACACCTGGTGGCAAACCGAAACCGGCATGCAGATGATCTCTCCAACGCCCGGGGTAACCGTCAGCAAGCCGGGCGCGGCGATGCGGGCGATACCGGGTGTCGTGGTCGATGTCGTCGATGACGAAGCGAGGAGCGTTCCCGACGGACACGGTGGCTATCTGGTGATCACCAAGCCCTGGCCGGCGATGCTGCGCACTATCTGGGGCGATGATCAGCGCTATATCGATAACTACTGGTCACGCTTTGAGGGAAGGTATTTCGCCGGTGATGGCGCGAAGAAGGACGAGGACGGCGATATCTGGCTGCTTGGCCGCGTTGATGACGTCATGAACGTTTCTGGGCACCGCATGTCCACGACCGAGATCGAATCGGCGCTGGTATCGCATCCGAAGGTCGCTGAGGCAGCAGTCGTGGGCGCGACTGATCCGACGACCGGCCAAGCCATTGTCGCGTTCGTGATCTTGCGCGCTGACGCCGGCGAGGGCGGCGAGGAGATCGTCCAAGAACTGCGGACCCACGTGGCAAAGGAGATCGGCGCTATTGCGAAGCCGCGGCAGATCATGGTGGTCGAGGAGCTCCCCAAGACCCGCTCGGGCAAGATCATGCGCCGGTTGCTACGCGACATTGCCGAGAACCGTGAACTGGGCGACGTGACAACCCTGACCGACTCCTCGGTAATGACTTTGATCAAGGAGAATCTGGAGACAACGAAGGCTTCTGCGGACTAGCTGCCCTGGCATGGCTATCTGTCAAGCTGCTCGCGCATCGCGCTTTGTGAGCCGCCTACTTCGTCGTCGCTCGCCGAGGAAAGAACGCCTCGGCTCTCTCCTCCTCAGCACTGGGCCGCGCGATTATCGACGCTCGCAGCTATGTGCGGAAAAACGCCGCTAGGAGATCGATAGGCTTTCCAGTAACGAGAGGAGCGGATGTGGCTGATCTTGCTGTCGGAGAGATCATCAAGAACATCACCGACGACGTGAAGTTGCTGGTACGGGACCAGATGGAGCTCGCCAAGGCCGAACTTATGCCAGCCGCGAAGAAGGGTGGCACCGGCGCAGGTTTGTTCGGGGCCGCCGGATACTTCGCGCTTAGTGCGACGATTCTGCTCTATATCTCTGCCGCGTTAGGCCTCTACGCGGCGGGGCTGGCGGGATGGCTTGCATTCTTGATCGTTGCAGTCGCACTGCTGCTGCTAGCAGGCATCTTGGCTCTTGTCGGCTACTTGATCGTCAAGAGAATCAGACCCCCGGAGCGGACCATCGCCCAGGCCAACCTCACGACCACCGAGGTCAAGGGTGCCGCTGAGCGCGCGCTCGCGGCGGCGAATGCACCGCAGATCGAGGGCGAGGTCGTTCCTTCGACCAAAGCCATTACATGATCGTCCGGTAAGCAACGTCGGGGCAAGAGGAGTGACCCGCCGCCATGGCAGGGGCCGGCGTACGCGACATCCTTCTTGACGGGCCATGGCGGCATCAGGATGTCGCCGCCAACGGAATCCGCTTTCACGTTGCCGTCGGAGAACACTTCAATCCTCGGCGACACCTGGTCTTGCTGCTCCACGGTTTTGGTGAGTTCTGGTGGGCATGGCGCTATCAGATCCCAGCGCTCGACGAGGCTGGTTTCAGCGCCGCTGCTATGGACCTGCGCGGCTATGGAGCAAGCGACAAGACACCGCGCGGATACGACCCGCAAACCACTGCCTTTGATGTCAGTGGAGTGATCAAGAGCCTCGGATTCTCCACAGGTGTGATCGTCGGACACGACTGGGGTGGAATGGCTGCCTGGGCCACCCTTGCGTACACGCCATCGCCGGTACGCGCAATGGTGAGTGTTGCCGCCCCTCATCCGCTGGCGTTTCCGTGGCGGACGAACTTCCCCACGCTGGCGTTGTTTCAGGTCCCGCTACTGCCGGAGCGGCGCATCATGGCCGAGGACGGGCTCTACATTGAGGAACTGCTTCGCAGGTGGGCAGCCGATGGAGCAGAGCTCCTTACTGCAGCGGAAGCTCGCCACTACCGAGATGCCCTCATGCTGTGGCCCAGCCCGCATTGCGCCTTGGAGTACCAGCGCTCGTTCGTCCGCAATCACTTTCGCAGCACGGGCCGTGACTTCCGCCGGGCTCTCCGACAGCCCATATCTGTACCGCTGTTGTCGATCCACGGCCAAGAAGATCAGCTCGTTCCGATTCCGGCCATGACGGCTGCCGAAAAATGGGTCGAGGCACGGCATGATCTGATTAGTCTGCCCGGCGTTGGTCATCTCCCGCATGAAGAAGATCCTGCAGTTGTCACAGCGGCGATCATCGATTGGCTGACGGCTTTGTAGGATGCGCCCTTCGACAAGCTCAGGGAATATTTCGGCAAGCTCAACGCAAACCTTCGACAAGCTCAGGCACATAGTGTCTGAAGGGTGAAGCAGACCTCTAAGACGGTCCGCCGCACCTACTACGTGCTGACCGCGGGAAACACCTTGGCTGCCTCCTTGATCTGGGGCATCAACACGATTTTCCTGCTCGACGCCGGCCTGTCGAACTTCGAAGCCTTCGCTGCCAACGCCTGCTTCACCGCCGGCATGGTGCTCTTCGAGATTCCAACCGGCGTCGTCGCGGACCGCTGGGGACGCCGCGCCTCGTTCCTCTGCGGGACGCTGACGCTGGCAGCAACCACGGGCCTTTACGTGTTGCTTTGGCAACTCCACTCGTCATTTGTCTGGTGGGCGATCGTTTCTGCACTTCTCGGACTTGGTTTTACGTTCTTCTCTGGTGCAACCGAAGCCTGGTTGGTCGATGCGCTGACTATTACGAGATTCGAGGGCCAGCTCGAAACTGTGTTCGCCCGTGGCCAGCTGGTTATTGGGGTAATGACTCTGAGCGGCTCGGTCGCCGGTGGCTTTCTCGCCCAGCTGACCAACCTCGGTGT
The DNA here is from genome assembly GCA_045806785.1 of Propionibacteriaceae bacterium. Taxonomy (GTDB): domain Bacteria; phylum Actinomycetota; class Actinomycetes; order Propionibacteriales; family Propionibacteriaceae; genus Microlunatus. Next base: position 68,096 of record JBJMIR010000009.1, on the reverse strand, counting down.
GCCGTACCTAGCTCGCGCGGTCGTTCTAGTCGTAATGTTCGTTGTCGCTTTGATCATGATGCACGACCTTGGCTTCACGCCAGCGCGGGGGAAACGGCCGATGGCTGAAATGAAAATGATCTTGAACAGCTCAGTCGAGCATGGCATGAGGGTGCCTGCGGTCCGGGCCATCATGCTGGCTGGAATGTTCAGCGGCGGTATTGGAATCTATGTCTTCTACGCCCTGCAGCCGCACCTGCTGAATTTGTGGGGAAACCAAAAGGCGTACGGAATAGCCGGCCTTGTTGCCGCACTCGTCGCCGCGGCACAGATCCTCAGTGGGTTTCTCACGCCGTTGATCCGCCGAGCGTTCCAGCGCCGGACCTCGGCTCTGTTGACTTTGGAGGCGTTGGCCGTAGTGATGCTCGCCCTCATCGGTCTTGTGGGCAATTTCTGGGTCGTTATTGTGCTGATCATGCTGTGGGCGTTCGCCGCTTACGTCGGTACGCCGATCAGGCAGGCATACCTTAACGGCATGATCCCGTCCAAAGAGCGCGCGACGATTCTCTCCTTCGATTCGTTGATCAACAGCACCGGCGGCATCGTGGCGCAACCGCTGCTCGGAAAGAGCGCCGATGTTTGGGGTTATCAGGTGTCGTATCTGCTATCCGCGGCCGGCTCCGCACTCGCCCTGCCCTTCATAGCCCGGGCACGCCACTTCAATACTCCAGCCGATCTGGACACCGAGCCAAAGCCGAGCTCAGCCAAGGAGATAGATGCGTGACTCCCACGGCTCGAGATCGAGCGTCGTCGAGTTCCCGTGCGTTGCGAGCAGTACTTGAGCGGCATCCACATCCGGAATGGCATTTGCCGGCACACTCGCCGACTCAGATGAGCAGTTGGCGATCATCACCAGCACTTGATCATCCAATGTCCGGGTGAGCGCCCAGATCTGCTCATGATCAGGGAGCAGTAGCTCGAACCGCCCATGCACAATCACCGGATGATCATGACGGAGTTCGATCAGCTTACGGAAGTGATGGAACACCGAGTTCGGATCCTCCACCTCGGCGGCGGCATTGATTGTGACGTAGTTGGGATTTACCGGCAGCCAAGGAATCCCGTCGGTGAAACCGCCGTGTGTGCTGTCGTCCCATTGCATCGGAGTACGCGCATTATCCCGGCTCTTGATCGACAGCGAGTGCAACACCGCCTCCGCTTCCAGCCCGAGGCTGATCGCCGAAGCGTGGTAGTTGATCGCCTCAATGTCGCGATAATGCTCGATGTCGGTGAAGTAGGTATTCGTCATGCCGAGCTCTTCACCCTGATAGATGTACGGCGTGCCTTTATGCACGTGCTGCACGGTGCCGAGAGTCTTGGCGGAGTTCTCACGATGCTCGGGGCTGTCGTCGCCGAACCGGGACACGGCCCGCGGTTGATCATGGTTGTCCCAGTACAGCGAATTCCAGCCCACTTCGGCCAACGCCAGCTGCCACTCATTGAGGTTCTTCTTTAGCGCCGGTAAGGAGAGTGGAGCGAGATCAAACCTGCTGCTGCCCTCGGAATGCACGTCGAGATGCACATGCTCAAAGGTGAAGACCATGTTCAGCTCATGATTAGCCGGGTCCGTCGCCCGCCGAGCGGTCTCGATCGTCGAGCCTGGCATCTCCCCAACGGTCAGGAGATTGCGCTCATCCAAGCCCACCGCAGCATTCATTTCGGCGAGGAACTCATCGAGCCGCGGACCATTGGCAACAAACGGAAGACCCGCCACCCGGGATCGGCCTGACAGCGGCTCACCATCGGTGAGCTCGCGCTTGGAGATCAAGTTGATCACATCCATGCGGAAGCCATCGATACCTCGATCAACCCACCACGTCATCATGTCGTAGATCGCGCGCCGTACCTCGGGGTTTTCCCAGTTGAGGTCGGGCTGCTTGGCGCTGAACAGATGCAGGTAGTACTCCCCGCTGCGTTCGTCGAACTGCCAGGCCGAGCCGTGGAATGCAGATTCCCAGTTCGTCGGCTCCGCACCCTCGGTGCCCGGGTCGAATCCTCGCCGCGGCGGCCGCCACCAGTACCAGTCCCGTTTCGGTGAATCTGGATCACGCGACTCGATGAACCAGGGATGCTCATCGGAGGTGTGGTTGACCACCAGATCCATCACGATCTTGATGCCCCGCTCGTGCAAACCCGCAATGAGAAGGTCTAAGTCCTCAAGAGTGCCGAAGATCGGATCGACATCTCGATACTCGCTGATGTCATAGCCGTTGTCGTCCATCGGAGAGGTGTACACAGGGGAAAGCCACACCACATCGACTCCGAGCTGCACCAAGTAGTCCAGATGGGACAGCATGCCGGGAAGATCACCCGTGCCGTCGCCATTGCTGTCGGCAAAAGACCGCGGATAGATCTGGTAGACCACCGCCGACTTCCACCAATCGGCCGGGCGATCAACATGAACAACGCTCGTCTGGGTGGGCTCAGAGGTCACACATCCGATCCTTCCACAGGGATTCCAAGGCGCTCTGCCAGTGCGGTGATCTCGCTCTCGATGTTGACGCGCGCGGCATCGATGAGTTGGCGTCCTTTGCTGGTGTGAAATATTTCCCGATCAGCAAGAGTGGTGAGCACGGCGAAGCGTCCTGCCAGGAACTCCTCTTCTGGCAGCTTGGCGTACTCCGCGCGTACGGCGGCAACGTAGTCGGCGTACTTCGCCGGATCGGACGCCAAGATCGACAAATCCGCATCGCAGAGGAGCTCGCCTTCGGGGTCACGAGATCCCGGTAGATGCGTCTCGGTCAGCCTTACCAGCCGTGCGATCTGGTTCAGGTCTTCCTGCTCGAGCCCGACAAGGCTCAGCTGCCGCAATGCCAGGCGTGCCGAAGCCTCTTCATTGCTGACTTGGCCGGCCGGGATGGCGTAGACCGCGTCGTGATACCAGGCAGCCAACCGCACCAAGAACAGATCATGATCATCGGCCAGCTGGTCGATCATGCGCAACACCTGCAGCAGGTGCTCGGTGGTGTGGTAGTGCCGATGTGGTTCGTTGTAGCGGGCGATCAGGTCCTCAGCAAGCTCGGGCTGATGCGGCAGCGTGGCGTTCCAGCGAGCCATGAGCTCGGTCTGATGATCATCAGTGGGCATCGGGTCCTCCACCGTCGGGTCGCCGGTCGGTCAGGTAGCGCACGGGGATCGGTACCTCGCGACTTCGGTCCCAGGGCCGCTGCCATCCAGCAAGATCAAGTACGCTATCCAGCAGATGGGCAGTCAGTCCCCAGATCAGATGTCCGTTGACCTCGAAGGCCGGCCCGGTGTAGCCCGACGGATGCCGGACTCGGGCACGGTGAGCAGGATCGGTAAGCACGGCGACAGGCACGATATCGATCGAAGCGGCCTCGCGCGAATCCATCACCGCCACCGGACTGGGTTCCCGCCACCAGGCGATCACCGCTGAGACGTCGAAGCCACTCACCTCCACGTGCGCCGGCGGCAGTATGCCGAGGATGTCGATCCCAGTTCGATCGACGCCGGTCTCCTCGGCCGCCTCTCGCAATGCGGTGTCAGCAAGATCATGATCCCCGGCATCCGCAGCACCGCCGGGGAAGGCAATCTGTCCAGCGTGGGTACGCAGACCTGCGGCTCGTTCCACGAACATGATCTCCGGGCCTTCCGGGCCATCGCCGATCAAGATCAATACTGCCGCCGGCCGAGCGCCGACTCCGGGCCGAAGAGCCACGACCTGGTCCAGCCGGGACTTCTCCGATAGTGCGTCGGTCAGAGTGCCGAGCCACTCCGGTCGTTCGTGGTCCTGGTTGATCATGGGCTGACCCCGAGCTGCTGGCCCGCCAGTTCGCGGATCTCAGCAGCGGACCGAAACGGTCCGGCGTGACGATATGCAATGGTGCCATCCGGGCGTACGAAAAAGGTCTGCGGCGGACCGCTGATCTGCAGATCTGCGCGCAGCACCACATCGGGATCGGCCAGTTGCGGGTACTTCCAGGTAGACAGCTGGGCGAACTCGATGGCCAGCGCCGGTTGCGGATCGGCGTGGTCGATTCCCAAGATCATGAGTTGCGACTTGTTCTTTGTAGCCACGTCGGCCAGGTAGGGCGCTTCCTCGCGGCACGGTCCGCACCACTGAGCCCAAACGTTGATCATCATTGGCTTGCCACGAAGGCCGGCTAGCCGGACTGCGCGGCCGCCGCCGAGGCAGGGCAGCACCACGTCCGGCAATCCAGAAGGCACCGCGGCCACGTTCGGATCAGACTTCGGACAGTCGGCGATGCCCGCCGCCTTCTTCGTCGCGGCAAGGCCTGCTGTGGACTCGGGGCTCGGCATAGCTTCGCTCGGCGGTCCCATAGGCGACGCCGATCCGTCCGGCATCGAAGATCCGCCGCAAGCTGCAAGCAGCATCGCTACCGCGGCCGCCGCTGCAGCCAAGGACGCTCGCATCATCCCCGCGGCTCCCGAATCAGCTTGGCAGCTTTAACCGGATCGGTCTCTCCTTCGCCGTACGAGGGGCACCAGCGAGCGACCGGACAGGCGCCACAGGCCGGGTTACGGGCATGGCAACGCCGCCGGCCATGCCAGATGACGTTGTGGCAGAGCTGCGTCCAGTCCTTGGGAGGAAACAGTGCCCCGATCGCGGCCTCGATCTTGTCCGGGTCGGTCTCGGTAGTCCATCCAAAGCGTCGCACCAGGCGGTTGAAATGCGTATCGACGGTGATGCCGGGAATGCCGAAGGCGTTGCCAAGCACCACATTGGCGGTCTTCCGGCCGACCCCAGGCAGTGTCACCAAGTCCTTCAGGCGCTTCGGCACTTCACCATCAAAGCGCTCGCTGAGAGCTGCCCCGAGCTTGATCAAAGTGTCGGTCTTGGCCCGGAAAAACCCGGTCGGCTTAATCAGCTCTTCCAATTCCGCGCGATCTGCAGCGGCGTACGCGGCGGCGTTGGGATAGCGAGCGAAGACGACAGGCGTGACCAGATTGACGCGCTTATCAGTGCTCTGCGCGGACAGGATTGTTGCCACCAGGAGTTCTAGCGGATTGCCGAAGTCAAGCTCAGTGCGCGCATTGGGATAGGTGGCTGCCAGGATGCGGTTCATGGTTCGAGCACGACGTACCAGCGCTGTGCGCGATTTGTCGAACGGCACGATCGGAGCTTGATCAGCGACATCAGATGTCAGCTCAACGACGCCGCCCGGCCTGCTCGAATCCATGCCATCACAGTAGTTGAGTGCCAAGTTTGGGCCCTGACGTTCCTGGGCATTCAACGGTAGCCTTGCCATCGATAGCCGTGCCGTGATCAGGGAGGGCGTGTGGATCCGGAAGTCCTGAAGAAGGCGCCGCTCTTCGCTGGATTAGAGGATGAAGCCGCTACCGCGCTCTCTTCTGCTATGGGCAGCCTGCACCTCAATAAAGGGGATGTGCTGTTCCACGAAGGTGACTCCGAGGACCGGCTCTACATCGTCGTTAGCGGCAAGATCAAATTAGGCCGCAGCGGATCTGCAGGACGGGAGAATCTGCTCGCGGTTCTGGGTCCGGGCCAGATGTTCGGAGAGCTATCTGTCTTCGATCCGGGACCTCGCTCAACAACGGCCACAGCCGTTACCGCATGTGAGTTGCGGACCCTCGAGCACGATGAGCTGATTCCCTGGCTGACCGGCCGACCGGAGGTCGCTCAGGGCCTGCTCGGCCAGCTCGCTGCGCGACTTCGCCGGGCCAACGATGTGGTGGCCGACCTGGTCTTTTCCGATGTGCCCGGACGGGTCGCCAAGCAGCTGTTGGAGCTGGCGCAGCGCTTCGGTGACAAGCGGGACGACGGCATGCATGTGCATCATGACCTGACCCAAGAGGAGCTGGCACAGCTCGTCGGCGCCTCGCGTGAGACGGTCAACAAGGCGCTCGCCGACTTTGCCGCCCGCGGCTGGATCCGGCTGGAGCCTCGCTCAGTGACCATCTTGGATGTCGAGCGCGTGGAGCGCCGGGCGCGGTAGCGCCGCACACTAACTTCTGACTCCCGGCAGGCAGAAAGGCCGCGACCCTTCGACAAGCGCAGGGTGCGGCCTCTTTGGTGGAGCCCCGGCTCGCGCGTTCAACCTGGGCGGGTACGGGCGAGCCGGGAAGCAATCAGCGGGACAGCAATCAGGTAGTGCCGAGGGTTACATCGACCGTCTGCGGCGCACCGCCGTCACGGATGTAGCTCACCGTCACGGTCGTCCCAGGCGCATAGAACCGGGTAGCAGCGATCAGCCCATCGGTCGTCGTGGTGTGGAAGGCGTTGACCTTGGTGACCACATCACCAGATCGCAGGCCCGCCTTCTCGGCAGGACCCCCGCTGACAACCTCGCCGAGCGGAACGCCTGTCGAGGTAGGCAGTTCCGAATCAGAACCGGTCAGCCTCACGCCAAGCTGCGCGTTGGTGGTCTTGCCGGTAGTGATCAAGTCATTGGCGACGCGGGTGGCAACTTCGGATGGGATGGCGAAGCCGATGCCGATGTTGCCTGACTGTCCACCATCGGGACCCGAACTGGTGCCGGCAATCGCAGAATTGACGCCAACGACGTCACCGTTCAGATTGACCAGCGGACCACCAGAGTTGCCAGGGTTGATGGCAGCATCGGTCTGCACAGCCAGGTAGACGGCGTCGTTGTTGGTACCCGACCGGACCGGGCGCGCGGTGTTGGAGACGATGCCACTCGTCACCGACTCAGAGAGCCCGAGTGGTGCACCAGCGGCGACCACACTCTGGCCCACCTGAAGATCACCAGAATTCGCGAAGGTGACGGGATTGAGATCCTTGACACCGTCGACCTTGATCACCGCCAGGTCATTCAGCTCAGATGTGCCAACAACCTTGGCCGTCGCAGTCGTGCCGTCGTGGAAGGTAACGGTGATGTTGCCCCCGTCGCCTGCTTCGGAGACGACATGGTTGTTGGTCAGGATGTGTCCATCCTTGTCAAGGACCATGCCGCTGCCGATGCCGCTGCCATTCTGCGCTTGCACAGCAATGGTCACCAGTGACGGCTCGATCTTCGCAGCGGCTGCCGCCACGGTTCCGTCCAGCGTCGGGCTCGGCGCTGCCGCGCTGGTCACGCTGACACCAGCGGACGGATTGTGGTCGGCCAAATACGCGTACGAGCCGATGCCCGCTCCGGCACCCAGCACGGCGGCCAATGCCGCGCCACCGACTATTGCGCCCACCCGGCGCTTCGGCCGCTGAAAACCTGTGACCGGCGCGGGATTTGGGGGGAGCGGAGGAACACCAGACGGTGCCGGAAAGTCAGCGGCGGTGTAGCCGCCATAGTGACCAGTGGGCAGAACGACGGTTGGCTCCTCGTTCGAGCCTGGAGCTTGCGGATTTCTGAAGTCTGGGGCATAGCCGGCGGGCTGATCGTTCGTATTCATGGTTCGACAGTGACTCAGAAGCCTATGAGGATCCTGTGGGGTGCTAGTGAGCTCGCTGAGGGTTACTAGGGGACCTGTCCCTTCCGCTCCAGGTAGTCCAGTTGCGACCGAACAGACTGCTCGGCGGCCGGCCACAGGCTGCGGTCAACATCGGCGTACACCCTGGCCACAACCTCGCTTGGCGTACGACCACCCGCCGCAAGTGCCGCGCGCACCTGATCGAGTCGCTCGTGGCGGTGCTGGCGGTAGAAGGACAGCCATGACGTTGGCTCGGTGACGATCGGCCCATGTCCCGGAAGCAGTTCGCGGACACCGCGATTCGTGACCAGCCGTTCGAGAAGATCAAGCGAGTCAAGGTACGCGGCAAGATCTCCGTCCGGATGTGTGATCACTGTCGTACCGCGGCCCAAGATCATGTCACCGGTGATCAGCCGGCTGACCCGATCAGGACCGGACAGTAGCAGCGAACGCGAGTCGCTGGTATGGCCGGGCGTCTCAAATACCTCGAGTGTGATCGCACCCAATGTGAGTTGCTCCCCGGCATCGAGCCCATCTGGGCCAATGCGGAACTCTGAATCAGCCGCTCGTACGCCGCACCCGGCCCGTTCTGCGAGCATCGTGGCTCCTTCAGAATGATCAAGATGCCGGTGAGTGAGCACAATCATGCCCAGTCGCGGTTCACAGACCGCCCAGATGGCGTCAAGGTGGGAGTCGATGGCGGGGCCAGGATCAATGACCACCGCACCCGCCTCAGCATCAGTGATCACCCAGGTATTCGTTCCATCCAGGGTCATCGGGCTTGGGTTGGGCGCCTGGACCAGTCGGATGTACCGCGCATTTGCAGCCGCGATGGAGATCATGACGACGTCTCGTTGGTCGGCGCAGCCGGGTAGCGGAACTGCCATCCACTCTCGGTCATGATCAACTGAGGCAACACCGGCTCGATCTGCCGACCATCCGCGTAATTGATCACTTCCGCAGCGCTCGGGAGATCGGCGAGCTCGATCAAGATCGACAATGTGGGCGGCAGCATCCTGATCAACCCTGAGCGCTCTGCTGCCAGCGCTTCACTTGGAGTCGACCACTCCGCACGGTCGGTCTCACCCGAGATATCGACTGCCTCCTGATCCGACGCGATGACCGCCACGAAGAACCACGTGTCATAGCGGCGAGGCTCAATCTCCGGGGTGATCCAGTGCGCCCAGGGAATCAGGTCGGCATCCTCCAAAACGACACCGGTTTCCTCGGCAGTCTCACGGACTGCGCAGCGACGAATCGGATCAAGACCGCCTTCGGCATCCGTCGGGTCCACCCGACCACCCGGAAACACCGCCATCGAGGCGGCGAATGGCATCATCGCGTGGCGATGGAGTAAATAGGTTTCCAGGCCGTGCTCAGTGTCGCGCAGCAAGATCACACTGGCAGCAGGAGCGGCCGCACTCGGAACCGACTCTGGAGTCCAGCTGGTCGCATGTTCGACCATGCCCGCCGGCAGTTCTGGCCTCAGCCGAACCAACACGTCGTAGGAGTGCGACGGCATGAAACCTCAGTCAGAGCGGCTCAAAGGCCGGCGTCGAGCCGACGGCTACCACCAGCTCAACCTCGACGGGCGCGTCAAGCGGTAGGACTGCGACACCGACGGCGCTGCGGGCATGTCGACCCGCCTGACCGAAAACGTCGCCGAGCAGCCGACTCGCGCCGTTCGCGATCAACGGCTGATCGCTGAATTCCGGCGCACTGGCCACGTACACCGTCACCTTGACAATCCGCGTGATCGCATCGAGTTCACCAGCAAGATCGACTACGGCCGCAAGGCCATTGAGCGCGGCAAGTTGGGCACACTCGACCGCCTCCTCCACGGAGACCTCGGCACCCACCTTGCCGACGGCCCGCAGCTCCCCATTCACCAGCGGCAGCTGACCGGCGGTATAGACGAGGTCCTCAAACCGAACGGCCGGGACGTACGCGGCAAGTGGTGGTACGACGGCCGGCAGGCTCAGTCCAAGATCAGCTAGCCGTCGCGACGGCAGCGTCACGCACCGGCTCCCTGGGCAGCGATGGGGCGCTTCAGGTAGGCAACGAGATTTTCAGGAGTCGGCCCGGGCACTACCTGCACCAGCTCCCATCCGTCCTGCCCCCAGTTATCCAGGATCTGCTTGGTCGCATGCACCAGCAGTGGCACCGTTATGTACTCCCACTTCGTCATGCCCTCACTCTAGAGGTCTGTAGTGGGGGCCGACTCTCCTACGAGCACAGACAGAACGGGTGACCGCTCGGATCCAGGAAGACGATGAAGTCAGGCGAATGATCGCCACTTTCAGCGCGGCGGGCACCGATGGATTCGGCGTACGCTGCCGCTTCATCGAGGTCATCCACCTCAAGATCGAGATGGAACTGCTGCGGCACGGCATTGTCGGGCCAAGTCGGCGGCTTGTGATTCATAGCCAGCTGGAAAGCGATGTTGGTGCCCGAGTCACCACTGATAGTGATCCAGTCGTCCTCGGTCTCCTCGATCCGCCAGCCAAGTAAGGCGGTATAGAACTCGGCCAGGCCTGGCGGATCATCGGTGTCCAGTACCACGTCGCCGACGCTGATGTTCGGGCGCGATGGAGCTGAGGTCGCCGAGCCGGGCTCGGCATTCGTGTCAGATGTAGAGGTCATGAGCGACATCATTGCTGTAGCCACTGACAACTCTTATGGCGGGCGCTTCGCCGACGGCAGGAGCTCCCTGACGCAGCTGTGCCCAGGATTCTCACGCTGTACATGGCAAGCACGCCATGCGCAGCCAGCACTCAACCGTGGCTCCTCATGCGTCGTCAGTACTATCGACCGCGTGACCATGCAGGCCGCGCGGCAGCTCGCCACGCCGCCGCACGCCATCGATTGCCGTCGGACCGCAGCGTGAAGATCGGAATCCTTGGCGGGACCGGGCCCCAAGGCCGTGGTCTGGCCAGGCGACTTGCTATGGCCGGCCACCAGGTCGTCATTGGGAGCCGGACCGCCGAACGAGCGGAGAAGATCGCCGCCGAATATGCGCAGCTGAAGGGTTCTGGTCGGATTGCCGGTGGCAGCAACTCCGACGCCGCTGCAGCAGAGCTGGTCATTGTCACGGTGCCTTACGACGGGCACGCCACACTGCTGTCGTCGCTTGCCAATGAGCTGGCCGGAAAGATCGTAGTCGACTGTGTTAACCCGCTGGGTTTCGACAAGCGCGGCCCGTTCCCACTGCAGATACCGGCCGGTTCCGCAGCCGAGGAAGCACAACAACTGCTTCCAGAGTCGACGGTGATCGCCGCCTTTCACCACGTCAGTGCCGTGCTGCTCGATGACCCGAGCATTGATCACTTCCACGACGATGTGCTGGTACTTGGTGAGGACCGGGAGGCCGTGGCGGTGGTCTGCCAGCTCGCCGCAGCGATCCCAGGTGCGCGCGGGATCTACGCAGGGCGACTCCGCAATGCCGGCCAAGTCGAGTCACTCGCGGCCAATCTGATTGCCATCAACCGGCGCTACAAGACGCACGCCGGCATCACCATTACAGGCGTTCCATGACTCCCCGGCACACCTGGCACATCGTCAGTGGAAAGGGCGGTACGGGCAAGACCACGATTTCCGGCGCTCTCGCCTGCGCCCTCGCCACCAGCGGCCGGAGGGTGCTGGTCTGCGAGGTTGAAGGGCGGCAGGGGATCTCCGAGCTCTTCGACGTGCCAGCGCTGCGAGGCGCCGAGGAACGTCGCATCAGCCGTACGCCAGCGGGGGGCATGGTTTACGGATTGGCGATCAATGCCGAGGACGCCTTGAACGAATACCTCGACACCTTTTATCACCTGAGCATCGCCGGCAAGGCGCTCGATCGCTTTGGAGCCGTTGACTTCGCCACCTCGATCGCACCTGGACTGCGCGACGTACTGCTGACTGGCAAGGTGTACGAAGCCGTACGACGCAAGATCAAGAATCGCCCGAACGCGTACGATGCCGTCGTCCTTGACGCACCACCGACCGGCCGCATCGCTAAGTTCCTCAACGTGCACGCCGCTGTAGCCGGGCTGGCCAAGGTCGGGCCGATCCGTAATCAGGCGGACTCGATCATGCGGCTGCTGCGTTCGGCAACGACGGCTGTGCACATTGTCACGCTGCTTGAAGACATGCCGGTCACTGAAACCGAGGAGGCAGTCGCCGCGCTGCGACCTACCCAGGTCCGGATCGGCACCGTGATCGAAAACATGGTGACGCCAACTCCTCTCGATCGCGATCAGCTTCAGGCTGCGGCCGCCGGTTCGGTGATCTTGAAGGTGCCGCGGCTGACGATCAAGCAAAACCAAGCGTTGGCCTCAGAATTCGCCATCGAGGCAGCTCGTACGCTGCAGGAGCAACAACGCCACGATCGGCTTACCGCATTGGGCCTTCCGCTGGTTGAGGTCGCCTTCGATCATGGAGGCATCGACGACGGGGCGATCTTCGCAATAGCAGAGCAGCTGACGGATCAGATGAGCCTGGAGGCGCGGTGAGCAACGCAGATCAGGCAAAAGGGTTGCCGGAGCCGGCACAGGCTCATCTGGCGGTGCCCTTTCTCGATATCGACAAGATCATCGGCGACCGCGACACCAAGATCATCATCTGCTGTGGCTCGGGCGGGGTGGGTAAGACTACGACCTCGGCCGCCATCGCGCTGCGCGCCGCCGAGGCAGGTCGCAAGGTTGTGGTCCTGACCATCGACCCGGCACGCCGGCTAGCTCAATCGCTCGGCGTCGGCGAACTGGACAACACGCCTCGGCCGGTGCCGATGATCGACTCCGCGGCCGGCGGCAGCCTGGACGCCATGATGCTTGACATGAAAGGCACCTTCGACGACGTGGTGACCGCGCACTCCACACCGGGGAAGGCCGAAGCGATCTTGCAGAACCAGTTCTACGTTGCGCTGTCATCGGAGTTCTCTGGAACCCAGGAATACATGGCCATGGAGAAGCTCGGTCAGCTGCACAGCGAGGCCGAGGCCCATGGCACCTGGGACCTGATTGTGGTGGACACTCCCCCGGCTCGGTCGGCTCTTGATTTCCTGGATGCCCCCGAACACTTGAGCTCATTGCTCGACGGGCGGTTCCTGCGCTTGCTGCTGCCTCCGACGCGAGGGCCGCTGCGCCTGATGAGCGCCGGCTTCAGCATGGTGTCCGCCGTGATCACCAAGATCCTTGGCGCGCAGATCATCAACGATGTGAAGACATTCGTACGCGCCTTCGAGGCTCTCTTCGGCGGATTCCGGCAACGGGCCACAACGACCTTTCAGCTGCTGTCCTCACGGCACAGCACCTTCTTGGTCATCGCCACCCCGCAACATGACGCGCTGCGGGAGGCCGCGTTCTTCGTGGACCGGCTGAGCGAGGAAGGTATGCCCATTTCCGGCATGGTGATCAACCGGGTGCACACCAGCACTCTGGCCATCTCGCCAGAGCGGGCGATCTCCATCGCCGAGGATCTCGCGGACAGCTCAGCCGCCATGGAGATCGAGGCGCTGCAACGTCACGCCAACCTCATGAGGTTGATCGAAACCGAAACTCGGCAGCTACAGCGCTTCGCCTCCGCGCGACCGACGGTGGCGCAGAGCCAGGTTCAGGCCTTGCCGACCGACGTGACTGATCTCTCGTCGCTCCGGCGCGTCGGCGTGCTCTTGGCCGACAAGGACTGAGCACCGGCCGACGTTTGCTGAGCTGCCGACGGCTGGTTCGTGTTGCCAAGGAGGACCGACCTCCAAGACTTCACGTCGCTACGCTGACGAAGCAGCAGCCGCCGCTCGCGTTCAGTCATGCCGCCCCAGACACCCCATTCGATCCGGTTGTCCAAGGCCTCGGCCAAGCACTCGAAGCGCACTGGGCACCCCGAGCACACCAACCTGGCTCGCTTCTGATCGGACGCCTCAGGGAACAGAGCATCTTCCATCCCCCGGCACTTTGCGCGCATGGTCCAGTCTTCACGTTGCACTGCAGGCATGCTGCCTCTCCCCCTAGTGAAACTACGCCGTACCGGGCATTTCCCCGGCCCGTCTGGCACGGCGGTACGACACGCTACGCACGGCGTCTTCGGAATGACTAGATACGAGATCCGATGTTTGCCGTTTTGTGATATTTCGGTGCTTGACAATTGAACCAAATCTGCTCTCAGATCAAGATTTGGTATCACTACGTGACTAGAAGGGGTGAGTCACTCCCTTACGCTTGGAGGCGTGCCGTTTACGCCGAAGCGCATGGGGAGCCTCGCGTACTCGCTGGTCATGTTCCTCGTTGTCAGTGTCCTCGCCGGTGTTTTGGTCGCCGGGCTGTTCATCCCGTTCGCGGGTATGGCGGGTGTGACCAGCAACGCGGCGGCCGCCGAGCTCGAGAGCTTGCCAGCCGAGCTTGCCACGCCTGCGCCCGCGACACGCAGCAAGGTGCTGATGGGCAACGGAAAGACTTTGGCGTACTTCTACGACGAGAACCGGATCCCGGTAAAGCTCAAGGACATCGCGCCAATCATGCGGCAGGCGCAGATCGCCATCGAGGATCACCGCTTCTACGAGCACGGCGCCTTGGACTTCAAGGGCACGATGCGTGCGTTGGTGCGCAACTCCACCGATGGCGGTATCACTCAGGGTGGTTCCTCGATCACCCAGCAGTACGTGAAGATGGTGCAGATCGAGTCGTGCCAGGCCAAGGGCGACAGTAATTGCGTGCGGGAGGCGCAAGCGCCAACCGTGGAACGCAAGATTCGCGAGCTGCGCTATGCGATCGCCATGGAGAAGAAGTTCACCAAGGACCAGATCCTGGAGCGCTACCTCAACATCGCCTACTACGGAGAGGGTGCGTACGGCGCGGAGGCGGCGGCTCGCCACTACTTCTCCACGAAGGCCTCCAAGCTCACTTTGGCGCAGTCGGCAATGCTTGCTGGACTTGTGCAGAACCCAGATGCGAACAATCCGGTACGCAATCCCAGCGCGGCGCTGGACCGTCGCGATGTGGTACTGAACCGGATGGCAGAGCTCAAGTTGATCTCAGTCGATCAGGCGCGACAGGCGAAGAAGGTCGGCTTCGATCAGGACAAAGTCAAGAAGACCCGAAACGGCTGTGTCGGTACGCGGTATCCATTCCTGTGCGACTACGTGCGACGGACCTTGCTCAATGCGCCCAGCCTGGGCAAGACCGACGAAGAACGCGAGAACATGATCAACCGCGGTGGATTGATCATTCAGACCGCGATTGATCCGAAGACCCAAGACCTGGCGCAGCGGAAGGTCAGCTCTGTGGTCGGACCCCGTGACCCGCTCATCTCGACCATGAACATGATTCAGCCGGGCACTGGCCTGATCATCGCGATGGCGCAAAGCCGACCCGTCATGGGTAACGAGGCCAAGAAGGGTCAGACCTACTGGAATCTGGCCGCAGATCCTGCCATGGGTGGCATTCAGGGCTACCAGGCCGGCTCCACCTTCAAGCTCTTCACGCTCGCCGCGGCGCTGGAGAAGGGCATTCCGATCAGCAAGAAGTTCCATGCCAGGTCGCCCTTCAACTTCAGCGGCCGGCGTTACACCTCGTGTAAGGGACGCGAGCGCATCTGGGATCACTGGGTCGTCAAGAACTCGGTCGGCCACAGCAAGACCATCGGCATGATGGAAGCCGCGCAGTGGTCGGTGAACACCTACTTCATCCAGCTGGAGCTGGCGACCGGTATGTGCCGGGTCACCAAGATGGCTGAACGGACTGGTGTGAAAGTGGGGGCCCGCATCGGCCAGCCGCCGTTGGACATCGTGAAGTGGTATCAGGACAAGCCGTCGTTCACGCTGGGCACCGTCGAGGTGAGCCCGCTGTCCATGGCCGAGGCGTACGCGACCTTCGCAGCCCGGGGTATCCACTGTGATCCGATCATCATTTCCAAGATCACGACACGCGCCGGAAAGAATCTTGAAGTGCCCGACGCCAACTGCCGGCGAGTTGTCGACAAGGACGTCGCGGACGGCGTGAATAAAGTCTTGAAGTCCGTGGTCGACAAGGGCACCGGCAAACGCGCCAAGATCTACGACGGCCGTGACATCGCCGGCAAGACCGGAACGATCAACAGCAATGAGGCCGTCTGGTTCTCCGGCTATACACCCGAGATCGCCGGCGTGGCCATGATCTCGGTGGACAACACCAAGAAGCCTTTCGCGAAGCGTGGCAAGGGCTACTACCGGCGGGGCGGTGTGAAGGGTTATCGGGTGCCTTCGACTGGTGTCTTCCTGGAGGGCTCGGGTAGTGGCGACGCCGGGATGAAGATCTGGAAGCCGGTCATGCAGAAGTACTTCCAGCAGATCCCGAAGACCGGCTTCAACCAGCCGCCGCGCAAGATCCAGGTCGGCAAGCAGATCAAGGTGCCTAGCCTCGATGGCCTGAGCATCTCGGCCGCAAGCCGGAAGCTGGAGCGGATGGGCTTCACTGTGGAGAAGCGCTACACCTATAGCGACAAGGTGCCGAAGTACAAGTTCATGAATTGGTCGCCGGGTCCTGGGTCATGGATCTCAGAGTTCGGCACCATCTATGCGGTGTACTCGAATGGACGCGATCCCGCTGAGGTTGCCAAGGAGAAGGCTAAGAAGAAGGCGCAGGAAAAGAAGAAACAACAGCCGACTCAGCAGCCACCGAGATTGCCGCCATTCCCGCCTGGTCCGCGCTAGCTGGAGTTGCGAGTCAGCGACTCTTGGTTTCATCGCATCGTCGCGTTCTTCGCAGTGAGGCTAGTTGCGTGCTGAGCCGATTCTCTAACTCCGTGGCATCCCACGCTGCGACGCTTAGCCGGACAGCTGACGCCTCACCTCGGCCGCCACGACACTGCCGTCGGCCCGACCCTTGGTCCGAGGTGTCACCTGACCCATGACCTTGCCCATGCCTTTCATGCCTAGCTCAGCTGCTCCGGTGGAGGCGATTGCGTCGGCAATGATGGCGGCGATCTCGTCCTGGCTTAGCTGCTTTGGAAGATAGTCGGCAAGCACCTCGGATTCGGCGTGCTCTTTCTCGGCCAGCTCTGTGCGGCCCGCATTGGCGTACGCCTCCTCGGCCTCACGGCGCTTCTTGGCCTCCCTGATCACGACGTCGAGCACCTGCTGATCGGAGAGCTCGATGGCCTGCGAGCCGGCGACTTCGGCTTCGGTGATCGCCGTGAGAACCATCCGGATTGTGCCGGATCTGACCTTGTCACGTTCCTTGATCGCTTCGGTTAGATCGGATCGCAGGCGCTCCTTAAGTGAGCTTGGTGCGTCAGACATGGAATCAAGTGTGTCAGGAGCCCTCGCTTGTAGCCTTCTGTTTATGTCTGGGAACCGCGGCACGATGACCTCGATCGGTAAGACCCTGCTCGGCGTAGGAGCAGTCGGCGCCGGATGCCTGGCATATGCGGGGCTGTATGAGGTCAACGCGTTTCGCCTGCGACGTGTCACGGTACCCGTGCTGCCGGTGGGCGCCCAACCGATTCGCATACTTCATGTTTCTGATCTTCACATGACGCCGTACGCCAGGGCGCGCCAGCGCTGGTTGTCTACCCTGGCGGCGTTGGAACCGGATCTGGTGATCAACACCGGCGACAACCTGGCGCATCAAGACGCTGTGCCGTACGTGCTCGGCGGCCTAGGCCGGCTTCTTGATCGTCCCGGCGTGTACGTCTGGGGCGCGAATGACTACTACGCGCCCAAGTTCAAGAATCCGCTCGGCTATTTCAAAGGTCCGAGCCGGAATGTTCGGCCTCCAGAACGTACGCTGCCCTGGCAAGATCTGGGCCGCGGCTTCAAGGAGGCGGGTTGGATCGACCTGACCCATACCCGTGCGTCGTTGGAGATCAAGGGCGTCCGAATCGGTTTTCGCGGGACCGACGATGCGCATATCGACCAAGATCGTTATGCCGATGTCGCTGGGCCGATTGATCGCGATGAGATTGATCTTGCCCTTGGCGTGACCCACGCGCCCTATCGTCGCGTGCTCGACGCCATGACGGCGGATAGGCACGATTTGATCATTGCCGGGCATACCCATGGCGGCCAGGTTTGCGTGCCTTTTTACGGCGCGCTGGTGACCAACTGCGATCTTGACACTCGGCGTGCAAAGGGTCTATCCCAGCACACCGCCGATGGCCGGACCACTTGGCTGCACGTCTCAGCTGGACTCGGGACGTCTCCGTATGCGCCTATCCGCTTTGCCTGTCCTCCTGAGGCCACGCTGCTGACCTTGACGAGCAGGCTGGTAGAGACTTCCACCGAGTAGAGCCGCATGTGGGGCCGCCCGGCTGGCGCCGGAAACGACGTCAGCGGGCGCCGCAAGATCGGCTAGACTCTGCGAGGCTCAGTGCAGCAACGGGGTGTGGCGCAGCTTGGTAGCGCGCTTCGTTCGGGACGAAGAGGTCGCAGGTTCAAATCCTGTCACCCCGACAACTGTTCGGCCTTGTCGGAGCACATTTCGACAGCAGCGCCGGAGCTGATCACCGGGCCTGAGTGACTAACTGAGTGACTAACGTCGCCGAGGGGCTATTGCGCTCGGGGGACCTCGCCTGGCGCTCAACCCCTGTCCGTGGCGACAGCTTCGGCGGAGCCACGGTCGGCTGGCGGACTGAAGAGCCGATCCATGATCGTCGCGCCACTCTGGATGACGGGACGGATCTGATGCCGGTAGACGAGTTCCGTCACGCTTGTGCTGCTGTGACCCACTAGCCGGGAAACGTCTTCGATCGGCACGCCCGCATCTGAGAGCAGCGAGACAAACGAATGCCGAAGCTCACGTGGCGTCCACTCATCGGGATTCAGGCCAGGAACTGACGCGAGGGTGCGGCGAAAGTCCCGGCGCACGTTCGCTGCATCCATCGCGGTTCCGAGCCGTGTCGTGAACACCAGGCCTGTCTCGTGCCATTGCTCGCCAGCGGCACGGCGTTCGGCATCCTGCTGTGCGCGGCGCGCGCCAAGCGCCGCCACGCACAGATCCGGAAGTGCGATCGTTCGCCGCGACTTCATGGTCTTTGTGTCGCCGCCCGCGCACCCCGATCGCCATACCTCGACAAAGGGCGGAATTGGCGGCGTAACATCCGGTCGCCCCGCCAGGTGAACATGTTCCCACCGCAGCGCACGCAACTCCTCAGTGCGTGCCCCGGTCAGCAAGGACATGACGATGTAAGGATGCATCCGGTCAGCCGCCGTCTTGGTGATCACATCGTCAGCCTGCTGGGCAGTCATGGCCTTCGAGGGGCGGCCCGGTAGGCCGGCGGGCACCTCGGTCAGTTCGACGACGTTCCTCTTCACCTTGTCGCGCGCCATCGCGCGTCGCACTGCCCGATTCAGACAAGCCCGGACCCCCTGAAGGGTTCGGGTGCTCAACGACGTGGCCAGTGTTGCGAGCCACTCATCAACCTCGGTGGCACTCAGATCACGCAGCTTCCGCGCCCCCAGGTACGGAAGCACATGCTTCTCGCTCAAATGGCGGTTCGCGTCACGAGTCGCCTTGTCGCGGCTACTCAAGCCATGCTCAAGCCAGTCCTCAACCGCCTCGCGCACCGTACAGCCGTCGCGTGTAAGGACCACACCATCTTCACGGCTGCGCAGCAGGTCGCGCAGCTTCGCCTTGGCCTCGGTCTTGGTTCGACCGTAGCCATGCCGTACGAGCCGCTTGCCCCGACCGTCATAGCCCACCGTCGCCGTCGCGACCCAACGCTGACGGCGCTGATCCCAATGCAAGCCGCCGTCACCACGAGGACGACGACTTGTCATGAGACACCGGAGTCCAAACTGGCCACGTACTCAGCCAGCGCGGACACCGGAACCAGCCGGCGACGCCCCTGCTTGACCGTCCGCAGCTGGCCAGATCTGATCAGCTCGTAGAGCACCGACCGACTCAATCGAAGCGCCGCTGCCGCTTCTTCCACCCCATAGAGCACGGCCGGAACATCGGCCACATCAGTTCGCCGGCTCATGATCAATACACCTCCTACCCCGTCTCAAGATCGGCTCCTCGGCCGGTCGACCTCTGGCAACGCTCGGAACAGCGAAATCGGTCGCGACACGGTCGCGCTTACATC
This sequence comes from Propionibacteriaceae bacterium, assembly GCA_045806785.1. GTDB lineage: Bacteria > Actinomycetota > Actinomycetes > Propionibacteriales > Propionibacteriaceae > Microlunatus. The sequence continues at coordinate 48,656 of JBJMIR010000009.1, read as the reverse complement.
TGAATCGTCCGGAAAGAATGGAGTTCGGCAATCGCCGCCGGGAACCTGTGGATATGCGCTGAGCAACCAATAGCCACTCGGCGTACCCCAGCACTATGATGATCTTGGATTCTCGACCGCCTGATGATCTTGGGCCTCGATCGGAGCGGCTCCCGATCGGCCGTAGGCTCCTCTGCATTCGCGACGGGTACGTGTCGGACGCCGGCAACAGCGCCGCCCTCGGCAACTGCTGACTCATCCCCTCACCTCCCACGCCACTGACACTCGCTACCCCTAAGCAGCGCAGACACCGGCCAGCGGTCACTACCTGCTGCACAAAGCCGCGGCATTGGCCGATTCGCTTCAGATGGTGGGAGGTGCCTGATGCGTCCGGCTTTATGTGAAACCACATTGGTCGGGTGACGAACGGAAACCCCAAAACGTCGACCCGTGACCCTTGTCTGTAGTGCGGCGGCTATTTCAAGATCAACACGTTCCGCCATTTCAAGATCACTTCGGACATCACCATCACGCGAGGATGATGTCCATCTCGTGACACAAGGCTTTCATGCGAGCCGGGATGTCATCCTGGATGTGGCCACGTCCTCCGGGGCTGCCCGACAGGGTCGGACACTGGCCAGCACATGTGGCGTGATCGGGCACGCCTTTCCGCACCCCATGGTGATCACGAGGTTGGCGGCCAGCACTACTTCGTCGGTGAGGGGTGTTGGGACCTCCGCGACCACGGGACACCGATCTCGTCCAGCACCTCACCAATATGGGGTCGACAAACTGGCGATCTGCTACTGGAGCGCGGTCTTCGGCTCTAGGCGAGTGGGCTTGGGCGTTACCGGAGTCCCAGATTCTGATCAGAAGTGGAAGTGAGGCCGAGTTCGTCGATGAGCTGTCGGACGCGGCGTTCGACGTCGTCGCGGATGGGGCGGACGCCGGCGGTGTCGAGACCAGCGGGGCCGTCGAGGTCGTCCCAGGATTCGTAGCGTTTGCCGGGGAAGATGGGGCAGGCATCGCCGCAGCCCATGGTGATCACGACGTCGGCGGCGCGGACGGTTTCGTCGGTCCAGGGTTTGGGGAACTCGTGGGATATGTCGATGCCGCGTTCGGCCATGGCGGCGATGGCGGCGGGGTTGACTTCGTGTCCGGGTTCGGATCCGCCGGACCAGGCGACGGCACGGTCGCCGGTCAGAGCCTCAAAGAATCCGAGGGCCATCTGTAACCGGCCGGCGTTGTGGGTGCATAGGAACAGCACGGTGGGCTTGCCATCGAGATGGAGGCCTTCGACTTTGGCGACGGCGCGTAGCCGTTGTCGGGCAAACCGTTCGGCCATCAGTGGCAGGAATTTGGTGACCGCCGCATGGTGTGCGAGCTGGTCGTAGGAGGAGTGCAGGAATCGTTCGATGGTTTCGATCCCGAATGTGCCGGTGAACTCCTCGGCGAGCCGGGAGGCGGCGGTGCGGAGCGCGAGTGTGGTGTCGATGCTGAGCGTGCTCCAGGTGGGTGTGGTCACAATGCCTTCTCTGGTGGCGCGTAAAGGTCGGCGAGGTGCTGGACCCGGCGGTTGATGTCGGTGTAGGAGCGCTCGAAGGCGGTGTTGGTATTGACTGGCACCGGGTCGGGGATCGACCAGTGCAGCCGTGCAAGGGTGGGCCGAAGCTCTTCGTGGGCGTTGTCGCAGACCGCAACGATCAGATCATCATCGTGGAGGACAGCATCGAGCGGCTTCGGGCGGTCGCGTTCGATGCGGAGTCCGTGGCGCTCGGCGACGGCGACGGCTCGTGGGTGGATGCGTGGGCCGGGATGGGTTCCAGCTGAGGTGGCTGGGATGGTGCTCAGGTGGTTCCAGATGGCGGCGGCGAGCTTGGAGCGGGCCGAGTTCGCCGTGCAGACAAACAGCAACCGGGGAGCAGTGGGGAGGCTGTGGGGCAGGCGGCCGGAGATGGCGGCCGCCCAGACGGTCGGCTGGTCAAGTCGTAGTTGGACGTAGCTGCGTCGCCGGTCGCCTTCGGACCGGACTCGACGGATGATGCCGGCGTCCTCGAGCACGCCGAGATGGTGGGCGAGCAGGTTGCTGCCTAACCCGATGTTGGCGGCCAGCTCACCGGGCGAGGCGTCGCCGGCGACAAGCCGGTCTACCAGGGCCAGCCGGACCGGCTCACCTAGTGCGGCGAAAACGGCTGCCCGACCGTCCAAGTTCTGGACCACGACATTTGCCTCCATCATTATTGAGTCAAGTATTGTTGAGATATGTCTGACGTCAAGCCCGGCGCATTAGCTTCTTGGCGCCCGCTGTTGGCCGAGCTGATGGGCACCGCGCTTCTCGTGACGGTGGTGGTGGGGTCCGGTATTGCCGGCTCCAGCCTGTCGCCGTCCGATAATGGTTTGCAGCTGCTGGAAAACAGCACGGCGACGGTGTTCGGGCTGGCGGTGTTGATCTTGGTATTTGGGCCGGTGTCCGGTGGGCACTTCAACCCGGTGATATCGGCGGTCGACTGGCTATTGACACGCCTCCAACCAGGCAACGGCTTGTCCGCCGGCGGCGCGGCCAGATATGGCGCAGCGCAGGCAGCCGGGGCGATCTTGGGTGCACTGCTGGCCAACATCATGTTCGACCTGCCCGCGCTACAGATCTCGGACAAGGACCGAATCAGCGTCGGTCACGGTCTGGGCGAGGTGGTGGCCACGGCGGGCCTGGTGCTACTGGTGTTCGCGCTCGCCCGCACAGGGCGGGCCGCACTATCAGCGGCCGCGGTCGGTGCCTATATCGGGGCGGCGTACTGGTTCACCAGCTCCACCTCCTTCGCCAACCCGGCGGTGACGGTTGGCCGGATCTTCTCCGACACCTTCGCCGGCATCGCGCCGACATCGGCCCTGTTCTTCATCGCCGCCCAGCTCGTTGGCGGGCTTGTCGGCCTCGGCCTGGTCAGGTTCTTCTTTCCCGACGCCCCGGCGACCGCCGACAGGGCCGTCGTGTCGCACCCAAACCATGTTCCCGAGAAGAGTTGAGGTCCCATGTCGAAGCCAAGCGTCCTGTTCGTCTGCGTTCATAACGCGGGTCGATCGCAGATGGCCGCGGCGTTCCTCTCCCACTTGTCCGCAGGCGCGGTTGAGGTCCGCTCAGCCGGCTCCGAGCCAGCCGACCACATCAACCCGGCGGCGGTGCAGGCCATGGCCGAGGTCGGCATCGACATCGCGGCTGAGAAGCCGAAGATACTCACCGACCAGGCCGTTCGCGAATCCGACGTGGTGATCACCATGGGCTGCGGAGACACCTGCCCCTTCTATCCGGGCAAACGCTACGAGGACTGGGTGCTGGACGACCCGGCCGGCAAGGATGTCGCGGCCGTCCGGCCCATCCGCGACGAGATCCGACGCCGCGTCCAAGCACTCCTGGACGACCTGGTTCCGGCAGGCCAGAACTGAAGAATCGCCCTATCGGGAGCGGCTCGAAAACCGAACCTGGACCCAGCGGCAAACACCGAGTTGTCGCGCCGTTCAGCGAGATGGCGAGGCAATCAATCCGGCGAGTGTGTTCAAGGTGTTGGGCACCAGCTTGTAGTAGGCCCACTTCCCGCGTTGTTCGCGGGTCAGGATTCCGGCATCCATCAGGAGCTTGAGATGGTGCGAGACGGTCGGCTGGCTCAAACCCACCGGTTCAGTTAGGTCGCAGACGCAGGCCTCCTGGCCCGCATGGGCCGCGACTAGCGAGATCAGCCGAAGTCGCGCCGGGTCGGACAACGCCTTGAACCCGACCGCAAGCGTGGCGGCCTCGTCCGGCTTGATCACCTCACGGACCACCGGCGCACAGCAATTGGTCAGCAACGGCAAGGTGGTGCGATCGGACGTAACGAGCTGCGCGGTCGGCATATCTCCAGCATGACACATATTGACAAATCTCGATGCGTGCCTAAACTCGTATCGACAAGTGTCAATGCGAGAGGGTCTGAGGATGTCAGAGACGACTACCGAGCAGCTGCGCGGGCAGGTGCGCGAACGATATGCGGCGGCCGCCACGACCGTCACATCGGGCCAGGGGGCGGCATCGTGCTGCGACGACACCTGCGGGGACGGCGGGCCATGCTGCGGCCCGACCGTCCTGGAAGTCGACGACACCTTCGGCAGCGCGCTCTATGCAGCGACGGACCGAGACAGCCTCCCCGTGGCAGCCGTGGCGGCCAGCCTCGGCTGCGGCAACCCCATCGCCGTAGCGGAGCTCCGGCAGGGTGAGACAGTGCTCGACCTCGGCTCAGGCGGCGGCATCGACGTGCTGCTGTCGGCCCGTCGAGTTGGCGAAACCGGGTTCGCCTACGGCGTCGACATGACCGATGAAATGCTCGACCTCGCCCGAGCCAACGCCGCACAGGCCAGCGCCATCAATGTCGAATTCCTCAAAGGCACCATCGAAGACATCCCACTACCCGATGAATCAGTCGACGTCGTGATCAGCAACTGCGTGATCAACCTGTCGGTCGACAAGCCGAAAGTCATCACCGAGATGTTCCGCGTGCTCAAACCCGGTGGCCGCATCGGCATCAGCGATGTGGTAGCCGAGGACCACCTCACCCCAGACGCCCGAGCCGAACGAGGCTCCTACGTCGGCTGCATCGCTGGCGCCTTGTCTCGACAGGAATACCTCGACGGCCTCACTTCAGCCGGCTTCACCAACACGACCGTCCGTTTCACCCACCAGACCGCCGACGGCATGCACAGCGCCATCATCCAAGCCACCAAGCCGGAGAGATCATCCTGATCGACAGCAAGCTGACCACTGACATCGACGTGCTAGTAGTCGGCGCCGCTCAGGCGGCTTGGTCGCCAGGATGGGCCTTCGACAGGCCGGGCTGAGCTTCATGATCGTCGACGCCGACGGCCAGCGCGAGGGTCCTGACCGCGCTACTACGACAGCTTGACCCTGTTCGCACAAGGCCCAGTTCTGCTACTCACCACCAGGCCTCCTCGTTACCCCAGAAACTCGTCCGCCGAGCGAAACGAGCGAGTACACCTCGCGCGGTCAGCACCCACCGAACAAGCTGTTTTCGCGTACCTCCACCAAGTTCGCAATTCGATGCCCGACACACCTGGTGCACCGCCGGAACGTACCCCCGGGTGGTGACCATCCGGCCGGCGTCACGGACTTAGGGAAAACGTGACGATGAGTGTGCATAAGCTCACCGCCGGGTCGGGGTACGATTATCTGACCCGTCAGGTCGCGGCCTTGGATGCGACCGACAAGGGACACACCGGGCTCGCCTCCTATTACAACGAACGGGGCGAGTCACCAGGGGTCTGGGTCGGTTCCGGCATGGCAGGTATCGACGGTCTGAATGTCGGCGACCCGGTGACTGCGGAGCAGATGCGCGCCTTGTTCGGGTCCGGGTTGCATCCGTTGGCCGAGACACGGCTGCAGCAGCTGGACGGCCCCGACCTCACTGGGCAAGACGGTCGGGACGTGATGCGGTTGGGGGCACCGTTTAAGATCATCGACGATGCGACGCCGTTCCGGGTCGAGGTGGCCAGGCGGATCGCTGCTCTCAACGCCTTAATCGGGGAGCCGGTCGACGCCTCGGTCGCGGCGGCTGACCGTGCCCGGATCCGGACCCAGGTAGCCCGGGAGTTCTTTGTCGCCGAGCATGGCCGCGCCCCGATTGATGCTGCCGAGTTGGCTACCCAGATCGCGAAGAGCTCACGTCCGCGGGCGCAGACCGTCGCCGGGTATGACCTGCATTCTCCCCGGTAAAGTCGGTCTCGACGCTGTGGGCGGTCGCCGAACCAGCGGTCGCGGCTGTAATCGAAAGGGCCCATCAGGCCGCGATCAATGACGCGCTGAGTTTCATCGAGCAGCGGGCCTTGTTCACCCGGACCGGCCCGCAAGGGATCCGGCAGGTCAACGTGCAGGGCCTGGTCGCGGCCGCGTTCACCCATCGCGACAGCCGCGCCGGCGACCCGGATCTGCATACCCATGTCGCGGCGGCGAACAAGGTGCAAACCCTCGATGGGCGGTGGCTGTCGATCGACGGCCGGGTGTTGTTCAAGGCAAAGGTTGCCGCCTCGGAGACCTACAACACCTCCCTGGAGCAGCACCTCCGCGACACGCTGGGGGTGCGGTTCGCCGAACGGCCCGGCACCGATCCGAGCAAGCGGCCGATCCGAGAGATTGTTGGTGTCGACCCACGGTTGAACCAGCGCTGGTCCACCCGCCGTGCCCACATCAACGCCCGGCGTGGCGAGCTCGCCATCCAATTCCAAAAAGATCATGGTCGACCACCGACCCCGGTGGAAGCGCTCCACCTGGCGCAGCAGGCAACCTTGGAGACCCGCGACGCCAAACACGAACCCCGATCCTTCGCCGAGCAGCGCAGCACCTGGATGAACGAAGCCTCAGCGGTGCTCGGTGGCCGCAGCGCCGTCGCCTCGATGGTCGCGACGGCACTCATCCCCGCCGCAGAAACTCCCCGCATGGCCGACGCCCACTGGCTCGGCCAGACCGCCAATCGGGTGCTGGCCGCCATGGAGGAGACCCGGTCGACCTGGCAGATGTGGCACGTCCGGGCCGAAGCACAACGCCATGTCCGCACCGTCGACGTGCCCGCGAAACATGCGGCGGCGCTGGTCGACCTGTTGGTCAATGAGGTGCTCGATCGCCGCTGTGTTGCCCTGGCCGCACCAGCGGACGGCCTCGACGAACCGGAGGGTTTGCGGCGGGTCGATGGGTCCTCGGTGTACACCATCGCCGGCGCCGACCTCTACACCTCGCAGCGGATCCTCGACGCCGAGCAACGCCTCGTCACCGTCGCCGGCATCGGCGACGGAACCGTCGTGGACCGCAGCATTGTCGATCTTGCCGTGTTGGAAATGGCCGCGAACGGCACCGCCTTGGATATGGGGCAAGCGTCGCTGGTCCGGCAGATGTGCACCTCAGGTGCCCGACTGCAGCTCGCGATCGCCCCCGCCGGCGCGGGGAAGACGACCGCCATGCGCGCCCTCACCCTGGCCTGGGCCGAAGGCGGCGGCCGGGTGCTCGGCCTCGCACCGTCTGCGGCTGCCGCCGCTGTTCTTGGCGAGCAGACCGGCATCCGCACCGACACTTTGGCCAAACTGACCTGGTCCCTCCAACACGGTGAGCTGCCGGATTGGGCGACTGGGGTCGGGCCGGCGACATTGATCATCATCGACGAAGCGGGCATGGCTGACACTCTCTCCCTCGACACCGCCGTCCAGTTCGCCGTCGACCGTGGGGCGAGTGTTCGGCTGATTGGTGATGATCAACAACTCGCCGCGATCGGCGCCGGCGGCGTCCTCCGCGACATCAAGAACACTCACGGCGCCCTGCAGCTCACCGAGCTACACCGCTTCACCGACCCCGCGGAAGCACAAGCCTCGCTCACCCTGCGGGAAGGCGATCCCAGCGCACTCGACTTCTATCTCGATCATGGCCGTGTCCATGTCGGCGATCTCGCCAATATCACCGACGATGCCTTCGCTGCTTGGGTTGAAGATCGAGCCGTCGGACTCGACGCGATCATGCTCGCTCCGACCCGCGAGCTCGTCGCTGAGCTTAACCGCCGAGCCCGCGATCATCGCCTCGGCAACGTTGCAATCGGACGGGAGGTGCTCCTGGCTGACGAGAACCGGGCGAGTGTCGGAGATGTGATCATCACCCGCGCGAACGACCGCCGACTCCGACTCTCGGCCACCGACTGGGTCAAAAACGGGGACCGCTGGATGATCACCCGCATCGGCCGGGGCGGCGACCTGACAGTTCGGCAAGCCTACAGCCGGCTGGCCGTACGGCTGCCCAGTGATTATGTGCGAGCCTCAACCGGTCTGGGCTACGCCACCACCATCCATGCCGCCCAAGGCGTCTCCGCCGACACCATGCACGGCCTATTGACCGGGCAGGAATCCCGGCAGCAGCTGTACACCATGCTCAGCCGGGGCCGGCACGCCAACCACATGTACCTCCAAGTCGTCGGTGACGGCGATCCGCACACCCTCATCCGACCCGACAGCATCTCACCGCGTACGCCGTCCGAGACGCTGCAGCAGATCCTCGCCCGCGATGAGGCGCCGGTCTCCGCGAGCACTATGCTGCGGGAGCTCAACGACCCAGCGGTCCGGCTTTTCCAGGCGGTCCAGCGCTACACCGACAGCCTCCAGGTGGCAGCCGAACAGCTCCTCGGACCCCACACGATCGCCGAGCTCGACCAAGCCGACCACTACATTCCCGGACTCACCACGGAACCCGCCTGGCCAACCCTGCGAGCCGACCTGATCGCCCTCGCGGCCGAAACCGGAACGCACCCGCTCCGACACCTGCTGACAGCGGCCGCGGGTCGCGACCTTCGAACCGCAGACGACTTGGCGGCCGTCCTCGACTGGCGCCTCCTCGAGCTGACCCCTGTCGACCCAGGTCCGTTGCCGTGGCTCCCAGGCATTCCAGAGACGCTTCGTAGCCATCCGGGCTGGGGGCCCTACCTGACAAAGCGATCCCAGCTGGTCGCCGACCTCACCGACCAGATCCAAGATCATGCCCACCAAATTGGCGGCCCCCCAGTATGGGCTTCACCGGGAACCCACCCGAGCACCGCCCTCGTCGGCGACATTGCAGTATGGCGGGCTGCCAACGGCATCAATCCCCAAGATCCACGACCAACCGGAGGAACCCAAATCGAAATACTTCCGGCCCTGTGGAAACAGCGCCTCGACCGGGAAATCGCCCATGGCACCAACCCGCCCGCAGATGCGAACTCCGGCAAGCCATACGCAGGACGCACCGCACTCAGTCCAAGGGACGACAGGCAGCGTCCGTACCGACAACCCGAACGGCGTCCCAGCGGGCCGTCCGCGCCCGGCCGATAGCACACTCAGTCGTCAAATCGCGGCGCTCAGAACATGGGTTGCACTCCACGCGGTGGCAGGACAGGCAGCAGCACCCTGCCGAATCCGGCTCTTTCAGATCATGCGCCTCGCTACGCTCGGCTAGCACACTGCCCACCCAGAGAGGAGACTTTTGATATATAGGGAGGGCGAAAGGGAGAGCAGCATGAGGGCGGTGATCTACGCGAGGATCTCAGAAGATCATGAACGGGCGGAGTTGCCAACGCAGATCGCCAACGGGACCAAGTACGCAGAGCGCATGGGCTGGGACGTGGTGGGCGTCTTCAAGGACAAAGGACTATCCGGCTACACAGGCGAGCTCAGACCCGAGTTCGAAGAGATGATCAAGTTCCTCGGCGGAGGGCAGGCAGACGTGCTGATCGCCCGGCACCATGATCGACTGACCCGCAACCCAGACGACTTCGCGCGGCTCATGCAGGTCTGCGGCAAGGCTAAGATCAAGATCAGCCTGTACACGGGCGGCGAGCTGGATCTGTCGACTGCGAGCGGCGGGTTCTACGGGTTCATGGAGACCGGCAGGGCCTGGTACGAGTCAGCCATCAGGAGCCAGCGCGTGAAAGACGCGGTTGAGCGCAATGCCGGGGCCGGCAAGCGAACCGGTGGCGGGTCCAGGCCATTCGGCTACAAGATCAACCGCCACGATCTGGGCGAGGGTGGAAGACGGAGGTATCGCATCATCGGCGAAGAGATCGAGCCAGCCGAGAAGAGGCAATCAAGGAGGCCGCCACCCGAGTGCTGCGCGGCGAGAGTCTGCGCAGCATCGCCTTCGACTTCAATGATCGAGGCATCAAACCGGTCGGGGGCGGCAGGTGGGTAGGGTCGACGCTGCGCCGGACGCTGGTCTCGCCGATGATCGCCGGACTGCGGGAGCACAACGGCGAGATCGTCGGCAAGGCCACATGGCCAGCGATCATCGACCACGCCACCCACGATCGGTTAGTCGGACTCCTCGATGACCCGAGCAGGCGACGCGAGAACTTCGGCAGGCCCCGTGTGCACCCGCTGGTTGGTTTGGTCTATTGCGCGTCGTGCGGCGGGAAGATGACGACGGCGATCGCGCCTCGGCAGGGTCGCGGTTACGTCTGCCGCAAGGACGAGAACCCCGTTTGTCCTGCCCGTGTTCGCATCGTGGCTGAGCCGCTGGAGGCGTATGTGGAGGGTTATGTGATCGACCAGTGGCGGAACCCGGAGGCGATCAAGATCGCGCAGTCTGACGACGACCGGATGGCGCGGATCAGGGAGATCACCGATGAGATGCGCAATCTGCAGGAGCAGAAGAACGAGGCGCTCCGCATGAAACTACGCGGCGAGGTCGACGCCAAAACGTTTCGCGAGGTGACGGCGGAGATCGACGCGGCACATGATGAGCTAGCTCGTGAGCACAAGAGTCTCGCTAGCGAGGCTGCCATGCTGGAGCTGCCGGACCCGTCAGTGGCGTGGGAGGACCTGTCGGCAGAGGACAGGCACGCGCTCATGGAACTGCTGGTCGACAAGATCGTCATCGCTCCGCATTCCCACAAGATCGACAAGGACGGCAGGCGACACTACCTCATCCGCGCCATCCCATACCAAGATCCGGAGATGGAGGCTGAACGGCTCAAGGCGGTGCATGAGGCGCGGGTCAAGATCGTCCCTAGGGTCTGAGCAGCCCGAGTCTGAGCAGCAGGCCTTCGCGAAGATAGCAAGGAATTCGCGCCACAACAGCACCTTTGGTCACATTGACCCCGTCCCCCGCGGGGCGCGGACCCGTTCCGCAGGCTACGAGTGCGACACCGTCAGGTCGTAGATCACGACGGTGCCCGCCGCATCGGGGGCATCTCCCTGTCCGGTGTTGGACTGCGTGTAGCAGCCGGCCTTGAAGTAGTAGCCGCCACCGACCTTGTCGTAGGACACCGTGTGCCCCTCGTACGTCGTGTCGATGCCCTTCGGCGTGGCCGTGATCGTCACGGTGAACCTCGTGCCGCGGACGTAGTTCGTGTCGAGCGTGCCGACCTCGTCACCGTCGGCCTCGACGAACAGGCGCTTGCCCTCGAGGCGCACCATGACGACATCGTCCTCGGCATCGTGGATCTGGCCGGCGACGACGTGGGGCTTGACCTTCGGGACCGCGGTGATGGCCTGCGTCACCTTCATGACGTGCTTGCCCGAACTGTTGGACCAGCTGGCCTCGTTTCTGCCGTTGTCGGTCATTTCCCGCAGCTCAGAGCGCGGATAGTCCGACCCAGAGGTGGTCGAGCCTCCGGCGGGGGCGGTGAAGACGACGCCGTCGCCCTTGGGATCGACCTGGAAGAACTTGTTCTTGAAGGTTGCGAGTTCGGGTTGCTCGATCTCGGTCGCGTCGTCGGCCGGGCCTGAGGGCAGGGTCAGTTTCCAGTTGGCCAGGTCCAGCACCTTGGCCGGCAGCATGTCTTCGCTCGCTGGCTCGGTGCTGCTCGTCGCTGATGGCGTCGGCGTGGTGGCTGACGGCGTAGGAGGCGCGGTCTCGGCATCCGAGCCACCGCCCGTGCACGCGACAGCGGCTACAGTGATCGCGAGCCAGCAGACGACCGTCGTCAACAGGGCTGCTCGCAGGTGCTTGCGAGACATCGGAGCCATGTCGGCCGCGCTACTTGGCGGCCTTGGCGGCGGCCGTCACGGCTCGCCGGGTCGGAATCTCGACCCCTTCCCCGAGCCGCTCGCCCAGTAGGGTCTCCATGGCCTCCACCTAACTTTGACCGGATGTTCGGCGTGGGATGAGCGAATCTTGTTGACCCCGTAGATGACCGTGTCCCCTGACTGGATGTCGTAGTTGACTGCCTCTTCCACGTTGCCGCCGAAGAACGTGTTGCTGGCGCCCGCAGTCTGGATCGTTTCTGAGAAGCCCTGGAACACGTTGTCGGCGACGAAGGTGCTGTCGACGTCAGCGTACAGATATACGCCGCGGTCGCCGCCCGTCATCGTGTTGCCGGTCACGAAAGTGTTCGACGTGTTGCTGTTGATCCGGATGTGCGACGACCTCGGGGAGTAGCTGACGTTGTCCTTGACGGTGTTCCAGTTGGAGCCGTAGATGACGAAGTTGTCGGTGTTGCCGTAGGAGACGTTGTCCTCGATCAGGTTGTACGCCGAGTCCTGATGCAGCATGAACCCGTGCAGCTTGTTGTTGACCGAGACGTTGTCGTGAATGACGTTGTAGTTGCAGCGCTTGGAGACGATGAACCCGTGCTTGCCGTTGGAGTCGAACAGGTTGCCGACGATCATCGCGTTGTTGCTGTCGTCGTGCGGGTCGAGGCCGTAGACCTCGTTCTTGCGGAAGATGTTGTCCTTCCACATGATCCCGGAGGCGCCGAACGAGTAGGCGCCGAAGTGATTGTGCTCGAACGTGCTGCCCTCGACCCATCCGGTTGAGATCTCGGTCCCGAGCTTGCTCTTCGAGATGCGGTAGGAGAAGCCGTACGTGCCACCCTCCTGCTGGGCCGTCGAGACCTTCGCCTTGGCGCTGAGGGTCTCCTTGAGGCCGTTGCCGAGGTAGGACAGCTTGCTGTCGATCACATCCATCCGGCCGTTCTTCATGCGGACGAACGCCCTGCCGTCCGGGCTGTCGAGATCCGGCTTGCCCGTCGACGGATCGACCGATGTGATCGAGATGCCCTTGATGAGCACGGACGACTGGTCGAAGACCAGACTGGCGAGGACGTCAGGCGTGCTCGTCAGCTCCAGCTTGGACAGGTCTGGGCTGGTGAGGTCGACGCGGATGTCGCCCTCGATGGAGATCGCCCGGTTGAGGCGGTACGTCCCCGGCCCGGTCCGTTTGATGGCTTTGTATCCCCTGAGCAGGTCCATCAAGCCGTCGATGTCGGTCGTTATCGGGCGGTCCAACCCGTACTCGTTCTGCACCCGGAGCAGGTCACCGTCCTCCACGATGATGGCCCGGTCGATCCTGCCGTTGGGCCGGACGGGCTGCAGTTGTTTCGCCGTCGGACGGATCTTCACCGTGACGCCGGCGATGAGGCGCCGCCGGCACACCCCGGTTCCAATGGAGCGCACTGAGTACACACGGTGATCGCACCGCCGAATAGCAGCGGTCAGGATCGGGTTGTCCTGACGGATCTGCTTCACGTTGACACCGAAGAAATCCGCAACCTCCTCGACCGTCTGCCCAGGCTTGATCGCGTAGTAGGCCCACTTTCGGGCGTAATCCGGCTGGACCCCGCGCATGATCTCCGCGGCCTCCTGCCATCCATCGGTCCGCAGACGTTCGTTGCCGTGGGACGCCAGGATGTAGGCACGGACATCCGTCGTCAGCACCGTGACGGTGAGCCCGAACAAGATGATCGGGACGACCAGCAGGATCGTCATGGGCCGGATGTTGCGCCATACCGGTCGTTTACGACTGACCCTCTTGTGCTTGGGCCAGAAGATCATCATTGCTGGGCCTCAACCGGTCTGAAGTAGACGATCTTCTGGCCTACCAAGATCAGGTCACCGTCGAGGATCCCGTTCAGCTTCTTGAGGGCCGGGATCGGAGTGTCGAGCCGTTCGGACAGCGCCAGCATCGTGTCGCCGGGCTGGACGGTGTAGACCGCCACCGCATCCGGGTCGACCTTGTCCGTCGGCACCACGGGGTCGGCCTGGACCCCCTTGTGCGCGTCGACGGCAGTTCGAAGGACCGCCTTGTCATAGACCGGCTGCTCCTTGATGTCAGCCCCGAGCTGTTGCCGGAACGAGAGGGCCAGCTGGGTCAGGAGGATGCAGAAGAGCGCAATCGCGAAGTATCCCTGGATCAGCGTCGTGCTCTTGCGGAAGTAGCCCTTGCGCACCTCGCGACCCTGGCTCCAACGGGTGACCCAGCTGTTCTCGATCAGCGTGCCCAAGGCGTAGAGCTTGAGGACCGCGTTGACGTACCCATAGATCGTGTAGGCGGGGAGATAGATGATCTTGGCCGGATGCGCCCAGAAGTAGCCGAAGATCCGGACCGTGCGGGACACCAACCACCAGCTGCCCAGGATCGCGGCGAAGACCCACTCCTCGCTCAGGATGGCAAGCGTGAAGACGACGGGCCCGACCAGCATGAAGAACGGCTGGATGAACCGGTCGATCATGAACATCGCCAGTGCCGGGTAGCGGAAGACCCAGCCCTGGAACACGGCTCGCAGATCGGCGCGCCAGGAATTCCTCGTCCAGCGGAGGCGCTGCTTGCGGAACAGCCGCATCGATCCCAGGCCGGGGGTCTGGACGGTCGTGCCCTTGACGTAGGCCGTCTCCCAACCGTCACGGATGATCAGGTGTGACAGTCGCTTGTCGTCGCCCGAGATGGCCCGCGACCCGAGGAAGAACTCGTGCCGGAGGTCGTGCATGTTGTTGCCGGACAGGAGCGCCTCGCGCCGGTAGAACGCGGTCCGACCCGACAAGGTGTTGAATGTCGGGCCGACGCCGAGGAGGAACGGCACCTCCTCGCGATAGCGCGTCCACAGCAAAATGTCGAACAGCACGTTGCTGGTGCGGTCGGGGTTGCTGATGCGCTGGGCCACGGTCGCGCCGCCGACTCGCGGGTTGGCGACGAAATGGGGAACCGTCCGGGCGAGCACGTCGTCGTCCCACGTGGTGTCCGAGTCGACCAGCGCGATGAGGTCACCCGATGCGGCCTCGATGCCGTCACACAGCGCGGCGCGCTTGCCCGGCTTCGGGGTTACGACCATACGGAACTTCGTCCGTGTGCTCGTGTCGGCCACGTACTCACGCTCGCAGCGCATCATGTGGCGGACGTTCGAACGATCCATGACCGCGACGATCTCGTCGACGCCGTTGCGCTGCCACGAGCGGACCGCCCGATCGAACAGCTCCTCGTCCTCGTTGTAGACCGGCGTCACGACCGTGACCGTCGGGCGTGGCTCTCCTTCTCGCCACACGCCGACCTTGGGCCGGTACGCGGCCGCTCCGAGACGACGGACCAGCCAGTAGCTCCAGCGCCACAATCCGATGATGGAGAGCGGCACATAGATGAGGAGGTTGTGCCAGAGCGTCCCCTCAGCCATGGGCGAGCATGTGGTTGCGTACGACGCTGTTGCGGCCGAGCAGGCGTTCGTGCATCAAGTTCGCGGCGATCACGGTGCGCACGATCTCGAGGGAGTAGCCGTTGCGGTCACCCCATTCGACGAGGGCAGCGGAGTCCTTGGGGAGGCACGACCCGTCGAACGGCCCGTGGTCGCGAATGCCGTAGATCGGGTTCCACATGCCCTCGCTGCTCTGCGCCGTCGCCTGGAAGATCGTCGTGGCGTTCCAGCCCTCGCCCTGCGCGACGATGCGCATCTCGTTGAAGAACGCGATCTTGACCGCGTTGTAGACGTTGTGGACGTACTTCTGGAACTCCGCCTCTTCGAGCGACGTCCGGATGATCGGCGCGTCGAACCCGCGGTAGGCCTTGCTGACGACGTCGCCGGACTTCTTGTCGAACTCGCCGATCGTGATGAGCCAGGGGCGGGCGAAGTCCGGCTCGGCAGTGGCCTCACGCAAGTACTCCGGCTGCATCACGAGACCGAAGTCGATGCCCACGGTCTTGCCGGAGACCTTCTCGATCAGCGGCAGGACGATCTGGCGCGTCGTCTTGGGCGGAACTGTCGAACGCACCACGACGACATGGTAGTCGTCGTGGCTGTGCAGCAGCTCGGCGAAGGACTCGACGGCCGCGCGAAGGGCGTCCAGCCGGATCTCTCCGTGGACCGTCGGGGTCGGGACGCAGAACATCGTGACTTCCCCCGTGAGCGCGTCGTAGTCGCCGGCAAGGCGGGCGTCGTAGCCCTCGCCGTCGAGCATCGCCACGATGTTGTGGTCGACGTCGAGGAACGTCACACGGTGGCCGTGATTCACCATGCCCTTGCCCGTGGCGGCTCCCACGAAGCCGCTGCCAACGATGTTGATCTTCATGGTCCTCCTCTGGGAGTCGGCTGCCATTGGTAGCTGACAAGCCGAGGGGAGCTACCTGGCCCCACCGAGACATTCGCTCGTGAAACGGGCGGTGAGCGAGCGTCCGAAGTGACACCGGGCGTCCCATGCTTGCATTTGTGCGCTGCATTTGTGCGCTGCGCTTTACGGCGTTTCGCCGAAAGTTACGCAACCGACGGACGCCCGCTCCTCGTGCGTGTGCGTGCGCGTCGCGTGCGCATTGAGGTGCAGAAAAATCTTGGGCGACCTACGCGCGGGCGGTGCTAACTGGGGGAAAATTCTGGGCATCAAGGGCGGGCTACCTTCTCCCCTCCGCTTCCATCGTATCTACGCCAAGGCGTCTAGCCGTTGTCGACGCTCGGCAGCAGCTTCGACTCTGGATTTGTTGATCTTGGCTTGTGCGCGCAGCGTCTGTATTGGGTTGCTAACTGGGGGAAAAATTCTAAGCATCAAGGGCGCGTGGGAGGCTTCTACGAGTCCAGAGGACTTTGATCCAAGTCAGTACGGCGAAGCGGATCGCCGAGAAGTCGATCCGCTGCTAGGCCCCTTGATGATCGCTAGGAGAAGCACCAGACGAGAAGAGCGATAATTAGTATGACCACGACAAGGACCCCGATATCGCTATTCGTGACTTGCATTGTGACGAGCATTAACTCCACTCCAGGGCCATCCGACTCGCCGATGGCGAAATCGTATAGGCCACGCTGCGTGATGGCCGCTGTCATTTCCGGCGTGTCGGCTTATCGTGGCGATAATCGATTTCGACCATTCGCCTGGATTGTCCCGCCCAATTCCACGACCTTCGTCAGCACGCGCACGGGCACGCGCGAGGCCACCTCAGGACTCCTTATCACTGGACACCCGCCCCATTTAAAGAGCGGGCGTGTCCAGTGGCCTGCGTCTTGACCGTCGAGCCTTACAGACCCAGAGGAAGGCCAATACGGCCCAGACGACAAAGAGCACGACGCCCACCGTCGCGCGCAATGCTTTGCCGGACCTGGATCTACCCTGCTCGGTAGCCATCTCATTCTCCCGACACTAGTTTCAGGACACTAGTTTCAGACCCTCACGGAGGTGCGCCCGCCCAGCTAATCATCCCCAGGACGTTCTACTTTAGGCGCACCGCACGCGACGCGGGACGCGACGCGCACGCGCACAGGGATTCTTTCTGCACACTCTCGTACGCCGGGTCGTGCGCTACAGCAAGTCAACATTGCTGACCAGCAAGGGGCATCCCGCCCATTCAAAAATCAGTCCACTGGCAGCAACGCAGTTATACGAAATGCCCCAAGTCCACAGGCCGGCCTCGATATCGCGAATCGAGCCGACAACTCTTCGTCGCTCATCCGGTCGAACACATCCTTGAGTGCCGCGGCGAGCCGTTCGCCCTGCTCGAAGGTGAGGGCAAGCTCTTTCTCAAGCCCGAGGCACTCCTCGCCTAGCCAGTCGAGCAGGTCGTGTGGCGGAAGTCCTGACGAATCCTCGGATCGCACTTCCTCTACCCGATCGTCAGGTATCGCGGTCATGATGAATTCTCCATTCGTTTTGTTTGGTTGTTGATCTTCCTTGGGCTGGACCGTCGGAACCGGTCGGCTACTGGATCCGAACCGGTTCTCGGTGGTTCTCGGAACCGCCTCATAAGGCCTCCGCTTGCTTGGCTGCTAGCCAGTGAGCGCCGTGCTCGGTGACGGACATCCGGATGACGTGGCCGTTGTCGTCGCGCTCGCACGCGATGTATTGCTGCGTCTCAAGGAAATCTCGCAGGTCAGACCAGGACGCCCTCTGAATGTGAAGCTGCGGGATGATCTTGTTGCCCGATATCCCCGGGTTGGCCAGCATGATGGCCAGCGCCTTCACCACGTTGATCTCGCTGTTGACCGTGTTGATGCTCTCTAACCCCAGCCTGAACTGCTCGGCCTGAGTTGATGGCCGCACGTAGACCGAGCCCGTCTCGACTACCGGTTCGATGGCGAACATGATCGGCTCAAACCTCGGACCGAACTTTTGCTTGACGTTCGTGGTGCAGTGGTCTTTGATCTGCATCACCACATCCAGAGCCTGCCGCTGCCGAGAGCTACCACGCTCCCTGGAGTCGTCCCAGCCGGTGTGGTGGACGACACCGACTGCTGCGCCGGTGGCATGGGCGATCTTTTGCAGCGCTTTTTTGATCATTGTGAAGTCCTTGGCTTTGTCCTCGTCACCGTTCGGCATGTGGTCTGCCTGCGTGTCGAAGATGATCAGCTTCCAGTCGTCGGCGACTTCCAATAGGTCCTCAATGATCTGGTCGACCTGCTGTTCATCCATCAGGTCGAGGCCCTCTTCAACAGAGAACAGCATCCGATCGTCGGTAGCGCCTGGGTTGCCGTACAGCCAACTACTGAGTCGCTCACCTAGGTCGAAACCACCCTCACCCAAGATCAGCGCGGCGTGGCCCGGCTGGTTGACTTTATGACCCAGCCACGGGATGCCGTTGGCGACTGCGCCGATCATGGACAGCACCAGGAACGACTTGTACTCGCCGGTCTGGCCGAAGACCTGGAACAGCCCTCCAGGAGGCAGCACATTATCGATCAGCATCTCGGGGCGTTCCCGGTTGCGGATCTCCGACCCGCGCTTCAGATTGAGCTGAGAGGTCTCAAGCTGTTCAGCCCAGCTCTGGGCCCACGCGGCCTCCCCGGGCGTCAGCTCGTAGCGTTCTTGTCGGAACGCCTGATCCACCTTTCTGAGCGCCTCCTGAGCGGGAAACCGTGGGTCACAGTTCGCGGCTGCGTCCAGCACCGCAAGCTCGACGATCCTGCGCCCACCGTCCCCGACTTGCGTACGCAACCGGCAAGCGAAGCGAAATAGCGTGTCGTCGCGCTCCCCTTCCGGTACCCCGCGCAAAATGTCCGCAGTGCTAGCAAGATCACCGCCAGCACCGCCGCCAGGGCTGCCGGAATTGGCCACGAGCCACTTGGCGACATCAGACGGCAGTACTACCGGCTGAAAGCCCCAATTGATCCAGCTATACCGGCCTCCGGTGAAGTGATTGCTCTCGGGCAAGATCACGTACCCGCCATCAGCCTTGATATCGATGCCGGGCCACGGCTTACGGCTCGGGATCGCAAAGCCAGGCGGTATCAGATAAAACAGGTGCATCCCTCCGCCACCAGACGCCGACTTCAGGGTTTCCGGCATCGGGCCACGGCTTTGTTGCAGCATGGCGAAGCTGTCATAGCCGCCGTTTCGCGGGTCAAGATCAGCAACGACGAAGCCGGTTTCGGCCCCGGTGCGTAATGCCCAGTTAGCGTTAGGCCAGCGTTTCATCCACCCGTTGATCATGTGGATGTTTGTGGTGGCGTCGTAGAACCCGTGCTCTGTTCGCGGATGCTTGCCGGGCTTTTGGCAGTTGGGGTTTTGCACGTACAGCGGCGTCGCTCAATCCAATGGCATGGGAAGATCAGCCAACCGACGTTGGCATAATCGACCGGCGAGGTCATGCAAGCTTCCTCGCGCGCTGCTGCTGCTCCCGAGAAGTTAGAGGGGTGCCGGTCCTCCGGATCGGCGCTCCTTTTGCTTGTCGGGGCGGCCCCAGGTTTCTTTCAGGCAGCGTCACGGCGACCGCCTAACTTGATCAACTGCTCAGCCATCCGCTGAAGTGTTCGGTGATCTTCGACCTGCGCGGGCAGCCCGGCGTCGATACGTGCTTTACGACCAGCCTCAGCGCCTGCTCGGCGCAGCACGTCTCGCACGCGCTGGTTCATGCCGCGCGCCTTCCGTACCTGCGACTGATCTTGCCGCCGAGGACCCTGCCGTCATCGTATTGCGCGGCAAGGGCCTCTTGAGTAAACAGCTTTTCTACTGGCAGATCGAGGAACTCGCTCAGTTTCTGCCTGAGTTCAGGCGACGGCGCGGTGATGCCGTTGGCTGCGTTCATGAGATGGCTATATGCGACGCCGGTCTCGTAGGCGATCAGTCTGAGGTTCCAGTGTCGCCTCCGGACGACGGCACGGATGGGCTGATCGCCGAACCGAGTGTTCTTACCGGTCATGGCTGAAGAACCCCTTCCACCCCTGCCCAAAAGATGATCATGGGAAAGGCTAAAGAAAAGGACAGCCGCATCGTCAGATGCGGCTGTCCTTTACGTCCTTGTGCCTTGATGATCATTGATCTGATTTTTCCAAGATCACCATCTCAATGACCTATGCTAAATCTACCATGAGTTGAGTCTCGCGTACATAGCTGCTTCAGCACCGCATCGCTCAGGCCCCCTTTAAAATAAGAAACCTGTAGACGTACTCTTCGGAGCGGACACTGCTGATGATCTTGCCTTCGCTCTTGATCAATAACACACAGACATGCCAACGGCGCAAGTGCATTGGCAAGATCAATGGCTGACGAGCAGCCGATTTCTCGATATAATTTCGATCATGGACATACCTCTAACACGTAGGCGCGTCCACACCGGGGATTCCCCTTCTCTTGGGGTTGTCAAGCGGTCGGGACCAGTTCGCAACCTCACGCGGTTCCCTCAGTCAGTCGACCACACCGGGGCAGCCTGACATATTCCGGGTGCCTAGCTAATTTGGGCCGATTTCAAGGACCTCATGTACCGGACGTTCCGCCTAGCTCGACTGCGCGTTAGCGCTTGATCCACAGCTCAATCAGCTTGTGAAAAGGCTCTGGTGGCGGCTCCTTGGCGTACTGCTGGATCAGCCCATCTACAAGCCCGAGCACCTCCTCCATGCCAATAGCCTCCTCCGGCTCCTCGGTGTATTGCGGCAGCAGCTCATCGCGAACATCAGCCAAGGCTTGTTCCAACTCCCGGAGCGAAATAAAGTCCGGGCCGACCCGAAGGTCGGTGCCGTCGCCAACGGCAACCCATGGCGATGCATGCTTGCCGCGGTTCTTGGCCAGCGTCTTCCAAACGCCTTTGCGCTCCTCCTCGTCCCACCAATGCTCGAGCAGGTGCCGCATCATGTCGATCTGCCGCCTAAGCCTCGCCGGCAGTCTTGGGCCACCCGATAGCTTCTTGAGCGCCTCGTTCATTTGGTAAGTCGCCGAGCTCAGGAAATGCGCATCGCCCCAGTACATGAATTCCAGTTGAGAATATTCCCGCTGGGCGGCCCTGGCGGCCTCATACGCAGCGAAGCTCTCCCGCGTACGTTCAGCCTGGCGGAGTGCGATATAGCACCAAGAAAGAGCCGTGCTCACATCTGGGGTTGACTTGGCCATCGGCAGAGCCTAGCGATGGCCCTGCCGCACGACTGGCCGGCAGACCCGCCTAATCCTCACGGTCCCGGTACGGCACCGCCGCGCAGCGCCGCCGCTCCCGACCCACGTATCAAGCTCATCCAGGTCCACATGCCCAGCGAGCATGAGCAGCCCGGCGGCGATCAGCTCTTCGCCGCGTCGCTCCTTGCTTGAGAACCAGGAACCGGTAATGACGCCGGGCGCACTCGGTGCGGATGTCGTCGCGGCCCCAGCTGTCTCGCGGAGATGATCAATCAACGGCAATCTCAGACCCGCCCGTGTCACGCATTCGGTCTACTCGGAATCTCGCTTCCATTCGTACGCTTGTGCGTCAAGCAACCTGAATGCCCTCATCCGCCGAGCAGTGTCAGGGCTGATATGGACCTCCACGCCGTTCATACGTACCTTGGGCGGCTTTCCGTAGCCACGGAAGTCGAGCAGCGGCTTCTCAAATTACTCGACCCACTGGTAGCCAGGCTGCAGGAGCAGCGTCGGATCAGCCCGCCTCTTCAATACCAACGACGAGCACTGATCAGCTAGCACCGTGACCAGACCACAAACTGAACCAGCCAGACCGTCCAGGGTTGAGGCTGGTTCGTCGTTCAGGATGATCTCAAACTCTCCTTCGTGCCTGGCAGTGAGCCACGCCTCCATCTCGGGCCAACCGGGCTGCCGATGAAAGGGCCGCGTCAAACCGGTCCGACGCCCCCGATCAGATGTCATCAGTGTCAGCCACGTCTTCGGCGGACGATGGATGACCGTGTTTCGCGCTCGCAGCAGCCACGCCAGCCAGTCGGTCGGGCCATGCTTGCTTGGCTCATTCACGATCAAGCTCAGAAGGGCAAACTGTTCGGCCTCACCAGCCGCTGGCTGACGGAGTCGCTCCTTGACTTTGCTAGCGCCCTCCGTCGAGAACTTCAGAAGCGCGCTCCAGCCGAGCTCCAGCAATTTGACGCGAAGAGCAGAGGTCACGGCAACACAAACCGCCACGCGATCAAGTGCTTGCACCAAATGGAGCAGGCAATGATCGGCAGACGCCAGCATTTCCACTTCCCGCTCGCCGGCCTTGGGATCTCGCTGTATGGCGCGAAGAAAGTCGTCGGGCGTCGCACCTGGCAGCTTCTCAATTTGGGCCCACAGATTCGAGATCCACTGATTGTCGGAGAACTGCCTCTCTCGATAACGCTTGGCGGCCAGCGCGGCGGCGTTGAGTGACGACTGGACGCCCGAGATCGCTGACATGAAATAGTTGCCGATCAAGCATGCGCGCTG
This sequence comes from Propionibacteriaceae bacterium, assembly GCA_045806785.1. Lineage (GTDB taxonomy): Bacteria > Actinomycetota > Actinomycetes > Propionibacteriales > Propionibacteriaceae > Microlunatus. Next base: position 26,342 of record JBJMIR010000009.1, on the reverse strand, counting down.
CCAGTCGAGCTGATCACGCATCCATTTGATGCCGCCGTCATCGGGATCCAGGTCTTGGAGGACTTCGACGTACAGACGGCTCAACGCCCTAATGGCTGGGGTTTGTACGGAAGACACCGCCGGAGCCTAAACCCGGTGCCTAATAATTTCGTCGTTGTCAGACATTGAGAGCATTGATGTTGGCCGACTCGTTACGCGGGAGAGAGGATGGCGGTGCCATGCCCGCAAGCAACGATTGGGCTGGGCCCTGGTGCTTAGGCTCACCGTGGTCGTCACAGGCGTCGCCAGCCTTGTCGTTCTTTGTGGGGCCACCGCGCTCTGGCTGGTCGAGGGTGAACGGCCCGATAGCACGATCCGCTCTTGGGGTGACGCGCTGTGGTGGTCGCTCACAACCCTGACGACGGTCGGCTATGGCGACCACGTTCCGGTTACAGGGACGGGTCGTCTGATTGGCGCCGGTGTAATGGTGGCGGGAGTCGCAGTCATCGGTGCCGTGGCGGCAGTCGTGGCTCTTGCGGTGGCCCTTCGAGTCGCGCGCCAGGAGGAGTCGGCCTTCGAAGCGGCAGCGGAAACCCTGGAGCTGCGCCTCGAGGCGCGCCTCGCTCGCATCGAGGCACAGCTGGCTGGCTTCGACGCGCGCCTGACAATGTTGTCGACCGTTTCAGCCGATGATGCTGTTCGCAGCGGACGAGACGATCAGTAGCGGCTGGACACGAACGTCTATGGGGAGTCAGGCGGCAAGAGCGAACTGCTAATCAGCAGCCCCAGCGAGGAGGGGCGTTCCCAGGCACAGTGACGAGCCAGTCGGCCCTCTAATAGTGGGGCTCCTCGACGGGCAACGCGTGCGCATCGCATGCGTATTGGCGTACGAAAAATTCTGGGCGACCCACGCGCGGGGCGTAGCTTGGTCACCTCGAACGCGCACCGTCGGCCGTCTGGGTAGTCAAGAAAGGCCTCAACCGCGCGCTGCCTACCAGCCACGTCATACGGAGTGGCTGTCACGCCGAGCGCGCGCTCAGCGATCAGACACGCCGTCTGTTCAAGGTCGTCGAGCCCCCGAAGTCGTTTCACCATGCGCCCCCGCTGGTTCCTGATTTTCCGAATGTCGCTGGTAGGGCACAGTCGCGGCGCGGCAAGTCCTAATGGATGCGACTAGCTCAGTGCTGCCATTGCTCAAGATGCGGCATGCGTTGTTGACCACTTCGGCCAGCTGTGCTGGGCTGCACTCGGTGACATGGCGGGGCCATGTAATCACGACAACCGGTCGGGCTCCGGGGTGATGGTTCTTGATCAACTGCACCGAGATCGGTGAGTCGGCAGTGACCTGTCCTTCGGACAGCACTAATTTGCTCATTTAGCGGGCCTCCTGTTACGGCAGGTGGTTCGTTAGCCCTCGGCCAGCGTTAGCCCGCTCGCCGGGGGCGCTTATGGTGTCAGCCCTATACCCGATTGATCGATTTGACTAGGGTGGCCGCAAATCTTGGTGCCTGGTCTGGGTGCCTTGTCTTATAAGACACACAAGGAGCTATCGCTCTTGACTCGCGGCTCCTATGTATCAAAATCTGATCGTCCGCACCCCGACTGCCTTGTCCGTGTTTTTCCACAGCCGCACGCCTCGGCGCGACCAAAGTCTTTATGCGCAACTTCCGCGAAATTCGGTCCGAGGCTGTTGAGTGACCAACTGAGTGACTACCGGGTCGACGACCCGTACATTCAGGCGCACCTCCACGGACCCGGTTCACGCTCAGTTCTCCCCCTCGACCACTCACCGACCGTGCTTCGGGACGAAGAGGTCGCAGGTTCAAATCCTGTCACCCCGACCACAGTTCATCCTTGTCAGAGATAGTCTCGGCAAGATCGAATACGCTCCGTGCCCTAATCGTGCCCTAATATGGTCGCCCGCCCTTCCTTGGACGCCGGGCAGCCCATGCTTCGACGGTTGAGCGATTCCAGAGCTTTGTCGACCCTATGACGGCATCCGGTGCTGGAAACTGGCCACGGGCCACGTACGCCGTCACTGTGGACGGTTTGACGCCCAGGTAAGCCGCGATATCTCTGGTCGTCATGTAGGCCGACAGAGGCTCGCTCACGCGCCGCACGTTACCGCTCACGAGCGGCTAGCTATTGCTCTTCGGCGTCTTGACATTACAGCGTCCTGCTGTACAGCATTTTCCTGTAAATCGACAAGCGCCGCCCAGTGCTGAGACACCGAGCGGCTAGGCAATCAACTGCTAGGAGTTGATCACCCGTGACTAACCGTACGCAATTGGCATCCGGTGAGATCCTCAACGGCACGATTCTGAGCGTGTGGCTGGTACAGGCAGCCGACAAGCCAGAGTCCGTCGTCGTCATGTGGCCACGGCGGCCCACGCCAGTATCCCCCCGCCACTACTCCGACTTAGCGGCGACGGTGTGCCGATTGGTGGCGAATGCCAGCACCGAGCTAGCCGCAATCAAGGCAGGCAGGCGGACGTGAGTCCGGGGTCGATTCTTCGATGTCCGTAGCGAGCAAGTTCCTCATCCGCGATCTTTCGCATCTCTCATCACACGATCGATGCGCTCCCCTCAAAACTTTGATCTTCGTCGCTACGGGTCGTCCTCGTCCTCGTCGTAGTCGACGGGATACCGCATAGCGAGAAGATCTTCCTCGTCAGGGTTCCCACCCCGCGTACGGATCAGCGGCATCGACCAGCTCTGGCGTGGTGGGCACCATCGCGGTTACGTCGGTCAGCGGTTCACTCAGCGCAATCACGTCGGCGATGAAGTGCCACGCGGTGCGTGTCAGCTCGGGGTCGTTGCTCCAGGTGGCGAACTCAAGGTTTTCGCGGCTCCGGTAGGTCAGGTTGGCGGATCCCCACCACACGCTGGTAGGGATCACGCCGAACCAGTCAGTGCTCCCCGGACCGGCGTCGGGGAACTCTCCCGCATAGGCGAACACCACGACCTTCGCGTGGAGTATGGAGGGTTGATTCCGGCCGCGCCAGCCGGTTACGCGGATGGGGCCTAGGTTGACATCTTGCGGCACCCATTCCTCGTCGTTCAGGTAGTCGCCGTCGCCGACGATGCCGATCGGCTGAGCGCCGTCCTCGGTTGGCAGCGCTAGGAGATTGAGGCGTTCGAGCTGGTCCTTGTGGACGGGCCGACCGAGTTCCATCAAGTGCCGAACGGCGTCTGGATCGGATTTTTCTGGCTTGGAGATGACGAGGCAGCAAGGGAGGCGGCTCAGCGCTTGGGCGACGGCGAGGTCTGTGACCAACGGGCAGGTGCCGATCACGAGCGGGCTTTGGCGGCTCCGCCATGTGTTCTCGATGTGCATGTCGATGGCGTCGACCAGGCCGTTAATCACGTCCGTGCCGCACCAGGACTTCGCCTGTGTTTGCCCTGGTTGCGACCTTGGTTCCGACCATTCGGGGTAGTACCAGCCGCGCTCACCCGGCCATCCCCACGATTCCGGCCTACCCCACCCGACACGCCGTGGCCACTCACCCTGTCTGCCGCGCATCCTCGAACGCTACGACGCCTCCCCATATGCGGGGGCGCAGGGGTTCGCCGTTTGGGACGCAGAGCCCTGTAGGCCCGGCGGATGCCATCGATGGCCGGGGAAGGGGGTTGACGCGCCGCCTCCCCGAACCCACTCTGACCCAGTGATCCAACTCGTCAAGATCAACATGGCCCGTGAGCATGAGTGGAGAGTTGCGGCCTCTCTGCCCAAGCAACACCGTGATCGGTACACGGAGGAGTGGTACCGGGACTGTGACGAGATACCGAATGGCCCGGTCACTCGGCTGCTCTGGATTTTGTCCTTGCTGTTCCGCAGACGCTCGGTCGCCAGAGCGCTCCGTCAGCCCGGAACTCTGGCGTTCAGGCGCTCTAGTCTGACGGCGGATGGTCCTGAACTTCTCTTCAGGACGGATGGCTCCATCGTATTCACGGGAGCGTATGTCGAGCACCGCTTACTTTCTAAGAAGATGTATGGGCAGGGCACCCAAGGCGTCATTACGAATATCCATGCTGGCCCTCTCAGTGGGGTCACTCACGTGGACGTTCGCTTACCAAATGGTGAGTTCGTGCGCGAAGTACCCGTCGATTACTTCCTGGCCTAGTTTTTCGAAGCGTTCCCCCTTCGCGATCTTGTGCCGAAGACATGACCGGGCAGGACCGTGGTGGGGATCGTCCACCGATCAAGATCATGACGGCAAGCCATTCACCATGCCCAAGTTCCGCACCATGGTGCTGGACGCCGAGGCTCGCCAGGCGGATCTGGTTGCCTTGAGCGATGGTCATGGGGCCTTGTTCAAGTTTCGCTATGATCCTCGGATCACCTTCGTCGGCAGGGTCTTGCGCGAGTTCTCGCTCGACGAACTCCCGCAGCTCTTCAACGTTCTCAATGGCTCAATGTCCCTCGTCGGCCCACGTCCGCACCTGAGGAATGAGGCGACACATCTCCCTGCGGACCGAGTGAAGGTCCGGCCCGGCCTGACTGGTCTTTGGCAGACGAGCGGACGGTCCGACCTTGACGCCGACGACGCCACCCGGCTCGACCTTGAGTATGTAAAGCATTGGTCCCTGTGGCTTGATTTCAAGATCATGATCAGGACCATGCTCGCAGTACTTCGTAAGCGCGGGTACTAAATAGGCCCCGGGGCGCGCTCCGGAATTTTCTTTATGCAGGGGACAGGTGTGAGAAAACTTTTGACCTCCCTTAGCCAGTGTTGGCGTTTTATGGCTAATAGTGGTGCGTTCTGCGGATTGCCAAGCGGCCCAGATGGCGTAAGAGTGAGCTGATCGAAAGGCTCAAGAACATAATAAAGAGCCTGATGGCGAGGGCCGGTGCGGTTTGCCGACTGGGTCGTCGGCCCTCTCATCAAGATCAAGGATCTGAGTCACGCCCCGGCTTCCCCCTGGTTTTCTGCCGGGGCGCGCGCTTGTGGTGATCCCCCGCGCGGAGACACCACATCGCCCGAATCCGGCCACAACAGAGCCCCGGCACAGCAGCGCGCCGGGCTCCATTTCGTTGCGGGCGATCAGAAGGCGGATCTCCACCACACTGTGATCGAGCATGCCTTGCCGTGACCACAGCTCGCCAAGATCCAGTCGCAGAGGGATCGGCTAACGGCATGATCAGGCTGCGCCCGTGTAGTCGACTGACTGGGGGAACCGACTGAGCTGGACCGGGAACCAAGCGGTGTTGCTTGAGGCGTCCGTCAGCTTAAGCCACAGGATATTGGTCTGCGGGTCGTATTTCCACAGCGTCGGCGCTGGGTTGTAGATCCTCGCGTCCTGCGGGTTGACGTTGGGCATTGGTGATCTTGCTCCTTACTGATCAGTGCCCTGGCTTGCGGTCGAATGCGCCAGCCTTGATCATCTCTGCTATCCGTGGCGGTGTGTCGTTGGCTGCCTCACCTTGTGGCTCGACAATCTCGGCTTCCGAGATTTCCTCTGGCTCCGCGTCATGCTGATCAAGGGCGGCTGGCTGCGTAGCTCTCGATTGCTGGCATTGGATCGGGTTGCGTGCTGGATACCAAGTGGCTCGGGTCGTCGAAGATGCCCTCGAAGAACCGCATGACTGGGTCCTCCGTCGTCGGGACGATCTGGTGGACCTGCGTCGCGATTAGACCTGCGCGGTCGAGGAGATCTTGGGCGATCTTCGCGCGGACACCGAACGGCACCTCGCTGTCTTCCATCATCGTCACCAGCATTTTGGCCGCCTGGTCGGCAGTCATGATCAGCCGCTCCGCCGCGCGCCGTCTGACTTGGGCGCAGCGCCGCCGTGCTGATCGCAGACCACAGCGCCGTCCTCGGCCTCCCGCTTGCATCTGCTGCCCTTGGGTCGGGTGGCGTTACACCGGATCACTGTCGGCGGCAGCAGCGCCCACCTGGCTTCGCTGTGGCTGACTCTCCTGCCAGGCATGAACCGCTACCTTCGCAAGCTTGGGAACTTGTTGGTCAGCTCAGCGACCCTGGCCGCCGGATCGTCGATGGTCTTCACAGCGCTGTCGTACGCGGTCTTGATGGACTTGACATGCGCAGCGATCTTCTTGTGCCGCTGTCGCAGCTTGTCCAGCGCATGTAGCGCCTCATCAGGTGAGACCACGCCGCTGGTGATCTTCTTACGGAGGCCCTTGGCTTCGGTGATCACGTTGACGAACGCCTCTTCAGCATCAGTAGCTGCGGCGGCTGCTCCCTCGGCTGAGTCGTGCGCCTGGTCCTCGATCCACCGCGCGATCTCGGCGTTGCGATCTTCGTCACTGCAGAAGAGCTTGTCGATCTGGGACTGCTGCCGAGCTTGCTGCTGCTGCCGGATCAGATAGTCGCGGAAGTCCATCGGCTGGTCGCTCATGACACAGCCCCCATTCGCCCGAACTCGTACTTCTTCTTCAGCTCCTCCCGGGGCTTCACGTATCTGGCACCGTCCATGCATGAGCCAAAGACCCTGGGCCGCACCGTGGACGCTCCCGGAGCCTTGGGCATTTGGCACCCGCTAGAAGGTGGCCTCTGCAGTCGCCTTCGTGTAGTTGCCGAAGTTGCCGTTTGGGATGCAGTTGAGGGCTTGGGTCTGGCCCGGCTCTAGGTCACCGGAGTTGCAGTCCACGTTGCCCAGAACCTCTCCAGACTTGTCGATGAACTTGAAGTGGATAAAGGCGGTCGACGTCTCGTCGCTGACGTTCTTGACCTTGCCGGTGACGTTGAACCCATCACCGAAGTTCTCCTGCTCCACCTTCCAGCCTGCGAGCGTCTGGTGCTTGCCGACGGTGAACGCCTTGCCCGGCGTGACCTCCCGAGGGGCATTTCTGTCGACCTCCGCTTGCTGTGACTGCGATGCCTCGGTGGAGACCTCATCGATGGCCTTGCCAGCCGTGCTGACGAGAGCCGCACAACCGACGATCCCGACCAGCATGACAGCCAAGATGACCAGCAGCACGATCAGCCACGTCCGCCGCTTCTTCGGGGGCTGTGGTGGCTGGCCGTACGGGGGGTGCACATACGGCCCCGTAGACCCAGGCATATACGGTCGCGGCGGCCCAGGCGTATACGGCCCTGGGGTCCCAGGCAAAGCGGAGGGTGTGGTCATTGGTGGCTCCTGTTGTGGTGAGGCTGGCCCGCGCTGCAGTGTCGGCGGACTTAGTTGATCTTGCTTACTTAGTTGATCAAGGGCGCGGTTGCCCCAAAGACTGCGACTGTCAGACCCAAGCTGACCCATACCGTCTCATTGCGTGATGTGCGTCCGCTGTGGGATCACTGTGGGAAGGTTGTGAGCTTATGATCACGCGAGCGTTTTACGCCAGCCAGTAGCCGCACCAGGGATAGGGACCCGGTATATTCCGGCCAGTGACTTCGACGACAACACCGACAGAGACCCTCGCGGTGACGGACCAGAAGCCAGCGACGACACGGACCCTGGTGGCCAAGACGCCGGGGATCGCCGTCGGTGCTTCTATGATCATCCCGGGCTTCGGCCAGCTCTACGCGAACGCGGTCGTGCTGGGGTTGATCTTCGTGGTCGCCTGGACGATCCCCTTCTGGCTGATCTTGTTCACCTTCCTCATCCCAGACCTGACCAGCCTCGGACAGGGCGCACCACTGGACGGCGTGCCATCGGAGGGCATACCACCGGGGGATGTCCCACTGGACGAGGGCCCGGCGGCGGCGGCCTCCCCCTTCGCGGGGCTGATCCAGTCGGCTCGGTTCTACCTGATCTTCCTGCTACTGGTCTGGGTCGGCGCGATGGTCCACGCCTGGTTCGCGGCCCGGAACTTCAACCGGAAGAACGGAATCGAGTTACGGTGAGCGAGCCAGCTGCAACGATCATGACCGTGAAGACAGTGGGCTGGACGATCGGGATCGCCCTTCTGCTCGTGGTGCTGCTCAGTGCCGTCGCGACGGTTCTCTACGGCATCTCCTTGGGGCTCGTTGAGACGTACTCGCCGGACTAGCACGCCAGGAAGGAAGGAATCGAACCCGTGACTCAGCTCCGCCCTTGGCTGGTTCTACCTGAACCTGGTATGGCGTGTGCGCCATACCAGGCCCTGCGGGGTTAGCCAGGGGGATCGTCGGAGTCCTGGGGCTCCGGCACGTGACCGCGATGGGTAGCCAGCCAGAACTGCAGTCCGATGACGAGCAGGTATGTCGATGTGGCGGTGAACCCGACGAGCAGCCAGGCGGGATGCCCGTGCGCAACCTGGGTCACGACCCACACCAGAAAGATGCTCGACCCGACCGACGGCAGATGGAGGCCGCCCCAGACCCGGATCTCGCCTCGCGTCCCCGGCGCAAATGCTCCGGTGATGCCGCCGTACGCGAACGCCGCCACCGCCGCGAAGCCGGTGACCGCTCCGGCAAGCAGCAGCAGCGCGTCCAGCGCCGAAGGCAGCCCCTGGGCATGAGTGGTCACCGCCCCAGCCGTCCACAGCGTCAGGGTGTAGCCATACGGAGCCGCACTCGCCGCAACGACAGCGCGGAGATGGTGCCGGTAGTCCACGCACGGAACTCTAGGCAGAATCCAGCACTGCCCTGGGAGTGCGCCCGCCGGTGCCTAGAATTTTTTTCTTGCCCTGATACACACGCGACGCGCAGTGAAGCCAACCATTCCTGCCGTTCTTTCACCCGTTCCCCGCTGACCACATGGCGACCTGGACTTCCACGGGTGGATGCTGGGAGGATCTGTCACTAGAGGACAGGCGCGCTGACCGAGATGCTGGTCGACAAGATCGTCATCGCTCCGCATCCTCACAAGATTGACAGGGACGGCAGGCGCCACTACCTCATCCGTGCCATCCCATACCAAGATCCTCAACAAGAGGCTGAACGGCTCAAGGCCGTGCATGGGGCTCGGGTCAAGATCGTCCCCAGAGTCTGAGCAAGGTCGGGCACGGTTGTGCGCGGCAATCTCACTCGGCGAGGCGGCAACGGATCGGCTTCGCGCGGACTGCGGAACCCGGCACAGCAACTAGATACTGGTGGCCGTCGGCCCCGGTGGTCACGATGTAGCCCTCACCCATCAGCACACGATCGGTATAGATATCGGCAAAGAACGTCAACCCGGTATTGCAGGTCACAAGCTTTGGCTCCTGGCCGTGTGCCGGTGTTGCCTGTGCCGGTGCTGCCAAACTGGCAGCCAAGACTAGACCGGCGAAGCCGATCAAGATCTTTCTCATGGAGGTTGACTGTTCAAGGTGGTCACCGCCCCGTTCAGTGGTACCCCGGCCCTCAGGTCGGGTTAACCCGCTACTCGCGAGTGCTTTCGCCGCGATTGTCACCCGAGATTGATCAAAAAGCTAGGGTGCATTGAATCCTTTCGTTGTATGCGCCCACATATCGATGTTCTGCAAGATCTCCGCGCCCGATGGATGCAAAATTCTGGCGCCTAGGGTCCGCGCGCCCGTGTGCGGTCATGATTGACAACCGGTCTTCGGTGGATTTAACTGGAAAGGCTGTATCCAACAGCTGTCCCGGCACTACGTTCGCCGCCTCGACCGCGAGCTTAGGCATCCGCACTGGCTGGGAATCATTCGCAGACTGACTTGTGCTTAATGTGCGCGCGCAACGGATCCGTCGGCTCAGACGACCTCGTTTCACCCTTACGCGGTTGGCGGGACCTGCCGCCAGCATGGCTCGTGACCGTGTGCGGCGACTGCGTAGTAGTGCATTCGAGTTGTCTGGAACCAACATCAATCACGCGGAGGAGGGTGAGTCTCGTAAGCGACAGTCTCGTTGATAGGAGCTCAATCGAGTTGCGGCCGGCGGCTCGCCGACCTCGACCGGTCGCTCGGCGGATCGGTTGGGTCTTGGTGGCGGTGCCTTCGCTGCTGATTGGGGCATACGCGGTCCTCCTTGTTGCCAGCGGCTTCGCCTTGGTACCTGAGGAGGTGGCGTCGAACCGCTTCCCGAGCGCCCTCGGGCTACGGATCCATATCGTCGCGGCCGGCATTGCATTGATTACTGGGCCGTTTCAGTTCCTACGGCCGCTGCGTCACCGGTTCCCTATCGTCCATCGGACGCTGGGCCGGATTTATGTGGTGGCCTGCCTCATCGGGGGACTTGCCGGCGGCTCAATCGCCTTGTTCAGCGCAAGCGGATTGGTGGCCGGATTTGGATTCCTCGGCTTAGCGATCGCCTTTCTCACCTGTACGACCCTGGCCTGGCTGGCGGTTCGCCGGAAGGATTACTTGACTCACCAGCGTTGGATGATTCGATCATTTTCCTTGGCATTCGCAGCGGTCATGTTGCGAATTTACATGCCCCTCTCGGCGGTCGCCGGTTTGGACTATGCCGACGCCTACCCGGTGATCGCCTGGCTGTGCTGGGTGCCCAACCTGCTCGTGGCCCAGGTGCTCGTTAGGTCCGCGCGGGGGCGTGCCGACTTCTAACTAATGGCCTCTCGTGCGCGCGCTCGCGTGCGGCGGGTGTCGCGTGCGTAATTCACAACCACAAGCGCCTGATTCGGGGAAGCAGCAGCACGAATCGGAGGAGAACCGATGCAACAGCGACGAACGGCTGAAGAGCCGGCACCACCCAGAACGTATCGTCCGCTGCGTCAGATTGTGGTGTTCTTGTGCATCACCTACGGGCTGACGCTTGCCATTGCGCTTGCTCTGCCGCATGCCGGGATTACCTCGCTGATCGCCATTGCTTTTCCGGTGATCGCGGTGGCACTTACCGTCGCTTTCACCGTGCCGCGTGGTCAGCGACGCGCGGTTTGGGCGGGGGTGGGATTCAACCCGCGGAGGGGACGGGGTCTGCTGATTGCCGTTGTTGGGCCGGCGGTAATCGTTGCGGTGAGCTTCGGCGTCGCGGCCGCCTTTGGAGTAGTCCAATTTTCAGGCTTGCCTCCGGGCTTCGGCAGGGGCGTTCTCAGAATCGCCCTAACCACGATCATTTTCGCGGTGGTCTTCCTTGGCGAGGAGATTGGCTGGCGCGGCTACTTGCTGTTTCGCGTGGCTGAGCTCACTTCGGGGCGGCGTGCGGCGCTCGTGACCGGTTTCTTCCATGCGATCTATCATCTGCCGTTGCTGCTGATCGCCACCACGTACCAGAGCGCGGGAAACCGCTGGATCGTGGTGCCGATGGTGATGGTCACGCTGACCTTGGCTGGTGTTTGGTATGGGTGGTTGCGATTGTGGTCGGGAAGCATCTGGCCGGTCAGTCTTTCTCACAGCGCCTTCGACAATCTGATGGAGACCGCCGCCGGCGTTACTGTCACGACGTCGCCGGCGATGATGGCGTACGTGACGACCGAGACCGGTGTGGTGACCATGATCATCCTGGTCCTGGTCGCGGGCTACTTGCTGACCCGTCGGGCCGCCGACTTCGCCAAGGCCGAGCCGAAGTCCCCGCGGCCAACCACTGATCAGCCCGCCGCTGCACGACGGGCAGGTCCGGACGAGCCCCCGGGCGGTGAACGACCGTGACCGCGGACCGCCATGGCGGACTCCCCTCGGCCCGGCCGAGCAGCAGGCACAATCCCACCATGAACCAGATCCAACCGATCGCCGCCATCGCCAAGACGACCATGAGAGACCAGTAGTACAGCACCCTGTCACACTCTCACCGCATTAGCAGCGCTCGGACCGTAGCTCGGGACCACACGTCAAGCTTCGTGCGTGCGTGCGTGCGCGGCGCGTGCGTATTGGCATCGGCTCACAGCAAGAAAATTCTGGGCATCAGGCGTCCCCTGCTCATCGGGGCAGTTGGGACCGTAGCTCGGGCGGTTGGGGCTTGCCTTTCCCCGGTTGTCTAGCAGATCGTCGTGGTCGCCAACCCAAAATTTCTCGACCTAGTCAGTAACTCCTCGTCGCCCGCTCCCAACGTTGGGGTCTGTCCTCGGTGTGAATCCTGAGCGGCTACCGCTTCTTGTCCTTGGCCAGGTTGCGTCGCCTGAATGCTTTTACGGTGAGACGCCACGCCCCGATCGCCGGAGTTATGGCGAGGCCGATAAAGATAACAAAATCAAGATCATCGACGTCCTGGATGCCGAGCCAGTCGAACCCGTCCCCAGAATGTTTTCCTGTGTGCGCTGCGCCGAGTAGCGCCACTGACAGTTGGTCAGGCGAGGCCGACTTGCCTGAGGAACGTTCCGTTGTCGTAGAACAAGTACTCCTCAATGATCCGGCCGTCGCGCCACTTCGCGGCGGTGGAGTACAGCACGTCGAACGACTTTCCCGTCGGCTCGATCACACTGCCGTCCGGCTGCTTCATCGGGGCAGTGAACGTGCCAGTGAACCGCGTGACGAAGCACGTGAAGTCGCCCTGACCGAACAAAACGTCGTAGGGGCGGTTCTTGACCTTGTTGTCAGGGAACGCATCGCAGAAAGCGATCGCTTCGGCGCGGTGATCTTGGCCACCCTGAGTTGGGTCCGCTTCCCTGCCGGGCCAGTACACAACGCACTCAGGGTCGTGGAGCATGTCGAACGCGTCCCAGTCCCGACCGTTCCAGGCATCGTCGGTTTGCTGCATGCGCTCAGCATTTTCAGTTGACATAGCCGCACTTTCATCCCGGTCTATGCGCTCTTGAAAGGCGCCGAGTTCCTGATTATGCCCTCGCGAATGTCCTCAAGTCGAGCGCGCGCCCCGGTGCCAAGTCGAGCGCGCGCCACCCCAAGAAAATTCTGGGCATCGGGGCGCACACATCGAGTCCCTAGCCCGCGGCTGGCCGCGTGCGTATTGGCATCGGCTCACAGCAAGAAAATTCTGGGCATCAGGCGTCTCCTGCTCATCGAAGACAAGCGCGCAGACCAGCGCAAGGGCGCTGCTCTGTGGCACGGATCAATGATTCGGCGGGTACTGATGTCCCCTCGGATTGCGGGCCTTAAAGAGCATCGCGGCGAGATCGTCGGCGAGGCCATATGGCCAGCGATCATCGACCGCGCCACCCATGATCGACTAGTCGGGTTGCTAGGGGACGAAAGCCGCCGACCCGCGAACTCCGGCAGGCCGCGTGTCCATCCCCTCGCTGGCTTGCTCTACTGCGGATCATGCGGTGGTCGATTGGTCAGCTACCTCCAGCCGAGGCAGGGTCGCGGCTAGGGGTGCCGGAAAGACGAGAACCCAGACTGCGAGGCCCGGGTGCGAATCGTCGCCGAGTCTCTGGAGGCTTACATCGAGGGCTACGTGATCGACCAGTGGCGGAACCCTCGCGCTCGGAAGATCGCGCAGTCAGATGATGATCGGCTGAGGCGCATCCCCGAGATTAGCGCTGAGATCGCAGAACTCCGGCGGCAGAAGAAAGACGCCTTCAGGATGAAGCTGCGAAGGGAGGTCGATCTCCAAACGTTCAGGGAGGTGGCGAAGGAGATGGATAGAGCCCTTGATCGGCTCGATAGGAAGCACAAGAGTCTGACCAGTGAAGCAGCCATGCCCGACCTGCCGGACCCGTCGCTGGCGTGGGAGGACCTTTCTGCTGTTGATCGGCGCGCGCTGACCGAGATGCTTGTGGACAAGATCGTCATCGAGCGGCACCCGAGCAAGATCGATAAGGACGGCAGGCGTCACTACCTCATCCGCGCCATCCCATACCAAGATCCTCAGCAAGAGGCTGAGCGGCTCAAGGCGGTGCACGAGGCTCGCGTCAAGATCATCCCCAGAGTCTGAGCAGGCATGTCGGTCACAGGGGCCGAACGCCAGCTCAATGAGGTCCAGCTCGTGGGTGTGCCCAATCGCGGGAGCGCGCGGGATCCAGCGAAGATTTTCCGTAAATCTTCCTGCTCTCGGACAAATCCCTGCCATGAGCTGGACTTTTAACCAAGTCTGCGCGCTACTGGATCTTGTGGGGACTCCAGCTACTCGGCGGCTCAGGACCCGGAGCTAGCTGGCGTCTCCTGTTGAACCTACATCCTGCGAGTAGATCCTCCTGGTCGACCGAGAAGAAAAGATCAAGAAAGAGGTTCGATCGTGATCACCCTCGACGACCTTGAAAATTCCTACCCCGACGACGGAGATCACTGCTGCTACTGCGGGCACAAGTGGGATAGCCATTCGCCTTGGGGGTTTTTCTATCTCGACAACCACCTGCTGTGCGAGGAATGTGCGCCAGAGTACCGACAAGCGAGATCCGGAAGAAGACAAGGCAAGAGGGATAGCCCGGAAGGAATATCCCAGAGTACTTCGGGTGCATGAGCGATCACTGCATAGAGTCACGAATTTTGACCGGCCATCATCGCGTGGCAGGGATGGCCCGTTCACCTAGGTCATCGCCGAGGACCGCTTCCGCGTGCGCGTAAGGGAAGATCGCATAGCGTTCGGGCAACGACGCCCCCAGTCCGGCCATACATAACTTGATGGTGAACACTAGTAGGTATCAGGGAGACAGTGGCTTGGCGTAGGAGGGTTCGATGGCTTGGAACTTGGACGGGACCTACGTCGAGACTTGCTCGTGCGAGCTGATGTGCCCGTGCAATTTGTCTTTGGATCATGGTGCCACTTACGACTTTGTCGAGTGACTCTGGTTTTTAACATTCGTGAGGGTTCAGTTGAAGGCACCGACGTCGGTGGCTGCGTAGTCGCGGTTATCGCTGATACGCCCAAGGTAATGACCGAGGGTAACTGGCGGGTCGGGGTTTTCATCAGCGACTCTGCTTCGGATGCCCAGTTCGACAAACTGGTTCAGGTCTTCAGCGGTCAATTGGGTGGACCGATCGCGGCGCTTGCTCCGCTGATCGGACAGATGCTGGGGGTTGAGCGCGCGCCGATCGAAGTCAACGACGAAGGCCTGCGGCACAGCGTCCGCGTCGGCGACGTGATCGACTTCGAGATCGAAGACATCGTGCCATTCGGCGTGGAAACTGGCCAACCGGTGAAGTTCAACGGGATGTTCCATCCAGTTGGCTCGGACCTGACGATGGCTGAAGCGAAACGGTCCCGGATCAGCGCATACGGCATTGAGTACGAGGGCAAGACCGGACTGTCGAAGTCCGATTTCTCCTGGGCCGCATAACGGAATGAGCAACGTCGAGCCTGCGCCGTCAGTTGCCGACGCGGGCCTTCGTCCTGCGTTCGCGGCCACTCGCGCTCAATTGGGGCTCGTAGGCATCCTCTTTGTGCTCGCGGCGGTTGGCTGGTGGTGGACGATCCGGCAGATGCACGGCATGGACAACGGGCCGTGGACCGATCTCGGGACTTTCGGCTGGTTCGTGGGTGTCTGGGTCGTCATGATGGCCGCGATGATGTTCCCGTCGGTCGCCCCTACTGTGGCGTTGTATTCGCGCATGAGCCGTAAGCGGCTGGCGTCCGCGGCCTTCGTTGCCGGTTATCTGATCACATGGACCGCCGCCGGAGCCGCCGCATTCTTAATCGGAATGGTCGTGCGTGCCGTCGCTGGCAACTTCGCCTGGGAGCACGCGGGAGGGTACTTGACCGGAGCAACGCTCTTGGTTGCGGCAGCGTATGAGTTGACGCCGCTGAAACACGTTTGCCTGAGCAAATGTCGCAGCCCGCTCGGGTTCCTTCTCGGATCGTGGCGCGACGGCTGGTCGGGCGCACTTCGCATGGGGCTGAAGAATGGCGCTTGGTGTGTCGGCTGCTGTTGGGCACTGATGGCATCCCTTTTCGCCCTGGGCATCATGAGCCCGATCTGGATGGCAGTTGTTGCCGGTCTCATTGCCGTTGAGAAAATTCTTCCCTGGCGCCGATTGGCAACTTACGGCGTGACGATCGTGCTGTTCGCGCTGGGTGTGCTCGTGATCTTCGCACCCAACGTCATTCCCGCTCTCACCGTTCCCATGCAGTCGACGCGCTGAAGGCAAGCCTGCACTGACACCAGCACAAAAAGTTCGCGAACCCTCTAGCTGGCGCTCGTCCTCGGTGTATCGGCGTTGCTGACCAGGTCAGAAAATTCTCGGCACCGGCGCGCGCGATTGCTGGCCACTACCTGTACATGCGGCAAGGTGTTCGAATAGCCTGGCGTTACAGCAACGATTCGTAATCCGACATGACGTGGGTCAAGCGGTTCATCATTTTCTTGGTCGTGGGCTTTGCGCTCTACTATCTGATTGCCTACCCCGAATCTGCGGCGAACGCTGTCCGTGCCGTACTCGGCGGACTTACTGTTGTATTTCGGTCGATCCTTATCTTCTTTCAATCTCTGGCCGGTAGCGGGTCCTGAGTGACCTTCGCATCCCGCGTGGCACACGCGCCAGACCTGCGTATTGGTGTTGCTGCCCAGATCCAGAAATTCTGGGCACCGCCGCGTGTGTATTGAGCGACGAGCAAGGACTCCCGGAAGTCCAACTCGTCGGAGCGATCGCCTGCGGGTTCTTCTTCACCATCGCCTACAGCGAACAACTGTTCATCGGCGGTGACCACTGACCCCTTCGTGACGTACTACGCCTTAAGTCAGCACCCGCTACTGCCTTGCTCAAGGAAATCGACCATGGCTTTGACGAGCCCGGGCCGGTCCATCACAGGACGCAAATACGAATGATGTCTCGTAGATTTCGGTCTCAGGGCGCGCCCGACTGCAGACGACCTGGGAAGTGGGAACCTTTTGACCGATTGATTATCTACCCTCAGAGGGCAGTATGCCCATAAATTCTCCCGCAGTGTCAGAATTCGACAAAGCAATCTGTGGGACTTAAGGCACCGGTTCCTTGCGCGATCGCCTCGTGCGTGTGCACGCCCGTGCGCGTGCGCGCCGCGTGCGCATTGGTGTTGCTGACCGCAAAAAATTTTGGGCACCGGCGCGCGGGGATATCGTGCGCGTATGGTCGTCGGCTCGAGCGTCACACAGGGCGCCGCGGTAATCACGGGGGTGGGAAGCGGAATCGGACGTGCGCTCGCGGAGCGCCTGGCCGGGCAGGGCCGGCACGTGGTGGGCGTGTCCCGCGATCTGGGGAGCTGGGCGGCCAACGCCGCACTGCCTGCCCGATTCGACGTGGTGGCCGCAAACCTGAGCACGAGCGAGGGCATCGCACGGGCGCTCGTGCAGATTCATGACGTCGCCCTCAATAGGGGCGAGCGGATCGACATCCTGGTCCATTGCGCGGGCACGGTCGGAGCGCTCGGCCCGGTCTACGAGCGCACGGAGGACGAGATCGACACCGTGCTGACGCTGCACGCCAAGGCGCCGCTGCTCCTCACGACTGGCCTGAGAGACGTCTTATCGAGCGGCGCGCGCGTGCTCAGCGTGTCGACGCGTTCGGCGCATGCCACCTTTCCAGGCCTCTCGATGTACGCGATGGCCAAGCACGCCCAGCACTCGGTCACGACGAGCCTGCGGCTCGAGCTCGCGCCCGAGGTACTCGTCGCGTCGGCGATCCCGGGCGAGGTCGACACGGGGATGCAAGCCGACCTTCGTGCACCTGATCCGAGCGTTTTGGCTCTGGCCGGGTTCTTCCGCGAGAACGAGCACAACCTGATTCCGGTTGAGGTGGCGGTCGACTTCTTGACTTGGTTGCTGACTGAGACCACCGACGCCGAGTTCCCGCGCGCCTCTGATTGGTACATCTACGACGCCTCACTGCACTCGCGGTGGCTAGCACCTGGGCGCGACTTCACCTATCCGGAGCCGCCTTAGGAGTCCAACGCGGGCGATCGACTGCAGCCGCCTTCGAGACACGTGCTTCGCTATCCGCGCACAGGAGCGCTCGTCGTCGTCGACATCGTTAGCGCTGCGGACGAGGACCGGCGCTCTCGCCGGGACTCACGAGGTTCTTGCTCCCGCCCGACATTTGACGATGTGCCAGCGACACCCCGGGCAACGTCCCTCTTGCTGTCCTAGAAACTCGTCTTTGTGGCTCTGCAATAGTCTTTTATGCGTTTCATCCGTTTCATGCGGTTCACGGGAGGGTCCTGAAACGCGTGAAACGCTTGAACAACCGCTTGGATATCCATTGCGGCTCCAGTTAGGCGCTTTCAGGTCAATGCCGACATACCGGCACGGTGAACGGTTGTCGGCTAATCCGGTCAAGTCCGACGAGCGCCCAATTCAGGATCCCGGGCAGCTCCGCTAGGAGCGCCTGCTCAAGGTGGATGTTTTCCTTGCCCAGGAATGACCGGGTCAGTGTGGTGATGACGAACCTCGAGGCGATTGCTCCGCTCGAGTCCCCGAACGCTGGGAGCTCATTGGAGATGATCATGAACCGGGTTGGGAGCCGAACGCTCACCTGGTCTCGGAACTTACGGTTGACGGTGATGGCATCCTCACCGGAAATCGACAGCAGTCGTTCGATGACCGTCCGAGAGTCGGTCTTGCTGCCTAGTCGAGCGTCGCCGATCACGGCCAGCGACTTGCCGAGCAATGGCGCGAGACCAAACTCGGCGCCGAGGCTGGACAGCGTCGGATTGGCGACATGGCCCTGCCGATCATGGCGGTGAGGATGCGGCTGATCGTTCCCTTGCCGGACCGGAGCGGCCCGATGATCATGAAGATCTTCTGGAGGTCGGTCCTGCCGCTCAGGACGTAGCCGAACCAATCCCGCAGCGCCTCAATTGGCTCCTCATCGTTGGGCCACAGCTGGTGCAGGAATTCCAACCAGCGTCTGGGCGCCGGCGCGTCCGGGTCGTACGGGAACGGCACCGAAACCAGGTTGAAGAATCCCGGCGTGAGCGATCGGACCTCGCGAGTGCGGACATCGAGCAACCCATTGGTTGCGGCGATCATGATCGAGTCGCTGTCAGAGACGCTGGGCAGCCAGCATGGAGGGTTGTACGACTCCGACAAGTGCGTGATCGCGCGCAGTGCGTCCAGTACACCGCTGATCTTGTGCCGGTTCGGCTTCCAAGGTATCGAGCCGAACGGGGTCATGAATTCGGCTTGCTCGAGCCGTTGATAGCACTCCGCGCGCACGGGTAGAACTAGCGGAGGGGAGCCCAGAATTTTCGCGGGTTTCTTTTAAGCACGTCCGAGACGAAAGACGGAGAATCCACGACAGCAACGGCGTCTATCCGATGGATAGATGGCTGCTGCTTTTATTCCGACATTAGCTCCAAGTACTGATCGCGCTCTATCTGTATGCCGTGGGCTATATCGTTAAGCCGCCTGGCAGCCTCTTTGAGTGTTTGGGTCGCCTTGCTGGTCTGGAACCACTCGTCATGGATTGGATCGGCCAGGCAGCTTGCGATCCCATCAATGGCCCCGTTGAGCTGGTCTAGTAAGTGTTCCATTACGTTTAGCCTTTCTACGGATAGCGCGAACCATCGTCGAGAAATTCTCGTCAAGAGTGGCTGCGGCGGTCGATCAATCATCACCTGGCAAGACGCCGCACCAAGTACTGATTGATCTAAATACTCTCTTTCGATGGCACACCCGTCGAGGCCATTTTGTTTGAGGCACGGAGCTGCGCTTCGATGGCCGGCCGGTCGATCAGAGACCATACCGCTGTGATGCGGCCGTCACGGAAGCGATAGAACACGTGCTCGGCAAAGCAGAGCCGTTCGCCGTTCGGTGAGAACCCCAGAAATTCGTGCTGCGGTGTGCAATTGAAGACAAGGCGGCATGCCACATGATCGGCGCTGGCGATGAGGATTTGTGCGTTGAAGATGAGGTCGGGGATCGCTGTGATGTCGGCGGCGATCAAGTCCTGGTACTGACGGCGGGTCATCGTCTCACCGTTATACGACAATTCGTCTTGCACATAATGCACAAGATCATCGAGGCGTCGTTCGTTCAAGGTGTCAAGGTAGGAGCGGTAGCGGGTCTCAAGATCAGCGCTCGTCATCTCGCGACCTCCTCTCGGTGTCCCGACGGCACGAGGGCGATCGCGCCATCTTCATGATCACCATAAAGCCTATGTGTGGCCGACCGGTGGCGTCATGAGGTGACAGGGCCGGCTGTTCTGGCGAGATTTCGGCGGCTCAGTCTAAGGGAGCTAGCCGGTGACGGCTGGGACGATCGTCGCCCAGAGTGCTTTGCGTATACCGGTTTAGCAAGCATCGGCGGGGAGCCAACAGCAGATTGGGCGCTCAATCCGCTACGTGACTCGGCTACCCGCGGGAGCCATAACCTTTTCGCTGTTCGTAGGCGGTGAGGCTGAATTCCTGACTGTCGATGAACTCCATATCTGCAGACTCGATTTCCCGGACTTTCGCTACCTCCTTGGGTAGCCGGTCCATCGTCTCCCACGGAATCAGCACGATCCCGTTCTGATCACCGTGCAGCAGGTCGCCCGTCATCACCCGCTGGCCACCCAAGTTGACCGGATCGCCGACCGAGACAATCTCGTAGTTGGCGTGCGAAACCACGGGAAAGCGCATGAAGTAGTGAAAGCCGAGAGCGCGTACTTCGGCCACGTCTCGCAGCGCTCCGTCGGTCACCATACCCACCCCACCGAGGCGGGCGGCAAGGCGGGACATGATCTCACCCGCGTAGGCCACCCGACTCGGTGCACCGCTGACATCCGCGATCACCAGCACCGTTGGGCCCTCCATCTCCTCGAGGGCGTGCCACATTCGCCAGTAGCCCTCCCGCTGGGCGAGCGGCCCGGGCGCATTCGACATGGTCACAGTCAGAGCCCGGCCCACCATGTTGCCGAGTTCCGGGAACGCGCACTGGATGTCGCCACCGAAAAAGCCCTCGGTCCGATCGCGCACGCCAAACCGCTCGATCGCGTTGGCCATGGTGGGGCTGTCCACGCGAAGCAGGAAGTCAAGTTCCGCTCTGGTCAGGGATCGCGGCATGCTTCTGCTCATCGTCCGCCTGGTGCTGGGAGGGTTGGGCCTGAAACGATACCGACATCGAAGCCATGGCGGCCATATTCGTGCTCAATCCCAGCCGCTTTGGGGCGTTTGAGAACTGCTCGGGACGGCGCGCCGGGACAGCTGACGGTCCCGGCGGACGGCCTGGATTTATGACTTCCGCACCGCGCTCACCCCGGCGCAACCGACCACCAGCGGACTCGACGCAGATGTGGCCCTCGAAAGCCCGCTAATCGGAACCACCCAGCTGAACCCGATCGCCCGTCTCGTCGTCCGCCACCGAGAACTTCCCAGCTAGCCCTTCTCGACCGAATCGCATTCCAGAGCCGAGGCCGCGCGCCCGCGCGACCCGGCGTTCGAAAGGGCTGTGCAATAACCTGCGTATGCATGCAGATAGACGGGTTGATCAGCCGCTGGTGTCGACGCCGTACCCGTGAGGGGCACGCCGTGATCAATTATATCGGGAAATCGAGTGATCAGGCGGGTCAGAGCCTGTGCTTTTCCATGATCATTGGCATTCAAGATGATCATGGGCACTGCCTAGATCAACTCGTCATGCTCTATGCGTCCAGTTGATCAACGCGCCGAGCGCCACCCAGGCAAGATCGACAAGGGCAGCAGAAGCTGCTATCTCATCCGCGCCATCCCATATCAAGACCCCAACAAGAGGCTGAGCGACTCAAGGCTGTGCGAGAGGCTCCGGTTCAACAGATTTCCGTCGAGAGCGCGATTTTCTCGCTAGTCTGCGCGTATCTATTCACCCTTGGCGGTGGATCAACCTAGAATTGGAGGCAATACACCAATGGCAGACACCCAGCCTGTCAGTCCCGTGGCTCATGGCATCGCCGTTTTCGCCGGTGTGCTCATGATCATCGGCGGGGCTTTTCAGGGCGTAGAGGCTCTCGCGGCCATCGTGAACGACAAATACCTCGTGGTCCTCCCGGAGTACATCTACGCCTTTGACCTCACGCTATGGGGCTGGATTCACTTGCTGGTCGGCCTGGGGTTGCTGGCAACCGGCATCTCCCTGCTGCAAGGTCAGACCTGGGCTCGCATGGCGGGCATAGTCATCGCGGTGATATCGGCGATCATCAACTTCGTGTGGCTGCCGTACTCGCCCTGGTGGGCGCTCATGGTCATCGGCATTGACGTCCTCATCATCTGGGCGCTCGCCTCGTATCTGCGCCAGCCCGACGTGAAGAGCACAGAGCCAGCTAAGACGCCCCAGACGACGTCTTAGCATTTTGAGAAACCTAGGTTCCGCGCGCAACTCCATTAGCGCCTCGTGCGAAGCGTGTGCGTGCGCCCGTCCATCCCAAATCACATGAGAGCAGGTACACCGTGACAGACCAACCCGTACTCAGCACCCTTGCCGAGATCACCGCTGTGTCGGTGGCCCGCGGCATCCTGGACGCGCGCGAGCACATGCTTGCTCGGCTAGCTGCACTCGTGGCAATCGACGCCCCGGCCACGTCGTATGTGTTGAATGTAGAGCCGTCCGCGGAAGTGGGGCTGACAGTTGAGGACGTACAAGGTCTCTTGATCGCGATAGCCCCGATTGTCGGTACGCCACGAGTGGTGTCAGCGGCTGGGAAGATCACGGACGCTCTCGGCTTTGTGATCGATCTCGCCATCGCCGAAGCCGAGCTCGATGCTGAACTCGAGGCGGAGGAAGAGCTCGCATCCGAAGCTCGACTCGACGCAGAGTCGGGGCCTGGGCCGGAAGCCCGCTAGCGTCAGGCAGCTCGGCGTCAAGCCTCAATGGTGACCAGTGGCGCTTCATCTGCGGAGAGACTAGAGGAGGCTCCGAGGGTCGTGCGGAGCCTCCTCTTATCAGGCGCGCGTTCGCCTTGATCACCACGTGATCTCGATCTCCAGCTCGCGCTCTTCCTCGCCGATCTCGATGTCCAGCTTGAAGTCGACCTCGTCAGGCACATGCACCTTGAAGCGCAGACCGCCGCGTTCGAACTCGACCTCGTTGTGCCGAGCGACCGCGTCCGCGAGGGCGTGCAGACTGATTTGTGAGATGGAAGTTGGGGCACATAAGTGGGATGCTTGACCTGTTTTCGGGAGCGTTAGATCGAGTGAGTGCCGATGACCATGGATCAGAGCCAGCGTATGCGGCATGTGGAGACTGAACGCGACCCGCTCGGAATGATCAACGGCGAAGGCATGATTACTGGCACCGTCGTGTCCGCTGCTGCTATCGCCTCGGCGGCGGGGCATTTTGAAGAGACCCGGCTCGTTCTGACGGTCTTCGGGACCGCATTCATCTATTGGCTGGCCCACCTGCATGCTCGGACCCTCGGCGACGCCGTCAAGCACCACAAACATCCGATGAGCGTACTGAGAGAATCGTTGGCCGAGACCTGGCCCATCCTGGCGGCGACTGTTGTGCCTGCCCTCATCCTAATCGTTGTCCAGCTGGTCGGCGGCACAGTCAATACCGCGGCCTGGACCGCAGTGATCGCCTGCACAGCGTTGTTGACCATCTACAGCTTCGTTGCAGGCCGACGCAGCGGACTCAGCACTACGCGCAGTGTCGGGAGTGCTGCAATCGGTGCGTTGCTCGGACTCTTGGTCATCGCACTGAAGGCAAGCCTCCACTGACCTAGCACGAGAGCCCGGGAGAGTGCCTTCTACGAGCATCACTGGCCTCGCTCCCATATCGGCGCCGGACCTCGACGCGGAGACTGTTTGCCGCACACTGAGGCTGACAAGATACGTTGACGCCATAATTGGTCAAGTTTTCATGCGAAGAAAATTCTGGGCACCGGGACCTTTTGATAGACAACTCCCATCAGGCCGGGGAAGATGGTTGAGGTTGCCAGCAGCGGTGGATTTTCCATCGCTCCGATAGTGAGGGGGCACTATGCGCAAGGCTCGTTTCGTCATTCCCGTCGTCGCGCTGGGAGGACTGGCGATTGGTTCATTTATGCTGCTTCGGCGGCGCCGTAACCAGACTGCTTGAGCACTCGCGCGTCCAGACTTATGAGCCGCCCTGGATGGCTTGCTGGCTGCTCGCCTTGACATGGACGGTCCAGCCAAATTTCTTGACTGCATGCCCCTAGGGGAGTTCAGCGCTGGCGTTTGCTCAATGGCATGATCCACCACAGGACGGCAATGGCCAGCCCCACGATGCCGGCCACAATCCAGGCGACCAGGTGGTTTACCACGTCGGAGATCACGAAGTACGTGGCTAGGGTAATGGCCGCCGAGAGCGGCATCAGCCCAATGATGACCTGGCGGTTGACCGAGCGCTTGAAGGCCGCCCGGTCGGTCAGGGGGCTCATGAGCCGGTGCTGGGCCGCCGGGGCGATGAAGATGAGCAGGCTGATCATCGCGCAAATGAACAACACCACGTATACCGCGTTGTCTAGCCGACTGATCGTGGTATAGCCCGAATTGAACGGCAGGGCTATCAGGAAGGCCACTAGTATCAGCGTGCCGGGCACCAGCAGGCGAATTTCGCTCAGGAGATCCGTGAGACCCTCGTCGGGTGGGGCGGGGGATTCCTTGGGCACGGGCGCGGTCATAGGGCTCCTTCGGTTGGATGGCGGACGCTGCGGGCCGAACCTACGCTGCGCTCTCAGTACAATCCCGCATACTCGGGTTAGGGTCTCGCCATGAATGCTGTGCGGCTGGGGTAGATCGTCGTCCGCGACGTTTCCGAGACCACCCTTCGCACTGCTTTCCCTGACTGCGAGATCGCGGCGGTTGACGCAGATTTGCAGATCACCTTCGAGCTGCGGGATCTGGCGGAAACGTATCCGCTTCTAGATCGCGTCCGGCAGACCGGGGCGACCCTTGTCAGCCTATACATCGGCGTCTGAGCGGAAATTTCGTTCATTCCCGGATGGTCCGGCTCAGGTCAAGAAAATTCTGGCCACGGCCCGCCGTGGGGTTGGGGAAAACCGTTTTGGGCGCTTCGTCGGCCCGGAGCTGGCGGCCGAGCACGCTGCTGCCGACCGGGCTGCACTGCTCGCGCAGCTCAAGGATGAGGTTGACGCCGAGACAGAGCGCAGAGCCAAGCATGAAGCGAGGTGGGCCGAGATCCTCGACTTGCCACAGTTGTTCATCGCCATCTAGCACAGCAAGAGGAGCGAGGGTCCGGGCAGCCTGATATGCGGCTGTCGGGGCTCTGTGCTCGGTGGCGTGGCACTCTTCCACTTGAATAGCACCGATGTTCTAATAGGTTATGGATCTCGATCCGGCCAAATACAGCGAAGCAGACCGCCGAGTTGTCGATCCACCAGTCCCTGTGGAGACGGCCACGTGGTCGCCAGCCGGGCAGCTCGGTTGGTGGGTGAAAGAACGGCAAGAATGGTTCGGGCGGGTACGCGGTGCTGACGGTAAGCAACGCTGGATCGAGCGGGTGATCTGCGCCCTGCGAGTGGCTCACAGCCCTGACTTGCGGTGACCTTAGGTCGACGATTTGTCTAACCATCCGGGTGGCAGTGCGGCAGAAATGGCTTTGGCATAGGCAGCGTAGCCCTTGTCATTCGGGTGAAAAGCCTCTGTATTGCCCGGCACCGGCGCGTTAATGAAGAGGCAATCAGAGGAAGAAGTGCAGCCAATGCCGTGTCCCGCAAACTCGTCGGTCACGTCAACGTAGTAGATGTTGGCATAGATAGCCTGCGAATCGGCGACAGCTTGCTTGATAACGCAGTTGAGCTTAGTCGTCGCTTCGTTAATAGCTGCTGCCCTGGGATCGCTGGCTGCAAGGGACGGGTCAAACAGCGACGGTGATCTGTCGGTTCTGTCCGAGCCAGCGGTCGCTCCACGGCTTATCGGTGAGCAGCGATTCGAGCACGGAGGATCGTACGACTCCGGTTAGGTTGTCGAAGACGACGACAGGTGCCGTGGTATCGACGAGCGCCGCGGTGATGGACTTGCGTAGCTCATCGGCATCCCTGGGCATTTCGCTGCGAACTACTCCGCCGTGCAGGGTCGTGATCATGCTGGCGAGTTTTGTTTTGCCGCTGCCTGGGTTGGTGGCGGTGATGACCCCGAGCTGATAGGGACCGGGGAGCAGTGGCCGCAGTATCGGGGTGAAAGCCAGCCCGATCCAAGTGGCCCGGTCGTCATCTGTGACGAAGGGGAATTCCTCGATGGGCTGCAGGATGGTCCGGACGGCCTGCCAGATCTGGTCTTGTGTGGGCCGGTCTGGTATAGGTGGCATGACCAGTTTTTGGTCGGGCAGGTACAGCAATCGGGTGACGAGGTCGTAGCCAGGTAGGTCAAGAATCGTCCCGTCCGGTCGTATTGTGGGGGTGTAGGTGACCCCGTGCAGCACTTTCAGGTGTAGTGCGTAGTCGCCTTAGTCGGGCTGATTCACAGGCGGATATGGCGGATTGCTGTGGGAATAATGCCGCAACGGTTCGCCGGTTCTCCCCGCGCCCCACGGTCTTCCAGCACTGGTAGCGGGTCTTAACCAGGGACTTCACCTGAGTTGTGGTGATGGGTCGCAGCTGTGCCGGGCCGGCGTCCACTAGTCCGAGGTCCTCGGGCGGGATGTACCCGTCTTCTCCCATCCGTGGCGCGTGCACCAGCAGGTCATCCCGGCGGAAAATCCCGGCCAGCTCAGCTCGGCCGAGTTCGTCGCGGAGCCAGTCAGCGGCGAGTGCGTCGTTGCTGACATCGACCAGTGACCGATCACGGTCGTCATTTGCTGATGGAGCTGGTCCGTCCGCTGGCGATTCCAGCTCAACTTTGGC
>JBJMIR010000008.1:0-3422 GCA_045806785.1 Propionibacteriaceae bacterium | reverse complement strand
CTAGCCGAAACGGTGTGCGTTATAGGTCGTCACTGACCATCATTTGGCGGTGTATCTGGCGCGTATCTGGCGCGGGTGGCCAGCGTGGCGGTATTCATGAGCCGACCGGTACCCTCGACCAGATGGCCCCGTAGCTCAGGGATAGAGCACCGCTCTCCTAAAGCGGGTGTCGCGCGTTCGAATCGCGCCGGGGCCGCCGAACTGTTGGAAAGTCTCGGCGACTAAGAGACAGCCTCGAGCGTGGCGCTTGCGGTATTCGATGAGGTAGCCGTGATCGACCCAGCGGTGCTCGTTTGCCTGCCACATCTGCCAGGCTTCGGACAACGGGACAATTCGCTCTCGCTCGGAGCGCGGCATGCTAAGCCGCGTCTCTGGCAGGACGCCATGAGCCGATCTTGGACGGCTGCGAAGATGGACCGCAAAAGCGCCACCAGAAGCCGCGGAGTGCCAGGTGAGAGAACTTGGGATCGGTCGCTGACCCAGGCTTGCACCTGTGAGGTTCGCACGGCATCGAGCCGCATGAAACCGATCTTGGTGCCGTTAATGTGCTTGCTGATCAGGAAGCAACTCACGTTGCCGTGGTCGGCCGGTGGGGACGCGTCTCTACCCATTGGCTGGCGTACGCCCCACTGTGACCGGATTCGCGTCGCTGACGTACGCGCCTGACAGGTCACGACCATCAGGGTCGAGCCAGCGCGCGTACCTGCGCTCGGCTCACTTTGAATGTGGCTTATCAGACACCCACCCCCGCTGACATCTACAGGGTGTCGCAAGAAGCGCCCGACCGGACCGGGGGCCGAGGTGCTCGAGATCACTCAGGCCATGACTGCCTCGGCGCTCGGTTCAGGGCCCTATGGACCCGTCGGAGACTGATTCTTGCGCCTCAATTACCAACGTTGGTCGACCTGCTGTTCCAGCCAAGGCTCAACGGTCTCTCGGCGGTACCGCACATGGCGGCCCACCCGGTAGCCGACGGGGCCGTCGCCCTTGTACCGCCAGCGATACAAGGTGTGAACGGGGATGCCCAACATTTCCGAGACATCCGTTAGCGACATCAGCTTGTCACCTGGCTGGAGTGTCATGATCATCTTCCTTTTGGTGGATCGCACCATGGGTGCAGTCGCTGGGGCCGTTCGGGCAAGCGGCTTGGCAGGACCGCTCGACCGGTCGCAGACAAACGATTGTCAAAAGACCTAAGTCACGAAGCGACAGCGGGCGGTCGTAGAGCAACAAGAAGATCGAACTCAGATGACCAGCTTGGAAGGAATCTGCGCACCCACCAGAGCCGACTCGGATGCGCCCGCCGGTTTGACCTTCTCGCACCGCGAGGCACCGTCATTGGCTCTGGGTTAGGGCCCGGAAAGGGCCCGGCGCGCGGCTGGTGTTCGATTTGCTCCCTGCGGTAGCGACCTCTTCGTGCGGAGGGACGTCAGATGGACCTCGATCGCTAGGCCCGGAGCGCCGAGGCTTCCAGGATCGTTCAGTCGTGGTGCCACCATGTTCCCCTTAAACCGAATGGAGACACTCTGCTGGCAAAGTGGCGGAGCGGGCCTCGTTGAGCATCATTCATGCCTGGCCAGTCGCGAATAGACGCATCCAGTACCGCCAGATTGCGCCTTTCTTGCTGCAGTTTGCTGCTGCATGTTCACTACGGGCGCAGGCGTGGAGTCAGAGGTTGCGAGCACAGGGTCCGCTCTCCAACTTTGTGAGTCAGCGTACGAGTTGTCCGCGGCAGCATTTCTAAGCTCAAGAGGTGAACTACGGGACGCTGCTGGATGGCGGCGAACGTCGGCGACTGAGATCAAGAACTGAGAAGACCGTTTGCGGGAGTGCGGCGAGCGAACCGCGTACAGGAGTCGAAATTGGAAGTCTCGAGGAGGAATTCACACTCGATTGGGGGATGGCCTTCGTCCTCTAAGGCTGATGCGCTTGTCGGCCGCGTCAGTGGGGTGTGGTCGCGGGCGAGTCCGGTGCATCGAACTCGATCTGGCCATCGCCGTTGCGACCACTGTCAACGTCGTCGCATCCGGCCTAACCGAGCCCCCCATCCTGGCCGACCGGGCCCGCAGCGCCACCCCGCCGAAGCTTGCCGCGCTGGGCCAGTTCGTCGAGCCCGACCGGCGTCGCCCGGCCGGACGCTGAACGACTCGTCGGCACGATCCCGGTGCCCGTGGGCAACACCCGCTGACCGTGAAGATGGGAGCATCAGCCGACGGATCACATCCCGCTAATCCTGCTAGCCTCGCAGCGCACACCCACGGGTCGCCGAGAATTTTGATTCGGGAGTCTGTGGCCCGCCGACGGGCGTGCCCAGAAACTGTAAGACGATGGATGGGAGTTCTCTAGATGCGAGTTGTCGTGACAGGAGGAACGGGGCGGGCCGGACAGTGGGTAGTCCGTCTCCTAGCCGAGGTCGGCCACGAGATCGTGAACTTCGACCTCGTCAGCCGACCAGAGCTGGAGCTGCCAGGAGAGTTCTGCCGGGTAGACCTGGCGGATGCGGGCAAGGTCTACGATGCGCTCTTCCAATTCCGTCCCGAAGGCATCTGTCATCTGGCGGCGAACCCGGCCCCGAGCGGGCAGGCGCAGATCGACGTCTTTGACAACAACGTATTGAGCGCCCACAACCTCATGCAGGCAGCGGGTGATCTCGGCGTTCCACGTGTCGTTTACGCCTCGAGTGAGATGGCGACCGGCCTGCTGACCGAGGGCACAGCTCCCACACACATCCCCTTCGATGAGACCGAGTGGTATCCGTCCCCGAATGCGTACGCCCTGTGCGAGACACACAGCGTCCAAGGTGGGGCGCAAGTGCCGTAGATGATGCCAACCGGACGAACCCAGGCGGGCTGCCTTACCAAGCGGCGGACAGATTCCTCCTGAGAGCCAGCGTCTGACAAGCCCATGCTCTACTAGGAGACGACCGGATCGGCTCTCAGCACATCGCAGGAGGCAGATATGGCGAGCAACGGCGAAGGCGTCGATGTCCGGGGTGAAGTCGTCGACTTGCTCCTCGAGAAGATCGCCTCCGACCGCCACCCGTCGGTGACCATGATGAATATGGTCGAGGAGCTGCTCGCGCCGGATGTCCCGGCATATGCCGCGGTCCTGCTGGACAAAGTGAAGACCGAGAAGTACCCGAGCTACTCCATGCTCCGCCGGTTAATGGCCTTTGGCTGAGAGGCTTATCCGCCGCATTACGCGCGTGAGCTGGACGATCCAATTCGTGGGTAAAGAACGCCAAGGAGCGTGGGGCCGGGTGCGCGGCCAGTACGTCTCGTCCGCCAAAAGCGGGTGACCATGGCATGTCGGGATTCAACGTCATTTCGGCGCGGAGATTGTTGATCTCCGGTTAGCGTAGCGGGGCACATATCCCACAACCGATCTGAGGGGTCATGACTCGTGCCGATCACCACCACGAA
>JBJMIR010000007.1:0-72649 GCA_045806785.1 Propionibacteriaceae bacterium | reverse complement strand
GTCCAGAACAGTGGCGCTGGACGCATAACTGCCCAGGAATCGAGCCAAGAAACTCCCCGATTCGCTCGCTTCTCGCGGGGCGCCCGGATACTTGGCACTCTCGATGTCTGCCGAAGAGAAAGCCTGATCCACCCAAGCCACTCCTAAAGCATCTGCAACCCGAGGACCGATGGAGCGGGCTCCGGCACCGTACTTTTCGAACAATGTGACCACGGGTGGAGTCATGGCGGCCTCCTTCACCAGAGCGTGCGGAAACCAAAGTGATCTTGATAGTCAAGCAGTCAGCAGTCCCCGTCGCAATGGGTC
Organism: Propionibacteriaceae bacterium; assembly: GCA_045806785.1. Classification (GTDB taxonomy): domain Bacteria; phylum Actinomycetota; class Actinomycetes; order Propionibacteriales; family Propionibacteriaceae; genus Microlunatus. The sequence goes on along the minus strand of JBJMIR010000007.1, from coordinate 72,343 downwards.
CCTGTCACTGTCGCTGATTTCCGCGGCCGGCGAGTGCGTACAAGGCGTGCGCAACCAAGTTTTGCCACTTCTCCGTCTTGATCGTCGAGCGCGTCAAAGAGTCCGGTTAAGTTGAATGTTGTACTCCCGTCTCAGGCGTCTACAAATCTTTACGCCAGCGACTGCGCAGATAGTGTGCGGCTGCTTTCGGCTGACGATCCCGTGTGAATGCACCCTTCTTGTTGCCGCCGACACGCATGATGCCTGACGTGGTGGTGAAGTCGGCGAAGTTCCACATCTGCTCTCCGACCACGGCATCGATCCGGTCAAATACCCGATGGTTCATCTCGAGGTATTCGATTTGGTATTCCTCGCTCCACGGATTTCCTTCGACGACGGAGTGCAAACCGGGGTAGGTGTCGGCGCCGTACTCGGTGATGATGATTGGCTTGCCTTCACTGGCCCAGCCAGTTAGCTCCTCTTCCCAGGCCAGCTCGGCCGCTGCCGAGTCCCCGGTCTGGACATACCAGCCGTAGTAGCGGTTCAACATCAACACATCACCAAATTGGGAGACCCGGCACTTGCCGTATGGCGCCAGCATGACGTTGACAAATCCGACGGGACGAGTGGGATCAGCCTCCCGGGCGACATCGAATAGCGGTCGGAAATACTTCTCCGCACCTTCGGTGTCAGACTCTGGCTCGTTGGCGATACTCCACAACACAACGCTCGGATGGTTCTTGTCACGGGCGATCAGTTCGCGAATGGCTTGGGCATGCACCTCGCGGGTGGCGTCGTTGACGGTATCGGGCGAGAAGGTCGGGTAGCCCTGGGATCCGAAGATGCCGCCCCCGAGGCCCATGTTGAGACCCACCGCAGCGGTCTCGTCGATCACGACGATGCCTCGCCGGTCGGCGTAGTCGATCACGTCTTCGGCGTAGGGGTAGTGGGAGGTGCGAAACGAGTTGGCACCTATCCAGGTGAGGAGTTCGAAATCGTGCAACAGGTACGCGTCGTTGTGGCCCTTGCCGATCACTGGTATGTCCTCGTGCTTGCCGAAGCCGGTAAGGTGGAACGGTTCGTTGTTGATCAGGAAACGGATGCCATCGATCTTGACGGTGCGTACCCCGACACTTTGGTGGTAACTGTCCACGACGGTCTCACCATCCAGCAACTGCAGCTCAAGATCATAACGGTAGCCGTCGCCAGGAGCCCACTTATGGACATTGGCCACGTTGAGCGTTCCACTGCTTCCGGTGCCAGTCGCTACCTGGTTCCCATCGACATCACGCAAGATCAGCTTCGTCTCAAGCGCATCAGCGTTCTCGGCCTCGGCGGCATACGTGATCACACCGTCGCTGGCATCAAGATCGGTAGTAATCGTGACGTCGGTGAGGTGGGCGGGGTTAGTGGAGTAAAGCCAGACATTGCGGTGAATGCCCGCGTAGTTGAAGAAGTCGTGCCAGTAACGCTGACGCTTTCCTGCGGGAGTGTCCTCGATAACACCCGGCGGGATCGACTGCCAATGCAGGATGTTGTTGATCAAGGCGGTGATTCGGATCTGCTCACCCGCCCGCACATGATCAGTGATGTCCGCTTCGAACGGCGTGTAGCCGCCCTCGTGGGAAACAACCTCGGTCTCGTTAACCCAGACCGTCGCACGGTGTGTTGCGGATTCGAAGTGCAGCACGATCCGCTGTCCCTGCCAGCCCCGCGGCACCCACAACATCCGCTGGTACCAGACATCGCCGAAATAGTCCCGCACGGCTGCGTCAGCAGCGATGTCGTTAAAGCTCGCCGGCACAGCCATCTCTCGGGCATTGGTCAATGGACCGGCGAACCAGCGATCGTTTCGACCGTGGCCGCTCGGGTCAAGGGCGAACTGCCACAGACCGTTGAGGCATTTGCGTTCCCGGGTACTGGTGTCTTGGGGACGAAGCATGTCAACTCCTGAAAAGGCGCTGCTCGGCTGGCTCTAATGCCATTTAGTCATGTCTTACTGGAGAGCGCCAGATTGTTGCCCTTTGGGCGGGCCAGTTGTCAGCCGGAGTTCGCCCTAAGCAGGATGGAACCATGTCCTCCGCTCCTGCACCAGACAGCACCGTTCCGAGGTTGTCGCGCGCCCTCCCGGATGCGCCGGCAGCAGCACCGGTGCGGATTGTTCATCTCGGCCTCGGCAACTTCCACCGAGCTCACCAAGCGTGGTACACAGCGCACGCACCCGACGCTGATCAATGGGGGATCGCCGGCTTCACCGGCCGGCGCCCGGACACAGCAGACGCACTGAGACCTCAGGACGGGCTTTACACATTAATTACGCGTGGGGCCGAAGGGGATAGGTTCGAACTGATCGGCAGCCTCTCGGCCGTGCACGCGGCCGCCGATCACACAGCCTATCTGGAATACCTCGGCGAGCCGCAGATCGCACTGGTCACCATCACCGTCACCGAAGCCGCCTACATCCGCAATGCCGAGGGCCGGCTTGATCAAGATCGGGACGTGATCGTTGCCGACCTTGAAGCTCTACGCAGCGACAGCCGCACGCCGGTCAGCTCACTACCGGCCAGACTCGTCGCCGGTTTGGTAGCCAGGCGGAACGCCAACGGAGGTTCGATCACGATCCTCTCGTGTGACAACCTGCCCGAGAACGGACCCGTCACCAAGACGGTTGTCAATGACTTTGCGGCGCTCGTGGATGGGTCGTTGCCGGACTGGATTGAGCGCAACGTCGACTTCGCTACCTCCATGGTTGATCGCATTACACCGGCGACCACAGATGAGGATCGACGGCTCGTACAAGATCAGGAAGGCTATGCCGACGCTTACCCGGTCCCGACTGAGCCCTTCAGCGAATGGGTCGTCTCCGGTCGCTTTCCCAATGGCCGGCCCCGATGGGAGGACGCCGGCGTCCTGATCGTGGACGATGTAGAACCCTTCGAGCAGCGCAAGCTGTGGCTGCTGAACGGCTCCCACTCGATGCTCGCCTACGCCGGCAGCATCCGAGGCCACGAGACCATCGATCAGGCCATCGCTGATCCGGCCTGCCGACAGTGGGTGAACCTGTTCTGGGACGAAGCCAGCCGCCACTTGCAATTTGCGCCTACCGAGGTCGCCGCCTATCGAGAAGCACTCCTCACCCGCTTCACTAACCCCCGGATGCGTGATCAGCTCGCCAGGATCGCTGCCGACGGCTCACAGAAGCTGGTGGTACGTACGCTGCCGACGATCAGAGGGGAGCGAGCTGCCGGCCGGATCCCTGTCGGCTGTGCAACCACAATCGCAGCCTGGGTGTTGCATTTACGAGGGATGGGCGCACCGATCAAAGACCCAGGAGCCGCGTCAGCGCGGCAGGCGGCAAACTCCGGTGACCTCTCGGCTGCTGTACCAGCAGTCCTCGAAACGCTGGAACCAGGCCTGGGTAAGGACGAGGATTTCGTACGAGCTGTGCTTAGCCAAGCCGAGGCCATCACAACGTCCGCGCCATGAACTCCGCTGGTGAGGTCATCTTGGGCCTTGACGTAGGAACTACCGCGGTCAAAGTGGTCGCTTTTCCGGTCAATATGGCGGCAACGGGGGACGGATCCATGCAGCAGGCTTCGACTCAGCGGGAGTATCCGCTGCAGCAGCCCGAAGCCGGCTGGCAGGTCCAGGATCCAGCGACGGTATTGGCCGCGATCGACGACGCGATCAAGGCCTGCGTCACTTCGCTAGGCAACGTGCACATAACGGCGCTCTCCATCTCCACGGCGATGCACGACTTGATCGGTCTTGATCAACAGATGCGCCCAGTTACGCCACTGGTGCTCTGGGCGGACTCTCGCGCCACCGCAGAGGCCCGACTGCTCCGAAGCCGTGGGTTGGCACAGCAGCTCCTCGAGCGAACCGGAACCCCGGTTCACCCGATGAGCCCGCTGGTCAAATTGATGTGGTTCGGACGGCACGAGCCGGAACTCGCCGCTAGTGTGCGGTGGTGGCTCGGGCTGAAGTCTTACGTCCTGCTGCATCTCACCGGCCAGCTGATCACTGAACTGTCCAGCGCATCGGCCACCGGACTTCTTGACCTACAGAGCATGGACTGGGATCCGCACTCGCTCGAACTCGCCGGCATCACGGTAGACCAGCTACCACGGGTGCTCCCGACAACGACGGTGCTCGCGCTCACTTCCCAGGCCGCGCTCGGGACGGGGTTGCCAGCGGATCTGCCGGTTGCCGTCGGTGCTGCCGACGGGCCACTTGGAAACCTGGGCACCGGTGCTATAGAGCCCGGGATCGCCGGCTTGTCTCTTGGCACCAGCGGCGCGGTGCGCATGGCCGTACCCACGCCAAGCGCTGACCCTGCGGGGCGGCTTTTCTGTTACGCACTCACCGATGACCTTTGGGTTCTTGGCGGTGCTGTCAGCAACGGCGGCATCACGCTGCGATGGGCTGGTGAGGCGTTCGCGCCGGACCTCCTCCTCGAAGGGCACGCCGATGCCGAGGTGCTGGCGTTGGCTGCCCAGGTTCCGCCCGGAAGCGACGGCTTGATCATGCTGCCCTACGTGCTGAGCGAGCGAGCGCCGCTGTGGGATCCCGACATCACCGGTGCATTTCTGGGCGTTCGACACCACCACGCGCGCAGCCACTTCATCAGGGCCGCCGTCGAGGGTGTCTGTCTGCAAGTCTCGATCATCGTCAACTCGCTTGACGCGATATCACCAGTGCAGTCAATCCGGGCCACCGGCGGACCATTTCGTTCCGCGCTCTGGCAGCGTGTAATGGCTGCTATCCTCGGCCGACCTTTGTACATCGAAGCCGATGCCGGTGGGACCGCGCTCGGCGCAGCAGCCCTAGGCTGGTACGCCCTCGGGAATGCGCCGAGCCTGAGCGCGGCGTTGGCCGCCTTAAGTGGACCACCATCGGAGGCCAACAGCGAACCAGTGGCCGTCACTGCCGATGAAATCGCCAGCTACTCCAAGATCCGAGCCGGCATCCCCGCGCTGATCAATTCATACCGCGACGTCGCGGCCCTCTTCGCTTGATTCGAGGTCATATGTCCCAACCGTCATGGGCCCTCCGCAGCGTCGCTCGTCTATGTATCGGCTCAGATCAACCCGACGAACCGAGTGACCAGGACGTGCGACAGTAAACCCCATGCCGGCGCCGCATGAGTGGATTGCCGATAGGGTCCTGACCCGCGACGGACGGGTGGTGCCCGTTCGTGCGACGGCACGCCGCCCGATACGGATGGGCCTTGTCGGATGCCTACCGTGAAGAAATCCGCAAGCTGCGTGCCTTACCCAGCGACCTGCCGGCTCCTGCGCTGCTGTGGACTGTGGACGACGACATCGCAGATGTGCGGTGGGTGATCTTGTGTTTCAAGTACATCGACGGGGTCGCCTCCGCGTCGACCCTGGCAGCTGGACGAACTGCGCCTGATCACCGACGCGTTGGCGCGGATTGCGCCGTTAGTGGCGGAGGCGCCGCGAAGCATCGACGCCTGGCTCGCGACTTTGTGGCTCTACTTCGCTACGTCAATGGAGCTCCCGGTGCCTGAGCACTCGCCCCACCTAGGAGACCATCAGCTCTGGTACGCCGACGCGACCGGAGACTGGCTGCACCATCGACTGGGTATTTGTTGACCACATTTCTGCCGATCACGAGCCTGGGCATAGTCCGCTGATGAGGGAAAGTTGGCCGCATGACCGCGACAAGCGAAGGTATCAACGCGAGGGTCCGCTCAGCCGTCCTTGCGACCTACGCCGTCTTCATCGCTTCTGGGATCGCGTTTGCCAGCTGGGCATCGCGCATCCCCCAAGTTCGCGACCGGCTCCACCTCGACCCGTCCGGATTAGGCCTTGTGTTGTTGGCGATCGCCGCAGGTTCGGTTATCGCGCTGCCGCTGTCCGGGGTGATCATCGGGCACTTTGGTTCCCGGTGGACCGTCCGCACCACGGCACTTCTGGCTGCCGCCGCCATGGCGGGGGTTTCGCTCGGCTACCTGCTGGGAGTCGTGCCGGTGGTGATCGGGCTATTCCTGTTCGGGCTGGGACTAGGGTCATGGGACGTCGCGATGAATGTCCAAGGCGCGGCGGCTGAACGCAGCCTGGGACGGGCGATCATGCCGCGATTTCACGCCGGCTTCAGCGTCGGGACCGTGGCCGGAGCGTTGATCGGTGCAGGAATGGTGGCACTGCGCCTGCCGGTGACAGTTCACCTGTTAGCCGTGGCGGTGCTAGTTGGCGTGGGCGTACCGCTCGCCGTACGCGGATTCCTGCCCGATGACGTCGAACAGGACAAGGCAGCCGAAGATCCGAAACCGGATCGGCGCAGCTCCGGCCGTAAAGCGCTGCACGCCTGGCGCGAACCGCGGACTTTATTGATCGGGCTGTTCGTGCTGGCCTTTGCGTTCGCGGAGGGAGTGGGCAACGACTGGATCGGCATTGCCCTTATCGACGGCTACGGCACCACTGCCACCGTGGGCACGCTCGGCTTCGCCACGTTCCTGGCAGCAATGACAGCTGGCCGATGGTTCGGGCCACGATCACTCGACCGCTACGGTCGAGTGATCGTCATCCGGGTGCTCACCGTGATCTGCCTTGTCGGTGTGCTGCTGTTCGTCTTCGGCTCTCATGTCATCGTCGCGTTCGTTGGCGCAGTGCTGTGGGGCGTTGGCCTTGCCTTGGGCTTTCCGGTCGGAATGAGCGCGGGTGCGGACGAACCCGCGATGGCAGCACCGCGGGTCAGCGTGATTGCCTCAATCGGATACTGCGCCTTCTTAGCCGGACCACCGCTGATTGGCTTCCTCGGCGACCATTTCACCGTGCTCCGCGCTGTCCTCGCCGTCGCCGTCCTCCTCGTGATGGCCATCATGATCACCGGCGCAATCCGACCACCGACCGCCAGATCGGAGAGCCGTGCGCGATAGCTGCACTGGAACCGTTCATGGTTCCAATGCGCGGCGCATCATGCCGATCAGGTGGCCTATCAGCCGTGGTAGATCCGCGTCATCGGGTTGCTGGGTCAGCATCCAGGTGTCCATCGCCTGGCCCATCGCGGCAACGACGGCGATCAGCAGACCGCGCGGTAAATCGGTGCGAACTGCGCCGATGTCTTGGCCGGAGGCGAGGACCTTTTCGATCCAGGGCATGACGGCCTCTTCCAGCCCCTGCTGCGCCTGCTGCAGGGCGGGGTTCCCCGACGCTGCGATCCAGTTCCGGATCAGATTAGCCAGTTGCGGGCGGGCGGCGAGCGCCGTCATCAGTTGCAGGTAATAGTTCTCCAACCTGGACCAGAAAACCTCCGGATCGGCCGCAACCGGAATCGGTAAGGGCTCGACGCCGGCGAACAACCGCTCGAACTCCACCCGGGCCACATGCGCGTACAGGTCTTCCTTGCCGTCGAAGTAGTAATACATCGAACCCTTGGAGATCCGGGCAACCTCGATCACCCGGTTCAACGAGGCGTCGTGGAAGCTGTGCGCGGCGAACTCGTCGAGCGCCGCGCGCAGAATCGCGTCTTGCTGGTTCTGAGGAAGTCTGGCGAACCGTGGTCGGACCATGGATTTCGGGATGGGCGGCTCAAGCAGCGCTGAATGCCGGTAGTTCGACGGCATCGTGGAAGCTCTTGCCCATGGCCAAATCCGCAACCTTCGGCAGTGCCATCAACCTCATGATCGTGTTCCGCAGCAGAAGTTGGAACTTGCTCGTCGGCGCGAACGCCGGACCGAGGCCCACTGCGGCATCCTGCTTGGAGCGGAGCAACGGCGCCAGCCGCTCCTCGTAGCGGGAGAACGCTTGGCGGTGATCGCGTGCGCGGCTCAGTTCCGCCGCAAGTACATAGGACTCCACCATCGCCAGTGCGGAACCCTGACCGGCCAGCAGCGATGGGCAGGCAGCTGCGTCCCCTACCAATGCCACCCGACCGCGCGTCCAGGAGGGCATGCGGATCTGGCTCACCGAGTCGAAATAGAACGTCCTCGCCTGTGGCATTGCATCGAGGATCGCTGGTATCTCCCAACCGGCGCCAGCCAGCCGGTCGCGTAGCAGGGCTTGCTGCTCCGCCACGCTGTCAGTCGGCACCTTGCCGTCGTGCCGAACCGTCAAGATCACCATGGTGACGTCGTTCCGCAGCGAGAGCCGGACCGCCTGGAAGCCGACCTCGGCGTGCATCATGGCGATGAGTTCGTCACGTGCGCGGTAGTTCTCGATGTCGAACACCGAGACCACGATGTTCAGGTACTTCTCGAACTGCTCGTCCGAACCGAAGACCAACTGGCGTATCTGTGAGTGCAATCCGTCTGCACCGACGACCAGATCGAAGTGACAGGTTTGTCCGCTTTCGAACCTGACTCGAACCCGATCGCCCTCGTCGATGAGCGCCTGGACAGTGTCGTTCAAGATCAACTCAGCGCCGCCGTCAAGGGCGCCGTAAATGACGGCAGCCAGATCGGACCGGGCAATGCTGACGTACCGCTCGGTCGGCCCCATGATCGCCGATGGCTTGAACGAGGCGACACGATGCCCATTGCGGTCGACGGCACGCGCCTCGGTAAGGACGTAACCACGGCGCCTCAGTTCAGGAACGATGCCCATCTGATCGGCTACCTCGAAGCCCGCCCCCCAGAAATCGACCAGGTAGCCGCCACGGCGAAGCTGGGGTGCCCGCTCCACCAGCGTGGGCTCATGTCCGGCGTGCAGCAACCAGTAGGCAAGCGTCGGTCCCGCGATCCCTGCGCCAACAATCAAGATCCGCATTCGGCATCTCCAGAGCACTAAATCCTAGACTAGCGGTTCGACCACCAGTCTACACCGTTCTGAGCGTCGAAACAGCGCCCCCCTAGAGATGGAGCCCCGTGAATTTGTGGTACGTGCCGGATAGTTCTCAACTACCGGCGCATCAAACTCAACTGGGTAGCGTGCCGGTTCGGACCAGTTCTGCGGCTACGTCGCGGAGCTTTGTATTGGTTTGCTGTGAGGTGCGGGTGAGGACTGTGAACGCCTCGTCCTCTTTGATCTTGTGCCGCTCCATCAACATGCCTTTGGCCTGTTCGATGAAGGCGCGAGACATCATCACCGTGCGTAGCTCAGCAAGATCTTGGCTGGTCCGGGCTGATGCTTCCGCGTTGCCGACCGCGACGGCCACCCAAGCAGCTACCTCTTCGGCTAGCTCAACATCGCTGTCGTCGAAGACGCGCGGCTGCCGAGCGTAGGTGTTCAAGGCCCCGATTGTCAGGCCTTGGAAAGGCAGCGGCACAGACAGCGAACTAAGCACTCCGTTCGCGGCCGCCTGCTGGGCATAGTCTGGCCAGCGCTGGTCGGTCCGCATGTCGTCAACAAGCAAGATCTGGCCGGCCCTGCCGGCATCCATACAAGGTCCATAACCGCGTTCGTACTGCAACTCGTCGGCATCCAAAGCCATCTGCCCGTCGTACGCAGCTGTGAACGGCTCTTCGCCCTTGATCAATGTGATCGAGGCCGCCTCAACGCTGGGCATCGCGCGACGAGCGATTCTCGTGATCTCGGTCAATACGTCCGAGAGCTGGCGGTCAGCCAGGACAACCCTGTTCAACGCCTCATGTAGGTCGGCCTCGTTGTTCATCGCTGCCTTCGGTTCTGTATCGGCTGGGCTCTGCTAACAGAAGCCCACCATGCTCGACATGTCAATGTTGCGAGAGTAGTGAAAGGTGCAAGGGGGCCGCGCATCAGCTTCGCCAGCGACTGTGACCACCCTCCGGCGGCAACGGCATGGGTACGGTTTCAAGGCGCTTTGCTCGAATCTTTAGGCCCGACCTACTCCCATTCCCAGGACCGTTGGCGGTACTGACGCGGCACAAAGGAAACTAGACATCCCCCCGGCAGGGGGGTCACCTTAAAATCATTGGGCGACGTCAAAAGGTGGTCAGAGTCGACATGGCTCAGCTCTTCAGGCGTCGGCATTTCCCATAGCTCGCGCCGGCTTGGAGTTGGAGGGACTGGGGCAGGCGCCGGTTCCACTGTGCTTGGAAGTTTCGTCCTTACCGCTGTCCGGAGTGGTTCGCCGTAGGGGACAACGGCACCACATGCTGCGCATGTCCTGCCGCCGCGGTTTACACCTTCACAGACAGGACACCGCCAGAGCGTGTTGATCATGTCGGTGGATCAGTTCGTTTGCGCACCAGCTTGCCGACCAGACGCCCCCTAAGACGCGGCTCGGCGGTCGGGCGCGGTTGAACTGTGGTGCGAAGACCTTTACCGCGAAGGGCGCTGGACGGCGGCGGGGCGACCTCGTCCTGCGTTACCGGCCGCATGCTCATTAAGGTGGCGTGCACATGACCGATCGTGGGCCGTTGCACCGGTTCCGGCGCCAGCATGGCATCAATTAGGTCGGCGAGTTGGGTGGGTACCTCATCCCGAGGAATGCGGAGCGTCTCGCGGTTCCTGACCGCCACCGCTGGTTCGTGATATCTGCCGACGTCGAAGGCCGGAGGCGCTCCAGTCACGTACTCGGTATAAATCAAGCCGAGAGCGAAGATGTCGGAGGCGACTCCGAGTTCGCTCGCAGGAACCCCAGCTTCTTGGATATAGCCGAGCAACTCGGGTGAGTAATAGTTGATCGTGCCGACGATCTCTTCCGGCGGTGGAGGCCGCCCGGCGATGTAGGCGTTATCGAAGTCGATTAGCTTCGTGGTGTAACCCAACTCGGTGCGCTTGATCAAGACATTGCTCGGCTTAAGGTCACCGTGGACGATCTTCAGATCGTGAAGGATCTTCAGACTGTGCGCCACGGTTTTCATCAAGACCAGCTGAACGCGCAAACCAAGGGCTGAGATGTCGGCCGTACTCATACCCTCCGCGTCGACCTTCTCGGTGACCTTGTAGTACTTAGCCCCCCAGCGAAAGAAGTCCAGCGTGACGATGAGGTTTCCTCCGTACGCCGAAAGCGGAGCCAGGGCGCGTTGGATGCCTCTGTGATGGGCTTCAAATGCGGCACACCTGGCGCGCTTTTTCGCCTTGATCTTTTCACTGCCGGGTGCGTCATCTTCTGGATAGGTCGGGCTCAGGAATTCCTTGATGAAGTACTGCCGCCCCCCTCGCTCGGCGAAAGTCCACTTGCTCAGGCCAGCACCAACGACCTTGAAGTCCTCAAGGATTGTGTAGCCATTGAGAACATCGCCGGCTTTCATGACGACGCTCCTTCATTGCGTTCCGGCGTGGAGTCATCGAGCGGCTCGGGCGGTTCCTCCGGAGAGAGCTCTTCGCTATTGACGTCGCCGTCGCTTGCCTCTGCTTCATCCGTCGACGTACCCATAGTGTCTGAGTCGCTTCCATGGATCGGCTCGATCTGCGCCAGATCTTCGCTGCCGAGGAATTCCTCGTCTTCCAGGACTGCCTCTGCTCGTAGATAACGCTCGTACGCCGACTTGTAGCGATTCCACTTTTCTGTCATTTCGTTGAGCTTGCGTGACCGCAGACCCTCGAGCTCGTGTTCAAGTCGGGTGACTGCGTCACTCACCTCATCGAGCGGTTCAATGAACTCGGAGGCAAGCTCAGCGACCCGGGGTGCGAACAGCTTCTGAAATACTTTGAAGTCGGCGCCCACGCCGAGCGTCGACATGGCTGCATCGTCACCTGTGACCGCAGCAATCTTCTCTTGTACCGCCGACGACCACGCTGCGGTATTACGCGCCTCCAGTAAGCAACCCAGCACTAGATGCTCAAAGTGCATCGGCGTAGGCAGGTATCCAAAGCATCCATCGGTGGCACAAACAGCCAGAAAGGGAGCCCGCAGCTCCACCCGGCGGTAATTGATGTGGAACTCGGTGTCGGCCGACATCGCGTTGCTAACCACCGAGTCGCGACGGAGGTTCGCTAGCGCGTCGCCAGGGTCGCGCAGGTCGTCGGTGGTGAGCTGACGTGCACCACTCGACTCGAAGACATAAGCCCGCGAGTCGCCCGCCCAGAAGATGTGGCCTGCCCAAACAGGACTGCCCGGCTGCGTCCGCTGTAGGGCGATAAGCGCCATGGTGGTGGGAAGGGCACGTATTAGGCGCGAGCGCAAACTACTCGGCGCCGGATTGAGTTCTTGCAGTCGGTCCTTCAGCGCCTGCCGAACCGCGTGCCGAAGATCGCTGGCGGCGGCTTCGCCGTTAAGGTGCCAGTCAGGCTCGAGCAAGTCGAGCATCTTTCGCTCGACTACATCTCGAGCAATCCGCGAAGCCAGGTATGCCCCGGTTCGCCGCCCCTCCGGCGTCTCGTACACCGTGCCACCCGCTCCCCCCATGCCATCGAAAACGCCGAGCAGCCCTAGGTCGGGCCCATCCCGCAGGATCGGGTCAGAGTCCTCACCCTGATCCGGGATCTTGCCGACATTGAAGGCGAACGAGATGGTTGGCCCCGGCGTTGCGACGGACGCCGAGGCCGGCCAAGCACTGGAGCTTTCGTTCACACCGAATTACCGATCGAGTCGATAATCGTTCCGTAGTCAACCTCGGATAGGCCACCGCCGGCCTGAGACGGATGATGCACCACGTTCTCCCAGACACCCGAAATGTCGCTCCATCCCGGGCCGTCAGGTGCGAACAGGATCAGTCGCTTGGAGCTGGAACCCATCCGGCCCTGCTCGTCCTCCCAGGCGTCGGTCAACGCGCTGAAGTCCGGAGGAACGCGTGAGGCGAGGTCGGCAGGCAGCACCGAAGGGTTGAGTGGCTGAGCGGGCTGGTCGGTCCACACGACGATCACTTGTCGCCGGCGGTCCCCGGTCGTGGTCCAGGGTGAGTCAATCGCCACCGCTACCGCTTCCAATCCGGACTCCGGAGCATCGCCACCACCCTCGGCGACAAGGCCATCGACGAACTCCGAGAAGCTAGCCCGATCATCAGGCAAAGTGAAGAACGGTGACTCGTCGAGCGCCGCAGCACCGTCGGCCGCAAAATCGCGGAACGCGATGACGCGTACCCGAAGCTGATCAACGTTCTTACCCTTGGCCGTCAAATTCGATTGGACGTCGTCGTAGAAACGAAGGGCATTGGCCTTCACCTGGTCGATGATCGGCGTCATGCTTCCCGTCACATCAATGCAAAACACGATGTCGACCGCGTATTTCAGGCCTCTAGGTGCGCTCAAGCTTGACTGTCCGGCGGTAGGGGACGCGGCCGAAGCGGATGAGCTGGATGCTGCCGCAGCTGACGGCGCATCCTCCTCTAGCACAGGCCACTCGGTGCTCGGAGGGCTGCTCGCCGCAGGCACTGTCGGAGTGGGCTCAGGTGGTGTGGCCGCGGGTGCCGGAGTGGGATTCTCGCTCATACATCCTCCAGAAGGGAGTCCAAACACAAAGCCGCGACCGGTGCCGCGGACGATGAAAATTACCCCACGCGACACGCCTCAAACGCGTCCTCGCGCCCTGGACGACCACGGCGGGCGCGGCGAGGCGCCTCCGTCTCTCTAGCCGATACATTCGTCGGATAGAGGTAGGAGAAGTCATGGCACTTCCTGACCGGCTTCCGGGAGCCCCCTGTACCTACCCGCGCCAGCGCTATCGGCACCGAGGCCAACCTTGAGATCGACGGGTCGTTCTATCAGCCGGGTGGCTTCGACGTCCGCAGCGGCGAGGGCACACGGACCTTGGAATACCGCGAGCCTGCGATCGGACATGCCGCCCTGCACTTCGAGGCGGCCGAGGCCGCCCGCTGTATCGCGGCCGGCGTGGAGGTGATGAACGAAATCCGCGGTCAGCTCGGGATCCGCTACCCAACCGAAACCAGTTCGGGAAGCCGATGACGGGCCGTTTCGCCGCACAGACGCCAAAAGGGCTATTCCAGTGGCGGTGTGAGGGGTCGTTTCCCCGCACAGCCGCGAAAACGATCCTCTGGTCGCCATACCTGGGGTCGGCAGCCGCTGCTCTGATGCATGCGATCTCGTGCCGACCATGGGATTCTGGGTCCGTTGGAGGATCGCGTAGTGGTAGACGCACGGTGCCCCGTCGTCACCGTAAACGGGCCAGCTCCGATTGTTGGCGAGGACTACGACAAGATCGTCGTGGGCTGGACTGAGGGACATACCGGGCGCCGGGCACTGGAGGCAGCGGCGGAAGAGGCGGCGCTACGTGGATCGCTAGTCAGCGTTGTCACCATTACACCGTCGGCTGCGGGCTCACCAGCACGTTCGCCCGCACGAATGGATCTTGAGCAGGCACTTATCGACTCGATTAGTCGCATCGAGTGCGCCCACCCGGGTCTGAGAATCGATGTCATTCACAGAAGTGGTGACGTCGCTGCGGAAATTGGAACGATCCTTGCTGAGGGCAGCCCTGCTCGTTTTGGGCTCTTATCACAGCGAGCAGTCGTGGAGCATTCGGCGGGACCGATCCCCGAGGAGCTAATGCGCCCGTGATGGTCGGCGTACCACCGCTGGTACGCGTCGACCGCCGTGGGCAGCGTTGGCGAATATCCGGCCTTCACCGACCCGGTCGATGAAGCCGGCCGGGGCCAACATCTCGCGCAGGTCGTACTTCACGCCTGCGAGAGCGAAGACAATGCCTCGATCGGCCAGCGTCCTGCGCACCTCGTCCAGGACGTCAACTGCTGTCAGATCGACTTCGGTGTTGGCCGCTGCGTTCAACAGGAACCACTCGACCGGAGGATCCGCATTGTCGACCGAAGCCAGTGCCCGGCGCTTGAAGTCTTCGGCATTGGCGAAGAACAGCGGTGCGTCGTAGCGGCACACCAAGAGGGCGGGGACCTGCCGGCCGGTGGCGTAGTGATCGATGTCGTGCATGCCGGCCAGCCCCGGAACGAAGCCCAGGATGCCATCATGTGGCCGAGCGATGCGACGCAGCAGGTCGAGAATCGACAACGCTACGGCTACCGCAATCCCGTACAGCACGTCGAAGATCAACACCGCAGCCGTGGTGGCCAGCGCCAGTAGCAGTTCACTGCGCCGGAATCGGGCGATCCGCCGAAATTCGGCGAAGTCAATCAACTTGAGCGCGGCGAAAACCACGACGGCGCCTAGCGCTGCCATCGGGAAGGTCCCGAGCGTCGGATCCAGGAACAGCGTGGTGAGTAGCACAGTTGCAGCCGTGACGATGGAGTACAGCTGCGTACGACTACCCATCGCATCTCCGAGCACTGTGCGGCTGCCGCTGCTACTGACCCGAATACTCCTGGCATCAAGCGCGCCGAGCGCGACTAGGGCCAGCTTCGACCGAGCAAGATCACAGCCAGAACCAATCAGCACGGTTGATCTTGAAGGGCCAAAGGGCCCTACCACGGACTCCATTTGGCCTCTCATGTGCCGGGCCTCAGAAGCGAAGACTTGATTGTGAGGGATCAGCTGGAGAGTGGCATATGTCGAGGTCGTCCATGATCGCGGCGCTTGAGTCGGCGGCTGCCGATACCTGGATCCGCCGACACCGGCTGATTCTCTACTTCACATTCAGCTATGCCATCTCTTGGCCGCTGTGGTTCCTTTCCCGCATTGCCGATTGCTGTTACGTGTGGGCGGCTAGGGATTCATGCACAGAAGAAACGGACAGTTAGGAGGTTGTTTCGTGGCAACGACGCTTGATCGCATCCACGTGTCGCCGCAGCCAAAGCATGCAATGCGGGGGCGCGTTATGAACCGGGTCATAGGAGCGGGATTCGCGGCGGCGGCAGCCTGGAACGCTGTCGCAACGCTGCCTCAGGCGTCAGATTTTCTCGAGTGGTCAGCCGACAATGCATGGCTGCCGCCGTACCCGTGGCTACTTCAACATCTGGTTGAACGAGCCCCTGCGGTCGTCGGTGCCACCGTGATCTTCGAGTTCGCAGTCGCCGCGATGTTGATCACTCGCTGGCATGAGCGGCTGGCGTTAGCGCTGACAACCCTTTGGGTCGTGGGGCTCATTCCCGCCCTTGCGTGGCCCTACTGGCTTGTCAATGTGGCACTCGCGATTCTGTTCGGCGCATTGTGGTGGCGTTCCCGGAGGCGGCGCTGAGCCCTGAACCACAAGCGATGATGAGGGTGGTGACATCCGAATCTTCAGGAGGAACATCGTGGGCAACAAAAAGAGCACAGCGACCGCCTTACCGGCGATTAAGGTTCAGGGCCTCGCGGCCGGCGGCGTCGCCTTGCGAGCATTAGCGACAGGTGCGCTTGCCGCCGGCGCTGCGGCCATTGGCGCACTGGCGATAGGCGCGGTAGCCGTGGGGCGCCTCAGGGTCGGTGATGGCGCAGCCAAGAGGCTCACCGTGGGCCGCCTCGAGGTCGACGAGCTTGTGATCGGGGGAAGACCGATAAGCGCGGAAGACATTGGGCGGGCGCCTGACATCCGCTAGGGACTAGGCAGCTCTGACTGGCCGGCGTCTGGTTGGTGTAGTGGCCTTCCAGAGTCGGTGTGCGAAGGGTCCGTTGCCGAGGTTGTGGGTGCCGACGTTGGTGACCAGGTAGAGCGCACGGTGGGGTGATCGCCACAGCCAGACTCCCGGTTCGGGTTGTCGTACCTGCCAGCGACCGTGCGTCTTGGTGCGATGTTCGAAGCGGATCAGCGGGCCAAGATTATGGACTCCGGTTTGACCCGGTGGCCCACCTCGGACCGGCGGAATGTATGGCTTGGTGTGGTCCAGCTCCAACCGTCCGGTGGCCGTGGCGTAGGGGAAGCAGCTGGCCGGCATGCGCAGGAACATGGCTTCTCGGATTCGCCGCGGGATTTCGTAGCTGTCCACCGCTGGGGTGTTGTGGGGGTCGATGACCGGCTGCACCTTAATGTCGCAGCCGGTGTCGGTGAGGAAGCGGCGGACCTGGCCCAGCGTGATGGGTCCGACGCTTTCGAAGCGGCCGACCCCGCCGCCGAATCGGGATGTGTCGCCGTGGTAGCTCAGCGTTGCTTCCTGGCTGAGATGAATATGCAGCACCACCTGGGGCCGCAGTTTCCTCAGATCCACCCCGGGCGGTTGAATTAGCAACCCGCGCCCAGCCGAGACATCCGTCTTTGAGTCGGTGGCGGACTCAGCCTCTGGTGCAATATCGAGTTGCTCATTAGCGGACGGAGTGGCGGACCGGTCAAACGGCGCGTCGGGTTCATTGTGGATGGGCTCGTCGGCTTGCTGCGGTGCGACGGCGGGTGATTGTTGGTTGCGAAAGTCCCAGAGCAGCTGGGCTGCCAATACCGGTTGGGAGAGGATGCCGATGGCTGTGGAGCGGCGGACGTCGGCTGATTCCATGTCGCCTTGCAGCTGCAGAATTTCTGCGATCCGATTCAGCGTCGCGATGAACAAGATCACTCCACCGGCGTTGGCTTTGGGCGATCAGCAGCTTCAGCCCGGCTTGGTTGCTCCGGCCGGTGCGGACTGCCTTCCCCGCCCAGCTCGGCACCCGGCAAGGTTCTCTCTGCTGGTGCTTGGCTGTCTGGATGATGTAGATCAGCCCAATGCGCCGCCAGTTCAAGCAGTTTGCATTCCTGCTCCAGGATCTGCCGGTGCGCGGCCGAGACAAGCGACAGCGTTGCCGCCGCATCCTGCCCACCCACTCGACTATCGAACATATGGTCACATTAGAGGTCGGCACTGACAGTCTCCTCAAGCTACGGTCCGGAGTCTCGCTGTCAAAGCCGGACACCGCGAACTGTTGAAGGACAGTCAACTGGCCCCATCCACGCCTCGCTAATGTCGTTCCATGATCGCGCGAATCTGGAGAGGGATGGTGCGGCGTGAGGACGCGGATGCGTACGCGGACTACATCGGCGGCACCGGGATGGCTGAGTACCGATCAACCCCTGGAAATCAAGGTGCCTGGATGCTGCGTCGCGACGACGGCGGTCGCTCCGAGATCATCACTTTCTCACTATGGGACTCACGGGACAGCGTCCGCGCATTCGCTGGCGAGAACATTGACCAAGCAGTCTTCTATCCAGAGGACGACCGCTTCCTCATTGAACGTGATCTGACGGTACGCCACTACGAGATCGTGGGCTAACAGAGCAACCCGCTCGCATTGATCCCAACGTCGCCCGGCCTGCTGATGTGGCCAGCGCGGGTATCAAGGGCCCATGGACTTCTTCAGCAGCCCAGACCTTTGGATCGCATTCGTCACACTGCTCCTACTAGAAATCGTTCTTGGCATCGACAACGTCGTGTTTATCTCGATCCTTGCCGACAAGCTTCCATCTGAGCAGCGGCGCAAGGCCCGCATCGTCGGCCTGTCACTTGCGATGGTTTTCCGGATCGCGCTGCTCGCCGCAGCCTCCTGGGTTGTCGGCCTCACCGCGCCGCTGTTCAGCATCGGAGAATGGGATGCGCTCCAGGTCAGCGGACGAGATCTCATCTTGATTCTCGGCGGGGCCTTCTTGGTCTACAAAGCCGTCACTGAGATTCACGAAAAACTCGAAGGCAGTGAGGCGGAGAGAAGGACTGGTCGCGCGGCCGGCTTCACCGCAGTGATCATCCAAATCCTGCTCCTCGACATGGTCTTCTCGCTCGATTCAGTGATCACTGCGGTCGGCATGGTCAATGAGCTCTACATCATGATCGCTGCCGTAGTGCTGGCCATCGTGTTGATGATGTTTACCGCGGGCTGGATCAGCGGATTCGTGAACCGTCACCCAAGCGTCAAAATGCTGGCGCTGTCCTTTCTGGTGCTCATCGGAGCGAGCCTGATCGCGGAAGGTTTCGACTTCCACATCGACAAGCCGTTCATCTATGGGCCGATCGCATTCGCCATCTGTGTCGAGGCACTCAACCTGACCTACCAGTCACGACAGGCGAAGCGGAACCGCGAGTCTGAACCGGAACCCGTTCATCTGCGAGACAAGTACGCCGCGGACTGACCCTCAGCTGCGGTGCTTGCCGAACCTGATCATCGGTCAAAGCTCCGCAGCCCGCCCAAGCGGCGCCGAGTTAACCGCGGCCGTTTCCGGACAGCCAGTTTGGGTATGCCTGGCGCATGGCCGGGGTCGGCGTACGCCGCACACCACGTTGACTTTTCAGCCCCTGTTGACGTGTAGCCCATCCAGCGAGCTCTCGCCGATCCCCGGTCCGATCTCAGCACGGTGCGCACAAGCGCCAAGCATCAGCGAAGGGAATTTCATGACCGCATCATCGGCGGTGACGATCAACTGCTCCCAGGAGGAGATCGTCAGACGACTACCGGAGGCTGAGCCACCGCTGTCCGACGACGCGGCGCAGCTCTCCTATGCCGCGGCGCCGGGCAATCGCGGCACCGAAGTACGCGTTGTTCTCGACAAAAGCGCCCCCGGCGGCGGATTGGGCCAAAAGGTGGCAGCAGCCCTCGGAACGGACCCGCAACGTCAGCTCGACGATGCCCTTCGTCGGTTCAAGCAGCTGTTGGAAGCAGGCGAGGTGATCCGTTCGGAAGGAAGCCCTGAAGGCACCGACGCCAAGCAGCAGCGCCGACAGCGGCCTGCCGAGCCATTGGCCTCGGCAGGCACGGACTGAGGAGATTGCCATGCGTGCGAATTGTTGGATGGGCCGCAACACCGTGGAGATGCGGGATGTGCCGGATCCGGCGATCTTGAACCAGCGTGATGCCATTATCAAGATCACCTCTACGGCCATCTGTGGTTCCGATCTTCACCTTTACGACGGCTACATTCCCGCCATGGAGGAGGGTGACATCCTCGGCCACGAGTTCATGGGCCATGTGGTCGAGGTCGGCCCGGGTGTCAGCAATCTGTCGGTTGGCGACAGGGTCGTCGTCCCGTTCCCCATTGCCTGCGGAGCCTGCAACTCTTGCACTGCCGGCCTCTATTCGCTCTGTGAGAACTCCAATCCCAATGCCGGGATGGCCGAAAAGTTGTGGGGCCACGCGAGCGCCGGCATGTTCGGTTACTCACACCTCACTGGCGGGTTCGCCGGCGGACAAGCGGAGTACGCCAGGGTCCCGTTCGCCGACGTCGGGCCAATCAAGATCGAAAGCGATCTGCCAGACGATAAGGTGCTGTTCCTTTCCGACATCTTTCCCACCGCGTATATGGCGGCCGAGATGTGCGACATCAAGCCTGGTGATGTGGTTGCGGTATGGGGCGCCGGACCGGTCGGGCTGCTCGCCATGGCCAGCGCATTCCTGCTCGGCGCTGAGAAGGTCATCGGTATTGACCGTTTCGAGTACCGCCTTCAAATGGCTAGGGACAACACAGGTGCCGAAACGATCAACTACGAGGACGCCAACGTCTTGGAGGTGCTCGAGGACATTACGGCGGGCCGGGGCCCGGACGCCTGCATCGACGCGGTTGGTCTCGAGGCACATTCAGACTTCGGCCCGCTGCAGCTTTATGACCGGGTCAAGCAGGCGGTACGTCTGGAGACCGACCGAGGTCCGGCACTGCGCGAGGCCATCATGGCCTGCCGAAACGGCGGCGTGGTGTCCGTGGCCGGTGTGTACGGCGGACTCATGGACAAGTTTCCGATCGGGTCCTTGATGAACCGCTCCATCATATTTCGCGCTGGGCAATGCCACGTGCAGCGCTACACCAGGCCCTTGCTCGAGAGGATCGAGCGGGGCGAGATCGACCCAAGCTTCGTCATTACCCACCATGCCCCATTGGAGCGGGCACCGGTGGGTTACGAGGTGTTCAAGAACAAGCAGGACAACTGCGTCAAGGTCGTTCTCACGGCGTGACGGCCGCCGGGAGCCGAGCGACGGTTGGCCAGCCGCCGTCGAAAGTGGCCGGTCTACTGTACGGCCTGGGTCTTGGGGGATTCATCGACGGCATTGTGCTTCATCAAATCCTTCAGTGGCACCACATGGTCAGCGATGTCAGCTGCTATCCGGTGAACACCATCGCGGGGTTGGAAGTCAACACGCTGGCAGATGGGTTCTTTCATCTGGCGACGTGGGTTCTTGTCCTGGCCGCTTCTATTGCGGCGATTGTGGCTTGGCGGCAGGGACGCCTGGCACCCAACTGGAGGTTCCACTTCGGGCTCGTTCTCACCGGTTGGGGCATCTTCAACGTCGTGGAGGGAGTGATCGACCACGAGATACTTGGCATTCATCACGTACGCGACGACCTTGGCGGGCCGCTTGCGTGGGATATCGGATTTCTACTTTTCGGTGTTCTGCTCATCATTGCCGGTTGGTCGATGCACAAGGCGGGACTTCGCGCTCTTGAACGTGGGAGGGAACGCACCCCGCGGCCGCCAGCCCCTTAGCCGAGTTTTTGAACCAGCGAGATTGAGAACTTTGTGTGAGGGTACGGTCCGGGAGCTGATTGCCCACTACATCAGGAGTGAAGATGACCGATACGCCAGTTGATCAAGACGTCGTTGACATACTGACGACCGATCACCATGAGGTACTGGATTTGCTACAGCAGATCAAGATCACCACCGATGCCCAGGAGCGTCGCGACTTGGCCGATACTGTCATTAGTGAGCTGGTTCGTCACTCGGTGGCGGAGGAGATGTATGTCTATCCCGCCATGAAGAAGTACCTTGCGGACGGTGATGAGGCGGTCGACCACGACGTCGAAGAACATAAGGAGCTCGAGCAGACGATGAAGAAGCTCGAGGGAGTCGATGCCCAGAGCTCGGAATTCACCGAACTGCTAGCGCAGCTGGAAACCATCCTTCGCGATCACGTCAGCGATGAGGAGAACGAGCAGTTCCCGGAACTGCGCGCTCAAGTGCCCCGCGACGAACTAATCGAGATCGGCGAGAAGGTGGAGAACGCAAAGAAGCTCGCGCCCACCCGGCCGCATCCGCTGGCACCGAACAACGAGGTCTTCCACAAGCTCGTTGGCCCGGGTGTGGGCCTCGTCGATCGTTTACGCGACAAGCTGACTGGCCGCGCCTCCTGAGGGTTGCTGCGGCGCTCTGGCTGACGCGGCTTGATCACACGCTCGACGCGCACCATCTTTACGGTCTGTTGATCAGGCTTGGCCGTCGATCAGTGCGGCCGCTCGCTCGGCGATCATGATCGTCGGGAGATGGGTGTTCGCCGATGGAATGTCGGGCATGATCGACGCGTCAACGACACGCAGTCCAGATATGCCGTGCACTCGGCACATCGGATCGACGACGGCTCCCGCTGAAGGATCCACGCCCATCGCGCAGGTGCCGACCGGGTGGTGGTAGGTCCAGGTCTTCCGCTGCACCCAAGACCGCAGATCAGCTTCGGAACCAGGCGCAAACTGGTGGCCGCCGGACAGCTCCTTGATTGCTCCGACCTGAGCAGCTTCCCGCACTCGTTCGAGTCCCTCGAGCAGCCGATCAAGATCACCAGATGCTCGGAAATAGCCCAGATCGATGCGCGGAGGCGCGACCGGATCAATCGAACGCAAGGTCAGGCTGCCCCTAGATCGGGGCTTCAACAAGGCGGCGCCCAGAAAGAACATGGCAGCCTCGCCTTCGTACGGCCCGCCCACCATGCACTGCAGGTCAGGTGGGCCGCCCGAATCGGCCGCGGAGCTATGGAAGGTGGCCGCGACCTGGAAGACAGGCACGGGTTCGACCGCTCTGTCGTACAGCAGGTCGATCGATACGGCCGGATGGTCGATGAGGTTCTGTCCGACGCCGGGAAGGTCCGCGACGACCGGAATGTCAAGGCTGCGAAGAGCCGCCGCTTGACCGATCCCGGAGCGCATCAACAGTGCAGGGCTTGCGTACGCACCCGCGGAAATCACGACTTCCGACGCCCGGATCACCTCGCCCGACAGCAGTCGTACGCCCACCGTGCGCGCGTCGTCCAAGATCAACGCGGCGACCTGGGCATTGCAGCGAATAGTCAGATTCGACCTGCTATCAGCAGGCGGCAGATAGCCGAGTGCGGTGCTGATCCGCTCGCCAGCGCACGCGTTGACCGGGAGGCGGGCCAGACCGACCGCACCGGGCTCGTTAGCGTCCGGGATCCTCGGGAATCCGCATTCCTGAAGCGCTTCGAGGCCGGCCAGAGCAACATCAGTGAGCTCGTGGTCGCCGTACCGCCGGATCGGGAGCGGGCCGCTGGAGCCGTGCCACTCCGTCCACCCAAAATCTTCGTCGGTCTCGAGCTTGCAGAAGTAAGGCAGGACATCTGCGAACGACCATCCGGTATTCCCGGCAGCTGCCCAGCCGTCGTAATCTGCCGGATGGCCTCGCAGGGCGAAAGTGGCGTTGGTGGAGGAGCAGCCACCGAGTAACTTGCCCCGGTAGAGCGCGCGGATGGACCCTTGGGGATCTGGCTCGGAGCTGTAACCCCAATCATGATCAAAAGTCGGGCGGCGCCCATCGCGTACGTCGTCGGGCATCTCCGCCCGCAGATCCGGACCCGCCTCAAGCAGCAGCACTGATCTATCCGTCGCTTCACTCAGCCGACTTGCCATCACACACCCGGCCGCGCCGCCACCCACAATGACGAGATCCCATTCCCTGGTCATTGGTCAGCTCTCGGGAGCCGGCGAGATGTTCTGGTTGAACCGAAAGACGTTGTCAGGGTCGTACTTGCGCTTGACCTCCGCGAGTCGCGCGTACGTCTGCGGTGGGTAGGTGGCCCGCTCGGCGCCTCCCTCGCCGGTGAAGTTCACGTACTGACCGCTGCCGAATCTCGACATGTCTTCGCGGGCACGCCGCGCCCACTCGACGATCGGTGGGAACTCGGCCGGATCCTGGGTGCGGGCGGTGATCTCGAGAAGGAAGGGCGATTCCCGGTGCGCGTACGCCGTCGAGTCCTCCCCGACTCGGCTTATCGCTCCGCCCAGACGATATACGTGCAGCTCACAGCTCGTCGGCGGCAGGGCCGCGCCTCCGTGCGCCTCAACGAGGGTGTTCACGGCCGCCTCGGGGACTCCATCCAAAAACCTCGAGGTGAAATAGTTCAGGGCTCCTGCCGCTTCCAATAGCGGGTCGAACAGCTGCTGCAGCGCGACATAGGGGATGGGCGCCAACAGATCGGCGATTGGGTTGCCGAGGCGACGGAGGGCGGCGACCGCTGCTTCACCCTTGTCGATATCGCCGACGTAGCAAGCGAGCACGACCGCGATACGGCTGCCGTGCAGCGACTCGGGTAGGAATGGCAGCGGTGGGGCAGCCGTCAGGTTGATCAAGGAGCTGAGCTCGTCCGGTGCGTCCGCCATGGCTTCTCGCCAGCCGGAGACTACCTGTGCCGCCTCGTCCCCTGGATAGAAGATGGGACCACCGAGGACAGTTGGGCCGACTGGGTGTACAGCCAGTTCCAGCGATGTCACCACACCGAAGTTCCCACCACCACCGCGTAACGCCCAGAACAACTCCGGGTTTTCATCGACCGCGGCTCGCACAACCTGGCCATCGGCGCTGACGAGCTCGGCCGAGATGAGGTTGTCGCAGCTGAGGCCGTGCTTGCGTACCAAGTGCCCGATCCCGCCGCCGAGCGTCAATCCGCCCAGCCCGGTCGATGAGACCAGTCCGCCAGTTGTAGCTAAGCCGAAGAGCTGGGTCTCGCGATCGAGCTGCTTCCAGGTCGTGCCGCCTTGTGCGCTGGCGCGGCCTGCGCGGGCATCTACTTGCACCGCACGCATATGGGATAGGTCGATGACGAGGCCGTCGTCGCAGGTCGAGAATCCGGCCAGGCTATGGGCTCCGCCTCGTACCGCGATCGGCAGTCCCTCGCTCCTGGCAAAGCGGACGGCGACCACCACATCCGCGGTCCCCGTACACCGCACGATCATTGCGGGATACCGATCGATCGCGTGGTTCCATGTTCGTCGGGCGCTCTCGTAGTCAGCGTCCTCAGGAACGATCACAGCTCCGGCGATTGCTGATCGCAGCTCAGCGACCGTCGCATCCCCGAGCACTGTCGTTATGGTCATTTTGGTTGCCTCCGGCTGACGTTGATAGATATTCAGGAGGCTAGATTCTTGTCGCTTTGCACTCGCTTAACGCCGGCCGACGGCGTCCACGACACCAAGGCCCTGCCGATCCCCGATGCTGAGGAATACCGCGCGCGCAGCCCGGAGGGCGGCCTCGGCACCGACACTATCGCCCGTCCGCTCCCTCAGTTGGGCCAGCATCAGGTGTTCCCAGCCGACTGAGCGATGGAGGTCAGGGAGTTTCCGCAATGCGAGGAGCCTCTCAACCGTGTGTACCGCCTGCTGGTACCGGGCGGAGATGACCTCGATCGCCGCGAGGTTCATGAGCGCGCTCATACGCCCGGCCTGATCGCCTGACTGGTCCAGTATCCGAACCGCCTCACCGGTGAGCCCGCGCGCGTCGGCGGCGTTGCCGCGGCCCGCCTCGGCGAGTGCAATTCCGGTCAGTGACATCGCGGAGCCGCGTTGGTCGGGTATCTCGGCTCTGACGTCGGCAGACCGGCGAAAGCAGGTAACGGCCGAAGCGGTCTCGCCTAGCACCCGATGCAGGTGGCCGCGCTGTGCGAGCGTGAACGCTTCGCCTGCTCGGTCGCCGAGTGAGCGGAAGATGCGTAGAGAGCGGTCGAGCGCCTCGGCTGCATCGCTGAAGTTTCCGGCTGCGCGCTGGGCGAAGGCACGGGTGGACAGCACGTACGCCTCGGCCTGCGCAGCTCCCACGCGGCGTCCGACCAGTAAGGTCTCCTCGAAGATTGGCGTATAGATGCCGTCGTGCTGCCCGACCGAGTACGCGAGGGTGCAGACAGAGAAGAACGGCGGCGCGTCGCGGCGGGTCTCAGCGAGCCAGCCCAACGCATCCTCAAGATGAGGAAGCGCGGCTTCTGGATCGCCGCGTGACAGCGCCACCAGTGCCCGAAGATGATCATGAGCGGCGCGCACCGGCGGCACGCGCCGAAGATCGTGTTCTGCCGTGTCCAGGAGCAGGTCGATGGTGGCCCACTCGGCGGCCATCCAGCTGAGCAGGCAATGAAGGTGTGCGGCCTCGGCCCGTCGTAACGGATCCTCCTCACGTCGCCCGATGTCGGCAATCGATCTACCCAGCGGCGCTGCCTCCTCGATCCTGCCAAGGCGCACTTCGAAGACGGCGGTGGCAAAGAGTGCACGTACATGCACGTCAGAAACCTCAGAACACGCCGCAAGGGCGCGGCGCAGCCACTGCAGCCCTTCAGCGTGCATTCCCGACGCCATCCAGGAGCGCCAGGCCGCGACCGCAGCTCGTAGTGCTCGCTCCGGCGCCTGCTCGAGCGAATTGGCCATGGCGACCCGCAGGTTCTCCCGCTCGATCGCGAACCACCTGCTGGGTTCTCCGACGACCGGTTCCCCTCGGTCGGGATCTTGAGACTCCGCCCGATCGCAGTACCAGGCAGCATGCCGACTCTGCACAGTGAGTCCTTCACCTGATTGATCCAGCCGTTGGGCCGCGTACTGGCGTATGAACTCATGCAGTCGATAGCGCGCCTCGTCCACATTGAGCGTGTCGGCGAGTACCAGCGACTTGTCAACCAGCCTTGCGAGAACTTCCAGCAGCGGGATTGTGGGATCGCTCGCGGCGATGGCTTCCGCAGCATCAAAGGTGAATCCACCGGCAAAGATGGACAGTCGCGGAAACAGCAGCCGCTCGTCGTTGTCAAGAAGATCGAAGCTCCAGCCGACCGTCGCCCCCAGCGTCGCCTGCCGGTCGGGGACGCCGCGGATGTGAAAAGCGAGAGCGGTGAGCGTGTCATCGAGGAGCGCCGCGATCTGGTTCGGCGTCATATAAGCCGCCTGTGCTGCCGCGAGCTCGATCGCGAGCGGCAAGCCGTCCAAGCGGTCGCAAATGTGGGCAATGATCGGTGCATTCTGGTCGGTGAGACGGAATGTCGGCGCCGCCTCTTGGGCGCGCGCGACGAAAAGCTGGACCGACTCATAAATCATCGAGCGGCTGGCGTCGATTGGCTCGTTTGGATCGGGCAGCCGCAGTGACGGCACTCGCCATGCCACCTCACCTGGCAGGCGGATTGGCTCGCGACTGGTGGCCAGAACCATAATGCCGGGACAGTCGTTAACGATCCCCCGCACGAGGGCCGCCACGGCGTCGACCAGATGCTCGCAGTTGTCCACCACCAGTACTAGCTCGCGCTTGGCCAGCTGAGCTGTAAGAGCCGCCACTGTTGGCTTCGAGCCAGAGAGTGTCAGCTGCAGCGCCGAAGCGGCTGTGGCGGTGACTAGCCCGGGATCACGGACGCCGGAGAGATCTACGGTCCACAGGCCATCCGCAAACGACGATGCCTTTCCGAGTGCCCGCGCCACCTCGACCGCCAGTCGAGTCTTGCCGGCGCCGCCTGGACCGCAAACCGTCACAAGGCGGTTCCTGGTACACAGCGCGACAAGCTCCTCAATCTCTCGCTGACGTCCAACGAACCGAGTCGCCGGAGTTGGCAGGTGAACCAGCGCGCCAGACCTCGCGTCATCTTGGCCGGTCAGCAAGCGGCGGTAGAGCGTGGTCGTTTCGACATCGGGTGCTGCGGCGTATTCGTCGTCCAGTCGATTCCGCAGTGACTCATAGACCGCAACAGCGTCCCAGCGACGCCCGGAGGCGTGGTAGGCCGCCATGAGCATCCGGTGAAGCTCTTCGTCAGTAGGTCTAGCCTCCGCCAGTGGTTCCAGAGCGCGAGCCGCCTCGTACGCCCTTCCGTCTGCACTGAGTCTGCTCACGGCCGCAAGCAGCGCCCTGCGTCCTAGGTCGGCGACGTGATCTTGATAGGACCGTGCCCAGTCTTCATAGCGATCTTCAGGAAGCAGGCCGTCAGCACACCGCGTGGCAACGTCCAGCAGCGAATCAAGATCATTGGCAGCCACGGCGGCGTCGAGTTCTTTCTCGAGATCTCCGACGTCGGTCGTAACGCTTCCTCCGGGGCAGAGCGCCACGATGCCGTCGCGGAGCCGAAGAAGATCGTCCGACGCACCAGCGACTGCGAGAGCACGCCGAGCCGCATGCAGCACCTGATGCAGATTGTTGGTCCCGGATGCAGCTTTCAGTCCAGGCCACAGCGCGTCAACCACGGCATCGCGATGCATGCTGTTTCCCTCAGAGAGAGCCAGCAACTTGACCAGTGATCGGGCCTTCTTGAGTCGCCACACGCTCGCTGGGACCGCAACGCCGTCGACTTCGATCTCGAAACCACCAAGCATGCTGACCCGAACCTGCTGCGACGGCATGCGCTCAGTCTCTCCCCACCGGCCTGCGCCGCCGCAAGCCCTCGGAAATCCCGCATCTGCACAAGATCAACATGGGGTCCACTGGCGTTGGCTGTCATACTCGGCAGCGATGACGGTCTTGGCGTTGAAGCTGTTTCTGGCTCCGCTGCTGGTGGTCGCCTCTTCCCTGGCAGGGCGACGCTGGGGCCCTCGGATAGCCGGAATTCTGGTGGTCTTGCCAATCGTCGCCGGTCCCATCTTGCTGATCTTGTATGTCGAGCACGGCAACGAATTCGCCGCCCGGGCGGCCAGCGCCGCCACTCTGGCGATTGTTTCCCTTGCGCTGTTCGCGTTGATCTTCGCCTACCTGTCACGACGTCACGGCTGGCTGCTGACCTTGCTGACCGGCTGGATCGCTGTGCTCCTTACTGATCTTGGTCTCGCTCAGGTGCACCTGCCGGCAGTGATCGCGCTACTACTTGCCCTGCTAGCCCTGCACGGAGCCAGTGCGGTGCTAGGCAGACTGCACCAGCCAACTCCGCCACCTCTCGCTTCACCATGGTGGGATCTGCCGGCTCGGGCGCTCGCCACCGCACTTCTGGTGATTCTGGTCACTGGACTCGCGGCTGCCTTGGGTCCTGGCCTGACCGGTGCCTTGGCGCCCTTTCCGATCGCCTTGAGCGTGGTGTGCGCTTTCACCACGGCGCACGGAAGGCATCCTGCGGTGCTGGCACTACTGCGTGGGATCGTGCCGGGGCTGGACGGTTTCGCGCTGTTCTGCTTTCTCATCGCAATCTTGATCAACAGAGTAAGTGGTCTCGCGGCATTTGGGATTGCGACCGCTGCCGCCGTGATCTTCGCGATCCTGCTCGTTGTTCAACCGGGCAGGGGCGCGTCACCTGCCTAGTACTAGGAACCACGGCTAGGGTCGAGCCCATGACCGTTCGACGCCTCCGGACGTCGTGGCCGGCCATCTTGATCGCGACTGCCTTCCTCGCCGCGGGATGTCACGCCACCCCACCGGCAGCCCGTGGCACTAGTGGCGCTACTCCCATCGTGTTATCACCGGCGCCGTTATCACCTGCCCCGGCGCCGGTTACCCCATCTGCAGCCGAGACATCGATCCTGCCGCACACCGCCGATGATCAGTCTGCTGATGATCCGGTCAACCATGTGATCGCCATCTCTATCGATGGCCTCAACCCGCGTGCCATCGAAGACCTCGGCAAGTCGCGGACCCCAGCGTTCCACCGCCTGATGCGTGAAGGCACATCGACGCTGAACGCTCGTACCGTCCGGGAGAAGACAAGCACGACGCCGAATCACACGTCGATGCTTACCGGCCGTCGAGTCAATGCCAAGCATGGCGGGCATGGGTACACCGAGAACTCCGACAACGGCCGTACCGTCCATCAAACTGCCGGGCACTACGCAGCAAGCGTCTTCGACGTAGTGCATGACAACGGTGGTTCAACAGCGTTCTTTGGCACGAAGTCGAAGTTCAGGCTATACAAGAGGACCTGGAACAGTCATGGAGCTCCGGATCGAGTCGGGCGGGACAACGGGCGAGCCAAGATTGATCGCTTCACCATCGACCTCGACAACACTCGGCTCGTTGCGAAGGTCACCGCAGAACTGCGCCGCAAGCCGCGAGACTTCATCTTCGTTCATCTGTCGCTGCCTGATCGCGCTGGGCACGCATCGGGTTTTATGAGCAGGCCATACCTCCACGCTGTCGAGCGGACCGACCGCCTGCTCAGCCGGATTCTCAACACCGTGGCGGATCGGTCAGGGCTACGCCGTCACACCCTCCTGATCCTGACCGCCGACCACGGCGGACGAGGGCCCTCGCACTACAACGTGAAAAAGCTGCAGGACTTCCGGATCCCGTTCATGACTTGGGGTGCAGGCGTCCCGGCTGGACGCAACCTCTATGGCCTCAATCCCACTTTCCGCAGCCCAGGCAGTAGCCGCACCAGTTATCACGGCAAGCAGCCCATCAGGAATGGGGACGTTGCGAACCTGGCGACCGATGCACTCGATCTGCCTCGCGTCCCAGGGTCAGAATTCGACAGTCCGCGCAGTCTCAACGTCTTTCGCTAGCCGGCAACGCGTGCCAGCTGATCACTGCGGACGGCGTACACATCCCCGGATCGATCATTGGCCGGCATGGCGGACAAGATTTTGATCATGGCCTCCGGTTCCAGCCAGGTATCCCCGGACCAGCGGTGAGTCTCGACTCGGGAATGACGATAGCGGTAGTCCCCGAGAGCGCTGGTTCGCTCGATACAAGCAACGGCGCGTGCTCCGGCGACAGGTATGTATTCGAATGACAATGCCGGAATCGGGTTGCTAAGACCGCTGAGCACCTCATATTCGAAGCCTTCGACGTCGATCTTGCAGAATTGGGGCTCGCCATGTCGCGCAATGAGCTCATCCAGGGTGATCAGTGGGACGCTGACGACGGAGTCCCAGCGAATCCTCCGGAATCGTCGGTCCGCCTGGACGTCGCTCATCCAGGAGTCGGCGAAAGTCGAGACCGTCGGCGTACGGCTGCTCAGATGCAGTTGTCCTTGACCGACTTTTGCCGCAACCCCGGTGGCCTCGATGACAACGGCTTGATCACCCCCGTAAAGCACCCGAAGTAGAGCAACGAAATCTGGCTGCGGTTCTACCGCGACAACCTGTGCGCCGATCTTCCGGAACACCCGCACTCGGTTCCCGACGTGGGCACCGATGTCGAAAGCGAGATCGCTCGGATGCAGAAACTGCCGGTAGAACGCCTCAAAACGGCGCCGCCGCCAGAATGGACCGTAGTAGGTGACAAGCGAACGCGCGATACCGGCGCCGCGGCTGACCACCTGCACCAGCCCATCTAACACGACTCTGCGGCGTCGGCGGTCGCAAATCAACCGTCCGCCGCCGGAGGCCGCTCAGCTACACGTCGTAGTAGTAGCGGCGATGGCCGAAATGACGACGGCGGCGGAAGAGGCCGGTGATCAAGAACACCCAGAGGAAGACCCAGACGAGCCAAGGGGCACTGAGCACGACCGCTGCCACAACTGCACACATGACAAACAGCGGGGCCAACCAGAGCATGGCTGACCACGCGAGATGGATATCGGGCCTGCGGTTTGAGTTGGAGTCAACCTTGGGCTCCACGGTCCGCGGCAAATCGGCGAACAGCGGTTCGAGATCCTCATTAAAGCGGGCCTTGAGGGCTTCATCGGTGCGCTGATCGAATTCTTCCGCGGTAAGCCGACCCGCGGCGAAATGATCACCGAGACTCGAGATAGCGCGGTCTCGCTCCGCATCGCCGATCCTGATGGGAACCTTTTGGGTGGGCCGAGACTCCATCGGCCCGTACGGCATCGGCCACACCCAGAGCACGTTGCCTGGGGGTAGACCAACCCTGCTTGGGAAGTAACGGGTCATGAGCCATTGTCCGGCGCAGATTCGTCTTCAGCAAGGATGGAATACAGCTTCCGGCGTAACTCCACCAGTGCCTCACGGCCTTTTGCCTGTTGTTCAGGCGTTCCGGTAGCGACTATCTGCCATACAGCGGCGGCCACCTGGCCGATCAAGGGCTTGAGTCCGTCGTCATCCCCGCCTGCCTCACTCATGGCCTCCCAGGGAGCGGAGACCTCGTCAGGGTGCTCGGTCACGTAGGTACGACCCTCATCAGTCAAGGTGTATGTACGACGACCACCACTGTCGGTCTCTACCCGCACCAGGCCTTCGTCTTCGAGCTGTTGCAGCGTGGGATAGATCGAGCCAGGGCTGGGCTTCCACACTCCGCTACTGCGGTTGGCAATCTCTTGGATGATCTGGTACCCGTTCATCGGCTGCTCTGCAACAACAGCAAGAATGGCCGCTCGGATATCGCCGCGGCGGGCCTTCGGACCGCGCCACGTGCGGCCGGGGCCCCACCATTGCCCAGAGCCCGGACCTCCTCCGAACATTCCCCATTGCTCCCAGGCTTGCCGGCCACGTGTGGCGTGATCACCAGTCATCTTGGCCAACCAGTCGCTGAGTTCTCTGCCGAACTCTGGATTGCAGCGGCCGGCGAACCGAAGCCACGGTGCCCCCATTGCGTAGGCGCCACCCATGTCGATCATCCTCTCGTGATGTGTACAACCGATACATCAACGATATATCGCGACCGATCGGTCAACAAGAGGTTGCCTGCCGTAAGGTCCTTGGACGTGCTACCAGCCGCGGTTCCACCATTCCGCAAGATGTGGCCGCTCGGTTCCGAGTGTGGTGTCGTCACCATGACCCGGATGCACCACAGTGTCGTCGTCGAAGCGACCGAAGATCTTGCTTTCAAGATCGTTCATCAACGACCTGAAGTCCTCAGGGCTATTCGTCTTCCCCGGCCCGCCCGGGAACAGGCTGTCGCCGGTGAACAGATGCGTCTTGCCGGCGCCGGCGTACGCCAGAGTGATCGAACCAGGAGTGTGACCAACCAGGCCAATCACCTGCAGCAGCTCGTTACCGAGCTCGACCTGGTCGCCGTCCCAGACTCCATTCAAGTCTCGAAGCTCAGTGCCGATCCTGATGGCCTCGAGATCGGGTTGACCGCAGAGCGGCTGGGCCCCAGTAGCTTCGGCGACCGACGGCAGGGCCTGCCAGTGATCAGCATGCCGATGGGTGGTCACAATGGCATCCAGCGGCTGATCAGAGATGATCTTGAGAAGTCGATCATCATCATTGGCGGCGTCAATGAGTACGCTGCCACCGCTGCTGTGTTGCAGCAAGTAGGCGTTGTTGTCGACCGGTCCGACACTGACCTTGGTCACTGTGACAGTGGTGGACAGCCGGAGCAGCAGCGGCGGCCCGCCGGGCTCGACGTGGTTGATGCCGAGCATCAGAACGGCGGAAGTCGTAGGCCGTCGCCCCCGGTGATGGCGGAGGCATCTTTCCGACCCAGCAGCCAGCCAACGAGATTCGCGCTGCTGCCGCTGACTGTGATCGGATCGCCGAGGCTGCCCACCGCAGAGGTCGCGCCCGAGTCCGAGGTCACCTGGAGATGTGGAAAATCCTCGCGATTCCGAAGGCGGAACGCACACCACTCGAGCAGCCACTCCGCGGTCTGATTGTCGATATCGGTGATCTGGTAACCGACGTCAAGATCAACGTGGTGGATCACGACCTCGAGCAGCCGGGACAACGGCAACAGCCGCGCAGGCACCTGCAGCCCGCCTCTCATCTCCACCACCGCGTCCCAGGCGTCCGCGGCGTCGAGCTCGTCGAATGCTGAGCTCAGACGTCCTGCAGAGGTGTCCAAGTCGACCTGGAGATCAAGGCCCGAGCGCCCGGCACCAGCCTCGATCTCATGAGCCCGGTGCTCAGGTGAGGGATACATATCCTGGCGCTCTCCGGTACGCGCCCACTGAGTCAATCGGCACATAGCGTCGGCGTGACGAGCGATGTGCGTTGCGACATGGCCACGAGTCCAGTCCGGCAGGCGGCTGGGAGCACGCCATTGGTCTTCGGTTACCAAGATCGTGTCGCCCAGCAAACGTTGCGTGGCGGTCCTTACCAGCTCCCGCAAAGTCTCGAGCTGCGTTGTGGCGGGAGAAGCAGCGGCAGTCATGCCCCATACCGTAATGCCGGACCACGCTCCGGGGGAGGCCCACTGCCATCGCATTTCCGGTATCTCTTGCCGCCGCGCTATGACGGTGCGCCCCTTCGGCGACTGCCTCATTCGCCGACTGGAGGAGCTCGCGGTTGGGTTGGGTGAAGCGCTCGCCTACGTTCGGGAGCGACGAAGGAGGCGAATCTGGCGGGGGACCCGTCAGAGTGCAATTGCGTCAGCGCGGGCACATACGATGTGCTCCGTGACTGACCGTCTCGTCGTCCGGGGTGCGCGCGAGCACAATCTACAGAACATCTCGCTGGAGCTGCCGCGAGATGCTCTCATCGTCTTCACCGGGTTGTCCGGGTCAGGGAAGTCGAGTCTCGCTTTCGACACCATCTTTGCCGAGGGCCAGCGGCGCTATGTCGAGTCGCTCTCGGCGTACGCCCGCCAGTTCTTGGGACAGATGGACAAGCCGGACGTGGATTTCATCGAGGGCCTGTCACCTGCGGTTTCCATCGATCAGAAATCCACCAGCCGCAACCCCCGCTCGACGGTGGGCACGATTACCGAGGTCTACGACTATCTCCGGCTGCTGTATGCACGCGCCGGCCGGCCGCACTGCCCGATCTGTGGTGAGCCGATCAGCCGCCAGTCGCCGCAGCAGATCGTCGACCGCCTGATGGCAATGGCGGAGGGGACGCGGTTCCAGGTGCTTGCGCCCGTGGTCCGTGGCAGGAAGGGCGAGTACGTCGAGGTCTTCCGAGAGCTTGCCACCGAGGGATTCAGCCGCGCCCGCGTCGACGGAGAGGTCGTTCAGCTCACCGACCCGCCGGTCCTGGACAAGAAGTACAAGCACTCCATTGACGTCATCGTTGACCGGCTTGCCGTCAAGCCAACGGTCAAACAGCGGTTGACAGACTCGGTCGAGACCGCGCTGAAGCTCGCGCAGGGAGTCGTGGCGATTGACTTCGTCGACATCGACCCAAAGGATCCGCAGCGCGAGCGCACCTACTCCGAAAAGATGGCCTGTCCCAATAACCACGACATCGCCATCGACGAACTGGAGCCTCGGCAGTTCTCATTCAATGGACCGTGGGGTGCCTGCCCAGCATGTTCGGGTCTGGGGACGCGCATGGAAGTCGACCCCGAGCTGGTGGTCCCGGATGATGACAAGAGCGTCTCGGAGGGGGCGATTGCTCCCTGGGCGTCACCCCATGTGGCGGAGTACTTCAGCCGATTGATCGATTCACTGGCCGAGAGCGCCGGCTTCTCCACCACGATGCCATGGCGTCGGCTGCCGGCAGCGGCCCAGAAGATGTTGCTCGAGGGAGTGCCCGGTCTGGTCCATGTGCGCTATCGGAACCGCTACGGTCGCGAGCGTAGCTACAACGCCAAGTACGAGGGCGTCATCCCCTACATCGAGCGGCGCCACGCCGAGGCGGAAAGTGACACTTCCCGGGAGCGATTCGCCGGCTACATGCGTGAGGTGCCATGCCGGGTCTGCAAGGGTGCACGGTTGAAGCCGACCTCGCTCGCTGTGACGGTCGGTGGCAAGAACATCGCCGAGCTGTCGGCCATGTCGATCGACGCGGCGGCAGTTTTTCTCGGCCAGTTGGAGCTCACCGAGCGCGAGCGGCACATTGCCGAGCGAGTGCTCAAGGAGATCAACGAGCGGCTCAAGTTCCTGCTTGATGTGGGCCTGGACTATCTCTCGCTGAGCCGGCCGACGGGCAGCCTCTCCGGCGGCGAGGCTCAGCGCATCCGTCTGGCAACGCAGATCGGCTCCGGACTGGTGGGCGTTCTTTATGTGCTGGACGAACCCAGCATCGGGCTGCACCAGCGCGACAACCGCCGGCTCATCGAGACCTTGCTGCGGCTTCGGGATCTGGGAAACACCTTGATCGTTGTCGAGCACGACGAGGAAACGATCAAGGCAGCGGATTGGGCGGTTGACATCGGGCCGGGCGCGGGTGAGCACGGTGGCCGACTGGTGCATTCCGGAACTGTTGAAGAGCTGCTGAACAATCGGGAGTCGCTGACGGGCGCCTATCTGTCGGGACGCCGTTCCATCCCACTGCCGAGTTCCCGTCGCCCGCGTAGTCCCGGTCGCGAGATCACGGTACATAAAGCCGCCGAGCACAACCTGCGGAACATCACGGTGTCATTCCCACTCGGTCAGCTGATCGCCGTCACAGGAGTATCTGGGTCGGGCAAGTCGACCCTTGTCAACCACATCTTGTACAACGCCCTCGCGAAGCGGATCTACAACGCACGGGAGGTGCCTGGTCGGCATCGCTCGATCAGCGGAGCTGACCAGATCGACAAGGTCATCCATGTTGATCAATCGCCGATCGGCCGTACGCCGCGGTCCAACCCGGCGACCTACACCGGAGTTTTTGATCACATACGGCGGCTGTTTGCCGAGACGCCTGAGGCCAAGGTACGCGGATACCAGCCGGGCCGATTCTCATTCAATGTCAGAGGTGGGCGCTGCGAGAACTGCACCGGCGACGGCACGATCAAGATCGAGATGAACTTCCTCCCTGATGTGTACGTGCCGTGCGAGGTATGCCATGGCGCCCGCTACAACAGGGAAACCCTCGAGGTCCACTACAAGGGCAGGTCGATAGCCGAGGTCTTGAACTCCTCGATCGAGGAGGCACTAGAGCTCTTTGCACCGCTGCCTGCCATCGCGCGGCATCTGAGCACCCTGGTCGACGTTGGACTGGGGTACGTACGACTCGGTCAGCCGGCGCCGACACTCTCCGGCGGTGAAGCGCAGCGCGTCAAGCTGGCAAGTGAACTGCAAAAGCGAGCAACAGGACGGACGCTCTATGTTCTGGACGAGCCGACAACCGGGCTCCACTTCGAGGACATCCGTAAGCTCCTGGGCGTTCTGGGGCGGCTGGTTGACGCCGGCAACACCGTCGTTGTGATCGAACACAACCTCGACGTGATCAAGACCGCCGATTGGCTGATCGACATGGGGCCCGAGGGTGGCTCACGCGGCGGCCTCGTGATCGCGGAGGGTACGCCCGAGCAGATCGCGGCCAGCCCGAAGTCCTATACCGGCGAATTCCTCAGACCGCTTCTGGATGGGCAGGCCGTTCCGATTAGAGCTACCCAGCCAGCGCTCGTCGCCAGTTGACGATGCGCCGGTTGAAAGTCCATTGAACTAAATCGGCGCCTGTCTCGTTGGGCTCGAAAAGCGTCTTCATGGCCGGAGGCTTATGTGACCGAGCTCGACGACCAGCAATCAGCCAACGACACACCCGCCACCACCCGGCGGACCGTGCTGCGAACCGCTGGGTTGCTCGCCCTCGCAAGTGCCAGCACCGCTGCGCTGGCAAGTTGCTCGGCGGAGGCCGAAACCGGCTCGCCGGCTGCTACACCAGCCGCCGCAACGTCCCCACCAGCATCGCCGTCGCCGATCGCCGACGCGACTTCCCCCAAACCGTCCGCCTCGAATGCTGAGGCACCCGACGGTCCAAGCGTCGCGACCTCAGAAGTGCCGGTCGGCGGCGGCGTCATCTTGGACGACGCCGACTACGTGGTCACTCAACCGAGCAGGGGAAAATACCAGGCGTTCAGCAAGATCTGCACACACCAGGGATGTCCTGTGTCAGCGGTGGAAAACGGCGTTATCCACTGCAACTGCCACGGCAGCGAGTACTCGATTAGTGACGGCTCAGTGACGAATCCGCCAGCCACCAAGCCGCTTGCCGAGTCGAAGACGACAGTCTTTGAAGGCGCCGTCTATGTGACTGGCTAAACCCGTAGCGCTTTACGCCACTTCGCATCACTTACGTGGTGTCCGCGTCATCTGCAGCTGATGCTACGTCCAAGTGACTGATGCGGAGTGGGTCTCGGAATGCGAATTGGACGTCCGCGCTCCGGCCTACGCTGGGGCGCGTGGTACCTCCAGTCTCATCTCGGCCCGCCCCGGCGTACCGGCCTGCGCCAGGATCCATTCCGGACCGGCCTGGTGTGTACCGCTTCTCAGACGCGCAAGGCCGGGTGATCTATGTCGGCAAGGCCAAGAGCCTTCGGTCGCGGCTGAACTCCTACTTCGCCGATCCGACCTCCTTGATGAGCCGTACTCGATCAATGGTCGAAACCGCTACCAAGGTCGACTGGACGGTGGTGCAGAACGAGGTCGAGGCGCTCCAGCTGGAGTACTCCTGGATCAAGGAGTTCGACCCGCGCTTCAACATCAAGTACCGCGACGACAAGTCCTATCCCTGGCTGGCAATTACTCTGTCGGAGGAGTTTCCCCGCGTCATGGTCGGCCGTGGCGCGAAACGTAAGGGCACCCGCTACTTCGGCCCCTACTCTCATGCTTGGGCCATCCGGGAGACGGTCGACCTGCTGCTCCGGGTCTTTCCGATGCGCTCTTGTCGGCCGGGAGTGTTCAAGAACCACAAGCAACTCGGTCGGCCGTGCCTGCTCGGCTACATCGGTAAGTGCTCAGCACCCTGTGTCGGCCGGGTGACGGCGGAAGAGCATCGCGGGATTGTCGACGATTTCTGCCAGTTCATGTCGGGCCAAGCTGGGCCCATGATCAAGAAGCTGGAACGCGAGATGCGAGCGGCCAGCGATGCTCTGGAGTTCGAGCGGGCGGCCCGGCTGCGGGATGACATCGGTGCTCTGCAACGAGCTATGGAGCGAAACGCCGTGGTCTTTCAGGACGGCACCGATGCCGATGTGATCGCCATCGCCGAAGACCCGCTGGAAGTCGCCGTACAGATCTTCCATGTACGCGGCGGCCGGGTCCGTGGCGAGCGCGGCTGGGTTGCCGATCGGTTCGACGACGGCGGTACCGAGGAACTGATCGAACAGTTTCTGCTGCAGTTGTACGCCGAGGCCGATCCGACCGGCAATGACAGGGATGCTGTGCCACGGGAGATCTTGGTACCGGTGATGCCGTCCTCGGCCGAGTCTCTGACCCGGGTGTTTGAGGAGCGTCGTGGCTCACATGTCTTCATCCGGGTTCCGCAGCGCGGCGACAAGCGCGCACTGATGGAGACGGTGGCGCGTAACGCTCAGGAGATCTTGATCAAGCACAAGACCACGCGCGCTGGTGATCTTTCGACGCGGAATAGGGCTCTGGAAGAGATTCAGGAGGCGCTCGAGCTGCCCAGCGCTCCGCTGCGGATCGAGTGCTACGACATATCCAACCTGCAGGGCACCGAGGTGGTTGGTTCCATGGTGGTGTTCGAGGACGGATTGCCCCGGAAGAGCGAATACCGGCGGTTCGTCATCCGGCAGGTGGAAGGCCAAAACGACGTGGCGGCCATGCATGAGGTGATCACCCGCCGGTTCCGGCGCCTGATCGATGATCGGGCTGCCATGGCCAGGCAGGCAGATGACGCGCTTGTTGCCGCCTCGGAGGGCGAGGAAGGGCCATTGCTGGTGGATCCGACGACGGGAGCGCCCCGTAAGTTCGCGTACGCACCGTCGTTGGTTGTGGTGGACGGCGGTCCGCCGCAGGTTGCCGCAGCGGCCAACGCGCTCCACGAGCTCGGCATCGACGACATTGCGCTATGTGGTCTCGCCAAGCGCTTGGAGGAAGTGTGGCTGCCCGATATCGACGAGCCCGTGATCTTGCCGAGAACCAGCGAAGGCCTGTACCTGTTGCAACGGCTTCGGGACGAGGCGCACCGCTTTGCGATCGCTCACCATCGCTCCCGGCGCAGTAAGTCAATGGTCGAGTCGCTACTGGACCAGGTACCGGGTCTGGGCGAGGTACGGCGCAAGGCGCTGATCAAGTACTTCGGCTCCTTGAAGAAGCTGCGCGCGGCAACCATTGAAGAGATCGCGGCAGTGCCGGGATTCGGTAGCAAGACTGCAATCGCCATCAAGGAAGCGTTGCAGCAGGCACCACAGCCCGAGGCGATCGACATGGCGACCGGGGAAGTGCTCGAGGTTTAATTGCTCCGCTCGCTGCGCTCGCGGCGCGCGGATCGCGCCTTGGAGCCCGCCTACTTCGTCCGACAGCTCGCCACTGGGGCTGTGCTCGCTCCGCTCCCGCAATTTGTTGAGGTCGCTCGCAGCCGATAAGCGTGTCTGCTCGTTCCTCTCAGCACGGCGGGGCGCGATCCGGACGATACGGGAATAATCAACCTCGTGACCAGCGAAACTCTCGGGGGGGTGCGGGAGGGTCGTCCTCCCGGGGATCAGCACAATCCCGAGGGGCAGCTCGAGTCCGACGGCCATACCAAGCCGCTTCGATTGGTGGTTGTTACCGGTATGTCAGGCGCGGGACGCTCTACCGCCGCCCACAGTTTGGAGGATCTCGGCTGGTACGTGGTGGACAACCTTCCTCCCAGCGTGCTGCCTGAAGTCTGTCGGCAGGCCCGGGAGATCAATCTGACGCGGCTCGCCGTCGTACTGGATGTCCGTACCCGAGGCTTCTTCGAGCAGTTGCCGACGATGTTCACCGAACTGGCCACGATCGGCACGCTGCCCGAAATCTTGTTCTTGGAGGCGGCCGACGACGTCATTGTCCGGCGCCAGGAATCGGTACGCCGTCCGCACCCCCTGCAGGGCGACGGCCGTTTACTCGACGGCATCCACCGGGAACGCGAGACGCTCGCCACGCTGCGGGCAGCGGCAGACTTGGTGATCGACACCTCGTCGCTGAACAGTCATCAGTTGGGCTCTCGGGTCGCCCACGCATACGGCGGCAGCACTGATGATCAACTGCGCGTCACATTGTTGTCGTTCGGTTTCAAGTATGGCATTCCGGTGGATGCAGACATGGTGTTTGACGTGCGCTTCCTGCCCAACCCGCACTGGATTCCCGAGCTCCGCCCACAGACGGGTCTCAGTAAGCCGGTCAGCGACTACGTCCTCGGGCAACTGGGCGCGGATGCGTTCCTGACCTCCACGCAGGACCTGATGCAAGTCGTGTCTGTCGGCTACGTCACCGAAGGCAAGCGATTCGCGACGCTGGCAATCGGCTGCACCGGTGGCAAACATCGCAGCTCAGCGATGGCGGAGGAGCTGGCCCGCCGACTGCGTGCAACGGGACTGCCGACGACAGTTCTCCATCGGGATCTGGGTCGAGAGTGAGCTCAGGGAACGTGACCAGCATCATCACGTCGGGCTCACTTGGCCCCAGCCTTCCGACTGTGGTCGCCTTCGGCGGCGGTCATGGGCTTGCAGCGTCGTTGACCGCCCTGCGTCGGGTAACGGATCACCTCACTGCGATCGTGACCGTGGCCGACGACGGCGGCTCCTCGGGCCGGCTCCGCGACGAACTCGGCTGCCTGCCTCCGGGCGACCTCCGGATGGCGTTGGCTGCGCTGTGTGGCGATGACGAGTCCGGGCGTACCTGGGCCGATGTCTTGCAATATCGGTTCAGCACCCATGGTCCGCTGGATGATCATGCAATCGGGAATCTCTTGATCGTCGGCCTGTGGGAGCGGCTGGGCGATCCCGTTGCCGGCCTGGACATGGTGGCCAAGCTTCTGGGGGCCAAGGGCCGGGTGCTGCCGATGGCTGCGGTGCCGTTGGAAATCACCGCTGAGGTGATCGGGCTTGATTCGGACAAGCCGGACGAGGTCTCTGAGATCCGGGGTCAAGCACGAGTCGCTACGACGGCGGGGGAGGTCTGCTCAGTGCGGCTCATGCCGCATGATCCGCCGGCCTGTCCGGAGTCCATCGAGGTGGTGTTAGACGCGAACTGGATCGTGTTGGGGCCTGGATCTTGGTTCACATCCGTTATCCCGCATCTGCTGGTCCCCAAGCTCGCGGAGGCCATTCACGCCACAGAAGCTCGCCGTATCCTCACCCTCAATCTCGAACCGGCTGGCGAAACAGCGGGATTCTCGGCGGCCAAGCACATTGAATTGCTGGCTGATCACGCTCCTGATCTACGACTTGACGTGGTGCTGGTCGACAGTGGCTTTGCTTCAGACGACCCTCATCTGGCCTCCCGGGCGGAATCCCTGGGGGCCCGCCTGGTGGTTGCCGATCTTGCCGCTCGTGACGGGTCGCCGCGTCACGACCCGCTGCGTCTGGCGGCGGCGTACGCCGAAATCTTGGGCGTCTAGATACTCGGCTTCTTGGCGCGGCGTGTCCTCAAGCACACCGGGTTCCGGTCAAAGCGCCAAGATGCGGCGCTCAGCTATGTAATCATTCAGCAATGGCCATGACCGCCCAGGTGAAATCAGAGCTGGCGACCATCAAGGTGACCAAGCCCTGTGACCGCAAATCGGAGGTTGCCGCAACACTGCGGTTTGCGGGAGGCCTGCACATAGTCAGCGGTCGGATCGTCATTGAAGCCGAGCTGGACACAGGTGCGGCCGCTCGGCGCCTTCGAACCGACATCAGCGAGGTCTTCGGTCACCCCAGTGAACTGGTCATCGTCAACGGCTCGGGCATCCGGCGTGGCACGCACTATGTGGTGCGGGTGATCAAGGACGGGGAAGCGCTGGCGCGGCAGACCGGTCTGATCGACTCCCATGGCCGACCGGCTCGGGGACTGCCGCCACAGGTGGTCAGCGGCGGTTTGTGCGACTGTATTGCGGCTTGGCGCGGTGCATTTCTGGCGCACGGCTCGTTGACCGAGCCGGGCCGCTCGATGGCCCTCGAGGTGACATGCCCAGGTCCGGAGGCTGCCCTGGCCCTGGTCGGCGCGGCGCGGCGGCTGGGAATTCAAGCGAAGGCTCGCGAGGTCCGCAACATCGATCGGGTCGTCATCCGCGACGGCGATGCCATAGCAGCCCTGCTCACCCAGCTCGGCGCACATGAGTCGCTGCTGGTCTGGGAGGAGCGGCGGATGCGGCGGGAGGTACGCGCTTCGGCCAACCGGCTGGCCAACTTCGACGATGCCAATCTGCGACGCTCGGCTCGAGCAGCAGTGGCCGCTGGTGCCCGCGTCGAGCGTGCACTGGAGATCCTGGGCGATGATGTGCCGGACCATCTTCGGGCGGCCGGCCTGCTGCGCATCGAGAACAAGCAGGCCAGTCTGGAGGAGCTTGGTCAGATGCATGAACCGCCCTTGACGAAGGACGCGGTGGCGGGACGGATTCGACGACTGCTCGCTACTGCTGATAAGCGGGCAGCGGAGCTGGGTATACCCAACACCGAGGCAAATGTCAGCGCTGAGATGCTCGACGAGGAGTAAGGCAGCCGACTCCGGTAAGTCCACACAGACCAGGCCCAACGGCCCTGCCGCGCCGGATCGGAGTTCGTTAAGGTGGGATTGGCCCCGGCCGTGGGACCTGGAAAACCCGAAGGAGATCCTGATCATGACCGTTCGTGTTGGTATCAATGGTTTCGGCCGCATTGGCCGCAACTTCTACCGCGCTTTGCTCGCCTCGGGTGCTGACGCCGAGGTCGTCGCCTTCAACGACCTCTTCGATGACGACACCCAGGCTCATCTGCTGAAGTACGACTCCATCCTGGGCCGGCTCGATATTCCGGTAGAGGTTGTCGAAGGCGGCATCAAGGTCGGCGACAAGGTGGTCAAGTCCTACGCCGAGCGCGACCCCGCCGCCCTGCCATGGGGCGAGATCGGCGCCGACGTGGTCATCGAGTCCACCGGCTTCTTCACCGATGCGACCAAGGCCAAGGCGCATCTCGACGCTGGCGCCAAGAAGGTGATCATCTCCGCGCCGGCGAAGAATGAGGATTGGACTGTGGTGATGGGGGTCAACGATGGCGATTACGACCCCACCAAGCACAACATCATCTCTAACGCCTCGTGCACCACGAACTGTCTGGCGCCGATGGCAAAGGTGCTGGACGAAGGTCTTGGCATCGTCAAGGGCCTGATGACGACCATTCACGCCTACACCCAAGATCAGAACCTGCAGGACGGGCCGCACAAGGACATGCGCCGCGCCCGCGCGGCAGCGCTCAACATCGTGCCGACCTCAACGGGCGCGGCGAAGGCCATCGGTCTGGTGCTTCCCCAGCTGAAGGGCAAGCTGGACGGCTACGCCTTGCGCGTGCCAGTTCCCACGGGATCTGCGACCGACCTATCCATCGAGGCTTCGCGGGAAACCTCTGTCGAGGAGGTCAATGGCATCATGCAGGCGGCCGCGGACGGGCCGCTGAAGGGATACCTGCGGTACAACACCGAACCGATCGTCTCCACCGACATCGTCACCGATCCGGCGTCCTGCATCTTCGACTCACCGCTTACCAAGGTGATCGGCAATCAGGTCAAGGTCGTCGGCTGGTACGACAACGAGTGGGGATATTCCAACCGCCTCGTCGACCTGGTCGTCTTGGTCGGCGAGTCCCTCTGAGCGCTCAATCAGCTGCCGGTATCCCACGCTGCGTGGGATACCGGCGCTGTACATGGCATGGAACACGTGCACAGCGTGCGCAACCTGGGTACAGCTTGCGCCTCGTGAGGAGTTCGGCCAGCGGCATGATCAACCGGGAAAGGATCAAGCGTGAAGTCAGTTTCTGATCTTGGCGACCTCACTGGCAAGCGGGTGCTGATCCGCTGCGACCTGAATGTGCCCCTGGACGGGCAAACCATCACCGACGACGGACGCATTCGCGCTTCGTTGCCTACCCTGAACCAACTGCGGGACAAGGGCGCCAAGATCATCGTGCTGGCTCACCTCGGCCGCCCCAAGGGGCAGGCCAATCCCAAGTACTCGCTGGCTCCGGCCGCCAAGCGGCTGTCCGAACTCCTTGGTGCTGAGGTCACACTCGCGAACGACGTGGTGGGGGAGTCGGCGCGCAGTGTCGTGGAAAACCTCGACAACGGTGACGTCGGAATGCTCGAAAACGTCCGTTACGAGCCTGGCGAAGAGTCCAAGGACGAGGCCGAACGCGGCGCGCTGGCCGACCGCTATGCAGCGTTCGGCGATGCGTTCGTCTCAGATGGCTTCGGCGTGGTGCACCGTAAGCAGGCCTCGGTGTACGACGTGGCACAGCGATTGCCAAATGCGGCCGGGGAGCTGGTGAAGAGCGAGGTCGAGGTGCTCGGGCAGCTCACCGAGGCGCCTCCGCGGCCATACGTCGTGGTGCTGGGCGGGGCGAAGGTCTCCGACAAATTGGCGGTGATCGCCAACCTGATCAAGATCGCAGACACCTTGGTTATCGGCGGTGGTATGGCATTCACCTTCCTCGCCGCACAGGGCTATGAGATAGGCAAGAGCCTGCTCGAAGAAGATCAGATCAACACCGTACGCGGCTACCTCAATGACGCCGCCTCGGGCGGCAAGCAGATCGTGCTGCCGTCCGACATCGTGGTGGCGCCGCAGGTTGCCGCGGATGCACCGCCAACGGTCGTAGCGGCTAATGC
Source organism: Propionibacteriaceae bacterium (assembly GCA_045806785.1). Lineage (GTDB taxonomy): Bacteria > Actinomycetota > Actinomycetes > Propionibacteriales > Propionibacteriaceae > Microlunatus. The sequence continues at coordinate 27,560 of JBJMIR010000007.1, read as the reverse complement.
CATGCCGGCTGACCAGGTTGGGCTCGACATCGGCCCGGACTCGGCACGGGTGTTCGCCGGGGTGATCAGACACGCCAAGACCGTGTTCTGGAACGGCCCGATGGGCGTCGCAGAGTGGGAAAGCTTTGCCAATGGAACCAAGGCTGTGGCGCAGGCGCTCACTGAGGTCGACGGCCTAACGGTCATCGGCGGCGGTGATTCGGCAGCGGTGATTCGTGATCTTGGTTTCCGAGATGACCAGTTCGGTCACATTTCGACCGGTGGAGGCGCCAGCCTGGAATATCTCGAGGGCAAGACGCTGCCAGGCCTGGCAGTTCTGAATAGCGGGATGTGACGATGTCCCGGAAACCACTGATGGCCGGCAACTGGAAGATGAATCTCAACCACGTCGAGGCCGTTGGGCTAGTGCAGAAACTGGCATGGACGCTGGAAGACAAGAAGCACGATCCAGAGAAGTCCGAAGTCATCGTGCTGCCTCCGTTTACCGATCTTCGTACTGTACAGACGCTGATTGACGGTGATCGCCTGGAGATCGGCTACGGAGCCCAGGACGTATCGGCATTCGACAACGGCGCTTATACCGGTGACATCTCTGCCGACATGTTGGTGAAACTCGGTTGCCGGTACGTGGTCGTGGGCCATTCAGAGAGGCGGCAGTTCCACGGCGAGGACGACAACATCGTCAATGCCAAGACCGTAAAGGCGATCTCCCGCGGCTTAGTCCCGATCGTCTGCGTCGGCGAGGGCCTAGCTGTCCGCGAGGAGTCACGCCACGTGCCCCGCACATTGCAGCAGGTCGAGGGTGCCCTCTCCGGTCTCACAGCGGATCAGGTCGCCGACCTAGTCATCGCGTACGAGCCGGTCTGGGCGATTGGCACTGGACGGGTGGCAACACCAGAGGACGCCCAAGAGGTCTGCGAAGCGATTCGCGGTTGGATCTCAGATCAGTACCGCGGCGAAATCGCCGACCGAATAAGGATCTTGTACGGCGGATCGGTCAATGCCAGCAACGTCGCCGCCCTGATGGCGCAGCCTGACGTGGACGGTTGCCTGGTGGGCGGCGCCAGCCTGAAGGTCGATGAGTTCGCTGCTATTGCGCGGTTTTACGAAATGCCGATGCTCTGACAGCGTCCGAAATTCCAACGCTGGTGGAGTTTTGACTTCTTTGCGAATACGTGAGTTAGGCTAACGTCCGTGCTTCTCGTGCCCATGATGACCGTGCCGATTCTGATCTTCTCCATCATTTTGGTGATCACCAGCATCGCGCTCGCGTTATTCGTGCTGATGCACAAAGGCCGCGGCGGCGGTTTGTCCGATCTCTTCGGTGGTGGAATCTCTTCCTCCCTCGGTGGGTCCTCAGTCGCAGAACGAAATCTCGACAGGCTCACCGTCATCATCGGAGTCGTCTGGGTAGCGGCAATTGTGGCGCTCAACTTGCTCTACAAATTGGGTGCCTAACTGCTCACAACCACCGGCCGGTCGCTTGATTGACAAGACACCGACTCATCCACAGCTTGGGAAGGGCGAGGGAGAACAAACGTGGCTGGTGGAAGTGCCATTCGTGGCAGCCGGGTGGGCGCTGGTCCGATGGGCGAGGCTGAGCGGGGCGATGCAGCGCCGCGGCTCTACGTCTCCTATTACTGCGCACATGGTCATGAAACGCGGCCCGCATTCGCCGCTGATGCCACAATTCCTGAGACGTGGGATTGCCCGCGATGCGGCTTACCGGCCAATCTTGACTGCCTGAATCCACCGCCACCGCCCAAGATCGAGCCGTACAAGACACATCTGGCCTACGTCAAAGAGCGTCGCACCGACAAGGAAGCGGCCGACATCCTGACCGAGGCGTTGCAGGCTCTCCGAGCCCGGCGCGAGCGCGGCGAAGTCATCTACTGAATTTGATCCAGTACGCGGGTCGAGCGAACATCGCAGCGAGCGAAGCGAGCCATTAGATACAGCGAGCTTGGCGAGCGAGGCAAAATCACATTCGCCCGCGCTGCTGTAGATCAGCCGGCAACTCGGCCGCCGCGTCACGATCAATCAACCACAGGGTGCGTTCAACGCCGAAGACCCCGGCCGCCGGCACCTGAACGGGCCCGGCGCCAAGCAAAGCCATCTTCGCGGCGGCAGCCTTGTCGCTGCCGCTCACCACGAACCAAACCTCAGAAGAACGGTTGATCACCGGGAGCGTAAGGCTGATCCGCTCCGGTGGCGGCTTGGGCGAAGCCCGCACCGGGATGACGTTGCCTTCGGCATAAGAGGAGGGGTGCTCAGGGAAGATCGATGCGACGTGGCCGTCTGGGCCCATGCCGAGCAAGCAGATGTCGAAGACGACATCGCCAAGTTCTCGGGCGTACGCCTCCGCGGCTTCATCAAGATCAAGACCGCCGTCGCTGGCGGGCATCTCGTGAATTCGATCATCATTCAGCGCCAGCGGCTCGGCGAGCAGGTCGAGGGCTTGCTTGGCATTTCGATCCGGATTATCAGCCGGCACGAACCGTTCATCCCCCCACCACAGCTCGACCCGATTCCAGTCCACCGCAGAGTTCGACCCCTCACCGGCCAGTCGCTGGTATGCCCGGGTGGCGATCCGACCGCCGGTGAGCGCGAGCTGGGGAACCTGGAATTCCCGCTGAATCTCGGTGAGCCGCGCCATCAGTCGCGCTGCCAAGGCTTCGGCGACCTCATCTGGCCCCGTATGAAGCAAGATCTCGGGACCGGTCATGCGCGTGTGGAGGCCTTCTTGGCTCGCGACTTGGTACTTGTCGACCTCTCACCGTCAAGCAGCGACTTGACAGTTCGCTCATAGATCACGTCTGGATCCAGGCGACGCAGTTCCTCAGAGAGCAGTTCTGTGAAATTGCGACGCTTGAGGGCAACCAGTCGCTCGGGCTGACCCGGCACGGTGTAAGACGCCAGCAGGCCGTCGGGGCGAGTAATCGCAATATCGCCGGCCGCGGTGCCCATGCGCACCGCAGTGAGTCCCGGCCCGTCGCTGACTCTACGGTTCACGCTGACCTTGAGTTTGGAACGCAACCAGGCAGCGAGCAGGTCAGCCGAGGGATTGTTTCGCTCAGACTCCACTGATACAGATCTGATCTTGGCCGGATATTGGTCAAGGGCAGCAGCCAATAGCGCCCGCCACGGCGTCAGCCTCGTCCAGCTCAGGTCGGTGTCTCCAGGGATGTAGTCCCGGGCGCGTGCCCTGAGTGCGGTAAGCGGCCGAGGGGCGGCGGCGGCATCCGTCATCCGTCGCATGGCCAGCTTGGCGAGTTCATCACCAGTGCGGTTGTTCGGCACTTTGCCTGGCCACCAGATCACAACGGGGGAGTCAGGCAACAACAACGGTCGGATCACCGAGGCCGGATGTGCCGCGACTGGGCCGTGCATCCTGATAACGACAACCTCGCCCGGTGTGCCCTCGCCAATGCGTACCTCGGCGTCCAACCCTGCATCTCGTCCCGGGGCGGTGACCACCAACAAGATGCGAGACGGATGCTCCCGGCCGGCGACGATGCTGGCCTGCAGGGCACTCGGGAACTCCGACTCGTCGCAGACGATGATCAAGGTGAGTACCATGCTTTGGGCCGGGCTACCCACGCTGTGCCGGATCCGTACGAGCTCGGCGGAGATCTTCGACGACGTGGTGCCTTCAAGGTTGACGATCATCGTGGTCGCCGCCGTTCGACAGGCTCAGGGCGCATGCTCTTCATGGTCGCCTCCACGTGAAACCGTCCCGGGCCAACATGAGGTCGGCGCTCTTGGGTCCCCACGATCCCGGCTCGTACGGCTCAGGTTGCTCCGGCAGACTTGCCCAATAATCCAAGACGGGATCCAAGATCTCCCAAGAAAGTTCCACCTCCTCATGCTGTGGGAATAGCGGTGGGTCACCTAGCAGTACATCCAAGATCAGCCGCTCGTACGCCTCAGGTGAGGACTCGGTGAACGCCTCGCCATAGCCGAAGTCCATATTCACGTCTCGAATTTCCATCTGGGTACCCGGCACCTTGGCACCAAAGCGCAAGGTGACGCCCTCATCAGGCTGAATCCGAAGCACGATGGCGTTGTAGCCGAGCTCTTCGGTGTCGGTTTGGCCAAAGGGCAGATGCGGTGCTCGCTTGAAGCCGAGCGCGATCTCCGTCACTCGGCGGGCTAGCCGCTTGCCGGTGCGTAGGTAGAACGGCACGCCCGCCCACCGGCGGTTGTCGATGTCGACCCGGATGGCGGCGTAGGTCTCGGTCCTGGAATCGGGCGGGATCCGGTCCTCCTCCAGATAGCCCCTGACCTTCTCTCCACCTGCCCAGCCGCCCGCGTACCGGCCGCGGGCCGTGTGGAGGTCCATCCGCTTCGGCGGTCGGGCAGCGTCGAGCACCTTCTGCTTTTCAGCCCGGAGCTGGCTCGCCTCGAAGGAGTTGGGTTCCTCCATTGCGGTGAGCGCCAGCAGCTGTAGCAGGTGGTTTTGGATGACATCGCGTGCGATGCCGATGCCGTCAAAGTATCCGGCGCGCCCGCCGATTCCGATGTCCTCCGCCATGGTGATCTGGACATGATCGACAAAGCTGTTGTTCCACACCGGCTCAAACAGCTCATTGGCGAACCGCACCGCCATGATGTTCTGCACGGTCTCCTTGCCGAGATAGTGGTCGATGCGGAACACCGAGGATGACGGGAAGACGCTCAGTACGATCCGGTTCAGTTCTCGGGCGCTGGCCAGGTCGTGGCCGAAGGGTTTTTCGATCACCACCCGGCTCCACCTACCGGGATGCTGCTCGGCCAGCCCATGGGAGCGCAGCTGGTCGACAACGGTTTGGAACAGCCCCGGCGGGATGGACAGATAAAAGGCGTGGTTCCCGCCGGTACCGCGGGCTTCATCCAGGTCGAGGATCGTTTGCGCTAGCCTGCTGACTGCTTGATCGTCACCGATCTCACCAGGTACAAAGCGGATACCTTCGGAGAGCTGTTGCCAGACCTCTTCGCGGAATGGCGTTCGGGCGTGTTCTTTGACCGCGGTGTGCACGACATGGGCAAAGTCCTGATCCGCCCACTCCCGACGGGCAAATCCGACCAGGGCAAAGCCCGGCGGCAGCAGTCCGCGGTTGGCCAGGTCGTAGACCGCAGGCATCAACTTCTTTGTTGACAGATCTCCGGTGACACCGAAGATCACCAGCACGCATGGGCCGGCAATCCTTGGAAGCCGCCGATCTTGCGGGTCACGAAGCGGATTGGGACGTAATTCAGTGATCACTCGGCGACCCCTTTTGCTCTTCGCAGTTGGCTGGCAGTGACCTTAACGAGACGTCTTAGCGGCTTCGAGCTCCTGCTTAACATCCTCGACCAGCTCCTGCCAGGAGGCCTCGAACTTCTCGACTCCCTCCTTCTCCAGCACGTCGACCACGTCGTCGTAGGAGATGCCGACGCGCTCCAGGTCGTCGAGCACTTGCTGCGCCTCAGCCTTGGTTCCGGTGATCATGTCTCCGCGCACCTCGCCGTGATCGGCGAAGGCCATCATGGTCTTTTCCGGCATGGTGTTGACGGTGTTCGGAACCACCAGTTCGGTGATGTACATCGTGTCGGGATAGTCAGGGTTCTTGACACCAGTGGATGCCCAGAGCGGCCGCTGCCGGTTGGCACCCTTTGCCTCGAGCGCCGCGAACCGCTCGCCGCTGAACTCCTCCTCATATAGGGCGTACGCGAGCCGGGCGTTCGCGATGGCGGCCTTGCCGCGCAATGCCAGTGCCTCGTCCGAGCCGATCGCCTCGAGCCGCTTGTCGATCTCGGTATCCACGCGGGAGACGAAGAAGGATGCCACGGACTGGATTTTGCTCAGATCGTGGCCGGCGTCCGCGGCCCGCTCCAACCCGGTGAGGTAGGCGTCGATCACTTCGCGGTAACGCTCGAGGGCGAAGATCAGCGTCACGTTGACGCTCACACCCTCACCGGTTACCGAAGCAATCGATGGCAGTCCGGCCTTGGTCGCCGGAATCTTGATCAACACCTGGGGTCGGTCGACGACCTTCCACAGGTCGTTCGCCTGTGCCGTGGTCGCTTCGGTATCGTTGGCCAGATCCGGATCGACCTCGATGGAGACCCGGCCGTCGACGCCGTTGGTTGCCGCGTAGGTGTCGGCCATGATGTCGCATGCATTGCGTACGTCGTCAGTAGTGAGCACTTTAATGGCGTCGTGGAGTTCCGCGTCGCGCGCCGCAAGCTCTTTAGTCTGCTCGTCGTAGGCGTGCCCTTTGGCAAGCGCCGCAGCGAAGATCGTGGGGTTTGTGGTGACGCCGGTGACGGAGTAGTTGGACACCAGGTCCGCCAGGTTCCCCGAGGTGATGCGCTCCCGAGACAGGTCGTCGAGCCAGATGGATACACCGGCGTCTGAGAGAGCCTTGAGCCGTTCGTTCATGATCACTTCTCCTGGATCTGTGGGTTGGTGCCGTCAGCTGGGCTCAGCTGATCGTGACGCCTGGATGGGGTTCAGTGTCTGCGGGCCCGTGCGGCCCGCTGGCTGCCGGATGCGTCGGCGCGGTGGTAGTCGCGGTTGCCGCATCGAGGCTGGATTGTGCGGCCGCCACGACTGTTTCGGGAGTGAAACCAAACTCCTTGAACAGCACATTCGCGGACGCGCTGGCCCCGTAATGGTTGATGCTGATGACTCGGCCGGCGTCGCCGACCAGGTCACGCCAGCCGATGCCGACTCCGGCCTCGATGGAGACGCGGGCCCTGATGTCCGGCGGGATCACGGAGTCCTTATAGCCCTGATCCTGCTCATCGAACCATTCTCGACACGGCATGGAGACTACGCGCGCCTGTATACCTTGGTCCGCGAGCAACTGCTGGGCCGCGACAGCGTACTGCACCTCCGAGCCGGTCCCGATCAAGATCACATCCGGGGTACCGTCGCAGTCTTTGAGGATGTAGCCGCCTCTGGCTACCTCCGAGGTGTCGGCGAAGCCGTCCTCGCCGCGTGGGAAGATGGGCACGGCCTGCCGGGTGAGGGCCAGCCCGGCTGGCCTGTCTTTGTTCTTCAAGATCGCCGCCCAGGCCGCCGCGGTCTCGTTGGCATCTGCGGGTCTGACCACATCAAGCCCGGGAATCGCCCGTAACGCCGCGAGATGTTCGATCGGCTGGTGAGTAGGGCCGTCCTCGCCGAGGCCGATCGAGTCATGGGTCCAGACGTAGATAATGGGCAGCTCCATCAGCGCTGCCAGCCGTACCGCCGGCCGCATGTAGTCGCTGAAGATCAAGAATGTGCCGCCGTAGGGCCGCAAGCCACCGTGCAGCTTGATGCCGTTCATGATCGCGCCCATGGCATGTTCCCGGACCCCGAAATGCAGGACTCTGCCGTACGGGTTCCCTGGGAACATCCTGGTCTGCCGGTCGCTGGGCAGGAAGCTCGGCTCACCTTCTGGTGTGGTGTTGTTGGATTCGGCCAGATCAGCAGATCCGCCCCACAGCTCCGGCATCTTGGGCACGATCGCGCCGAGCACCTTTCCCGAAGCTGCCCGGGTGGCGATGCCTTTGGAATCGGCATCCCAGCTGGGCAGCGCGTCCTCCCAGCCAGGGCTGAGCTCGTCGCGAGTGAGCCGGTCGTGCAGCTCTTTCTGCTTGGGGTTGGCCTCCGCCCAGCTGTCGTACGCCTGCTGCCACTCCTGCTGGGCCTGGGCTCCGCGTTCGATCAGCTTGCGAGTGTGCCCGATCACCTCATCGGAAACCTGGAATGTCTTGTCGGGGTCGAAGCCGAGCACCTCTTTAGTCGCTGCGACTTCCTCGTCGCCTAGTGCGGCGCCATGGGCCTTACCAGTCCCTTGGAGCTCGGGCGCAGGCCAGCCGATGATCGTGTGGAGGCAGATGAAGCTTGGCCGATCCGTGACGGCCTTGGCTTCCTCGATGGCCTCCTCGAGCGCGGAGATGTTCTCTTGGTAGTGATGGGCATCGCCGTGAGTCCACTTCACCGTTTGCACATGCCAGCCGTACGCGGCGTAGCGAGCCGTGGTGTCCTCGGTGAGGGCGATCCTGGTGTCGTCCTCGATGGAAATCCGGTTGCTGTCGTAGATCAAGATGAGATTGCTGAGCCGCTGAGTGGCGGCCAGGGATGATCCCTCGGACGAGACGCCTTCCATGATGTCGCCGTCGGACGCCACGCAGTAGATGTAGTGATCGAAAATCGAGGTACCGGGCGCGGCTTTGGGATCAAGCAGGCCCCGCTCCCGGCGGGCGGCCATGGCCATTCCGACAGCATTCGAAACACCCTGGCCCAGCGGTCCGGTGGTCACCTCGACGCCCTTGGTATGCCGGTACTCCGGGTGTCCCGGGGTCTTCGATCCCCAGAATCGGTAGGCCTTGATGTCATCGAGTTCAAGACCGAAGCCACCGAGGTAGAGCTGGATGTAGAGGGTCAGACTCGTATGGCCGCAAGACAGTACGAATCGATCTCGACCCGGCCAGTTTGTGTCGCTCGGGTTGTGGCGCATGACTCTCTGGAACAGCAGGTATGCAACCGGAGCCAGGCTCATAGCGGTGCCGGGGTGGCCATTGCCGACGTTCTGCACGGCATCGGCGGCGAGCACCCGTATGGTGTCAACGGCGCGGGAGTCGATGTCGGTCCACCAGTCCGGAAGCACTGTGCCGGAAAGGTCTGTGTCAGTCACACTCACGTTGGAAAAATCCTTCCGAGACGCGTCTCTGCGGGCTGCTGGTTGAACCAGGCCGGGACAATGCGAGCCTATCTGGGGCGCCTCGGCCGGGGACATAGGGTCAGGCCGTGAACTGCAACGGCGTTGGCGATCTATGAGAACTCCCCGTGGTGAAGTGTCAATCCCATCGCCGGGCCCTAGACTCAGGCTCGAATGTCCGTCTTGTGTGGCGGCGTCATTGACCGGAGCGACCAAATAGTGAGTGAGTAGAGCTTGTGACGAGTCTCGACGTGCCAGGTCAGGTGGCCGCCGACAACCGCCCTGCTGAATACGGCCCTGCTGAATACGGCACAGCTAAGTACGGCCCTGCTGAATACGGCACAGCTAAGTACGGCACAGCTAAGTACGGCACAGCTAAGTACCGCAGAGCCCGCGCCGATCTCGGGGTGAATGCTGTTCGCCGGAGCCGTCAGTTCACCCGAGTTCGCGATGTTGTCGCGGCCTATCTAGGTCTTACCAAGCCCCGCATCATTGAGCTGCTGCTCGTGACAACGGTGCCGGCAATGTTTCTTGCGGCCGGTGGAGTTCCGCCGCTCACGGTGGTCTTGACGACGATGGTGGGCGGCTGCTTGGCAGCGGCCAGCGCCAATGCCTTCAACTGTGTCCTTGATCGCGATATCGACGAGCGCATGCGACGTACCCGGCGGCGTCCACTGCCTCGGCACGCCGTTGGCCCGCTGGGTGCGACGGTATTCGGAATGATCTTGGGGATCGCGGCGACACTGTGGCTTGGCTACTTCGTCAACTGGTTGTCCGCGGGGCTGGCGTTGGGAGCCAACGCTTTCTACATCGTCGTCTACACGCACTGGCTGAAGCGGCGTACCCCACAGAACATCATCTGGGGCGGCATCGCGGGCTGCTTCCCGCCGTTGATCGGCTGGACGGCGGTGACTGGCAGCCTCGCACTTGCTCCGTTCGTGATGTTCCTCATCGTGTTCTTCTGGACACCACCGCACACCTGGGCGCTCGCGATGCGTTATCGCGAGGACTACGCGGCGGCTAACGTGCCGATGCTGCCCGTCGTACGATCAGCGCCGGTTGTCGCCCGACAGATCATGGCGTACGCGGTGGTCACCATGGCGATGTCGCTCGTGCTCTGGCCAGTGGCACACACTGGCTGGTTCTACCCCGCCGCCGCGGTGATCTTGGGCGTTGCGCTGCTGTGGCAGTCCGCTCTGCTGGTGGCTCGTGCACAGCGGGGGCTGACCGACGCGGCCTTGAAGCCGATGCGGCTCTTCCACTGGACGAACTCCTATCTCGCCTTGCTCTTCGTTGCGGCGGCCGTCGACACGCTGCTGCGCTAGGACTGGGTCTCAGAAACCCAACGATGGCCCAGTCGGTGGAGCTAACGCTTGATCCGCCAGCCGAGGCCGCACTGGTTAGGCAATGGGATCGTTTGGCGGCGGCTGGCCTCACGAAGCCCAAGCACCCCGAGCCTCATGGCCACCACCTGCCGCACATCACGCTGTACGCGGCTGAAGCCATTCCAGAGGCGGCCGAGTCCGTGCTTCCTGAGATCGTGGCGGGGGGCGGCCTAGCGGTGCACATCGGCGCCTTGATGATCTTCGGGCCTCGGAAAGGCGAGTGCATTGTGGTGCGGCACGTGGCCGCCTCCGTCGAGTTACTCGAGCTTCAGCAGCGGGTGGCACTGGCCTGTCGAGCCGATCCGGAAGGGCAGTTCGGAGGTGGGCGCTGGAGCCCGCACATAACGCTGGCCCGCCGGATCCCGAGCGACCATGTCGGGAAAGTGGTTCGAGTGCTGGGATCACGCGGAGAGCTGGATGCGACCATTCAGCGCTGTCGGCGTTGGGACGGCAGACGGCGCACTGCGTGGTGGCTCAGCTGAGCTCCGGATTCTTGTGTCGCGATGATCATGAAGCGGACGCCGTGGCAGCGGCGCTCAGACGTTTTGCATCGAGGGCAGTTCTGCTGTGAGGGGTTCCAAGTGAGTACGCCTGGGCCGCGGGAAACCCTTCTCGGGACGGTCGAACCATAGGTGCACCTGTCCCGTACCAATCGAATTCTCGTACTCGCCGTACTGACGAGACGTGGCGCGGCAGTCACCTTCACCGATAGCACCGATCATCATCAGGTAATGGCCGAAGCGGGCCTCAGGCTTGAAGCGGTAATACTCCCGGCATGGCTTCCAGTACCCGTGCGTGGTCCCCGGCAGCGAACCACTCCAGCCGCTGGAAGTCTGCTGCAGCGGCTTCCGGGCTGAAGATGTGCTCGATCCCAGCAGCCTCGTGGAGGCGTAGCTGACGCAGCGACCAGAAAGTATGCGATAAGGCACCGGAGGCGATGAGCACGACATTGCGCTTCGACTGGGCGATCGCATCACCGAGTGCCCGGCCCAGCCGCAGATTGTCCTCTGTCTCGGCGGTCTGACAGACGCCGATCGAGATCCAGCGCTTGTCGGGCAAGCCCTGTCCCAGGAACTCCCAAAGGTTCGTGGTGGCGTAGAAGATCGGAAGATGATCATCATCGATAGCGGTAATCCACGTGCCATGGCGCTCGGCCTTGGACGCTATCAGATGGGCGAGCTCGGGGTCGCCAAGGAAGTCATAGGGGCGCTGCGACATGCCGCGCGGCAGCTCGTCGGACGTGAACACGCCGCTGCGGCGCTCGTGCACAGTGACCACGAACTCGACGGTAGTGGCCCAGTGAGAGTCGAGCACGACCACCGTGTCGTAGTCCAAGACCTCGAAGACCTCTTCTCGCAGCCGCTGCAGGCCGGCGACCAGCGTGCTGTCGTTGCCACGGTTCAGCGCGCGGCGAGTGGATTCTGGGAGCACCATCGTGGGTACATGCGCCAGCAGACCAGCGCCTACTACCTCACCCATCGCTGCTCCGATGCCGAATGTGCCATCGCGATCCTATGGAACGTCCGACGCATGTGGGATTTTGGCCTGATGAGTGCACATCGATGCCCGCGGGCGGGCCTAGCGTGGGTCGTCTGGACGTGCCCGTTGTGCAGCGGCGCGCTGATCAGTGGTCGGCGGCGGAGTCTTCGGCTCGGCTTTGGCGAAGTCTGCGGACCGACGGGTCAGCAGATAGGCCGCGACTAGTACCACGATGATCATGGTCGCCACGCCGGTCTCTGTCGTCACGTACGCCATCATCGCCGGCGAAGTCGTGATCGCCACGCCGGCGACCGTCTCCATCAGGTTGTTGAAGGCGCTGTGAGAAAGACTGACCGGCCAGATGCTTCCCGACCACAATCGCAGCCACCCATACCAGACACCAGCCAAGGTCAGCGTGACCATCACCACCGGTACAACGATCCAGCGCTTCCCCTCGCTCTGATAGGTCGTGGTGAGCACCAGCAGCGGCAGATGAAAGATCGCGTGGAAGGCACCAGTCACAACAGCCGCCAGCCGCCCAGACATGAGTTCGGCCAAGCGAAAAAGCAGGTATCCCCGCCAACCGATCTCCTCACCGAGAAAGACAACCGCAAAAATGATCGTTGTTAAGGCGACGTTGAGAACACCCCTGCCGAAGCCCGGACCAAAGCCGGAAAAGCTCACAACACCGAAGGCGGCCGCGACGCCGAAGCTCACAGCAATGATCACCGCCGGTCCAACGACGGCAATCACCAGCCCTCGCCCCCTCCGCGGGTTGAATCCCACCCCCGCCCAGACCGGCCGCCGCTGACCGCGCGGAACGGTGAAGGCGACGGTGAGTGCGACCGCGATCACCGGGACGGCAATAGCGATCAGCGGAGCGATCCCCGCGTGCGGCAGTGCGAGCGCAATGGCGAGCGTCAGCCCGTACGTAATGCACAAGTACACGACAATCTGACGCAGGGGACGGTACGTTCGCGGTGGCGCCGGATCTTCAGCCGTTCGTCGCTGTTGCATCCATTCTCCTCCGATTGCTGGCGCTTCTTCATCCGCCGAATCACGCGCGCAGAACGGTCAGCGCAGTGACCGATGAGCCGCCGGCGACCATGACATCCGAGCCATCCCTTAGATTGTCACGCCGCCAACGCAATTGACCACGGCCTACCAGACGGTAATGCGCCGCAGGCGAAACCTGTTCCGGGTCTCGGAGGTACGCTCTGAGGCCCGGCTGGTGGCGGATCACTTCACCTCACCGTTGCTTGGTTGCTTCACCGGAATCCGTTGACGCGGCTACCGGCTTCATCGCCGCTCCGCCGGGACGCATCAAGCTCATGTGTAGGGCGATCCAGATGCTTCCAGTCATGCCAGTCCGCCTCCATCAGCAATGCACGATGAGCGGCGTATCCGCGCTGCCATCGTTAGCTGAAAATCCAGCCCAGCAGGCCGAAGGCGCCTAGCAAGATCACAATCGCAGTGATGATGGTGAGCACCAGGAGGGCGACGAGGAGCGTACCGCATCCGCTGCGGCGTTGCTGGGCGAATGCCTGTGTCGGCGGCTGTTGCGGCGGTTGAGTCATAGCGCTTCTTCTCCATGGATGTAACCGACGTTAGTGCTCGGGCCGGATTGTCAGCGCGTGGGATCTTGGGTTTTGTCGTTCCAACAACTGAAATGTCTTTCAGGCAGCGCGCGGCCTCGCGTGGTGTCGTTCCCTCGCGACCGATCAGCTCTACTCGATTGGTATGTCTCTATTTGCCGCAGATTGCTCATGTTGGAGTGACGGGTCGAGCTCCGTCGGACCCTGAGCGTTCGCTTGATTGTCCTCACTCTCTTTCAGCTCCTCATCTGGTTGTCCAGACAGGAGCGGCAGCACCCATCTCGATTTGGCGTCCACGTCGACGAGCAGTGCTCTTGCGAACAGGGTCAGCGGAATGGCGAGCAATGCGCCCCAAGCGCCCAGTACGAATGCCCAGAAGATCAGGGAGAGGAAGCTCAGTGTCCCGGATAGTCCTACCGAGCCGCCCACGATCTTGGGCTGAAGACCGCTTTGGATTACCGCATTGATCACGACATAGAGCGCGATGACCAGAAGCATCGACTCCCAGCCACCGGATAACAATGCGAGCAAGGCAGGCGGTATCAAACCGATGACGAAGCCGATGTTCGGGATGTAGTTGGTGATGAAGGCCAGCAGACCCCACAGCCAGGGCGCCGGCACATTGAGCAAATAGAGCACGCCGACGTCGAGCAGCGCGACGATGGCACCGAACACAGTCGAGACCACCAGATACCGACGGGTTGCCTTTGCGAACTTGCCGAGCGCGTCAGCAAGTGGCTGACGATCCGTCGGCATTCTGCGTAGTACGCCGGAATAGCCGGCCGCGTCCAAAGTCATGAACAACAGCAGGCCGAGGATCAAGACGACGTTGGACGCCAGTCCAGCTGCACCGGCCAGCAAGGTGGCAATGAAGCCACTGAGCTTCCCGAAATCGAACGAGCTGAGTACATCCTTCGCACGGGAGGCGTCCATCCCCGCCAACCTCATGGTATCGGCGAGCTGATCCCTCAGGTTGCCGAATTGTGGCCCAAAATCACCCAACAAGTTCACCAGCTGTGCGCCGGCGGCGACAATGGCGAAGCTCAGTGCCAGCAGCCCCGCAAACAGGCAAATCATGGCCACGACGCTGCCAACCCACCGCGGGACCCCTCTTCGTATCACCGCCTCACGAAGCGGCTGGACGGCAATAGTCAGCACCAGAGCTAAGAACAAGGGCCCTATGATCCCTGCGAAATACTGCAAACCGACGATTAGGACGATCGTGGATGCGCCTGCGACAAGTACGGTCAGGGCCCGCGAGCCGGCAATCGAATGGGTAGGTTCTTGCATGTTCCGACTCTCTCGCCAGTGACATCTGGGCACCTCACCCAAGCCGGGTGAAGACCCGGTGCACGCCTCAATCCGCCGCGGGACGCGGCTTCCGTGTTCGCAGGTATTCATCCGGGGAGCTGGAACGAGATCCCGGCAGACGTTCCCGCGGGAAACGTCACTGTTGGTCTAAAAGCGTGAAACGCTGAGGCTCTCTGAAGCTCGAAATGCCGGTTGCCGCGAGACCGACAGCACCAGGTTGGTGACCGCGGCAATGGCAAGCGAAGCGCCGAGCAGATGGAGTGCGACGAGCTGGATTGGCACTCCCAATTGGTACTGAGCAATACCGATGCCGGCCTGCAGCATCTCGACCAGCAGCAGTAGCACCACGGCCCTGCTCCTCAGCAACACAAAGCAGGCCACAGTTGCGGCGACCGTGGCGTACGCGACGATCGAGTGGAGCCGGGTCAGCAGCATCCCATCCAGGGCATTCCGAGGTGCATCCTCATCTCCCGCGTGTGGCCCGCTTCCGGTGACCAAGGTCCCCAGCCAGACGGCCAGCCAGATCAGAACGAAGGTGATCCGCGTTGCTGTCACTGATATGCCTGACGCCTCTGCAGGTGCCCGGTGCCAGGTCTTACGTACCAGTAAGACTGACAAGGCGATCAGCACCATCGACAACAGCAGGTGCAGGCCTACCACGTACGGGTTGAGCTGGGTCAGCACAGCGATCCCACCGATGACGCCCTGCAGCGGAATCCCCAGTGCCAGACCACCGGCGAGCCAGCGCAGGTCCGAGCGCGGCCGGCCATCCTCCCGGTACAGCAGGGCACTGACGAAGGTAAGCACGGCCGCAATCACCAAGACGAGGGTGAATAGCCGGTTCCCGAACTCGATCGCCCCATGGATGCCGAGCTGCGGATGGGAAACATAGGAGTGCTGGGTGCATCGCGGCCAGGTCGGACAACCCAGCCCAGAGCCCGTCAGCCGGACCAGACCACCGGTCACGACAATGAGGATGTTCATGATCAAGGAGACGACTGCCCAGCGGCGCAAGGCGTACCGTCCCCGGACTATCCGCAGGATCGTGGCCGGCACACCACGGCCTGGAGGCGCTTCCACCTCCGCGCTCAACGGCTTCACGACGTCCAACGAAAGCCCTTCCACGCTGCCAGTCCAGCGGCCACCAGCCAGGCTAACAACACCACTACCGGCCAGCCCAGAACCAGCCCGTGTGCTGCAGCTCGCAAACCCTCACCAAGTGCTGCAGTCGGCAGGGCCTCGATCACCGGGCGCAGCGCCGCAGGATAGCGACTGACCGGAATGATCAGTCCGCCGCCAACGAGCAAGATTACATAGATCAGATTGGCCACAGCCAGAACCGACTCAGCTCGAAGCCGACCGGCCAGCAGCAATGCAAGGCAGACGAATGTGGCAGTGGCCAAGATCACGGTCAAGATCGCGATCAGTGCTGAGAGCGGTGTGAACCTGGGCCGCCAGCCCAGGCCGACTGCGGCACCGGTCAAGATCACCAGCTGACCGAGCATGATCATAATCACCGCCAGCCCCTTGCCGGCAAGCAGCCCAGACTTACCAAGCGGGGTCGTCGCCAGTCGCTCAAGCACGCCGTAGCGTCGCTCGAAGGCCGTCGTAATCGCAATCGAGGTGAAGGCTGAGGACCACACCGCTAGCGCAAGCACTGAAGGTCCGAGCAGATCCAGGCTCATCGAGACGTCCGCGAATCTGCCAGCGACCAAGATCGCCAGGGGAATCACCAAGGCCAGCAGTAACTGTTCACCATTGCGGATCAGCAGTCGCGATTCGATCAATCCATGCCGGATTATCCGTTTTGCAGCTGGTGCAGGTGCCGGTGCGGGGGAGAGGTCGAGTGCCGTCACGAGACTGCCCGTGAGGTGGTGTGATTCAGGAAAACGGTCTCCAGCGTTCCCCCTGATTTGGTGAGCTGACGAACTGTGCCCGAGATGGTGACCCTGCCGCGATCAACGATGAAGACCTGGTCGGCCAGGGCTTCGGCCTCATCCATGGCATGGGTGGTCAGCAGCATGGTGACCCCGCTCGCCCGCAGCTCGCGTAGCAACAGCCAGGTCGCCCGCCGGGCGTGCGGATCCATGCCTGCGGTCGGCTCGTCAAGAAAGACGAACTCGGGCCGACCGACCAGCGCACCAGCCAGATTCACGGCTTGTTGCTGACCGCCAGACAGTCGCCGATAGGGGGTTTTCGCGCAATCGCTCAGTCCCAGCCGCTCGATCAGCGGTGGCACCGGAAGCGGATTGGCGTAGAGGCCGGCCAGATAGTGCAACAGCTCGATGGCCTTGATTCCTGACCAAGATCCAGCGCTTTGCGGCATCAGCCCGATTCGGCCAGCCAGTTGCCGCGACCCTACCGGCAACCCCAGCACCTGCACGCTTCCGGAGACCGGTCGGATGAGATCGGTGCAGCAGCGGATCAGTGTGGTCTTGCCCGCACCGTTGGGGCCCAGCACAGCGGTCAGCGCGCCAGTCTTGGCCTCGAGTGAAAGGCGCTCGAGAACCGCACGGCCACCGAAGTTGACGACCAGATCGGCTACCCGAACGGCACTGTCGGGACTGGGCACCGATGAATTCTAGACGCCGCGACTGAGTAGCTCAGCAGAAGATGGATCGACTCAGCTGCCGGCGGAGAGAATGTCGGCGAGGTCGTATTTGACCGGCTCTTCCAACTGTTCGTACGTGCATGAACGTGGATCGCGATCCGGTCGCCAGCGAAGAAATTGCGCAGTATGCCGGAACCGGTCTCCCTCCATGTGTTCGTAACGGACCTCGACTACCAGCTCCGGTCGTAGCGGGATGAAGGAGAGGTCCTTGTTGGCGTTCCACCGGCTGAATTCCGAACTCCGCGGCGTACGAGTTCCTTCCTCCTGCTTCGCCCACGCCCACGGATGATCATCGAAGGTGGTGACGAGCGGTTGTAGCTCGGCAAAGAGCTCCTTACGCCGGGCGGCCGGAAACGCGCCGATGACACCGACGCTGGCCAGCTCACCGGACTCCCTATAGAGGCCGAGCAGCAGCGACCCGATGCTGTCCGGTCCACTCTTGTGGACCCGGTACCCCGCGACAACGCAATCCGCGGTGCGTTCGTGCTTGATCTTGAACATGGTGCGCTTGTCAGGCTGGTAGGTGCCGGCAAGCGGCTTGGCTACCACCCCGTCCAGCCCGG
Source organism: Propionibacteriaceae bacterium (assembly GCA_045806785.1). Lineage (GTDB taxonomy): Bacteria > Actinomycetota > Actinomycetes > Propionibacteriales > Propionibacteriaceae > Microlunatus. The sequence continues at coordinate 9,944 of JBJMIR010000007.1, read as the reverse complement.
CGCCCTCGAACTGAGAAAACCACTGCACTGCAAGATCATGATCACGGGTTGCCGGCGTGAGATGGATGGGAGGCTTCGCACCGGGCAGCGCCTCCTGGAGAGCAGCGCGTCGCTCCTCGAAGGGCCGCTCTGTGTAATCGATGTCGTCCAGTGCCAGCAGATCGAATGCGATGAAGCTTGCTGGCGTCTCGTGCGACAACAACCGGACACGGCTGGCGGCGGGGTGAATCCGCTGCTGCAGAACCTCGAACTCAAGCCGATCGCCGACAACCACGATGATCTCGCCGTCAATGACGCATCTCTTGGGCAGATTGGCTTTGACGGCATCCACGATTTCGGGGAAGTAGCGAGTCATCGGACGTTCATTGCGAGAGCCGATCTCCACCTCGTCGCCGTCACGGAACACGATGGACCGGAACCCGTCCCATTTGGGCTCGTAGCTGAACGGCCCCTCCGGTATCTGAGGCACCGCCTTGGACAGCATTGGGGCGACCGGCGGCATCACAGGCAGCTGCATGCCGGCCATTGTGTCAGTCATGAATGAAAAGCTTGATGACATGGCAGCTGGAATCCAGGCGGTACCGGATGCGGTCTTAGATGATCTTCGAGCACGATTACAACGAACCCGATGGCCTAGCGTCGTCGATGGTCAAGGGTGGACGAAAGGGACGGATCTGCAATACCTCGGCGAGCTTGTCGATTTAGAAGAATGCAGCCGGTGATCACCACAATCGCCATCGAGAACTACCGGTCGCTGCGAGACCTGCATCTGTCCTTGCGGAGGCTGAATGTCGTGACCGGTGCCAATGGCAGCGGCAAGTCAAGCCTGTATCGCGCCCTGCGGCTGCTGGCCGACTGCGCCTCCGGGCGGATCATCTCGTCAGTGGCCCGCGAGGGTGGGCTGGAGTCCGTGCTGTGGGCCGGACCAGAGCATGTCGGAGCTGGGGTGCGCTCGGGCCGGCATCCGGTCGAGGGAACCGTGCGGTCCGGGCCGATCAGCCTGCAACTGGGCTTTGCCTCCGACGACTTCTCCTACCTTATCGATCTTGGTCTGCCGACTCGCTATGCGTCGTCGGCGTTCAACCTCGACCCCGAAATCAAACGTGAGGTGGTGTGGAGCGGGCCGATAATGCGGCCGGCCAGTGTGCTAGTGAAGCGGAAACGTGCCTTGGTCGAGCTCCGGGACACCTCGGCACGCAGTGATGCGTGGGAGCCCTTTGAGAATGCGCTTCGACCGTACGAGAGCGTGCTGACTGAGGTCCTCGACCCGGTGCGGGCTCCGGAGTTGCTCGCCGTTCGGGAGCAGATCAGGAGCTGGCGTTTCTACGACCAGTTCCGAACTGATGTGGACGCCCCAGCCAGGCAGAGCCAGATCGGTACCCGGACGCCGGTGCTCGATGCTGACGGCCGCGACCTAGCAGCCGCATTGCAGACCATCGTCGAGATCGGCGACGTCGATGCCCTGCACAGCACCATCGAGGATGCGTTTCCACGATCACGATTGCAGGTGGTGGAGACTCGCGGCCGCTTCGACCTGGAACTGCGAACCCATGGCCTACTGCGGCCGCTGTCAGCGGCCGAGCTCTCCGACGGCACGCTGCGCTACCTGCTGCTGGTTGCAGCGCTGCTGAGCCCGCGGCCACCGTCGCTGATGGTGCTCAACGAACCGGAAACCAGCTTGCACGCCGATCTGCTTCCGGCGCTCGGGAGACTCGTTGCCCGCGCCAGTGAGCACACTCAGATCCTTGTCGTGACCCACGCGCAAGGACTGGTCGAGGCCTTGACCGGGATCGGTGCCCAACTTCTATGCCTCGCGAAGGACTTCGGCGCAACAACGCTGCAGGGTGCTGAGCGCCTCGAGCGGCCGCAATGGAACTGGGGATCGCGGTAATGGCATCGATCATGCTCGAGGTCGATGCTCTGACCTCCGATGGCCGCACTTTGCACGGGTACGATCTGGGACCCACTGGAGGCTCCGAGGAGTTGGTCTTGATGTGGCACGGCGGCACACCGAACACCGGTGCTCCACCAGAGCCACTCTTCGAGGTGGCGAATTCGCTGCACATTCGTTGGATCGGCTATGACCGACCGAGTTATGGAGGCTCCAGTCCTCATCGCGGAGCGACGGTAGCATCCGCAGCAGCGGATGCCGCGTGCGTTGCCGATCACCTGGGCATCGGTCGATTTGCCGTACTCGGTTCTTCTGGTGGGGGGCCACGCGCCCTGGCGTGTGCAGCGTTGCTCAGTGAACGGGTACTTGCGGCGATTACCGTCTCATCGCCGGCGCCATGGAACGCAGCTGGTCTCGACTTCTTCGCCGGCATGTCAGACGGCAGTACTCGGGAACTGCGGGCTGCCGCATCGGGACGCGCTGAGCTTGAAGAGGTCCTTGCTGCCAACGAATTCGACCCAGAGTCTTTCATAGCCGCCGACTACGCAGCACTCGATGGCAGCTGGTCCTGGTTCAACCGGATAGTGCCTGCGGCAACCGCCAACGGACCTGACGGCATGATCGAAGATGATCTCGGGACGATGGCCCCGTGGGGCTTCGATCCGGCTCAGGTGACGGTACCGACGTTGATTATGCATGGCACAGCAGACCGGATGGTGCCGAGCTCACACGCTGAGTGGCTGGCCGCCCGCTGTCCTAACGCCGAGCTTCGCCTCGTGCCCGGCGAGGGTCACGTCTCAGTTCTCAACTCGGCACCAGAGGCATTGGCCTGGCTTCGCGATCGGCTATCGCCAGACTAAGGCGAGCCTTATTTGAATGGGCCGAAGGAATTAAGGCAGACTGGTGTTGTGAAAATGTCCCAGCGCACGACGTCAAGTGTCGCTGGGGTTCCTCAGAGCGCAGAAACTGACGCATCGACGCGGCACCGAGTGGCCAGTTCCATTCTTGAGCATGGGCCCTCGACTGCCGCGGAGTTGGCCAAGCGGCTGGGGCTGACCCCAGCCGCGATTCGTCGCCATCTTGATGTTCTGCTGGCTTCGGGCCATCTTGAGGCTCGTGAGCGCCGTATCTATGGCGCCCGCGGCCGGGGACGTCCTGCAAAAGTCTTTGTGCTGACCGACGCCGGGCGTTCGGTGTTCTATACCTCCTACGACGACCTGGCTATCGACGCTCTGGACTTTCTGGCCGCCTCCTCCGGCCCAGACGCCGTGACGCTCTTCGCTGAGGCGAGAATGGCCCAGAGCGAGAAGCGCTATCACAAGCGGATGGCAGATGTCGCTCCGGAAACTACTCCGGCGCGAGCTCTGGCAATCGCCTTGTCCGAGGACGGCTATGTGGCATCCACGCTGCCCTCGGCCAGCGGCGAACAGCTCTGCCAGCATCACTGCCCGGTGGCACATGTCGCCGAGCGCTTCCCCCAGATCTGCGAAGTGGAAACCGCTGCGTTCTCCCGACTCCTCGGTGTCCACGTGCAGCGCCTCGCCACCATCGCTCACGGCGATGGTGTGTGCACGACCCATGTTCCGCACGTGTCTGCGCCATCTGGGCGCAGCACGACGACCGATATGACCACATCCGAAAGGGCATCATCATGACCCAAACTCAGGATCCCGCTGCTACCCGACCGGTTGGCACCGGCCAGACGCAAGATCAACATCTGGCTGCCCTCGGTCGCTATGAGTGGGGCTGGGCCGACACTGATATTGCGGGGGCCTCGGCCAAGCGTGGATTGAGTCCTGAGGTCGTCGCTGACATTTCCCGGCTCAAGAACGAGCCCAAGTGGATGCTCGATCTGCGGCTCAAGGGACACCGGCTGTTCGGTCGTAAGCCGTTGCCGACCTGGGGTGCGGAACTGGGCGACATCGACTTCGACAACATCAAGTACTTCGTCCGGTCTACCGAGAAGCAGGCGGCGTCTTGGGACGATCTTCCGGCCGATATCAAGAACACCTATGACAAGCTGGGCATCCCCGAGGCCGAGAAGGCCCGGCTGATCGCCGGTGTGGCGGCTCAGTATGAGAGCGAAGTGGTTTACCACAAGATCAACGAAGAGCTGGAACGCCAGGGCGTGATCTTCCTCGACACCGACACCGGGCTCAAGGAGCATGAAGACCTCTTCAAGGAGTACTTCGGCACCGTTATCCCGGTCGGAGACAACAAGTTCGCGTCGCTGAATACCGCTGTCTGGTCCGGTGGCTCCTTCATCTACGTGCCCAAGGGTGTCCACGTCGAGATTCCGCTGCAGGCCTATTTCCGGATCAACACCGAGAACATGGGTCAGTTCGAGCGGACGCTGATCATCGTCGATGAGGGCGCGTACGTGCACTACGTCGAGGGCTGCACGGCCCCGATCTACTCCTCCGATTCGCTGCACTCGGCCGTCGTCGAGATCATCGTCAAGAAGAACGCGCGCTGTCGGTACACGACTATCCAGAACTGGTCGAACAACGTCTACAACCTGGTGACCAAGCGGGCCACCTGCGAAGAAGGCGCGACCATGGAGTGGATCGACGGCAACATCGGGTCAAAGATCACCATGAAATACCCGGCCGTGTATCTGATGGGCGAACACTCTCGCGGGGAGACCCTGTCGATCGCCTTCGCCGGTGAAGGGCAGCACCAAGACGCCGGATCGAAGATGGTGCACTGCGCGCCCCACACCTCGAGCTCGATCATCTCCAAGTCGGTCGCTCGGGGCGGGGGGCGTACCTCGTACCGGGGTTTGGTCCAGGTGCAGGAAGGCGCCCACCATTCGGCCAGCACAGTGAAGTGCGACGCGCTGCTGGTGGACACGATCAGCCGGTCCGACACCTACCCCTACGTCGACGTACGCGAAGACGACGTGTCGATGGGTCACGAGGCGACTGTCTCAAAGGTCAGCGAAGATCAACTATTCTACCTCAGGAGCCGAGGACTCGGTGAGGACGAGGCAATGGCGATGATCGTCCGCGGATTCGTAGAGCCGATTGCTCGGGAGCTTCCGATGGAATACGCGCTGGAGCTCAATCGGTTGATCGAACTGCAGATGGAGGGTGCGGTCGGCTGATCTTGTACGCAGCAGACCCGCCGGACCGGAACCAGAAAGAGACGTCTCGACGTGACCTTGCTTGATCAGGCTGCCGCGGTAGCCGATGCGGTAGAGAGCCGCCAGAAGGCGGTCAGCCGGCTGCACCCGCCCGGCTCCTTCGACCTCGCTGATCATCCGGTGCCGACGGGCCGTGAGGAAGCGTGGCGCTTCACACCAATGAAACGGCTGCGCGGCTTGCACGACGGCACATTCGTACCTGGTGGCCGAGCGCAGGTGGAGGTGCAGGCACCGTCTGATGTAGGCGTCGAGCTGGTAGATCGCGACGACCCGCGGTTGGGCAGGATCTACATTCCCAATGACCGTGTCGCAGCCCAAGCCTGGAACGCCTTCGAGCAGGCCCGGGTCGTCTCAGTGCCGGCCGGCGCACAGCTGGACGAGCCGCTGGTATTGAACGTCTTCGGTGTCGGCAACGAAGCCGCGGTGTTCAACCATCTCGTCCTCGACATCGGCGCCAATGCCCGAGCCACTGTTGTGCTGCAACATCAGGGCTCAACTACTCGAGCGGGGAACGCAGAGATCATCGTTGGAGACGGCGCCTCGCTCATGATGGTTTCGGTGCAGGACTGGGAGGACGACGCGGTTCACTTCGCGCACCTGCATGCCCGAGTTGGCCGCGATGCCAGCTACCGCCAGGCGCTGGTGAGCATTGGCGGCGACGTAGTCCGGATCAGCTCTTCGGTGGACTTCGCTGGTCCTGGGGGAGAAGCCGAGCTTCTTGGGCTCTACTTCGCCGACGCCGGACAGCATCTGGAGCATCGGTTGTTCGTTGATCACAACGCCCCGCATACCAGGAGCAACGTGGACTACCGCGGGGCGTTGCAGGGCCACGGGGCACACACTGTCTGGATTGGTGACGTCCTGATCCGCCAGGTTGCCGTGGGCATCAGCACCTACGAGTCCAACAGGAACCTGCTGCTTACCGATGGCTGTCGCGCCGACTCGGTGCCCAACCTGGAGATCGAGACCGGCGAGATCGAGGGGGCCGGCCACGCGTCGGCAACTGGCCGGTTCGACGATGAACAGCTCTTCTACCTGCGCAGCCGCGGCATTGATGAGGCCGAGGCCCGTCGCCTCGTTGTTCATGGATTCTTCGCAGACATCATCCGGCGGGTCGGCGTACCCGAGGTCGAAAAGCGGCTGCTCGAGGCCGTCGAGGCAGAGTTGGCGATCAACATGGGACTGCCATCATGAGCACGCTGGTTCGTGTCTGTTCGGTCGACGATGTACCGCCGGAGGCCGCCATTCCTGTCGAAGTGCCGCGGAACGGCAGCCGTCTGGAGCTGGCCATCGTGCACAGCAATGGCAATTTCTACGCGATCTACGACGAGTGCTCGCATGCCCAGATTCCGCTGTCCGAGGGAGATGTCGGCGACGGCGAGATCGAGTGCTACCTGCACGGATCGCGCTTTGACTTGCGCACCGGAGAGCCGATCGGCCTACCGGCGACAGAGCCGGTCCCGATCTACCGGTGCGTCGTCGAGGGCGGCGATGTTCTCGTCGACGTTTCTGCGCCGCTGGATGCCAATACTGCCGATCCCGCCGCTGCTCCCACCTATGCACAGGAGTTCTGATCTTTCATGTCCACTTTGGCTATTCGTGATCTTCACGTGTCGGTCGACACCGAAACCGGTCCGAAGGAAATCCTCAAGGGAGTTGATCTGACGGTCCGGAGCGGCGAGACGCACGCGATCATGGGGCCCAATGGTTCGGGTAAGTCGACCTTGGCGTACTCCATTGCCGGACACCCGAAGTACCACGTCACCTCCGGCAGCGCGACTCTCGACGACCAAGACCTGCTTTCACTCACCATTGACGAGCGAGCACGGGCCGGCCTGTTCCTGGCTATGCAGTATCCGGTAGAGGTGCCGGGCGTGTCGGTGTCCAACTTCTTGCGTTCGGCCAAAACAGCGCTCGATGGCGAGGCGCCCAAGTTGCGTACCTGGGTAAAGGAAGTCAACGCCGCCATGGAACGCGTTCAGATGGATTCTGACTTCGCGAACCGGAGTCTCAACGAGGGCTTCTCGGGCGGGGAGAAGAAGCGGCACGAGATCGTCCAGCTGGAGCTGCTGAATCCTCGCTTCGCAATCTTGGACGAGACCGACTCCGGACTCGATATCGATGCCTTGCGGGTTGTCGCGGCCGGTGTGAATCGCTTCTCGGGTCAGGGCGACCGTGGCGTCTTGTTGATCACCCACTACACCCGCATTCTGCGTTACATCACCCCGGACTACGTGCACGTCTTCGTAGCGGGCCGGGTGGCGGAGCAAGGTGGCCATGAGCTGGCGGAGCGGCTGGAAGCCGAGGGCTATGACCGCTACGTCCGAGCGGCAGCGGCAGCTGGGGCGGAGTAGGAATCATGTCGGTTGATGGTGGGCCTGAGTACCCGGCCACCACAGATCTCTCTGAGGCGACATCGGGCAGTCTGGCGCTCGCCGAGGAGCCGATCGCCTTTGACGTCGATGTGATCCGCGCCGACTTCCCGATCTTGGAACGCACCGTCTCCGGGCGCCCCCTGGCATACCTCGATAGCGCCAACAGCTCCCAGAAGCCACGCGTCGTTGTCGAGGCGATGGAAGATCACTACCTGAATCACAATGCCAACGTGGCCCGTGCAATGCACGTTCTGGGAGCCGAAGCAACCGAGGCGTTTGAGGGCGCGCGAGCTCAGTTGGCGAAGTTCATCGGTGCCAATCGCTCAGAGGAAGTGGTGTTCACCAAGAACGCCTCGGAGGCGCTGAACCTGTGCGCCTATACTCTCGGCGCCTCGATTCGACCGGGTGACGAGATCGTCATCTCGGTGATGGAGCACCACTCCAACATCGTTCCGTGGCAGCTCCTCGCCCAGCGTAGCGGTGCTGTGTTGCGGTGGTTCGACGTTACCGATGAGGGGCGGTTGGACCTGGAGAAGGCGGCCGGCGAAGGTCTGATCAATGAGCGCACCAAGATCATTTCTGTGGCCTATGTGTCGAACGTCCTCGGCACCATCAACTCGATCAGCCAGATCGCCGCTCTGGGCCATGCGGTGGATGCAACGGTGGTGGTCGACGCCTCGCAGGCCGTTCCGCAACTGCCAGTCGACATGACTTCGCTAGGCGCAGATCTGGTCGCCTTCACCGGGCACAAGATGGTTGGTCCCACCGGCATCGGCGTGCTCTGGGGACGCTACGAGATCTTGGCGGCATTGCCACCCTTCCTGGGTGGTGGCGAAATGATCGAGATCGTCACCATGGAAGGTTCGACGTACGCACCACCACCGCATCGCTTCGAGGCAGGCACTCCGCCAATTGCCCAAGCAGTTGGTCTGGGTGCCGCCGCGCAATACCTGAGTGCTATCGGGATGGACCAGATCAGCGCCCACGAACGTGAAATCACTGCCTATGCGTTGAGCGGATTGCGTGAGCTACCGGGCCTCAGAGTTCTCGGGCCCAACGAGCCCGTGGATCGTGGTGGTGCTGTCTCGTTCACCCTCACAACCCCGGATGGCCAGCAGATCCATCCCCATGATGTCAGCCAACTGCTCGACTCGCGGGGTATCGCGGTACGCGCCGGGCACCACTGCGCACGACCGCTGCACGAGCGTTTCGGGGTGCAGTCCTCGACCCGCGCCTCGTTCTACCTGTACACAACCCTTGCCGAGATCGATGCCTTGATCGACGGCTTGGATTACACGATCGCTTTCTTCGGGGGCCTGCGATGAAGGTCGAGGACCTGTACCAGGAAATCATTCTTGATCACTATCGCAGCAAGCATCACAGCGGGCTGCGAGAGCCGTACGACGCCGAGGTCCAGCATGTCAATCCCACTTGCGGAGACGAGGTGCGGCTGCGGGTGCGGCTGGATGGGGACACAGTCGCCGATGTGTCGTACGAGGCCATGGGCTGTTCGATCTCTCAAGCCTCGACCTCGGTCATGACCGATCTTGTGATCGGCCATGACGTGGCCTACGACCTGGATCTGTACGAGGAGTTCCTGGTCATGATGCAAGGCAAGGGTCAGATCGAGCCTGATGAGGAGCGTCTCGAGGACGGCATCGCATTTGCCGGCGTCGCCAAGTTCCCGGCACGCGTGAAGTGCGCCTTGATCGGCTGGTCGGCCTTCCGGGATGCGGTTTTGCGAGCCCAGAGCTCAAGCAGTTAAGGAGATAAAGAAATGACCGACACTCGCCCTTATGAGGACCTCTCAACTGATCACGGAGAGCGGGACGGTCGGCCGTCCGATCTGGTTGCGGATGATCTTCCGCAGGTTAATCTTGGTGAGCTACCGGAGCCGGATGATCAGGCGCTGCTGGAGGAGATCGAAGAGGCGCTCAAGGACGTGGTTGATCCTGAGCTGGGCATCAACGTCGTTGATCTCGGCCTGGTCTACGGGTTGCACCTGGAGGACGACGATTCGCTGACCATCGACATGACACTCACCTCGGCCGCCTGTCCCCTCACCGACGTCATCGAAGATCAGACCCAGACCGCGCTCGAGGGCTTGGTCGATCGCTGGGTGATCAACTGGGTCTGGATGCCCCCGTGGGGCATGGAGATGATCACCGATGACGGTCGCGACCAACTACGCGCTCTCGGCTTCAACGTCTGAGCGCTTTTCACCGGTTCCGGTTTGGGGAGGCTCCAGAAGCAGGCGCAGAAACCTAGTGGTGTTCTTGCGGCACGCCGTGGGTTTGTTGGGCCTTGGGTTTCAAGCATCTTAAGTTTCTGCGCCTGCTTCTGGAGCCTCCCCAAACCTTCCGCAGAGGGGCGCTCAGACGTTGTAGCTGAGTGCGGTTGGTCGCAACCGTGGCGGTGATCATCTTCAGCTGGTCGCGGCTGGTGAAGGAGTGGCGAGGGTCTCGTCGAGCCAGTCGAACATGCGCTGCTCCAGCAACGACCTGGCCATGGGCTCGCAGTGCCGGTCGGCGCC
>JBJMIR010000006.1:0-4716 GCA_045806785.1 Propionibacteriaceae bacterium | reverse complement strand
GGCCAGCTCAGCTCGGCCGAGTTCGTCGCGGAGCCAGTCAGCGGCGAGTGCGTCGTTGCTGACATCGACCAGTGACCGATCACGGTCGTCATTTGCTGATGGAGCTGGTCCGTCCGCTGGCGATTCCAGCTCAACTTTGGCGGTTCTTCGAACTTAAGCGGGGTGCTTTGACGCTCGTGTCGTAGCGGGTGAGGGGCTCGTGGCCCCGTAATGCTGTTGGTCTTCCACAACGTCCAGCAGCGAGGCCACGAGTATGTCGGATGCTACGTCAGTGTTGTTTGGGCTCGAGGAGGAGTTCACCGTTGTCGCGGTTGAGCGGCTCGGTAGTGCCTGTATCAGGGTGCTGATCGAGCAGTCGGCTAGGGAGGGTCCCTGCCCGGAGTGCGGTGTGTTGACCGGGAAGGTGAAGGACCGGCCGCTGATGCGGCTGAAGGACGTGCCGGCCTCCGGGCAGCGGGTGGAGTTGTGGTGGCGCAAGCGCCGGTTGATGTGCCCGGAGCAGCGCTGCCCTCGCAAGAGCTTCGCCCAGCCAGCGGCGGCGGTGCGACCACGCGGTCGGGTGACCGAACGGCTCCGCGAACAGCTCGCGACGGCGATCGCCTCCAGCAACCGAGCGGTCTCTGAGGTAGCTCGGGAATATCAGGTGTCGTGGCGCACCGCGCACAAGGCCCTAGTTGCAGCTGCAGCGAGGTGGCTGCCGGGGCCGGCGCCGACCTGCCGGCTAGGGATCGATGAAACCCGGTTCCGGTCGGTGCGCTGGTTCCTCGACGGCATCACGTGGAGGCGGTCGGATCCCTGGCTGACCTCCTTCGTCGATTGCTCGGCCGAAGGGTCGAAAACCCTTCTGGGATTGGCTCCTGGCCGGACCGGCGGCTGCGTCCAGGTATGGCTGGCCGAGCAGTCTCCGGCGTTCCGTAGCAAGATCAACATTGTGGTGATCGACCCCTCGGCACCGTATGCGTCCGGGATCCGCGCCGCCCTGCCTCACGCCAAGATCGCAGTCGACAAGTGGCACCTGGTGGCGTTGGCCAACCAGATGGTCACCCAGGTTCGGCAACGGGTGACCCGGCAGCTGCTCGACCGGCGCGGCACCGCTGCCGACCCGGTGTGGGTGAACCGTCGGCTGCTGCTCACCGGTGCTGAGCACCTGTCGGCCAAGCAGTGGCGCCGGCTGAACCAGATGTTCGACACCAGCGACCCAACTGAGGAGGTCAGCGCCGCATGGGCGGTAAAGGAACGGTTGCGGATGCTGCTCGCCGAACACGAGTCGTCCAAGATCAGGTGGCGGCTCGCCGACTTCTATGAGGCCGCCATCGATGCCCAACTATCAGAAGCGACTCGGCTCGCCGAGACGATCCAAACCTGGTGGCCGGCGATTCTGGTGGCCCTCACCGAGAACGTCTCCAACGCCCGCACCGAAGGTTTCAACCGCGTCATCAAACAAACCAAGCGCGTCGGCTGCGGCTTCCGCAACATGATCAACTATCAGCGGCGTATCCTCACCCACATCGCGGTCACCCGACCGCAAAGACCAGCAGCATGAACGGGTCACCCCCGCTGAAGAGTCCTAGAGACCCTAACCCACAAAAGCCCCAGCCTCGGGAGTGCCTTCCACTAACAATCTTCCGGGGCCTCGCTCCGCCGGCGAACATCGGTGCCTGCCTCTACGTCCGCGTCAGCCTATTCACGACCTCACACTTGACGGCACCTTCTGTTGGGTCGCTCAGGCTTTTCCCGACTTCTGCCCGGGAACCGAGGCTTCCCGTCGGTAGACGGCCGTTCTCGAAAATTAGTACGAGCGCCTGCGATACACGGCATTTTAGGACCTGCCGCCACGGTCCGTGTGTCTGGTAATACGGAAAATCATCGGGCACGGTATTGGCAGAAGGTGTTCGCTCAACGACCGCCACATATCTTGTGGTCGAAGGATCAACCGGTGCGCCAAGCAATCTCTGGGGATATGTGGCCGCGTTGATAAGCCTTACTGCCGATCTGTTGGCAACAACGATCGGCATCCTATTTTGCGCTGCAGCACGCAGGAGGGGCGCCAGCGCCTGATCGCCATTGTGGCCGTCAATAGATCTGATATCGATTTGGCGCGGGAGACCGAGCAACATCATCACAGTGAGGACTGCGGCTGCCAGCGGCGCAGAGATTGCTGCGACACGCCGCAGTCCGAGCGCAACGAGCATCGCAAGTCCTGGCATGACAAAAAGCACGTAGCGAGAGCGCGTTAGGGGTAGGTCGACTGCGATCTTGGCGCCCAAAAGTAGAAGAGGCGGAATTACAGTCCAGGCCAGGGCCAGCACTAGAAGCGGCCGGTACACAAGCTCACGGCCCGAAGTGACTATGGCTAGAATTGATATCGCCACAAGCGCCGCTGCTAACTCGTAGGGCATCATCGCTCCGACCAGGTACACGAGCGAGGAAACGGTCAAAGGGCCCTCAGTCGGCGAACCGGTTGGGTGAGCAAGGTTTAGGTAGATATGCGGCGAAATGACTGCCACAGCAATGGCTACTGGAACGGCAGTCCGCCAGAATGCCGACTTTCTCTGGTCTGGTGGCCCTGCTACTGCTGCGATGACGAGCGCGGGAATTAGCGTCAGAGTGTACAGATGCGCCAATCCCATTCCAGCCACGGCAGCTCCGTACCCAACTGCCCACCAGGGCGAACGATCTTTCTCCAAGGACCGCTCCCAAAGCGCAGCCGCAGCCACTGTGCAAAGTAAGGAGAATGCATACGGACGGTTCTCCTGGGCATAACGGGAAACGTTTGGCATGAGCAACATGACGCTAGCCACCCAATAGGCCATGCTTATGCCGGCAAGTCGGCGCACCAGCACTGCAACAACCACGACTGCGGAAGCCATAGCCACAATTGAAGGTAGCCTCATCCAGAACGGGCTGATAGATACAGACGACCAGATCTTCATAACCATGTAGTACGGACCAGGCGCAGGATCCCTCGTGGTTATCCAGTTGAACAGGTCAAGCCACGGCCGTGCTATCGCTAATTGCGTGAGGTACTCATCCACCCAGAAAACTGGACGCCACGCAAATGCTCCATACACAACGAGCGCGACCCCGAATAAGACTGGCAGAAACCACTTCGGTGAAGGCTGCCCCAGTTCAGTCGAAGTGGCGGCATTGACTGCTGCCATCCGCTGAGAATCAGACACTAATCACTCCCCATACGGGCTTCTCGGCAAAATCACGCACGTGGACTCCGCTTAGCGGATGGTTAAGCGTACGTAAAAGTAGTCCCCGTGGATGCACGGATATCCCTCCACTTCGAGAGTCTCACCCAAGGCACGGTTCCTCCCAGCGTCCTCCTGGGCGGAACAGTGTTAGCCAAAACACGCTGAGAAGCGCCTGAGTTAACCGCCGACCCTCTTGGGATTGTCAAGCCACTCGCTGCACAGGCGCTCCGCCCAGGAGCCCAGCAGTCACCGCGGCACCAGCGCCATCGAGTTCCCGATCGCCGCTGATGACGTGCCGAAGTTGGACGCTGTGCTGGTCACACACAGCGACAATGACGACTACAGCGTGCGTACTTGTCGTGACCTGGCGAGGGAGACCGGTGAGTACCACTCGACGCAGTATTGGCTTCGCTGATGAAACAGCACGGCCTGCCGGCCTACGATCACGACGTTGGCGATGAGTTCGCGATCGGGCCGGTCCGCGTCGAGGTCACGCCCGCCGACTACGCCTGGCACTGCACAAAGCCAAGACGCTGTAAGCGTCGCAAGATCAAACACTCCCTGTGCCCTGAACCCACACCAGGCGTTCTTGTCTATCCGGTCCCGTTTGTCCCACACCGTTAGCGAGCAGACTGTGGTCCAACTCGTATGGATCCCGTGGGATAAATCAACTCGCGCGCGCTCCGTCCACGACGCTACGGCTGCGAGTCAAGGCCAGGCCCAGCGCGATCATGCCGACGCCGAGCACCAGGTGAAGAAAGTCGTCGGCAGTATTTACCGGAACGAAATTGGCCGCCGACCTCTGACCCACAATGAGGCCATAGACGAACAGCACCAGATAGATCACACCGCCCCACACCAGGTAATTGCGCGACCCACTCACAGTGCGAGCCAGCAGCAAACCAGCAACACCAAACAACAAGTGCACGATGTTGTGCAAGATCGACACCTGAAAAACACCGAGCAGAAGGGCCTCGGAATGATGCGAATAGATTGCCAGCGCGCTGTAGTTTGTGGTGATACCTGGAATAAAGCCGAGCACACCGACGGCGAGAAAAACGATTCCGACCGCCAGCGCAGCCTTCTGGACCGCTGTTCGACCGGTACGAGCGGTCGTTGGGTCTGATGCAGACATGTAGCTCCTATTCAGAGTTTGCTTAACGGCCCTGCCGGATACCCACAACGCTAATCAGTAAACATCACCTTCCATGCAAACGCACTCGGAAAAGTGGCACTTTACGCTCTGCCGCGACGTGATCTCATTCCCGGCTGGTAGCCGACCAGCTGGCCGTGGTTCCAGCGGGTTGGCAGCCCGAAAATGGGACTTAAGCTTCAAGGCGCCAGACCGGTTTTAGGGTGCCCAGTGGTCCAGGCGTCGATCTTGATGCGTGTTGTGAGATCTCCCACTGCTGGATGGTGTCGAGTCTTTGCCTCGGTAGATGACAGGCGCCACTGACCCTGATCATGGAAGGACCTACAAATGGCACAACGAACGCCCGTACGGTCTCTCCGCATT
>JBJMIR010000005.1:0-2914 GCA_045806785.1 Propionibacteriaceae bacterium | reverse complement strand
CCACTCCCTCGAAGTTCAGGACTTGGACTGGAAGCCCATTTGTGTGCTCAGCCGATCAGATCCGTCAGCTGCTGCTGATCGTCCGTGATGTCGAGCCGGTTCACAGCCTCAGCGAACCGCAGGTAGGTGTCGACACTGGCGATGACGATGCGTGCATCTATCGTGAGCAGCTCGATGCCCACAAGGGAGACACGAATGTAGATGTCGATCACCAAGCCCTTGTCCAGGATGGTGTCGATGACATCGGCGAGGCTGCTCGGCGAGGGGCGATCAAGGTATCGGTTGCTGGGTCCGCGCTGTGTGACGGTCATAAAATCAAACTCTCGTCATGCCTGCTGATCGGGCACCGCGTAGGCCAGCTGCTTCATAGCTGTGCACTTAGGCAGCTTCTTACCTCAGCGCCGTAGGTTGAGACACCAGATCATTGGGGTGCAGTGAGCCTGATCGTGACCGGAGCTACTTCACGGGAAGATCGAGCTATAACGGATCAGCAGAACCCCGGCAAGATCGATGCCGGGCACTCACGCAGGTGGAGTCTCCTCGCGGTTCTTCCTCACTCCCAGTACAGGAGTGCCCCCATAAGTCTGCCTGGTTTCATCACCTGACGATGGAATCTACGGCATCCAAGGCTGTCGACGCACCAGCTGGCGAGCTGGATCGGAAAATGGCGTTGTGTCAGACCACGTAACCGTCGATTTCGAGACGAGCTGGGGGTTCACCGCCAGCGGTGGTGAATGCGGTGAGGCAAGAGACCAGACCGTAGCGCTCGCGTTCTGGCATGTTGTGTACCACCCGGGCGATCTCCTCGCGGCGGTGTGCAGTGACCGCGTGCACCATCTCCTGCCCGCGCCGGGTCAACTCGACGACCAGTTCGCGACGCAACGCCGGGTGCGGCCGGCGGTTGATTAAACCCGCGGTGATCAGCTGCTCGACCATGCGGCCGGTGGTGGAGCGTTGCACATGAAGCAGGCCAGCTAAGGTCTTGACATTGATGGAGCCGCGCGCCGACAAGATCACCAAAGCGCGGAATTGCGGGATGGTGATCGTTTCATCGACCTGAGCGATCGAGCGTGCCGAGATGGCCACCAGCAACCTCGATGCCGTCAACAGCGCGTCGGTGATCGCATCCAGCGAATCCTCCGCGGCCGGCTCGGTGCCAGCAGTCATCGCAGTCCCCTTGCCTCAAGCAAGAAAGCATGTCCCGGCCGGGGACAATGCGGCGGCTTTTGGCTGAGATGGATACATACCCAACAAGCCGTGAACCAGACAGGAATCAGCGCAGGACCTGGCGGCGCAGTGGCCGTGGCGTTTCAGGCTTGGTGATCTTGGTGTCTCGAATCTTGAAGATCGCGACTTCAGCGACTCGTTGGACGCGCACGCGGTCGGATGGTGCTCAGCGAGTCGCCCGTGTCGGCTTCTTGGCTCACTCCTGACGCACAGCGTGCGAATGGTCATGATCAGGATGCATCGATGGACAAGACTCCGCCGGTCAATTCTCAATTCCTAGGGCAAGTTAGTGAGGTGACCGGCGGGGCGACAACGCACGCTACTACCACACAGCCAAGCGAAGCGACTGGGAAGACTCAGCTCCATCACAGGTAGTAGTTACTAACGGCCCGCCCGTGCCGACTTCCGCGGAGCTGCACTAGCATTCCGAGTGCCTGTCGCTGCGTCTTGCGCCGCTTGAGCGGCTATCCTGAGGACTGCTGTGAACGGGGAGCTCACCTTGAGTCCGATCGCAAATCTGTTTTGGAATGCACAGGAACGCCGCCTGCGGGCCGGGTGGCGCCTGATCGTTTTCTTGGTGATTGTGTTTCTCGTGGCCGCGGTAGATGGCCGCGTGGGGGCCGGTCTGGTGGGGCGCCTCCCAGACCTTTATGAGGACCTAGTTCGGGCGCTGGTGTTCGCGCTTTTGATCGCCGCCGCGTTGTACCTGGCGAGTCGTGTACTCGATCATCGCAGGATGAGCGACTTCGGTTTCCACTTCAGCCGGAAGTGGTGGAGCGACCTCGGCTTTGGACTGGTGCTGGGCGCGCTGCTGCTGTTCGGGGTTCTCGCTGTGGAGCTCGCCGTGGGCTGGGTGAATGTTACCGGCAGCTTTGCCCCGGCCCCTGGCCAGCCCTTTGTAGCCACGATCTTGGTCGGCGTCCTCGCCGTTGCGGCCGTAGCTTTCGGGGAGGAGGCGTCCTATCGCGGATACCCGATCAAGAACCTGGCCGAGGGCGTCGCCAAAGCACGGTGGGGGATGGTCATTGCTGTCGTGATTCCAGCAGTCTTCTTTGGCCTGGCGCATGCCACGAATGAGAACGCGACGTGGCTGAGCGTGTTCAACATCGTCATCTTCGGCTTGCTGTTCGGAACCGGTTATGTGCTGACCGGTGAACTGGCCCTGCCTATCGGGCTGCATTTTGGGTGGGATTTTGTGCAGGGATTCGTGTTTGGCGTGGTGGCCTCGGGAAAACAATACGGGTCGGTGCTCGTCCTCACCGATGACTCGTCGGCGACGCTGTGGACCGGCCGGCCTTATGGGGCCGAGGGCGGGCTCATAGGGACGGCCGCCTTCATTGCCGGTTTCCTGGCAACATTCGCGTGGGCGCGATCTCAGCACCGCGCAGCCCTGCTGGTCACCCCTCGGCATCACGGCAGCTGAGTCCGCCTGGGCGCTGATCGCAGAATGATAGACAGCCGACACTCAAGCTTCTGTGCTGCTAGGTTGGCCGCCATCGCGACATTCTGCAGCTCGCACTCGAAGGCGCTCGCAAGGGGCGTGAAGTTCCTCGACCGTAGCCGGCCTTGAGCCCGTGCCGTTCCCCCGGTGGCCGGTTCCTCACCGACGCCGACGAGCTGCGGTGGTACCCGCGATCTCGTCCCAACAACATCGCGGTCGCCTCAACTTGCGACGCCTTGTGAGGCT
>JBJMIR010000004.1:0-94685 GCA_045806785.1 Propionibacteriaceae bacterium | reverse complement strand
GCGATCTACCGCCTGGCCCAGGAGTCCATCACCAACGCTCGACGGCACGCCCGCCACGCGACCCACGTCACCGTCGCCGTCACGGGCGACGCCGACCGGGTACGGCTGACCGTCGATGACGACGGCTCCGCCGCTGGCGGCCGCGCCCCCGCAGGCTACGGCCTGGTGGGCATGCGGGAACGCGCCTCACTGCTCGGCGGCACCTTCCACGCAGGCCCCGCCGCCGAGCGGGGCTGGCGGGTAGAGGCGGTCCTGCCCCGAACCGGGACGCCACGATGAGCATCAGGGTCCTCATCGCCGACGACCAGCCCATCGTGCGCACCGGGCTGACGATGCTGCTCGACGCCCAACCCGACATCGACGTGGTCGGCGCGGCCGCCGACGGGCGCGAGGCAGTCCGCCTGGCGCTCCAGCTGCGCCCCGACGTCGGCCTGTTCGACATCCGAATGCCGCTGATGGACGGCATCGAAGCCACCCGACGCCTCGCCGGCCCCGACGTCACCGACCCCCTGCCGATCGTGGTCATCACCACCTTCGACCTCGACGAGTATGTCCACGGGGCGCTCAAAGCCGGCGCCCGCGGGTTCCTGCTCAAGGACGCCGGACCCGCCCTGCTGACCCAGGCCATCCACGCCGCCGCCGACGGAGACGCACTGATCGCACCCAGCGTGACTGTCCGACTGCTCGCAGCGTTCGCCCACGCACAGACCTCACCACCGAGGCAGCCGATAGAACCGCTCACCGCCCGCGAGGAGGAAGTCCTCGTGCCTGTAGCCCAAGGCCGCACCAACAATGAGATCGCCAGCGAGCTCTACATCACCCCAAGCACCGTCAAAGCCCACCTCGCCAGCCTCATGCGAAAGCTCGGCGCCCGAAACCGCGTCGAGGTCGCCATGTGGGCCCACGAGACCGGCCGCATCTGACGCCGCAAAGGCTCCCGCCGCCGTTTGCCGCAACCCCCCACAGCGTCACAAAGCGGCGTGTACCCCTCGGAGGGACGCTGCGTCCTCTCACCGGATGACGGGCTACACAGCGCGCGGGTCTAAGGGCTAGCGTCGGAAACTTCGGGTTGCCCGGCCGCGGTTGCGGCACTGCCCCCCTGCGCGAACTACTCCCCCAACCGCTGGCAGACGAATCGAGACCTACCGGAACTGGCACCCTTCTGTGTCAAGCAGGGGTCTTGCCGAGATCGATCCCGACGCACAGAGCACTTCCGCTACGCCCACGGAATCGCTCGGGACCAAAAGCGTGTCCCACTCCCGCCTTATACATTGCTCGCTCCGCTCGCTGAGGCTGGCGCTCGTGAGCCGCTGCCTTCCTCACTCGCTCGCAGACGAAGAGCGTGTCTGCTCGCTCACTCGTCCAGGACAGCGCCGCGCCAGCCTGGCTCAGCACAGCGCGTGGCGCAATCCGAGTTTGATTGCTCGGGTCGCTCTTCTAGCCGGAGTGCTCATTAGGGGATCCGGGTCGAGACGGCTCCTCGATCTCTCCAGAAATCACGATCGGCTCGGCCGAACGGCGTTGCCTCCCCGCCGTCTGCTCGACCGTCTCGCCCTCAATGAGATTTTCGGTATCCAAGCGGGCGCGCATCACCGGAATCCCCAGCCGGTTGATCCGGCGTGCCACGAAGAAGGCGATGATCTTACGGGCGGCTGGGCGCGTCCAGCGC
This sequence comes from Propionibacteriaceae bacterium, assembly GCA_045806785.1. Lineage (GTDB taxonomy): Bacteria > Actinomycetota > Actinomycetes > Propionibacteriales > Propionibacteriaceae > Microlunatus. The sequence continues at coordinate 93,016 of JBJMIR010000004.1, read as the reverse complement.
AGTAAGAAAATGAAACCGATGATGTCGGTGAGGAAACCCGGCAGCATCAGCAATACACCGCCGACCAGGATCAATGCCGCTTCGGCGAGCTCGCCGGTCGGCACCTTGCCCTGCGTGAAGGCATCATTGAGAGCCTTCCAGGCACGCGATCCCTCGTGCCGCATGAGCAGCACGCCGATGATCGCCTCGGCGATCAAGATCAGCACTGTCGGTAGCAGACCGATCTGCTGACCCACCTGAACCAGCAGCCACACTTCAAGGATTGGGATGGCGATCAGCAGTACGGCCAACAGAACCAGCGGCCATCCATGGCGAAGCCTCATGAGTCGAGTGCTTTCCTCCTCGTGACGAGCGCTCGAACTTGCTGTCCCCGATGGTTGATTCCCCACATCGTGGTCAGGACGAGTGCCTCGATGACGATCTTCTGGCTCATCTTCGAATCACCGTACTCTCGCTCGATGAAGGTGATCGGAACCTCGACGACCTTAAACCCAGCCTTCAATGCTCGCCAAGCCAAATCCACTTGGAAGCAGTAACCGGCGGAGGCGACATTGTCCAATTCCAGCCCCAGCAGCGTCTTCCGACGAAACAGGCGATAACCGCCGGTTGCGTCGCGTAGCGGGATGCCAAGGGCAATCCTGGTCCAAAGATTGCCGCCGCGGGAGAGGATTTCACGGGACTTCGGCCAGTTGAGTACCTCACCGCCCTTCACCCAGCGCGAGCCGAGCACCAGATCGGCGTCGGCAAGCGCGTCCAGCAGTCGCGGCAATTGCTCGGGCTGGTGGGACCCGTCGGCGTCCATCTCGACCAGCACTTCGTAGCCAGCGTTCAGACCCCACTCGAAACCTGCCAGGTACGCCGCGCCGAGGCCTTCCTTGCCGAGCCGGTGCATGACGTGGACGTGGTCATCGGTGGCCGCGATTTCATCGGCCAGGTTGCCGGTGCCGTCGGGTGAGTTGTCGTCGGCGATCAGGATGTGCGCGTCTGGTACGGCATTACGCGTCCGGCTGATGATGCGGGCGACGTTCTCCGACTCGTTGTAGGTCGGAATGATCACCAGAATCGGTTCCAGAGGCTCGGTGACTGACTGCTCGCGTTCCATCTTCGGTTGGGCCGTCGGGGGCATTGCTTGGCTCCTGTTTGATAAGTCTGCTTGGTTCGCTCGCTGGCGCTCCGTCAGCGCTTTGCTGGTAGTTTGCTCTACGGGATCGCAAGGTGGCACCGAGCAAGCCGCCCAGGCAAGCGAACAGTGCCACAAGCGCCAGGCCTCGCTCCAACCACGGCGCGACTCGAATGGCCGGCGTCAGCCCGTTCCGCAAGGGCATCTCGACCACCATGCTCTGGGCTGTGAACTCCCTGGTTCGGACCGCAACCTGGCCGTCTCGGGTGATGAAACCAGAAACACTGTTCGTCGTAGCCACTGCGATTTCACGCCGAGTTTCCATGGCCCGGGCTCGGGTAATGGCGAACTGCTGCTCGATCTGCCCGGTACCGCCGTAGGTCGCGTTGTTGCTCTGCACCATCATGACTTGAGCACCGGCGGTCATCGCCCGGTAGATCGTCTGGTCATAGGCGAGCTCGAAGCAGATCGCGTCGCCGATCTTGATCGGCCGGCCACCACCCACTGTGACGTCGAGGACACCGGGGCGGGTTCCGGCCACGGACTGGGCACCGACCTGGTGCAACAACGGGATCAGCGGCAACAGCTGTGCACGGAACGGAATCCACTCCCCGAACGGCACCAGATTTTGCTTGTCGTAACGCGCCAGGACACCTCGATCCGGGTCCCACCACAATGCTGTGGTCTGCCGCTCGTCCGGACCTGGTCCCTGCATCACGGCACCCACCAGAATCGGGCGATCGGCCACTTCGACAGCGGATTGAACGGTCTGCCTGGTGATCGGGTCGACCGTCGGGTCGATGTCGGTGGAGTTCTCCGGCCAGAGCAGGAAGTCCGGCTGCGGCTCTCGGCCGAGCCGCACCTTGGTCATGAGGTGGATGGTCTCAGACAAGTGGTTGTTCGTCACCGATCGGGCACGGCCCATTGCCTCGATACCGCGGCCGGGAATGTTCCCCTGAACGATTCCGACGCGCACGCTTCCGGCGGGGCTGGCGGCGGGCTCGACCTGGTAGAGCCGCAAGCCTGAGCCGAGCAGGCCAATGATGAGGACTGCCACGGCCGTAATGATGATCCGTGGCCAGCGGCCGAGCCGTCCGCGAGGAGCGGCCAGCAGCGCTCGGACCGCCCAGGCGATCAGCTGACCTACCAAGGCAACAACGAAGGAAACACCTGCGACTCCGATGATCGGAAAGAATCCGGCCAATGGGGTGTCCACGGCGGCGTACGCGATCCTGGTCCAGCCGAAGCCGCCGAACGGAATCCGGGAGTAGGCGTACTCGATGAGCACCCAGCAGCAGGCAGTGGTGATCGGCCACCAGGGCAACCGGCCTACCAGTGTCGTGGCAACTCCAAGGAGCCCGAAGAACAACGACATGAAAATGATCAGCGCTACAGCGACCCAGGTGCCGAGCACATGTACCCAGCTAACAGCCAGCGCCAGCATCGCTAGCCCGAAGAGGTATCCAAGGCCAAAGGCACTCAGTGGTCGCGAACCTTGGACGGCGAGCGTGAACGCGGGAATGCCGAGCAGCAGCAACGGCCACAGACCGTACGGCTGCCAGCTCAGCCCAAGACAAATGCCAGCGAGCAGGACCACTGCAACGCGGATCGGCATAGGCACTGGACTCGGCTCGTCGATTGCTGTCTCAGCGTCAGGCGAGCGCCCGAGAGACGCGTGGGGCCGAGACACGAACTGAGCCTACTTAATAATCGAAGGAGTCCGATTGATAGATCAACTGGCCACCCGAGATGGTAGCGGCACAGGCTGGAAGCGGCCCATCATCGAGTCGAGGCAGCCCGGTGGGTCCTAACAGGCCAGCATCTGCGACATCCCAGATTGCGAGGTTGGCCAGCGCCCCGACCGTTATGCTGCCTGCGTTGTCGGTGAACGCTGCCCAGTTCGCTCCCTTGGTCGCCGCGTCGAAGGCAGCAGCGGCATTGAGCCGCTCACCCGGCTGCCAGTGTTGCATGGCAGCGCGTACGGTCGTCCAGCCGCCGAGTGGAGTGACCGGTGCATCAGTGCCGAAGGCGAGGTGTACGCCGGAGCGGGCTAATGTCGCGAACCGGTTCATTCTCAAGGCGCGGACTGGCCCGAGGCGTTGCTCGTAAAGCTCGCCGGGCTTGCCCCAAGCAGCGTCGAAGGCCGGCTGCACGCTGGCCACCACACCCAGCTCGGCAACGGTAGCGATGTCAGCGTCAGAGATCATCTCTACATGCTCCAGACGATGCCGGGCGGCGCGTATTCGTGCCACACCCAGTGTTTCGGCGGCCCGTCGAAGTCCAGACACCGCAGCCGCCACGGCGTCGTCTCCAATGCAGTGAAAGCCAGCTTGCAGTCCAGCCTGTGTGCAGGCGATCACATGATCGGCGATTTGCCGCTCGGAGAGGTAGCGGGCACCACAGGTCTCTGCATCGGCGTACGGATCACACAGCGAGGCGGTACGCGAGCCGATCGCCCCGTCGATACATAGATCACCGGCAAGACCTGCTACACCGGCCTGCTGCGCCCACTCAATCGTGGGCTCGGTGGCCAGTTCACCCCAGTAGCTTGTTACGCCCATGCCGAGTTCTGAGGCGACTTCCCGGACTCGCCTCAGATCCTCGATCGGTCCGAGGTGTGGGCCGCCCAAATCATGTACCGCGGCAACGCCCTGCGCTGCGGCTGCACGCAGCGCCGACCGCGCCGCAGACCTGCGCTCTTGGTCGGTGAAAAGCCGGTCGAGGCTCCCCCGGCAGAGGTGGTGAGCCTCACGGGTCAGCAACCCGTCCGAGCGGTATCCGATGACATTGGAAACATCCGGAAGTTGATCAAGCAGCGTAGAGGAGACTACAGCGGAATGGACGTCGACTCGGGCCAGATAAACCGCGACTCCACCGGCTGCCTGATCGAGTTCGGTGCGGGTCGGAGGCAGCGGCTCCGGCCAGCTGCGTTCGTCCCAGCCATGGCCGACAATGATGTGCGCATCGGGATGGCGTCGTGCGTACGCGGCAACACGCGCAACGGCATCGTCTCGGCTTGTCGCATCCTGCAAACCGAGGCCGGCCATGGCTTGACCAGTCTGGATGAGATGCACATGGGCATCCACGAAGGCGGGGCTGACGAGCCGTCCCTGAAGATCAACTTCAGCGTGGCCGGGTGCTGCCCGACGCGCCGCGTCATCTCCACCAACGAAGTTGATGAAGGTGCCATCGGTGACAACGGCAGTCGCACCCGGCTGGTCAGGCGCGTAGATACGCCCCCCGACGAAGATCACGAGTGGTCCGAGCTGAACTTCCGGTTAGATCTGGGGGCGGTCCTCAAAGGGAATGGAGAGCACCGTCGTCGTGTCGGTAGAGACTTTAGCCGCGGAGCGGATACGAGCCAGCGTCGATTCCAGGTGCGCCATCGTGGGAGCTTGGACCTTCAGCAGATAGCTGGATTGTCCGGCCACGGAATAGCAGGAAACGATCTCCTCGATATGTTGTAGTCGTTCCGGCGCATCGTCGGGTTGACCCGGATCAAATGGCTTGATCGCGACGAACGCAGTGACCATAAGACCAAGCTCGCCTGCGTCGAGCTTGGCAGTGTAGCCCTTGATCACACCGCGTTGCTCCAGGCGCCGAACCCGTTGCTGCGCAGCTGATGTGGACAGGCCGGTCTCCTTGCCGATGTCGGTATACGACATCCGGCCGTCGCGCGCCAGGAGGGAGAGAATACGACGGTCGAGCTTCTCCATGGGGGCTATCGTGCCAGTATTCGGGTGTGCGCTCCCGCAAAATTATGCTTTTGGACACCGCTTCCTTGTACTTTCGTGCATATTTTGGCGTACCCGATTCATTTCGTGGTCCAGATGGCACACCGGTCAATGCGGTGCGGGGACTGCTTGACTTCATCAGTCAGTTGTTGAAGGCCTACAAACCGTCACACCTGGCGTGCTGCTGGGACAATGACTGGCGTCCTCAGTGGCGGGTGGACCTGCTCCCGTCCTATAAGGCGCATCGGGTCGCGAAGTCCGGTGACACCGTGCTTCCCGAGATGGCAAAGTCTGCAAACACAGCTGCTGAGGGAGTGCCGGACGGTCTGGCGGTGCAGGTCCCGTTGATCTTGGCGGTGCTTGATGCACTCGGCATAGCGGTAGTGGGCAAGGATGGCTACGAGGCTGATGACGTGATCGGGACCCTGGCCAGTGCTGCCCCCATGCCGGTGGATGTGGTTACCGGCGACCGTGATCTGTTTCAGGTGGTCGATGACGAGCGTCAGGTACGAGTGCTCTATACCGCGCGCGGGGTCGGCAAGCATGAGGTGGTCGACAATGCCTGGGTCCAGCAAAAATACGGGATACCGGCGGCGGCGTACGTGGATTACGCCACGATGCGCGGTGACGCCTCGGACGGGTTGCCGGGCATTGCCGGCATTGGTGACAAGACCGCAGCCTCGCTAGTGAACTCCTACGGCAATCTGGAAGGGATCCTGGCGGCGGCGAGCGGATCGAAGCCCAAGATCAGCAACGCAGTGTCGGCAAAGCTCGGTGCCGCCATCGACTATCTCGCGGTGGCACCGTCGGTAGTGGCCGTAGCACGGGATCTTGATCTTGGAGTCTCCTTCGACGATCTGCGCTGCCCGACCGCACCCGCCAAACCGGAATTGTTCACGGAGCTGACTGAACTGCTCAATCTCGGCGGGAGCGCCGAGCGAGTCCTGGCCAGCATGGCTAATGATCCTTAAGAACCTGGTCAGTGGCCCGCCACAGCTGGGCGCGATGACGGCACGCCCCTATCGGCTCGCACTGGACTCCGACGCCGCTCCTGCTGCGGTGATCGCCAAGCTCGACGATGATGATCGCCCTGGCGCCCTATGGGGTGACTGGTTCAACGGCGGCTTGTTGATCTTCCTTCGCCCATTGCGCGTGGAGCAGCCGGTCGATGCGTCTAGAGGCTTCGACTATCTCGATGAGCAACCCAGACTGGCGAGCAGAGAGCCCGAGTCGGGAGTCGTCGGGGGCGGGTGGCTCGCCTGCTTGGGGTATGACTCCGAGATCACGACGTTGGCCTTCTATGACTCTCTGTTGCGCTGGCAGCCTGAGACTGGATGGTGCTTCGAGTCTCTCGGGCTCGTCGGGCGGGAGCGGGCTGACGGGGTGGCCGTCGAGTACTGGAAGGCCACGCTCAATGCCGCCCTGTCCGAGCTTCCCGAGTCACCACGAGTCGGGCAGTTCAGTTTCTTGACAGACACGGATCAAGCGCGAGATAGCTACCTGGCTGCTGTAGAGAACGTTATCAGCCGAATTGATCAAGGTCGTTGCTATCAGTTGAACCTTTGTATCCGGCTGCATGCTGAGACCAGCAGCACGGCACCGGTCTTGTTCGGCCAGCTGTGCGATCGTCTCCGGCCCGCCTTTGGCGGTCTGATCACCGGTCCGACCAGTCAGGGATCCTCCCGCATGGTCACCAGCTTCAGTCCGGAGCTTTTCTTGCGAATCCGGGACCGCTCTGTCCTGACCGCCCCAATCAAGGGAACAGCGCCGCGCGGCCGTGATGATTGTGGCGCGGCGGCGCTGCAGGCATCGGCTAAGGATGCCGCCGAGAACATCATGATCGTCGACCTGATGCGCAACGATCTCTCCCGGATTTGCCGTCCGGGCACCGTTGCGGTTCAGGATCTGCTGACGATCAAGCCCCATCCTGGCGTTTGGCACCTGGTCTCGGCGGTCTGCGGTGAGCTTGAACCGAAGGCGACCATTGGGCAACTGCTCGCTGCTGTCTTTCCGCCAGGATCGGTGACAGGTGCACCCAAGATGGCCGCCCAGCAAGGAATTGCCGATCTTGAGGCCGAACCGCGCGGCGCGTACACGGGTGCTATCGGCTTGGTGAGCCCGGTCGCCGGTGCGGATTTCAACGTGATCATCCGGAGTTTCGAGGTCACGGACGGCCACATCGAGCTCGGTGTGGGCGCTGGGATCACCGTCGACAGCGTGCCAATGCGGGAGTGGCATGAGTGCCTGCACAAGGCGGCGCCTCTGGTCACTGCCGCAGGATCGGCGCTCGACGAGGACATCGTCGGTGAGCCGGCGGAGTTAACTCCGGCCTTGCTGGCCTCTGGAGTCTTCGAGTCGATCTTGGTGAACCGGGGCAAGATCATCCGCCTGGCCGCCCATCTCGCCCGCCTGGACAGATCCTGCCGGGAGTTGTACGGGCACGGGCTACCAGATGATCTTGCTGCAGCGGCGTACCAGCTGGCCAGTGATCACCCGGACACCACGCGGCTCGCCATTCGCATTTGCGCCCGGGCCAGCGAGGACTCACTCAACCTGAGCCTGGACGCGGTGGCACTCGGCCAGCGGCCGGCCAGCTCGAACCTGCGGCGTCAGCTGCGGCCCCACCGTTCTTGGCGACACAAGTGGATCGAGCGCTCCGCGTTGCAAGAGGCGGAAGCGGCGGTCACCCCGGACCTGCCGTTCTTCACCTCCGAAACTCGGCCAGCCGACATCAGCGAAATGAGTCGGGGAAACATTTTTCTAAAAAATCAGGACGGGTCGTGGTGTACACCGCCACTCGATGAGCAGGTCCTGCCTGGCGTGACACGGCGCGAGGTCCTCGATCTGCTTGATGATCAGCAGACATCCGTCATGATCAGACGTTGCTCTGTGCACGATCTGGTCCAGTCGCGTGGCGCGTTCTGGACCAGCAGCCTCAGCGGTGCAGTCCCGATCGCTGCCGTAGATGGCACAGTGCTTCCGGATATCTCGGAATTCACCACAGAACTCAACGGGCGGCTCGGCACAAGCTGAGCTTTGCAGGGAGCCCATCATGATCACTAGGATTCGGCGGCGCCTCCACAGCCCTCTCAGCCTGCCGATAGCAGCTGGCGGCCAGGAAGAGCATTACGGAGTGAGGGCAGGGCCGATCCCGACCAACTATTGTCCCTGGCAGTCGTCCGAAGCAAAATTTGATGGCTTTTTGCCTAGACGGGGACAAATTCTCTGCATCTGTGGAAGAGTCGGGTTGTGGAAAACCTCAGGCGTGCGGACAGCTCACTGTCTAGAGAGTTCCTGGCGGTGGGTCAAGTTACCCAGTCGGATCGACTTGCTGTCGAACTCGTCCAGCGAGCCGACACATCTGACGCGATATTGATCAAGTGGCCACAACGGCCGACCGTCACCGATCCCAAGAAGCTCATGGCGACCGTTGCGGCGATCGTACGCGTCTTGGGCGCTGCTCAGATCGAGCTTGCCGCCCGCCGCGCCGCTGGTCTGTAGTACCGAGAGCCGCTGCGCGTCCACGACATCAGGTTGGTGTCCGTCTGTCGCCGGGTTGAATCTTGCGCACAGAAATTGTTCGGGCCGAGTACGAAGTAGCCGCTAATACATCGTCAGCAGACGCCAGTTGACAATTCGTTATCAAGCCTGACTAGACTGCTGATGCAGATAACGGTTTGGTCACAAATACTCGGGGGAGTGGTCACACGTGGCAGCGCGCCGCCATCACAAGGTACTTGTCGTCTTCGCGGTCATCATCGCCCTAGCACTGAGCGGCCTGGGCCTGGAGTCCGCATCGGCTTCGACAAGATCAAGGCTCGCAGTGAGCCTGAAATCCGATAGGTCGAGCGCGACGCGACTGGACGGGTCGACGGTCAAGGGAAACGTCTACGTCTTCGTGAGAAAGTCGAGGGCTCTAAGCAAGGTGGACTTCTACCTTGACAGCCCGCGGCGAACAAAGCAGCCACCAGTGGCAACCGATAAGCGGGCACCTTTTGATTTCGCAGGTACTGCTGCCGACGGCACGGCACGCGCTTATGACACCTCGAAGCTTGCCGATGGCTCGCACACCATTCGCGCTGTCATGACGTGGGCGAATGGCACCACGTCCACCCGGCGTGGGCACTTCAAAGTCCACAACGGGGGCGGGAATCCATCACCCAGCCCGTCTCCAACGGCAACGACCACTAAGCCGGCCCCAGCAGCAACGACCTCTAAGCCGGCCCCGACAGCAACAACCACTAAGCCGGCCCCAGCAGCAACAACTACTAAGCCGGCCCCGACAGCAACGACCACTGCGCCTGCGACCACAGCGGCTCCCACGGCTACGGCTACACCGCCTAGCACGTGCACCAACGGGGACACCATCAAGGAGGGTGCCGGAGCGTCATATTCGGAATCTGATGGCGGCGAATATTACATTCACAACAACAACTGGAACGATGACGCTGGCGGCAACACGGTCATCACCGCCTGTGATTACAACAACTGGTATCTCATCTCTGACACACCGAACCATTCGGATATGTCGGTGCAGACCTATCCCAATGTCCACCGTGACTACAACAACGTGCCGCTGAGCAGGATCACATCGGCCCGCTTCGCGGCCACTGGCCCGCGTTGCACGGGATGTGTCTACAACATCGCCTTCGATATCTGGCTCGGATCTGGCTTCAGCCATGAGCTGATGATCTGGACCGATAATTGGGGCCAGCGGCCTCTCGGAAACGTCGTCGATACCGTCACCATCGGCGGCCATCAGTACCAGGTGTGGCGGTCCGGTTCTGGCGACGGTGGCGTGATCACGTACCTGTCGACCACCCCACAGGTCTCCGGTGACATGCCGCTGTCGGAGTTCTTCAAGGACGTTCAGAACCGCGGCTGGAAGGCCACCACCACCTGGCAGGTCGATTACGGCGTCGAGATCGTCGATACGAACGGCAACCCGGAACGGTTCAACTTCACCAACTTCGCCATCACCGACTGATTCAGGGCAGCAGGTTTAGCCTCGCAGGCCGCTTAGTGGTTGGCGTCGACCGGTGTGCGCCGGCCGGCGTCGATCACCTCGCGGGCAGCGACCAGGAATCCATCGGCGTAGTTCTCATCAGGAAAGTCGCCGAGATAGTAGATCTTGGTCTCCTCGCGAACTGCGGCAAGCGTGTCGGTTTGCAAGAGGTCGTCACACACCTCGGCAAGATTTGAGAGATCATCACGGATGACGTACGCAGCTCTGGCAGCCGGCGCATCGACCAACAGCTGCTCAGGCGTACGCCCCACAGAGACCATGGCGAGCGGCTTGCCCGAATGCAGATAGTCCGAGACCACAGCAGACACGTCGCTGACCATGGCATCGGAGGCATTGAAGCAGTCCTCCACACTCAGCTCCTGCTCCGCGGCAGGTCCCCAGAGGTGCTCCCGACCGCTCACCTCACGATCCGCATCGAGCACCCCACCGATGTCCTCGATCAGCTGCCGGGCATCGGGATAGCGATAATTGAACGGGTGTGCTCGAAAGATCACTCGGGCGCCGTGAGCCAGCAGTTGCTCGACGATCTGACGGCCAACCGGCAGTGAGTAGACGCGGGTGTCGGCGAAATGTCCCTGCCAGGTCGGTGCGTACAAGACGGTGGGCTGTTTGATGGTGCCGATGGGTGCGCGGGCGGGAGTGATCAACTCCACCTGTGGACGTCCGACGATCTTGAACTTTTCCGCGGGGATGCTCACTCCATGGCGGCCGTACCGATCGATCCCCGCCTGGCCTGCGGCAAAGATCAAATCGTAGATCGCGTGCACCGGATTGAAGCACGCCGGCTTCTCCGAATCCCCGTGATTGAGCCACACATGAGTCAGCTCGCGTCGCTCCACAAGATGGGTATTGCGTGCCGCATTGTTGACGTAGAACGCAGCCGTCATCGAGTCAACGATGATCTCCTCCAGGCTGCGCAGCGTCCGCCGGTAGATCAACGGCACTGTGACACCCTGCTCCTCACACAGTCTGCTGATCTGTGCCAGCATCGGCGCCGTACGAGTGACGATCACGAACGGCCGGCCGATCCGAGCGAAGTAGGGCAACCACATCCCCACCTGGTAGTTCGCCCCCACGGTGGAAGCGAAGTACACGACAAACTCCGGGCGATACGCCTCGAGAGCAGGCCGCAATCGCAACTCGCCCCGTTCGTTCTCGCTCTCCCGGCGCACAGCCCTTACCGTGATCTGCAGTGCGCCGATGAAGATCAGGAAGACCAAAGCCAGCAAGATCATCGGAGCAGCACCGAGCAAGATCAGCAGGAAATCAGCGATGATCACCAAACCGACCACGATGGGCAGCAGTCCTCGTGGTATGAGATCGGAAATCTCCCGAATCGCATCTGGCAGGTTCTGACCGGGTGGCGGACTCGCCCAAGCCGACCGGATCCTTCGTTCCACCACGATAGCCATCAGCAGCATGCCGCAGGCTGCCACGACATGCCACGACAGCTGGCCTGCATTGTGAGCCGTGACTGCCAGTGTCACAACCAGGACAGCACGAGTCGCATCGCCCTCGGTAAGCAATCGTGACCACCGTGACGGTGTCAGGACGGTGCTGGACACCGACTGAAACGCTGCCCATAACGAGAGCACCGTGAGCAGGGTGATGATCCACGGCCGTCCGCCGGCAAGCGCCACGGCCAATGCGGCCACCGCCAGCGCCGTTCCGGCGAGATCAAGTCCTACCCGGGCGGCCAGTTGGGCGTATCGTGACCAGTTGCGCCCGGGCAGGGCGCCACCGCCCTCATCCTCGGGGGGCCGGTCCTCCTCTTCTCGACTCCCCTGCTCGCCGGGGACGTCCTCGGCTTGATCGTCCATGTCCTCCATGGACTTGCGCGACACATGACGTACCGCCTCGACAAAGGCCGATGCGTAGTTGTCCGCTGGAAAATCACCCAGATAGTCCGCCCGAATGTCGGATCGCTGGCTGGCCAGCGGATCCTCACCCAGCATCTTCTCCAGCTGCGGCCCCAAATCCGACAGATCGGCTCGGATGACGTACGACGCCCGGGCAACCGGATACTCCATGACGAACGCCGCAGGTTCTGCGGGAACCGCGATCATGGCGAAGGGCTTTCCGGAAAACAGGTAGTCCGACACCACACTGGAAACGTCGGAGACCATCGCATCCGAGTCATTGATGCAGTCAAGAATGCTGCGGTCCTTCTCCGCGGCAGTCCCCCACAGATGTGGCCGGCCAGTCTTCCGCCGGTCGGCCTCCAGCAGGGAGTTGATCCGCTCGATAGCTGCGGCATCCTCCGGGAAGTCATAGCTGAACGGATGCGGTCGGAAGATCACCTTCGCACCGCGTGCCAGCAGGGCCGAGACAATCCGCTCCCCTACCGGCAGCGAGTACAACATGGTCTCTTCGACATGACCCCGCCACGTCGGCGCGTACAGCACCGTCGGCTCGGGCACGTCCGCGATATGGGTCGTGCTCTGCTTGACATTCTCGACCTGCGGCCGGCCCACAATTGTGAACTTCTCGGGCGGGATCCGCACCCCATGAGCGGCGTAACGACGCGTCGCAGCCGCACCGGCGGCAAAGATCTGGTCGTACATCGCATGCGTTGGGTTGTACGAGGGCGGTTTGTCGGAGTCGCCATGCCCCAGGTAGATGTGGGTCAGGTGCTGGAAGCGGACCAGCGCCCCGTTGCCCGAGGATGCGTTGACGTAGAAGGCCGCTTTCAGCGATGGGACGACCAGCGCATCGACATCGGCAATGCCACGCGCCTCGACCACGGGCACGTCGGTGAGCTCAGCAAGTGCCGCTGCGGGCACAGTGTTGCGCGCGACAATGATGAACCGCATCCCAGCGCGTTGCAGGTACGGCAGCCACATCATCACCTGGTACGAGGCGTCATCCGGACGGGATGTGTAAACCACAAAATCCGGCGCGTACGCCGCCACGGCCCGCGGCACCAGCCTCCGCAGTCGGCGTGCCAGGACGACCTTCGCACGACCGTCCACTGCCAATACCGCGACCGGCGCGACCGCGACCAGGCCAATGATCACCCACCACCACGACGATGCGCCGATGGCGGCAAGCAGCAACCCGGCAAGGGTGGCAACTGTGCTGGCGGCGACCGAGAGCGGACCAAGATCACGTAACGGCCGCCGGGTGGGCAGGTTGGGCAGCTGGGTAGCTACAGGCACCTTGAATCGCGTCGCCCGGGCGACGATGGGCTCGATCACGATGGTTCCGATCAGGATCGCGGCCGCCAGCGCCGCAGCCCAAGCCTGCTGCTGACCTGGTACGGAGGTGGTCAGGCAGACTGCGGTCGCGGCCATGGCCGTTCCGCGAAGCACCAGCGATCGCCCGAGCGGGCTCCACTCCTCGGTCCGTTCCAGAGCGGTCTGGACCAGCTGGCCTGCCATCCCAATGACCGATATCAGCACCCACAGTGGTGCCCACCGCGATCCGGCGAGCGCCAGCACCACACCGATGAAGGCCAACGAGATGATCAGACAGTCAAGAACGACATCAACGACCCGCTTGGCCGCCGATGGGCTAGAAAAACGCATCGATTACTCGCTCCGTCGCATGCCCGTCGTGAAGCCTGTTGAACTCCTTGTTGAACAATTCCCGTGCGGCAGCGTACTCGGAGACGACGGTGCCGAGGTCCAGTAATGCTTCACCGACCTCGGCTGTGGTAGCCAGCAATGGACCAGGCGCGGTCGGCGTAAAGTCGAACAACACCTTCCGGGAACCCAGATAGTCCTCCAGATCCGGCACAAAGAACACCGCCGGCTTGCCGGTAATCAGCCAGTCGAAGCGAATGGAGGAGTAGTCAAGTACAGCGACGTCGGCTGCCAGCATCAGGTCATTCACTTGCGGGTAGGCGGTCACGTCCCAGACCTTGTCTCGGATGGCTGGTAATCGGGCACCAAGGTTGTAGTTGTGCCCACGTAGCAGGACGGCATATCGATCACCGAGCTGGTCGGCGAGCGCCTCGAGGTCCAGACCGTCGTACAACTTCGCCGTCCAGGTCGTGGTTGCCAGAGTGTCCCGCCACGTCGGCGCATAGAGCACCACGATCCGGTCCGGGTGAATGCCCAGCTGAGCTAGCAGCCGAGAACGGATCGAGGCGGCCCTCGCATTCACCAGATCGTCGTTGCGCGGATAGCCGGTGACCAACACCTGACCGTCGTAGCGGTACTCGCGCAACAGCAGGTCGGTGCAGAAAGACTCCGGCACCACGACCGCGTCCCAGCTAATCGTGCGACGGGAACACTCGGCAGCGATGACGGATTCCGATCTCCCCTGCGCTTGCCAGAGCGAGATGCCCATGGACTTGAAGGGATAGCCATGGAACGTCTGCAGGTAGCGCTGATGAGGTCTCTTGCGGAAGTACCGGTCGAACTCGATGTTTCGGCACAGGTATCGGCTGCGGGCCAGAGCGGCGTACCAGTCGCGACTTTCGATGAGCAACCTGCGACCGCCCTCGGGAACGGCGACAGACCAGTCACGGACACCCCAGAACAGCTCCAGATCGGGTCGCCGGCTGCGCAGCTCCGCATGGATTGCAAGTTGGCTATCGGTGGCGAATTCGCCTCGATAGCTCTGGAAGAGCACGCTCTCAGTTGGGCTGAATGATGACTGTTGATACCAGGCGTTGAGCCGTTCCTTGGCCGGCCGAGTCCGCTCATCATCGGCCAGCGGCGCGCTCAGGCTGATCACCGGCTCCGACCGGCTGTTTCGCGTTAGCCGGTAGTAGTGGTTGACCGTCAAACCGTCATAGGGCAAGCGGAGCATGAAAGCTGTAGAGCAGAAGACTCGCGGGCCTGAAGGCAGCACGACTCGGTAGTCATCGGTCGGCAGCGGAAGCTCGGGACCACCCCAACGGCTGGCCAGCATCGGGAAGATCAGCCGTACTCCGCCATCGACTGTCTCCATGCGACGCACCGGCACGTCGGCGAGCCGCCCCGACAGCCGGGCTCGTGCGCACTCTGAACCCTCAAGACCGATCAACTGAAGATCGATGCTGAGCTCATCCGCCGTGACGGTCAAAGCCACAGCTTCGGCGGCCGTCCAATCGGTCGTCAGGCTGCAATAACCAGTGATGGATCGTTGCCAGCATGCATCCCCTGCGCCACCGCCGATCCGAAGGTCATGCCGGCCCTCGACGGGCCAGGAGACCCGATGCTCATTGCCAGTGACATCGATGGCGCGAAACTCCCAGAACACCGCCGCGCCGCCGACTGACATCTGTAGCTCGAATTGCTGAAGTCCGTCTGTGCCTGTTGCGCTGAGTCTTCCGGTGATCCGACCTTGTGGGCTATCGGCCCTTACCGACACCAGACCGCCAAGGTCGGCATCGACGGCCATGAGTGTGCCCGTTGCCCTGCCGCTGCCATCCGTCCTCAGCATGTGCGCCTGAACCCGCTCTGGACGTACATGGAGTGCGAAACCGAGTTGTGGATCAAGTTTCGGCACCACTCGCGTCGGGTCGTTGAAGCCGTGCAGATTTCGGCCCCACATAAGGTGACCAGTCCCACCTGGCGCAACGGCCTTGATGGGACCGGTCTGCTGCAGGCCGTGCGCTCGGACGGTGAGCTGGAGCTGCCAGTGGCCAGGGTGGCGGTCGATGCCGCCGGTGTCGATACTGATCACGAAGCCGCCCGCGGCGACATCCTGAAAAATGAACATTGACCAGTCGTTGGCCACCGCCTTAGCGAGCTGGACCACCTCGCAGCCGTACCTGAGGCCTGTTGAAGGTTCGACCAGCACTGCGGTTAACTGTGGTGCCACTCCTGTCAGATCGAGCCCTCGGATGAAGGCCCAGCCATGGATCTCAAGCCGGTCGTTGTGCCAGGCAATGCGTTCCACGCATGCTGACAACGCAGATTGACTTGCGCTTAGCTCGAGACATTTCGCAGGAGCTTCGGTGGCACCCGGCAGCTGATGTGCCATGGCATACAGTCGGCCGTCGCGTACCTCGGTCTTCGGCATGGAGCCATAGATGCGGCCGTGCTCGAGAAGTTGCTCAAGGTCCGTCCAGCGGCCGTGTGCCACCAGCCACAGCCGCAGTTTGCGGTCGATGCGAACCTGTCGCCATGCCGTGTCGTCGACTGCGGCGAGGCAATCCTGAGCGGCCTGCTGCAGGCGGTCTCGGTACGAGGCGCTGGCTCGGTGCGCGTCGGCGACGAAGTCACCGAAATCGCCGTCAATCATCCCGCCCAGCCAGATGGCCGCGATCATTGGACCGGTCGAGTCTCGAACCAGCCTCCAGGTTTTCCAGAACCAGTCGAGGCGCGAGGCGAGTTGGCTTACCGTGAGCGGATCAGGCGACAACTTTCCGGCATCAAGGCGAGGACGCCCTACGCAGCAAACCGTTTGCAGCAGATCGAACTGCCTGGCCCGGAGCATTGCGCTGACCATCGCAAAGGCACCTCCATCTGCCGAATCTGGAAAGCCGCCGACTTCGGTCTTCCAGAAGTCCCGTCGAAAGACGCGGTTGGTGGCACTGGCGTCCAGGATGGCGTGTGGAAAGTCACCGATGGTCTGGGCCGGCCTGTCGAGATCGTGGGTCACCGTGGCCCAGTTGGGCCGACGGCGCTGTCCGCGGACAACGGTGCGTACGCTGCCCGCGGCGAAATCCGAACCGGAGTGCCGGAGTGAGTTGACCAGGTTCCCATATGCGAAACGTGGCACGGTGTCGGTGCCATCCACGAAAGCCAGAAAACTGCCGCGGGTGACAAGCGCTCCGGCATTGCGCGCCGCGGTCACGGCGTCCGGCGGACGCAGCAGCACTCGGAACCGCGGGTCTTGAGTGGCCAACTGCTGGGCCACCGCAGCCGTGGCGTCGGTCGAGCCGTTATCGACCACGATCACCTCGAGCCTTTTCAGCGACTGTGATCTCAAGCTGTTCAAGCACTCGCTGAGGTAGGACTCGGCATTGGTCGCGACGACAACCACGCTGAGTAAGGGCATTGTCCCGAAGCTGGGGGCTCCCACTTTGGCAATGCGACGCACGAGCTGTCGTAAGCGCGACTGCACTGAAGCTGGCAGCCGGTGCGCGAGGCGACGGGCGGTTGCGCTGAGTCGTCTCGTGCTGGCGTTCATAGATCGCTCGTCAGAGAGGGCTGGCCTCATGGCCGCGCCGAGCTCCTTGCGGCCGCCGATCGAGGGAGCGGGCAAGTCGCCGTAGTTTGCGAACAACCCGGCGACTGAATGAGGGCTTCTTCGGGACCAATGGCTTCCATCGTGATCGAACCTTGGGGTGCTTCACCAGGCCGACATCAAGACAGAAACCCGAGGTGCGCCGGGTGAAGTAGACCGCCATTGTCGGCGGCTGATCTGTGGCTGGCTCAGCGAGAACCTTGCCGGGCTGTCGTTCCTTGGTTAGCGCGGCGCGACGACGCATCCCGAGGCCCATAACGCCGAAATGCACGTTCAAGTCCCACAGCCCATCGGGCAGTCTGGCGCCCGCGGCGATGGTATGTGGATCGATCGCTGCCGAGAAGGCCGCGACAAGACCCATGCGATGCACCGTGGCGCGTACGGGCCAGGTCTCCCCGGTACGGCGTTCGGTCAGGTCCAGGCGAACCGGCGATGTTGCCATGCCGAGCCACAGGACTTCTGGCGCTGGGTGATCCATCAGTGCAGCGAACCGCTTCTCGGTCAACGGCTCTTCAGGCATGTCGGCGAAGATCGCCTCCGCCTCTTCGACGATGTCGTCAAGGTCGTCGGCGCGGGGCTCTGGCTGGCTGGTTGACTCTGGGAGTTGGGCGCGTGCGTCCTCGGTCTGCTGGAGGGCGATCTCCTCGGTGGCGTCGCCAGGATCTTGTCCGAGCATGGAGACGTCCGCCTCAGACGACTCTGCGCTTTCCTCAGTCTCGGTCACGGGACTTTTGTCTTTGGGGGCGATATCGCAGAGCTCGACAGTGCCGCTGATCTGCACGCTGCCGTCAACCCAGCCAACCTGCAGGACACTCGGATAGGCCGCCCACGGTGCCGCTTGCTCGGCGATGCGTCGTACCTCGTCTTGATCTCCTGCAAGGAGCGCGCGGGCTACCCGTTGTTGCATCGGCTGCAGCAGGCCGACGACGCCCTCACCGAAATAGCGCGAGGCGACGCGATGTGCGTTGCTGAACAGCCGAGCAGCCTCTTCGTCTCCAAACTTCAGCCATCGGCGGCCGCTGAGGCGCTGCACCATCTCCACCTGGAGCCAACGCCGGAAGATCTGATCACGTTCTTCTCCGGGATCGGTGTGAGCCACAACAACGTTGAGCGCATCAGCAAGGTTGTCGAAGTAGCCCCGCCAGTTCGTCCTGCGAAGGCCGGCGTTGGCCAAGTCCCGGCGCAGGATATGGAAATAGCAGGTGTAGTCGGCGTAAATGCTGACGACCTTGGCCATCAGGTAGCCCGTCACAACGAAAAGATGATCTTCGAGACGCCGCTTGCCTTCGGGGAATCTGATGTTGTGCTGGTTCAAGAAGTCTCGACGGAACAACTTGTGTGGCGTCAAGCTGTCCATGATCGCCGAATCGGTAATGGTGCATTGCCGAATTGTTTGGTTGAAGACCGCCCGCGGAATCCGACGCTGCAGCCCAGCCATCTTCGGCAGCACTATGTCGGACTCGCAGTCGGTCGCAAAGTCATAGAGCCGCTCCAGCGCCTCGGTGCCGAGCCAGTCGTCGTGATCACAGAAGAACACGTACTCGCCCTGAGCCGCGTCCAGCCCGACATTGCGCGGCTGCCCGGGCCAGCCTGAATTGGGTTGATGGATGACACGAACGTTCTGGTGAGTCGCGGCCAGCTCATCCAACAGCGCCGGCGTTTCGTCGGTGGAGCCATCGTTGATGAAAATGATCTCGAATTCACCGGATGGCATGCTCTGGGAGATCAGTGAGTCGATGCACGGCCGGACGTACTCACCCGGGTTGTACACCGGCACTACAACACTCACCTTGAGCACGCATCGACTCTTCCATATTTATTGCTCCGCTCGGAATGCTCGCTCCGCTCACCGTGGGTCACGTTGGAGTAAAGATCTTCAGCGACGAGACCGGCCATTGACCGAGCGAGCTTGGCGATCGAGGCAACCAAACAGAGTAGGGTTCAGCCGGTGACCAGATTGCGCAACGTTGCCGTGATCCTGGCGGGCGGTACCGGGACCCGCGTGGGCCTGAACATCCCCAAACAGCTGATCAAGATTGCCGGGAAGCCGATCATCGAGCACACCATCGCTGCAATGCAGCAATCCCCGCTGATCGACGAGATCGTGGTCATGATGGCACCTGGCTTCCTCGATGACGTCCGGGCGATCGTCAAGAAGGGTGAGTACGTCAAGGTCTCCCAGATTCTGGAAGGCGCCGAGACTCGCAACGAGACGACGGCAGCTGCGCTGGGGGCGCTGGGCGACGAGGAGTGCAACGTCCTGCTCCATGACGCCGTTCGTCCGCTGGTTTCGCAAACGATCATCGCCGCCAATGTCGAGGCGCTGCGAACCCACGAGGCTGTGGACACTGCCATCCCATCCGCAGACACGGTCATCGAGGTCGAACCCGAGCACAACAGCATCGCCGACGTACTGCCCCGGCATCTGCTCCGCCGTGGCCAGACACCGCAGTCCTTCCGGCTGTCAACGATCAAGGCCGCGTACGCCAAAGCTTCCCAAGATCCCAACTTCACCGCGACGGATGACTGCACCGTGGTGCTCCGTTATCTGCCAGAGGTGCCGATCGCCGTAGTCGCAGGCCATGAGCGCAATATGAAGGTCACCGAGCCGATCGACGTCTATATCGCTGACAAGTTGTTCCAGCTGACGTCGGCTGACCGCCCTAGCCCGCTGAGCGAGGCGCAATACCACGAGAAACTGGACGGCCGGACGGTCGTGGTATTTGGCGGCTCATATGGCATCGGTGGTGATATCGCCGAGCTCGCGCGTAAATATGGGGCGAACGTCAAGACCTTCTCGCGATCGACCACCGGCACGTACGTCGAGAAGCGTGCCGACGTCGCCAAGGTGGCGCAACAAGTGCTCGACGAGACGGGCCGCGTCGACTTCGTCGTCAACACCGCAGGTGTGCTGGTACGCGGTGAGCTGGCCGAGACCTCAGAGGAAGCGATCTACTCCTCCACCGACATCAACTACCTCGCACCGATCTTCGTCGCTCAGGAGTTCTATCCGCACCTCGCCGAATCCTGCGGCTCGCTGCTGCTGTTCACCTCCTCCTCCTACACGCGGGGACGATCGGGCTATTCGCTGTATTCCTCGGCCAAGGCGGCGATTGTCAATCTGACCCAGGCGCTCGCCGATGAGTGGGCCTCCTCGGGCGTACGCGTCAACTGCGTCAACCCAGAGCGCACCGGGACACCGATGCGCACCAAGGCCTTCGGTGAGGAACCTCCTGGCACGCTGCTGTCCTCAGAGCAGGTTGCTCGGCAGTCACTTGATGTGCTGCTCTCTCACTTGACGGGCCACATCATCGACATTCGTCGCGAGGAGGGCCCAGCCGCGCTGGGAAACGGTTGAGACCCAGCACTGATAACTCAGCACTGATATCGGCGCTTCGACAAGCTCAGCGCTCATCACCTGCCTACAAGATGACGTCGCTGACGACCAGGTTGTGATCGGAAGGACGGCTCGAGTCGACACGTTTCATGACATTTTCGTACCGCAGCGCGCGCTTGCTGCCCTTGATCATCACGTAGTCCAGCCGGATTTGCTTGGCTGACAGCGTGGTCTCCCAGTGATTGACCGTCGGGTACTTGCTATTGATCCGGGTGTCTGCGCGGAAGGTGTCGAGGAAACCTTGGCTTACCAGATATTGGTGCGGCGCATCTCCGGCGCGGTTGGTCTGCCAGGAGTTGAAGTCGCCAGCGTAAATGATCTTCTCGCCTGCCTTGGCAAGCCCGTTGACCTTCAGATAGACGGCCCTCGCCTGCGCTCCACGTAAAGCGTTGTAACTCTTTTCGGTGCTGAGCGAGCTGCTATGGCGGTCGTCCAGATGCACTGAGACGACCCAGAAGCGCTTCCCGGTCTTACGGTCAGCGAACCTCGCGTATGCGGCGCTGCGACGCAGCGACTCACTGTCAGAGCCACGGAGCGGCATATTCATGCTGCAGGACGGGTTGTAGTTCTTCGAGCCCGTCTTTTCCGGGCAGCTGCTCACCAGCTTGAACTTTCGGGTGTCGTAAAGGATGCGAGTGCCCTGGGTGCCGTGGTTGGTACCTGGCTTGACGTATGGCGTGGTTCGGACCAGCTGATAGCGACTATCGCCAACCACACTCCGCAACGAGCGTTCCAAGCTGATGGTCTGGCGCAGATGTCCCGTTGTCGTTCCCTTGCTACCGTCCGCGCGTCCCGGACCGAGTTCCTGGACGGCCAGGACTCCAGGACTCCGGCTTGCGATCTCACGTGCCACATCACTCGCGCGCTGCAGCCAGCTCCGGTCGTCATTGGCTCGTGCCGTTCGAACATTGAAAGTTCCAACACGCAGCGAGAGGGAACTCGACTGCTCGCTGACGCTGAATGCCTCTCGGGTACGCAGTCTGCTCGACTGGGCGTATTCAGCCCTCTTGAAGCCTGCCGCGCCGGTCTTGGCCTTGCCTTCGGTGCTCTTCGATTTCCTTGGCTTCCCAGGGATGGTTGTTTGACTAGCACCGGCATTTGGCGCTGCCTCAGCACTGCTGACCGAGTCAGCCGTTGGCGTAGAGCCGACCGAAATGCTCGCCGCGCAGCACATGGCGACAAGGCCGACGGCTGCCGTCGCAGCGATCATGCGCTGAGCACGCACGAATACTCCTTACGGAGATCGTGAATCGGCGGTGGCCCCCGAGCGGCACCCCCGATGCAACTTCCCCAGAGGCGGCAGAACGCCGTCTCCGAGCCGGACTAACCGAACATTAGAAGCCGATGGTCCCCGGCGCTACTGTTACCCAGCCGTTATGGATGTGACATAAATCACATCTGCCGTTACGTGAGGATTTCTATGTGTCAGGGGCGACTGAGAGCGGCTTGTGGCGTACTCGCGACCGACCTCTTGGCGCCCCTCAGGTCAGGGGAAGTTGAACAGCGGCGGGGCCGTCGGATTCCAGACTGCGCGCGCGCCCAGATCCCCTACTCGAACGATCCAGATCAGGGCGACGACCGCTGCCGCTACCAGCAGAATCGGCAGCACGATTCGGACAATGGCAGATTGCTTGGCCTCGGCGCCATCAGTGCTCTTTCGTACCACGAAGACATTGATCAAACCGATGGCCGCAAAAACGATCATGATGTAGAAGAGCTGGTTGGCAAGCAGCGAGTGCTGCAAGATCAGATCGCCAACCGGGTTACCGGGCTTGATTCCCAGCGCGGCTTCGAACGCCAGACCGCTTTGCCTGGCGACAAACGTCACCACGGTGGCTCCGACGACGACGATCAGGAAGGGCCAGCGCGCCCACTCCCGGGTCTTCGGAAATGCGAAGAGGAAAGCCAGCAAGGCCGCCAGCGGGATGCCGAAGACAACCGCATGGATCACCAATGGATGAAGCGGCATGTCCCCGATCTTGTCGAACATTGGCTCTCCTCAGAATTGGTGGACCGCACAGGCAGGACTGGGCGCATCCGCGCGTACACGGTTTAGACGACGCCATCGGTTGAATAGTTCGATCACACGCAGTGCAAGCGCCGACCAGTGCTCGCACATATGGCTCACTAGCATTCCTGCTGAGTGACCGCATCCCGCGCGGTGCGCAGATCCGCGACCAATCCGGCGAACGCCTCATCACGATCCTCACCGGTTGCCCGCAGTACGGCTGACGGATGCACGGTCGCGAGCACCGGGCGGACGCCAACCGGAGTGGCCAGCTCCAAGACTTGACCACGCTGCTTGGTAACTCGAAACGAACTGCCCAGCAGCGCCCTGGCGGCGGTAGCGCCCAGACAAACGATCAACGCCGGATCGACCAGCGTCAATTCGGCTTCCAACCAGGGCAGGCAGGCCCTGATATGAGCTACCTGAGGTGTGGCGTGAATTCGCCGCTTCCCCCGCTCGGTGAAGCGGAAGTGTTTCACCGCATTGGTGACGTACACGTCCTCCCGCGGTACTCCAGCTTCATCCAGCGCATCCTGCAGCAGCCGCCCAGCCGGTCCAACAAAGGGAACGCCCTTGCGATCTTCAACGTCACCGGGTTGTTCACCGACAAGCGCCATGGGTGCCTTTGGATTGCCTGCTGAGAAGACCACTTGAGTTGCGGGCTTCCACAACTCGCAGCCTCTGCACTCTGTCGCCGCTTGCCGGAGGTCCTCCATGTCAGCGTGTTCAGGCACCCATGGTGCCGCCGTCTGGGTCAAGTGCTCACTGTCCGTCCCCGATCGAGCCGGCCCAGGTGCCGGGTTCATGATCATGTCGTCGGCCTTCGAGCTTGATCACATGGATGACGGCATTGATCAACGCCAGGTGAGTGAAGGCCTGCGGGAAGTTGCCCAGATGCTGGCCGGTGTGCGCGTCGATCTCTTCGCCGTATAGATCCAATCCGCCGGCGAGGGCCAGAAGTTTGGCGCACAGCTTCCGGGCTCGCTCGTATTCGCCGATCTCGCATAGTGCTGACACCAGCCAGAAAGAGCAGATGGTGAAGCTGCCCTCCTCACCTTCGAACCCGTCGTCGGTTTCTTCCACCTTGTAGCGCAGCACCAGATCATGCACGGTGAGCTCATCGGCGATCGCCAGTACAGTCGCCTTGATGATCGGATCGTCGGCCGGCAGGAAGCGCACCAACGGGGCTAGCAGCAAAGATGCATCCAAGGCTTTAGTGCCATAGTGCTGGGTCAGCACGCCACGCTCATCGACACCGTTGGTCAAGATGTCGTCTTTGATTTCCTGCGCGGCAAGCTCCCATTCCGCCGCCTTGCCGTCCTCTCCGGTCATCCTGGCGATCTTGGAGCCGCGGTCGACCGCGACCCAGCACATGATCTTGGAGGAGGTGAAGTGCTGGAGCGGTCCGCGCACCTCCCAGATCCCGGCATCCGGCTCCCGCCAGTACTTCAATGCCTCGCCGACTTGCTTGTCCAAGATCTGCCAGATGCGGTTGTCGAGACGGTTCGCTGCCTTGAAGTGCAGGTAGACCGAGTCGAGCAGGGCGCCCCAGACATCGTGCTGCTTCTGTGCGTAGGCTGCATTGCCGATTCGAACTGGACGCGAGTTGGCGTAACCCGGCAGCCAGTCGAGGTCCTTCTCAGTGAGCTCCTTTTCACCGCCGATGCCGTACATGATCTGGATGTCGTCCTCGCCGGCAACGAGGTCTGCGATGAAGGAAAAGAAGTCCACGGCCTCCCAGTCGAAGCCCAGGGAGTACAAACCCCAGAGCGCGAAGGTAGCGTCGCGAATCCAGGTGAAGCGATAGTCGTAGTTGCGGTTGCCCCCGGGAGTCTCGGGTAGCGACGTTGTGCCGGCCGCTGCGATCGCCCCAGTTGGCGCATAGGTGAGGCCCTTGAGTGTTAGGGCACTACGTTGCAGGAAGCCGCGCCAAGGGTGATCGGGAAACTGCCCACGAGCCAGCCAGTGCTGCCAGTGGTGGGCGGTCCAGACCTGCCGCTTGTACGCGTCAGCGAAGTCCATGGGTGGCGGAGCTCCGCCCCAGGACAGCGCTACGTATCGGACGTCACCTTCCTTGAGCAGCGTTCGGGCGTTGGCTTGGCCGCCCTCGAACCCGATCCGCAAGTCGCTGGTCAGCGTCAGCTTGAGATCCACACCCTCGGCTGAGCAGACACCTTGGTAATAACCGCTGTTGGTGTACTCCCAGCGAACGTGCGCGCGGCCGTAGTCAAGTACCGGCTCACAGTCCATCGTTGTCTGCACCTCGCCGGAGGCACAACGGATGGTGCGCAGGAAAATGTGCTCGGCCTCGTAGTCATTGGGTGTCCGGCGGTAGGTACGGGAACGGTCAGTGGGATGGTGCCAGGGACCGATCAACAGCACGTCTCGGACGATGATCCAGCCAGTCGGCGTACCCCAGCTTGTTTCCAAGATCATCGTGCCTGGTAGATAGCGGACATCCGCGGGAACTGTCACCTCGACTGGGGCGATGCGGAATGTGCCGGCGTGCCGACCCAGTATGCGGCCGAAGACGCTTGGCGAGTCGAACCGAGGAACGCACATCCACTCCACGGCGCCGTTGGGCGATACCAGGGCCGATACCTCGCCGTCGCTCAGAAACCCGAAATCTCCGATTGGGGTCTGCCGAATCCGCGACGTACTACTACTGCCCACGTGGGCCTGCGGCTTGCTTTTCCGGTTCGCCATGGGGAAAGCATTGTCTTCCTCAGCAGTCCTGGCAAGCATCAGCAGTAACGCTCAGGCCTGATCATCACCGGCTGGTTCATCCGTCTCCTGAACAACCCAGCTGATGTAGTCAAGGTTGCCGGTCTCGACCGGGATGGCAAGGACGCACGGCACTTCGTAAGAGTGCTCGCGACGTACCCGGGCGAGGATCGCCGAGACCAGACTGGCCCGAGTGTGTAGTGCTACTCGCACCTCGCGATCGTCGTGGATGCTGCCGTCCCAGCGATAGATGGATCTGATAGGCGCACTGTGCTGGCCGCAGGCGGCAAGCCGGTCCTCGATCAGGGAGCGCGTGAACATGATCAGCCAGTCCTCATCGTCCGCGGTAATGATCACCTCGCAGATCGGCTCCATCATGGCCTCTGTGTAGCCGATCATCAGTGGCCGGGACCAGTTATGATCTTGCGGCGTTCCGACTCGTGCGCTCCTCCCTTCTTCTCAAGGGTGTTGCAGGCCTCCTCGATATCGCGAGCCAGGGTGTCGACGTGCTCGCGGCTCAGAGTCTCTTTGACGAGCGCACGCATGATCGTGATGTCTTGAGCGTTGGGCGGCAGTGTGTATGCAGGAACCATCCAGGCCCGCTCGGCCGACAGCTGCCAGGCGACATCGAACTCGTCGAAGTCGTTATCACCGGCCAACCGGAACGCTGCCAGAGGCAGTTGCTCCTCGTCGAGTCCGATCAACTCGAAGCGGCCCATCTCTTGGAGTTTCTCGGCGAGCGCTCTGGCGTTCTGTTGCATGTTCTTCATGACGTAGGTGTAGCCGGCCCGGCCGTAGCGGACGAAGTTGTAGTACTGCGCCAAGACCATCGAAGATCCAGTCGAGAAGTTCAATGTAAAGGTCGCGTCGGTCTTGCCCAGGTAGTTCTCTTCGAAGACCAGGTCTTGGGCAAGGTCGGACTTCTCTCGGAAGATCAGCCAGCCGATACCGGGATAGACCAGCCCGAACTTGTGTCCGGAGACGTTGATCGAATGGACTTGTTCGAGGCGGAAATCCCATTCCGAATGTGGGTAGAGGAACGGCCAGACGAATCCGCCGCTCGCGCCGTCCACATGCAAGGGAATATCTAGCCCTCGCTCGGATTTGATCTCCAGCAGCAGGTCGTTGATTCCGACGATGTCGTCCTTGTGGCCGGTGAAGGTAGTGCCGAGGACCGCAGCTACACCGATGGTGTTCTCATCTACATGGAGCCTGACGTCCTCGGGGCCGATGGTGTACTTGCCGGGCTCGAGGGGCACTATCCGTGGTTCCACATCGAAGTAGCGGCAGAACTTCTCCCACACCACGTGCACATCGCCGCCGAACACCAGGTTCGGGTTGGTCGAGGGCTTTCCGGCAGCCTCCTGACGCTTGCGCCAATTCCACTTCAGTGAGAGACCGCCGAGCATGATCGCCTCGGACGAACCCTGGGTACGGGCGCCGGTCGTCTCGCCGGGCGCATGGAAAAGATCGGCAAGCATCCGGATGCAACGCTGCTCGATTTCGGCGGTGCGCGGGTACTCCGCATGATCGATGAAATTACGATGCAGGTTTTCCGCGATGATTCTTTGCGCCTCAGGCTCCATCCAGGTAGTCACAAAGGTGGCAAGATTGCGCGCCGGATCACCCTCGAGAGCAACCTCCTCGCCAACCAGCCGCAAAGCCTCGAGCGCCGTCATGCCATTCTCGGGGAACTCTCGACTCGGCACTTCTTGGGTTGCGAAGCGGTTTCCGAACAGGACCGCATCCGGAATGGTGTCGGGCGAAACGGTCATTGACTACTCCTTTGGCGTCGACTCGGCTGTGTCATCAAGGGGTGGTGTGTTGAGGTGGGTCGTCATAGCTGCAGGTTCTGTTGCTCGAATCACCTGTCTCCAGGCCGGGAACATCAAGATCGCTCCAAACAGGAAACCAAGCGCTCCGAGTAGCGTGCCGATGATCGAAATTCGACTGTTGATCAACTCGCCCGTGCTGGGAAGGATGTAACTCGCCAGCGCGGAGATCATGAACAGGATTGATCCGATCATGTTCAACCATGCGATCCACCATGGGTAGTAACGCGATCGGACGCTCAGGAAGCGCCCAAGTGCAAGAATGGCGAAGACGCTTGCCACAAGGAACAGCGTGGAGCCGAAGAAGTCCGGCCGCCAGATCCGCCGGTCCTGCTGCTGAACCGTCGCATTGTGCGCGAGGGCAGCCAGAGTGCTGATGTTGAAGCACAGCGTGCCGGGAAACTGCGTGATCGCAGCCAGCCAATTTCGATCATGCGGTAACCAGGCCCTGAGACGTACCGGCGCCCGTTGGTGCTGTGAGTCCAGGTCGACCTCGGTCATGGCCGGCGTCTGGGCTTGCAGGAGCTGTGCGAATGAAGCACCCGTAAAGCAGATCGAGCCGACGAAATAGGTCACGCTATCGACGGTCGCCCCGACCGCGTCGAGGTACGCCGGCACGGATCCGAGGACAAAGAGCGACGACCCGACAATGAAGAGTGCTGCGATCGCGGTGTTGAGACCGGCCGGCCTTACTGTCATGCCGCTCCCTTCACAAGACAGCACCTCAGATGTATCGGAGAAGAACCCGAGACACATCACCCCTGAGGGATGAGAGCAGAGGTTGCCGGATACGCCCGGGACCGGCGGCCGATTGGACATCACTAGCAAGTCGGGCTCTTGACGTGAGGCTGACGAGTCCGCCAGCCCGATCGCCCGGGTCCGGCCCTGCTAGATGATCAGGCCGGGGACATGATCATGGGGCGCTTAAGATCGAAAAACTCTGTTTCTCCAACCGAGAGCTTGTCCATCTCAGCCATTTGCGCCTGCAACTCCGGAGGCGGCTCTTTGCGCTCTCCTTCGCGCGCCTCGGCTTCGGAGGTGAAGTACAACACCATGGTGTAGCTACCGTCGTCGTGACCTACCGCGACGCTACCCAGAATGTCGGGACGAAATTCCGCCCACTTGTCGGAGTCTTGATCCATCAGCTGCCGGGCACGTTCCGGATCACTGCTGCGACCCTGCATGACCTGAACGAAGCCGGCGTCGTCTGGATCGCCCGGCACATCGACGATGACATCGGTGCTGTCCTTGAACGTGGCTTCACCGTCGAAGAGCTTTGCCGTCTCGGACCACCATTGGTCCTGCTCGGATCGATTGCTATTGCGGCGCGCATCCTCCTCCGACTCAAAGCGGACGACGGCTATGGCTCGCCCGTCCTCGGTGACACCGCTTGTACTGCCAAGCCACCCGGTCGCACCTGGTGCAAGATCTTGCTGCCACTGCTTGATCGCGGCATCCAACGCCTGGGGGTTGGACGTCTTGCCCTGAATGACCTGAGCGAACATAGCGAAGCCTCCGATCGATAGCTCTGGGAATTGAAGATGTTCTCCTCTGCGGACGTTACGACCGCAGGATGTCGGCGTCAATACGCAAAAAGGCTGCACCATTGATCCTCTATGCAAGCTGTGAGGCTCTCGTGCACCGACATCACTCGGCCTGCGTCCGGACCGTCCACGGCCACGTTATAAGGGCCCAGACGGCCGCCAATACGGCCAAGGCCACCAGCAGGTACCATGGCCACCCACCCATCAGATCCAGTAGCGATGCGCCGCCTGGCTTGCCGTTGAGGTAGCCGTAGTTGGTACCGAGAAGCCGGTTGATGACGAAGACGAATAGAGCCCACGCCACGGTAGCCGCGAGCGCCTGCCGGTAGCTGCGCCATGTGGGACGCAGTCCCAGGCCCCACGTTAGGTAGACAGCGGCCCACATCACCAGCACGTGCTGCAACCAATATGAGGTGAACTGCAGGACCGGCGCTACGTCGAGCTGCAGGTCCGGAGTGAGAATCGCCTGTGGATTGAGGGTCAGACCCCAGTAATAGGTAAGGGCAAATGCCCACTCCCGGCGGCTCCACAGCGCGTACGCCGTCACTAGTCGCAGGATGTCGGACAGCTGCAGCGGAAGAGATTGGTGCAGGTCCAAGAATGGTGGAACCAGCCACATGATCATGAAACCGAGCGTCACGATCAGTTGCACGACGGCGAAGATCCGTGTGAAGGTCTCTGCCGCTGGGGTATCGCGGTAACGGCGGCCGAGCCGTATCAGCAGCGCGCCGCCGACCGCGGTGATCGCCAACAGGACCCAGTGCGTTAGCCCGTACGGCCGGAATATGACCGCAGCCAGCGGCAGCTCCACATTCCAACGCTAGGGGCCCCGGGCTCCGCCCGAAGTGGTCACAGCAAACAGCTCGAATCGATTCAGGGTTGAAGGTTCGCCACTTAGTGGAAAGGGTGCCCGAGCACTGCTTGCCTAAAGATCAACGCCGGCGACTCTGCGGCAAAGCCGCCTTGCGGGTGGCCGGGGCGGACGGCGGCGGGACCACGGGCCCGATGTCGCCGTCGGGCGCTTCATCGAAGTCGACGATGACCGGAGCATGATCACTCGGCCCGGAACCTTTGCGAGCCTGCCGGTCAACCCAGGCCGCGCGTACCCGGTCAGCGACCGGTGCAGTCGCGAGCACTAGGTCGATGCGCATGCCGAGGTCCTGGTGAAACATGCCGGCGCGATAGTCCCAGTAGGTGAACACGCGCTTGCCGGGCCAGCGATCCCGCACCACATCGCGCAGACCCAGCTGCTGCAGCTGCGCTAGCGCCTCGCGTTCGGGAGCCGTTACGTGGGTCTGGCCGATGTAGGCGTCAGGGTCGAAGACGTCTTCGTCGGCTGGGGCGATGTTCATGTCGCCGCAGACGACGGCGTTCTCTGGCCCACCAGTGAGGTTGTGCGCAAGTGCGGCCAGCCAATTCAGCTTGTACTCGTAGTGGTCCGAACCTGGCACCCGACCGTTCGGCACATACACCGAGTGAACGCGTATACCGCCGCAGGTCGCCGAGACTGCGCGTGCTTCCGGATTCGGAAAACCGGGCGCGCCCGGAACACCGAGCACGACGTCGCCCAATCCGATCTTGGACAGGATCGCAACACCGTTCCACTGCACCTCACCGTGCGTTGCGAACTCATAACCACGGCTCACCAGCTGCTCGCCCAGCAGCGCTGCAAATGCGTCGTCGGCGACTTTGGTTTCCTGAAGGCAGACCACATCAGGATCTCGCTGATCCAGCCACGGCAGCAACCGCGGTACCCGCTGCTTGATCGAATTGACGTTCCAGGTGGCCAACCGCACGGACCCACGCTAGCCCGTGATCAAGCCAAGCTGTGTGGCGCGGCGAGCCGCATCGGTCCGCGAGCGGCAATCGAGCTTCAGCAGGATGCTGCTGACATGTGTCTCGACCGTACGCGGGCTGAGGAACAGCTCACGCGCGATCTCCCGGCTGGTGTGGCCCATCGCGACGAGACGAACCACCTCGACTTCCCGCCGGGTGAGATTGCCATTGGCCGCTTGTGAGACGGCCCGGTGGCCAAGACGGCGCTCGGCTTGCTCACCGAGAGCGCTGAGACTGCTGGTCAGCCGCTCTACCGTGGGCTTGGCGCCCAGTCGCCGCGCCGTACGGTAAGCGGCGATCAGGTGTTCGACGGCCTCTTCGCGTCGGCCGAGCACAGCAAGCGCGGCAGCAGCGCGTCGCTCGGACTCCGATCGATCGAACGGGGCATCAACCCCGTGCAGCAACATCAGAGCCCTGGAGAAATGGCCGGCCGCCTGCTCAGCACTGCCATCAAGCAGCGTCGTCTCACCTAGGGCGTGCGAGAGCGCCGACATTGCCTCGTCTTGTCCGATGTCACCGGCGATTGTCGCGAGCGCCGCTGCGCAGGCCCGTGCTCCCGCGGCATCCCCGGATTCAGCGAAGAAAGTGGTCGCCCAGCGCAGCGGTGAGATCGAATAATGTCGATCCTCGGTCTGCTTCCAGCGCTCTAAGATCGACCAGCAGTGACTGGCCCCCGAGTCTGTCTCCCCCTCGATCTGGTCGACAATCGCCAGGCCCCATGTCGACAGCAGCTCCATCGCCGCCAATTCGATCCGGCGGGCCAGCGTGAGCGACTCATGCAGTAGCGGACGGGCCCGTCTGACCTGCCCACGCAGGCCGAGGATCCAGCCCAGCATTCCGGTCGCGACGGCGTGGGCGTGAAGGGTGGCATTGTCAGAGGCGATGACCTGACGGCATAGCGTGACCGCCCGTTCCCAGTCACCTGACTGCCGCAATACCGCGGTCAGGCAGGCGAGGCAGAGCTGTGCGGTGGGCTGTAGCGCGTTGGCCGCGCAGAAGCTGAATGCTTCGTCGTAGGTCTCCTTGGCTGCCGAGTAGTCGCCGGAGTGCTCCAGTGCGTCGGCCAGTCGCTGATAGATCTCTGCCGCCGGCCCGGTGAATCCGTGCTCCAAGGCCATTGCCAGACCAGTCCGCACCTGCTCCACGGCGGCCTGACCTTCGCCCATGCGAGCTCGAGCGTTGCCCTCGTGGCCAAGGATGCGCGCCTGCAGGTCGACTCGCCCGGCCTCACGGGCCTGCTCTCCGGCGATCTCAAGCAGGCTGATTGCAGCCCGGAAACTACCCGCCGATCGTAGATGGGCCGCCGAGGCGAGACGCTCGGCGGCAGCATCTGCTGGGAGCCCGGCGGCGGTGAATGCGACAGCGGCTCGCTCCCGGGCGGCCAACGCCTCCTGCCAGCGACCCAGCAGCTCAAGGGCGGCGGCCAGCCGGCGCTCCACTGCTCCGAGGCGGCCGGTCTCACCGGCCCGTCGACGGCCGTCGGCGACCTCGCGCCACGTCGGAATCGCATCGGTCAGGTCACCGGCTAGTTCGGCATACCCAGCTAGCAGTTCCAATACGTCGAGGCGCGCATTCTCCTCTTGCCCCTCAGGCCACAATTCAAGAGCACGGCGAGTGGCTCGCCCCGCGTCCCGGTAGGCGTAAACGGCGCCGGAGGCCTGGGCGGCTGCTAGCAATGCCGTGCGGGCCCGCTCGGGTCGCCGCCCCAATGCCCAGTGCTCGGCAATCTGCACGGGAGCTGCCTGCTCAAGCCCCAACCGCTCAGCTACCGCTCGATGCAGGGTTACTCGGTGGGTCCAGGAAATCTCTCCATAAAATGCCTCTCGGACAAGAGCGTGGCGGAACGCCATACGGCCGGGCTCAGTCTCGATAACAATGCCGCGGCGTAGCAGCTCC
The DNA here is from genome assembly GCA_045806785.1 of Propionibacteriaceae bacterium. Taxonomy (GTDB): domain Bacteria; phylum Actinomycetota; class Actinomycetes; order Propionibacteriales; family Propionibacteriaceae; genus Microlunatus. Next base: position 60,774 of record JBJMIR010000004.1, on the reverse strand, counting down.
TCAGGCCACTCCGGCAGCTCGGCAACAGCCGTCACAACCTCGGGATCGAACATCTGGCCGACCACAGCCGCGGTGGTAACGATCTTGCGCGCATCATCGGACAGGCCAGCGGCCCGTAGCAGGACGGCGTCCCGGATGCTGTCGGGCATCGGGACCTCTTCACCGTCGAGGAGCTCTAGCCCAGATGGCCCAGCCATCAGGCGGCCGCTGGCGGCTAGCGCGGCGCCGAGCTCCCGTACGAAGAACGGCACGCCATCGGTGCGCTCGAAAACCGTGCGGCCCAGTGATGGCGCCACCGACCCAAGAGTGTGCGCCAGCAAGTCACTGCTGGCGTCTGCGTCCAGCGGCTCGACGGTCAATTGCCGTAACTGGCCGGCGCGGCGCAACTCGCTGCGTAGCCGGCGGATGGAGTGTCCGCGTGGCAACTCATCGCTTCGATAGGTCCCGATCAAGAGCAGTGGCTGGGCGTCCACCGAGCGGGCCAGGGCGCCCAGCAACTCTGCCGTAGCGTCGTCGGACCACTGAAGATCATCCAAGAACAGCGCAGCCGGGCGCCGCGCGGCGATCCGCACCAAGCTCTGCCGGACGGCCTCAAACAACGTCGCACGATCATCCGCGGGAGCCTGCGGCCCAAGCTCAGGAAGGAGTAGAGCCAGGTGCGCCGCCAGCGGCCCCTTCAAGAGCGGCTCGCCGCCTGCCGTCCGCAGGTACGAGCGAAGTGCCTCCACGATTGGGCCGAAGGGCGAGGTGCCACCCTGGACTCCGAAGCCGGTGAGTACCTGAAGCTCCGAACTCGCCAAGACCCGGCGTACCAGAGTGGTCTTGCCCACTCCGGCTTCACCGGTGATCAGAACCAGCGATCCGCGGCCGGCGAGTGCCGCACTCGCCCAGGCCTGCAGCTGTGCCTGCTCCTCATCCCGTCCGATGAGTTCGTCGTCCACCTGGTCATTCTCCGGCGCAGTGCAGGATCGCCGCCACCGAGCGATCTACGTCGGCCTCGTCTGTCGACCAGCTCGACACAGAGATGCGCATAGCCGCGCGACCCTGCCATGTCGTACCGCTCATCCAACAGGTGCCATCGTGTTGGACTCGCTCGATCACCCGGCGGGTATGGGCATCGTGATCTCCGTCGCCGGCGAGGAAACGCACCAGCACTTGATTGAGGACCACCTCATTGAGCACTTCTACGCCGCCAGCAGCGCTGAGTTGCTCGGCAAAGCGGCCCGCTAGCGCGCAGCAGCGGTCTATCAACTCGGCGGCGCCCTGGCGGCCGAGGGAGCGCAGCGCCGCATAGACCGCAAATCCGCGTGCGCGCCGAGAGTGTTCGGGGTTGTAATCCAGAGCGTCGCGCTCGCCGCCATCACTGAGCATCAGGTAGCCGGCCCGGGTTCCCATAGCTGCGCGATGGGCCTCGGGGTCGGCGCAGAAGATCAGGCCGGAGTCGTACGGAACATTGAGCCACTTATGAGCGTCGGTCGCCCAGGAGTCGGCCAGTTCAACCCCATCGACCAGCGCCCGCAGCCGAGGGCTCGCCGCCGCCCACAAGCCGAAAGCGCCGTCCACATGGACCCAGGCACCATGCCGGTGGGCAATCTCACAGATGTCCCGGACCGGGTCGATGGCTCCGCTGTTGACGTTGCCGACCTGGGCGCAGACGATCACAGGGCCACTCATCTGCTCCAGGGCCGCCGCCAGTGCGGGCGGCCGCATGCGACCCTGCTCGTCGGCCTCAACTTCGACGATGGCGGCAGTACCGATACCGAGGAAGCGCAGGGCCCGGTCGATGGTGCCGTGCCGCCCCTTTCCGGCGATAATCCGTACCTGCGGCGCACCCCAAAGGCCGTCGCTGGCAAGATCCCAACCGACTCTGCGGAGCACCTCCTGCACCGCTATTGCCAGGCCGGTGAAGTTGGCCATCTGGGCGCCCGTGACGAAACCTACCGACACCCCGGCGGGCAGGCCAAGCAGTTCAGCCAGCCACTGCCCGGCTACCTCCTCGACGACACTGGCGGCGGGTCCAAGAACGTACAGCCCGGCGTTCTGGTCCCACGTCGAGGTCAGCCAATCGGCCGCCAGCGCCACTGGTGTGGTGCCCCCGACCACGAATCCGAAGAAGCGGCCGCTTCCCGACGCCACCACACCGGGTTCGGCGGCTGCCGCCAGGTCCGCCACCACCTCCCGCGGCTCCAATGCTTGGTCAGGAAGCGGCCCACCGAGCGTCGCACGGAGCTCGGAAAGGCTCGGGTAGCCACTGAGCGGCCGCGACGGCAGACCTTCTAGATATCTCAGCGCCTCAGCGAAGGCCTCGCCCAGCGGTCCCTTCCAATCCGGCTCGCTCATGGCTTTCCTCCTGGCTTGGGTGGTGCGGTCTCCCCTCGTACGCTAGGCGCCGTCGGGTACTCCAACATCCGCAAAACCACGTAGTTTCCATGGTGAGGGCAGACCAGGCAGTAGGTCTGTCAAACGAAAGCGTGTGGGTTACACGAAACCGGGAGATCGCCATGGCGCACAACTCAAGCCGTACTGATCAGCACAAGCATGACCGCCTCATCCACTGGGCGCGGTTCTATGACGTGGGGAATAGGTTGCTCGGCCGGCGCGGTCGCCGGATGCGTGCCATGCTCGCCGACGATCTGCAGCTTGGACCTGGCGACCGGGTTCTCGATGTGGGCTGCGGCCCTGGCCGGCTCGCAATGATCTTCGCTGAACGAGTGTTACCCGGCGGCTCCGTCCATGGCATCGATCCGTCGCCAGAAATGATCAAGCTCGCCACCACCCGAGCGCAAAAGGACGGAATACCGATCAGTTTCCAGGTCGCCTTCGCGCAGCAACTGCCGTTCCCGGATGCCACTTTCGATGCCCTCTCTTGCACGCTCGCTCTGCACCATGTGGCTGAAGATGATCAGCGTGCTGCGGTCGAGGAGATGTATCGGGTGCTCAAACCCGGCGGACGACTTCTCATCGCCGAATTTCAGAAGAGCGGACGACATCGGCATTCTGGGCCTCGTTGGCTGCGTCGAACGGGTGGCGAGGACATGATCAACAAAGCGCTGGATCTGATCAATGCTGCCGGTTTCACAGGAGCCGCGACGGGGCGCACCAATCTTGGGTGGCTTGGCAGGATCACCGCTCGGAAGTAAGGCGATCACACCGTTTGGGTGGTGCGGCGCTCCTCTGCTCGGCTGGATCGCTAGGGAGGAAGCAGGTGGTCGGCCCGCGGCGGCGGATCGGAGAATGCCAGCGCAGCTTCTTCGACCTCTTGGTCCGCCCCGGTGAGGCGACCTTCGTGCTGCCGTACGTGTTCGTCCCAGGATGGAACGCTGAAGAGCTCGATGAAGCGGTCCGGCCGGTCGCCGTCTCGGTACAACTCCCACCGCGTTGCACCGCTCCGACGCCGGGACTTGCGAAGCCGGTCCATCGCCTCCAGGTACGCCGCCTCTCGCTCAGGCGCGACGGTGTATTCGACCGTCACCATGACCGGGCCCGTGTCGGGTTCCGGGGAGAAGGCCAGCCGCGCCTCGGGCCAGTAGATGGCTGGCTCGCGGTCAAGGTGGCCGGTCTCGGGCACTCGCCAGAAGAATCCAGTGATGACCCCGCCCAGCATCACCGCGGCGGCGGCGAAGAAGGTCAGCTGCAGTCCGACCCCTTCTGCGACAAGCCCCCAAACGAGCGCACCGACCGTCATGGAACCGGTGAAGGTGACCATGTAGATCGCCAAGCCCCGAGCGCGTACCCAGACGGGTAAGAACAATTGCAACTCTGCGTTCAAGGTCGAGATCACGGCTGTCCAGGCCAGTCCGGCAAAGATCAGAATTGCGAGCGCCGCCAGGAAGTTCGAGATGAGCACGAGTAGCACCATGGCACCCGCGAAGACGATGCCACCCACAGCGAGCAGGCCATTTGTTGACAGATGGTCCCTTAGCCGGCCTAGTACCAGAGCAGCCGCTACTGCACCCGTTCCCAGCGCGCCGAACAGGGCACCGTAACCGGCGGCTCCCAAACCCAAACGTTGATTGGCGATCAGCGGTAGCAACGCCCACAGTGCCACGCCGGCCGGAATGAAGAGCATTACCTTGAGCAGAATCCGCCGCACGACGGGCTCATGCCAGACGTAGCGGCTGCCGGCGCGAAGCGCTGGCACGAAGCGCTCTCGGCGATCCACTGAGTTGGCCAGGGGTCGGCGCCATGAGATCAGAGCGATCGCAAGGAAGACCACCGATAGTGCGTTCAGCCCGAAGACGACCGGTACTCCGACGGCTGCTATGACCAATCCGGCGAGCGCCGGGCCGACGGAACGCGCCACGTTGACGCCGACCATTTCTAGCCGTGTCGCCGCTCCCAGCTGAGTCCTGGGCACGAGCCCAGGGATCATGGACTGCCAGGTGGGCAGTTGCACCGCCGCGCCCATCGCGAAGGCAAACGTAAGGGCGATGAGCAGAGCAGGCGGCATCAGACCCACGGCCGTGAGCACGGTAACCACAGTCCCGACGGTGAAGAAGTAGACCTGCACCGTAAACAGCAACCAGCGGCGATCGAACGAGTCGGCCAGGACTCCCCCAGGCAGCGCTAGCAGCATGACGGGCAAGGTCATCGCGGCCTGCACCAGGGAGACCAGTGTGGCTGCGTTGGGAGCATCGACAAGCAGCCACTGAGCGCCGACGGTCTGCATCCAGGTGCCGATGTAGGTGAGGAACACGCCGAACCACAGCCAGCGGAACGCGCGCTGGGCAAGTGGCGCCCACGCAGAAGATTCCACGGTTGCCACTGCGGATGCGGGTGTTGACGACGCAGCCGGCTCCGTCGGGTCCTCTTCTTCGGCCTGCGTCATCTCACTCCCCCAGCGACTGCATCTCAGGACACAATCTCACGACTGCGGGCGGCGACTTCTTGAGGATCTCGGCCGGAGAGTCAACCGGTGCGTTTCCCACCACAAGCGCGAAAAGGACCCCCAATCCGGGCATTTAGGTGGTGCGTTTCCCACCACAAGCGCGAGAACGACCATCCAGGGCGCTGCTAGCAGAGTTGCAACCGGCAGGTCGCTCAACCTGGCAGCAGCTGGATGGTTGCGGCGCGTGCCGCGTCGGTCAGGACACTGTCGAGGATCGGCCCGGCATAACGCTGGTATTTATCCCGGTACGCGGCGTCGATCTGATCGTTGACCCGGTCGGCTGCGTCGATGAAGACAAAGCTGACATTCTTGCCGACGCCGCCAGCTCGGATGTGGCCTTGACCGCGCGAATGCGTGCCGCGAAACCACGGGCCGGTAGGCCCTTTCACGGATCGGACGTACAGGCGGTCATCACAGCGTGCAACCCAGATCGTGACGGGCTTGCGCAGCGTGCCATCCCGCCTCATGGACTGGATCCTCAGCTCTTCGGCAGCTCCGATCTTGCTGAGCTCCTCAGGCGTCCAGTCACTCACGGTGAGCCCTCGTCATCCACGACGATGACGTTATCCGTGCCGACGCTCCGATGCGAGGCCCTGGCAACAACATCGTGTCAAGGTCTGCGGGATGGAGTGCCGTCCCGTAATATCGCCCCCCGTGAAGGGCCTCGCCCCCAGCGACTTGGGATGGCAGGCGTCCAGCGCCAACGCATTGAGCGCCCGGGATGCCATCGATGTAGTGATCGCGTGGGTAGATGGGAGCGATCGAAAACACCGCCGCAAGCGCAACCGCTATCTTGCCGATCCTGGTGATGATGCCCAGCCCGAGCGCGTTGCCAATAAGGAGCGGCGCTTCTCCGACAATGACGAGATCCGTTACTGCCTACGCTCGATCCGCAATTACGCGCCGTGGGTCCGCACCATCTGGCTTGTCACCGATGACCAAGTCCCGCAGGCTCTGGATCGCCGGACGGCCGAGCGGTACAGCATCCGGATTGTTGATCATCGTGACATTTTCCGGGGCTATGAACGGTTGTTGCCGACCTTCAACTCCCTCGCCATCGAAACCATGCTGTGGCGCATCGACGGTCTCGCCGATCGCTTCCTGTACTTCAACGATGACATGATGCTCGTCGGCCCCGTCCAGCCCATTGATTTCTTTTCCGATGAAGGCAAGGTTCAGCTGCGCGGCCGCTGGACCAACCTGGAAAATCGGGGAGACCAGATGAGCTTTCACGAAAGCAACAAGCTGCACGGCGCCGAACTGCTGGGGTACACACCGGAGCAGGTCTTCTCCTCCGCCCATGCGATCTACCCGATGCTGCGCCCTGCGATGGAAGAGCTGTCGGAGCAGTTCAAGCCGGCCTTTCTCAGCAATGCCCAGTACCGCTTCCGTAGTCGCAAGCAGTTCTGGCCGATCTCGGCCCACAACCACCTCTTGTTGAAGTCGGACCGCGCACGGGTGGTTAAGCCGATGGACTCCGCGCATTTCTCGAACCGCTACTGCTTGACGGCGACACCTGATGCGCTCGAAGCGCGCTTGAAGCAGCTCTCCGAGGGCACCATGCGGATGGCCTGCATCAACTATCTCGAGGCGGTCGTCCGCAAGGTGCCCGACGCGATGCACTATCTGTCCATGGCGACTGGACCAGCTGCGCCCTTCGAAAAGCCCTCCGATGGCAGGTATGTCTCGCGCTTGTCCAAGCGCTTTCATTGACGCCCGCATATACCAGCGGGCGGCCTTAACGCCTTCAGCGACGGAGTGGGCGAGGCTGCGCTTCTCCGCGACCGTCCACTGTGACGCGGCTGTAGCGGATCGCCGGCTAGCGCGCGATGCAAGAATGAGTGGAGACCGTCGACCCGAGGAGATCTCATGTCAGATCAGACGCCCGAGCAGACTGAGGACGACGAGCGGAGCACGGCGACCAGCGCCGAGGAGTACGGCAGCCTCAGCGTGGAGGACAACGAGGAAGGAACTGTCTTCCCTGCCGACCTGGCCGGCACCGCCACAGAGGAGGACCACGACGTGGTCTACCAGCCGGAGCATTCTGAGAAGGACCTCAAGGACTGAACCTCGTCATCAGGTCGCGCTATCGATTGACTGCCACGGCTGACTGTTACCTCTGACCACCCCTAGCATCCGCGTTGGCGTACCAGCGCGTAAGTGCGGCGAAGCCTTCGTCGAGGCTGACCCGCGGTTGCCAATGCAACGCCTCTCGGGTACGGCGCTGATCGAACCAGTGGGCCGTGCTCATCTGTTCAGCCACGAATCGGGTGATCGGCGGCTCACCTCTCCGCTCCGGCCAGACGGCCTGGAGCACCGCACCGGCGCCCATGGCCAGGCGCTTCGGCACTCGGTAGCGAGGTGGGCGCACGCTGCCAGCGGCGCAGATGGCGTTGAGGATGTCCCCGATCGGCCGGGGCTCGCCGTTGGTGACAACGAGTGCCTCACCTCGTACGTCGGAGCAGCGGTCGAGCGCGGCTACCAGCGCGTCGACGGCATTGTCGACGAATGTCGAGTCGATAAGGGCGGCGCCGGTGCCGACAAGCGGCAGTCGCCCCGCCCTGGCCCGCGTCACGATGGGACCGATCAGCTTGGTATCGCCCGGCCCCCACACAAGATGTGGCCGCACTGCGACCACGGCCAATGGTCCCTCGTTTGCGCCCAAGGCGATCTGCTCGGCGACCGCCTTGCTACGGGCATACGGACCGCGCGCTGACGTTGGGTCCGCGGGTTCGGCGCCAACGCCAACTAGAGACCGACCGCCGTGCGCGACTGACGGCGAGGAGACGTGCACCAGCCGGGTCACACCAGCTTCACGGCACGCCTCGACCACGTTCTGAGTTCCGTCAATGTTGGCCCGGTGGTACTCCCGCCACGGTCCGACAACGTTTACCTTCGCTGCTAGATGGACCACAGCTTGTTTGCCGGCAGCCGCGTCTCGGATCGCTGCTGAGTCGGCTACATCGGCCAGCACCTCGGGCAAGCCCAGCCCGGCGGGCCGCCGCTGCAGCACAGTCACCTGATCGCCGCGGGCCGCCAAGGCTCGCGACACACTCGAACCCAGCAGCCCGCTTGCGCCGGTGACCAAGATCTTCACGGTCGGCCGACCCGCCCGCCGGCGAGCACCCGCTCGGCCCACCTCGCGAGGCGGGCGCGGTCGATCTTAGAGGCGTGTCGGATGTCGACCGGCAGCGCGTCGGTGATCAGTACCGCCGCGACCGGCACATCGACCGCGGACCGGACAGCGGCGGACAATTCCGGGGGCGCGAGCACACCATCAGCAGCGTCGTCGAGCTGGAGCACTGCGACGACCTGCGCGGTGCCGCCCGGGCCGACGCCAACGACTGCCGCGTAACGGACACCGGGGATCTCCTCGATCCGTTGCTCCCGGCCGACCGGCGTCACCGGGCCGTACGCGGTGACGATGACGTGGACCAGTCGGCCTTCGACCCAGAGCCGACCTTGAACGTCGATGTGGCCGACGTCTCCACTGCGATGCCAACCGGGCGTACGGCTGCTGCGGCGATTGATGGCCCACAGCCGGTCATAGCGATCTTTGACGTGCGCCGCTGCGATGCAGATCTCGCCGGTGACCTCCGGCTCGTCGGTCAGCTGACCCTCGGCGCCGCCAGTGGCGTCCAGAGGGCTGATCCGGACTTCTACACCCGGCAGCGGGCGCCCGACACAGACACCATTGCCGCACCCGGCGGCCTCCAGCTCTGGCAGCGAGATGTCGCAGACCGGCAGCACCTCGGTCATCCCATACGGCGTGTGCAGCTCAGCGGATGGCAGCACCTGCTGCACGCTTCGCAGCAGCGGCACCGGGACCGGCGCACCTGCCGACAAGACCAGCCGGACCCGAGCCAGTGGCATGCGCTGGGCGGAGCTGAGACCAGATTCGGTGGCGACGACATTGCGCAGCGCTGCCGGCGAGGCGAAGACGACCGTCGCGTCGATGGCTTCGACGGCGTCGGCCAGCGCGGCGGCCGTGAGGGTGCCCGGCTTGGTCACGTCGGCGTCGGGTACTGCAGATCCGATTCCCAGCGCCGGACCGTACAGCGCGAATGGCGCGAACGCCGCGACCATCCGGTCCCGGTCGGTGATCTTGAGCGCGGCTGCCAGTACGTCGATCTGAGCGCGCAGTTGGGCTAGACGGTAGACCACACCCTTCGGCGGACCTGTGGCGCCGGAGGTGAACAGCACTGCCGCCTCTGAGTGACCGGACGCGCGCTGGACCGTCGCAGACTGCCGCCCGAGCTCAACAAGTTCCTCGAGGGTTCGGTGGGGACCCAGTGCGCCACGTATCACTGCTGAGGCCGGCCCGGCCAGAATCCGCTGACCGGGCACCCGCAAGGCCCGGGCGGCCAGCAACGCCTGACCAATGCCGATGGCATGGTCCGGTGACGCACTGCGCAGCGCGTCACCAAGCGCCCGTACGCCAAGGCCGGCATCGGCGACGACGATGACGGCCCCGATCCGCCAGCAGGCGTACAGCGCAGCGGTCAGCTCGATCCCGGGCGGCACCAGCAGAGCAACTCGGTGGCCGGGGCGGACGCCCCCGGCGTAAAGGCCGCCGGCCAAGCGTTGCACCCGCGCCTCGAGCTCAGTGAAGGAGACGGCGCGACGCTGGCCGCCGCGTAGCTCGACCACCGCTGAGCCGGTGTCGGCGGCGCGATCGGTCAGTGCTGCCCATGGCATTCGGATGTCGCCCTCGGTGCGCCGCGGCTCGGGCGTCCGTCGGTCGGCGATCCAGCGCCACACCTGGTCGGCGGTCTCCGGAACGTCCTCGGTCACCAAGTGCGATGCCTGCGCGTGGCGCTGCACGTCGGCATGCGGCAACCGCTGCAGCAGATCTCGCAGGTAACGCTCAGAGATGACAGGATCCCGGGCACCCCAAACGATCATGGTCGGCACCGCTGCCAGCTCGCCGAGCCGGCCCGCGATGCCTGCCAGTATGCGATAACTGGGATGATCCGGCTGCAGTGGGATGTCGGCCACGAAGTCGGCGATTGCTCCACGTTGGTCGGCACTGCGGTACGGCTCGGCCAGTGCCGCACGGATATCGGCTGGCAGTGCGGGCCGCGACAGGGCGGACGCGGCTCGGACAAAGGTTGGCGTACGAACGCAGACCAGCTCGCGGAGGGGCATAGACCTGGCCAGCCGGATCAGTATTGACGCCTCTGTGCCGGGAGGTTGGATGACCGCCGTGTTGGTGAGCACGATCCCGGCCAACTGATCGCAATGCTCCAGCGCCCAGCCCAGTGAGATCGGTCCCCCCCAGTCGTGGGCCACGGTGACGACAGGCCCGGTCACGCCGAGCGTTGTGGTGAGGACGCTGAGATCGGCAATCCGCTGGGCCAGTCTGCGAGGTGCAGCCGGCCGGTCGGAGAATCCCATACCCAGTTGATCGACGGCGAGCACCCGCCATCCGGGCGGGGCGGTGGCCAGGAACCGCCGCCACAGATAGCTCCAGGTGGGGTTGCCGTGTACGCAGAGCAGCGTGCCGACCGAGGCCTCGGCCTGGTTGTCGAGTACGTGCCAGGTGTACGTCTCACCGTCGGCGTGGGTGACCTCGACCCAGCGAGACCACGCCAGCTCCATCCCGGGAAGCTTCCGGAACGGCGCCCCCCGACTCCTCAACACAAACTCACCAGATGATCTCGGCGTACGAGGTGTTCAGTCCTGAACCAATGCCCAACAACAGCAGGCGCTCACCGGCATGCAGAGCGTCGACGTGGCGCGCCAGGGTGAAGGGGACGGCGGCCGGGCCCATGTTTCCGTACGCCGGCAGGGTCAGCGGAAAACGGTCGACGGGAACTCCAAGCGCCGAAGCCATCGCCCGAATGTGCACCACCGAGGTCTGATGGGCAATGAACCAATCGATGCTGCTCCAGTCGAAATCACCGGCGGCGTCTTGCCACGTCTCGAGGGCCAGTGCCAGTCCGGCGTCGAACAGCCGTTTGCTGTCGGTGCGCATGTGATCGAGATCGCCGACACATAGATCATGGTGTTCGGTACCCGCCCGGCTGACCCCGCCCACCACCCGGTGACCCTCAGGATGCCCATCACCGCGACCCAGCACCATGGCCGCCGCACCCGACCCCAGCGTCAAGGTGGCGAACTGCGAGCGCAGCTCCTCCGCGGTCGTGCTTTCCGCCGCGAGTCGCTCAAGGGTGATCTCCTGCGTATATCGCGACCCCTCACCGGCCACGATGAGCGCGTACTCCGTCTGGCCCGAGTCGATCATGGTCCCGGCCAGTTGAATGGCCGTGACGAAACCCACACATGCGTTGACGATGTCGAAGTTCATACAGCCCGTCGACAGGCCGAGTTGGTGATGGATCGCGACTGCGGTCGACGGCTCCAGGTAGGCGCGTGACACCGAGGTGTTGATCATGACACCGATCTGCGACGGGTCGATGCCGGCTTCGGCAAGGGCCTTGGCACCGGCCATCGCGGCCGCGTCCGCGAAGCTGACGTCAGGTGGCCACCAGCGCCGCTCCCGTACGCCGGCCAGCTTCTCGAGCAGGCCAGGTTTCATACGCACCCGTCGGTACGTCGCCATGAGCCGCTCGTCGATGGACGCAGAGGTCACCACGACCGGTGCTTCGACGGCGCAGACACTCAGCACCGAAGTATTGGTGTGCCGGAAGGTGGCATTGCCGCTCATGTGCGTTCCTTCTACCCAGCAGCCGCCGGGCCGCGCTGCCAGCGACAGTTATGTTCAGTTCAATTCGTTAACGAAGTCCGGCCCACTATCTCACCTACTCCTGTCAGAACCATTCTTGCCGCAGCCGTTTGGCGGTACGGCAGCACGAAAGTGTCGGCTGAACGATCCGCTTGCCACCGATCTTGAACGCGCTTTCGTGCATGTCGATCGCGGCGGATCACCTACGCTGTCCGGGTGCAGGTCCTTATCGTCGATGGCGCAAACGTCGTGGGCAGTCGCCCTGACGGTTGGTGGCGTGATCGACCAGGAGCTGCCCGTCGACTCCAAGAACGGTTGATGACCTCGGCACTTCCCTTCGACGAGGTCGTCTTGGTTCTGGAAGGTGCCGCCAAGCGGGGCAATCCAGTCGGGCTGGGCGGGCAGGTGCGCACCGTCCACGCCCCGGCGTCCGGCGATGACGCCATTGTCGAGGCCGTCATCGGACAGGTCGGTGCAGGTGACGGACGTGACGTGACCGTCGTTACTGCGGACCGGGCCCTACGCGATCGCGTCGAAGCAGCCGGTGCTCGGAGTGCGACGCCCTCCTGGCTTCTAGATCAACTGTAAGTGGCAGATCGAAGATTTAGTGGCGGACGGGCTGCAATGGCTCTTGGGTGAGGTCTGGGCGAACAAGCGGCTTCGCCGGCAAAGCTTTCAGTGCAGCCTGGTCCGCGATCAGCGATTGTAAGTAGCTGACAAAGGCGCGAGCCGAGTCGCCGTTTTCATACCCTCCGAGGTAGTACTTGCGACGCTCGACCCGGATGGGTGCGAGCGGGTCGTCGCCCAGCATGGCGTCGAGCGCGTCGTCAAGGGTCGACAGGTCCCACTCGATGACGTAGGCAGCGCGGCTGGAGGGGAATCGGGCTCGGAAGACATCTGTCTTGTCGCCCGTCGCAACCATTGCGAACGGCTTGAGCGACTGCATGAAATCCGTGACGACCCCCGACACATCGGCCACCATGGCGTCTGCAGCGTTGGCCAGTTCCGCGAACGCCGGGTCGGACGCCGCCGCGCCCCAACGATGCGGCCGTGAGGTCGCCTCGGCGTCCGCTCGGAGGAGTTCGTGAATTGCGGCAATCGCGGCGGCGGCCTCCGGCAATCTGCGGTTGGCCGGGTGCGGCCTGAAGATCACCGTTGCATTGCGCGCGAGCAAGGCGGAGACGATCGCTGGGCCAATCGGAAGGGAAGAGTGGTGGTACCTGTGATCGGTGGCGTACCAGGTCGGTGCATAAAGCACGACCGGCTTGTCGACTGTGGAGATTGAGCTTGTCACTGTTTCGATGTTCTCGACCTGGGGCCGACCAAGAATCTTGAACTTGCTCGACGGGATTTGGACCCCGTGGGCGGCGTAGCGGTCGATCGCTGCCTGGCCGGCCACGACCAGGACGTCGTAGGCCCTGAACTTCCGCCGACGCGAAGCCTCCTTATCGCTGTCGCCGTGATGAAGCCAGACATGAGTTATACGCCGGACCTTCATGAACTCTTCGTTGTCACGGCTGAAAACGTAAAGCGCTGCCCGGACGGTCTTCGGCAACATGGCTCGGATTGCCCGACGGTCTCCCTGCGGCGCGTAGATCACCGGCATCGTGTACCTGTCGGCCACCCGCTGGAATGCGAGTGCGTCGGTGGTTATGACGGTGATGGGTTGCCCGGTTCTCTCCAGATACGGCGACCACAAACCGATGTGGAACGCGGCGTGCCCGTTGTAAGGCATCGTGAGCACCGGACCGTATGCTCGAAGCTTCTCGAGCACCTGTCTGCCGTATGCGGTGAAGCGTGCAAGCTGCACCCGCATGACCGCCAATATTCCTACGGTCAGCACTGCAAGCACTGTGAACACCGCCGCGGGCAGTGACAGCGTGCCAGCGACAAAGCCGAGTACGAGAAAACCGCAGATCACGGCCGCGGCCCAGCCGTACGGCCAGCGCGGAGGGGCAACCGGCTCTTCGGGAACTCCCGGCAGATTCCGGGCTTGAAGATGCACTACGTCGGCGTCTTTGAGGGCGGCGCAAAACCACCACAGCCCTGCAAGTACGGCAAGCAACCCAGCCACGACGAGAAACGGCAAGCGTGGAGAGTTCGCCAAATACCAGCAAGCAACTCCCGCGGACAGCATGGCGGCGGTGCCCAGCCGAACTCGGAATGTCCCCAGCGTGTGTTTATCGACGCTGAGCGCGAGCAGCGCCAGCTGCTGGGTGATCCCAAGAACTAATCCGGCAGCGCAGGCGAGTCGCAGCCAGAGGAGATCCCCCGCCCAGATCGATGTGATACCGGCGAGCAATGCCAGAACGGACCACGCGCGCGAGCGCACCAGTCCAGGCACGTTTGATCCTCCCCCGAGATGCTGGCTCAGACCTTATCGCTTTTCGCCTCGCCGCGCTCGCAGCGGCTCGCCGTCATGGTCCGCCGCGCCAGTGGTCAATCCGGTGATGATCGGGCGCGAAGCCGTGATGGACACCCCAGAGCACAGCCTGAGTACGACTGGCGACACCGATCTTGCGGTAGATCGTGCGGATATAGGACTTCACGGTGTTCGGACTGAGGAAGGTGAGCGCTGCCACCTCGGCATTGCTTTTGCCCTGAGTGATCAAGGCCAAGATCTCTGATTCACGGTCGGTCAGGCCTTCGTTCCGCCCGGGCCAGTTCAGCCCGTTCAGAGTGCGTGCCCGCGCAGGCGGCTCACTGATGACGATCTCCCCCGCGTGGATCGCTTCCAGGGCCGCGACGAGATCACGCGCCGGCAAAGCCTTGGAGAGATACCCGTGTACGCCGCGGGCGCGGGCTGTATCGATCAGGTCGGGATGGAAATTCCAGGTGTACATCACCACATGACGGGCGCGTGGGTTGCGGACCAGGACGCTGATCTCCTCGTGATCAGATTCCGGCTGCGCGAAGGAGTCGTAGAGCACGATGTCGACGGTGTCTGTTACGTCCTGGTTGCTGTCGAGTTCGGCGATCGTCACTCGATCGCTGTATTGCTCGAGGATGTGCGCGACGCCCATCACCACGATGTCGTAATCGTCGACCAAAGCGATGGTGATTGGGGCGATGCTGATTGGACTGCCCACATTTGGACTATAAACCTCCCTAGGGGTGTGATGCATCCGCCCTTTGGGTGGTTCAGTGGATGGCGGAGCGATGCCTAATGTCTGCGGGTATCGCTCCGGATCTCAACCACTTATCACTGTGCGAGGAGGAAGCAGTGGAGATCATCGGTGTCATCGTGGCCGGCATCATCATCGGCTTGTTGGGCAAGTTCGTCGCTCCTGGAAACCGGGACAACATCCCGATCTGGCTGACCATCATCTGCGGGATCGGCGGCGTCTTGATCGGCTGGTTCATCTACACCGCGTTCGGCGGAAACGGCAGCTCCGGTATCGACTGGGTGCGGTGGCTGATCGCGCTGGCAGTTGCAGTCGTGCTCGTCATGATCGCCTCCGCGCTTACCGCCCGGTCGCGGTCCCGAGCGCTCTGAGCGGTCGAGCGCCAACTAGTCGACATGGGATCGAACCGACACGCCCAGGCGTCGGTGAGGTCCCGTGTCGCTAAGTGCAGCCACGCGTCCTGGCTTCGGTGAAGTGGTGGCGTCGGTTCAGGCAGAGAGCAGGTTGTGGCAGGGTCATCAAATGGCCCGAATGCGCGGCGTCTTTGAGGAGCCGTACGGCTTTCACTACATTCCATCGCTGCTGAGTGAAGGCGAGGAACGGGACCTCCTCGAGCACGTGCACGATCTGCAGTTCGAAGAGGTGCGGATGCACGGTCAAGTAGCCCGTCGGGTGGTCCACCATTTCGGCGTGCAGTACGCGTTCGAGTCGGCGTCGATTACTCCAGGTCCGCCGATCCCGGACTGGCTGGCCGACGTACGCGATCGAGCCGCCTCGCTCCTCGACGTATCGCCAACTGCCTTGGCCGAGGCTTTGGTCACCTACTACCCACCGGGTGCCACGATCGGCTGGCACCGGGACGCTCCGGTCTTCGGCGACGTCGTTGGCGTGTCACTGGCCTCGGCATGCGAGATGCGATTTCAATACGGCCAGGGCGATGCACGCCGTGTCTTCCAGCAACGACTGGAGCCACGCTCGGCGTACATATTGTCCGGCCCTGCCCGGAACCGCTGGCAGCACAGCATTCCGCCCGTAGGCACCGACAGGTACTCCCTAACCTTCCGGACGTTGCGTCGACGGCCGCAAGGGGTCGACGCTGAACCCGCATGAGTACGCCGCTGACTGAGGGTGCGTTTCCCACCACAGCCGCGACAACGCACCCTCGGACAGCCGGCTGAGGGTGCGTTTCCCACCACAACCGGGAAAACGTACGGCCACAGGGACACGACTACCGCCCGCGCAGGCCGATCGGGTTGCCGTCGGCATCGGCGAGCACGCACACCCGCGCCTCGGGCGCGACTTTGCGAGGGGCACTGCGCTCGGTCGCACCGGCTGCGAGCAGGGTTGCACGGGCCGCGTCGAGATCGTCGACATCGGCGTAGGCGAC
Organism: Propionibacteriaceae bacterium; assembly: GCA_045806785.1. Taxonomy (GTDB): domain Bacteria; phylum Actinomycetota; class Actinomycetes; order Propionibacteriales; family Propionibacteriaceae; genus Microlunatus. The sequence goes on along the minus strand of JBJMIR010000004.1, from coordinate 44,686 downwards.
AGGTCCACCCGCCGCCTCGCCTGGAGCCAGGCTGACCTCGAAGCCGTCGACGTTGTAGCCGACGTAATAGGGCTGGTCGGTGTGCGGCACGCCGAGCAGCGCGGTGTAGACCGCCTTGGCGGCGTCCAGGTCGGACACCGGGATCACCAGGCTGCGGATCGTGGGACTCATCTTCGCCTCCTCAGGGATACGGCGGTCACATCGCAGACCGCTCCTTGGTCAATGGGCTGATCGGGTTCGCTGTCGATCTTCGGCCCGTATCGATTAGTACTATGCCGGGAGACGATGAGTCTGGATGGGTCTCCAGTCATGGCCACTGTTGGGATTATCGGCGCAGGCAGGGTCGGTGGGTCGTGTGCGCGGGCAATCGTCCGCGACGGACTCGTCACGCGCTTGACGATCTATGACAGAACCGAGAGTTACGCCGAAGGGGAAGCTCTCGATCTCACTCATGCGTTGCCCATGCTCCGGCCCTGCGAGATTCGTGGACGTCCGTTGACTGCCGTCGAACCCGAGGATGTGCTCATCATGGCGTTCGGTGGTCATACGGCCGCCGGCCAGACCCGCCTGGACCTGGCAGGCGCGAATCTTGCCATCTGCGATGAGGTGGCCGGGCACGTCGAGGTAGGCGGACTTCCTCGCGTCTGTCTGGTGGCGACGAGTCCGCTCGACCTTCTTACCGAGTACCTCACCCGACGCTGGGCGGGACGCATGGTCGATGTCATTGGTTCCGGCACCTCGCTCGACACCTGGCGCCTTCGTGGCGAGCTTGCCTCGATCTGCCGCGTACATCCGAATTCGGTGCATGCCTGGGTCGTCGGTGAGCACGGCGACTCCGCTGTGCTGCTGTTCAGTTCGGCAAGAATCGCCGGTCTCACACTGGAGGAGTTCTCTCGGCAAACGGGCGCCGACTTGTCGGCCGAGCGGCTGGCAACGGTTGCCGAGACGGTGCGAACTGCCGCATATCGAGTACGCGAACTCAAAGGCTCGACGTGGGATGCGATCGGACTTGCGGTCGCGGTTCTGGTGCGCAACATCGTTCGAGACCACGGCCGAATCGTTCCGGTTTCGGTCCGCGTCGCCGATCGGCTTTGCGCGAGTTTGCCATGTGTGCTCGGTCCCAAAGGTGCGGGTAAGCCACTTCGCCCGAGGATGGACGAGCATGAAGCCGCTGCTTGGGAGCGAAGCCTTGAGATGTTACGTCAAGCTCTGACTGTCCTCGCGTAACTCCTATTCGAAGCGCAGGAAGCGCGGGTCCTGGCATCCCGATTTGCGACACGTCGGACGCAGGTTGGAGCTTGACATGCCGGTGTGGCCCAAACTGTCCGGTGTGCCTCACCAGAATTCTGGGGGTGTGCTGGCCCGCGACCCAGATCGCTTGATCAAGTGGTTCATCGGGGTTCTGCTGATGGCAGTAGGAGTCAACCTGCTCAGCAGTTTCTTTGTTGCCCAGAAGTGGGCTTGGCTTCCGCCCGCCCTGTTTCTTACGGCGCTATTGGTCGCCGTTCCGAGTAGTGGGCTGCTGCGGCCGGAGCGTTACGATACGCCGCGCGCTCGGGCGATGGCCTTGCTCGCGCTGACGGGTTATCTGGCGGTCACCGTGTGGGGCTCGGTGACAGGCTGGCCCCTTGTCGTCATGATCTTGTCCCTGGCGTACCTCTGGGAGTCCGGAGTGATGCTCATGTGGTCGACCCTGCGAAGTCGCGTGGGGCTAGATCATGTCGCCATCGGGACAGCCTGTTTGCTCTTCGGTTCGGCGTTCTTGGTACTCGGGATCGCGAACCCCCCGGATGCATGGACGTTGAGCATGGTCGCGGGTTTGCTGGTTAAAGTCGCCTTTCTGCTCCTTGGTGTCGCGGCACTGCTGCTGGGGGTTGCGTTCCTACTGGACAGATGGCCACTCGTCGGCGTCCCATTTCTGCTTTTCGGAGTCGCCGCCCTGCTAGGCGGTGTCGGCGCCCTGCTGGACGGATGGACCCTTGTGGGGGTCGCACTGCTGCTGGCGCCGGTCACCGCCCTGCTGCTCGGAGTCACGTTCATGCTCGACAGGGGAGCACTGGCTGGTGTCCCGTTCCTGCTCGGCGCGCTCGCGGCCCCATTGAGCGGTATCGCTGCCTTGCTGGCCGGATGGACTCTGATGGGGGTGGCGTTCCTCATCTTTGGGTTCGCGATCTTGGTGGGCGGTGTCGCTGCCTTGTTGGCCGCATGGAAGCTGCCAGACGCCTCATTTCTGCTGTTCGGAGTCGCCGCCCTGCTGGCTGGTGTCGCGGCCCTGCTGGCCAGATGGCCCTTGGTAGGAATTACGTTACTGCTGCTAGGTATCGCGGCGCTGCTGGGCGGCGTCGTACTCCTTTACCATCCCGAATTGTCACGGCGACTGGTGGCGTGGCGGACTAAACGAGATGATCTGCCGCTCGCGGCAGACCATAGCGAGGGCCATTAGCCCAGGTGAAGTGCATCGTTATTGAGATAGATGGTGCACTTCATCTAATCCATCAGCGGCCGGCTGCCAGATTGCGGATTGTCATCGGCCACCTTTACCGTGACGCACATGACCACCACGAGAACGACACACCTGGACCCCGAAGGACTCCCCAGCAACCCTGCGTTCACACAGGGAGTGATCGCACCGGCCGGCCGGACGCTCTACGTCGGTGGCCAGCTCGGCACAGACAGCGCCGGAAAGCTGCTCGACGGCATTGAGGCGCAAACCACTCAGGCAATGCGAAATGTGCTGATCGTGCTTGGTGCTGCGGGTACCGGCCCAGAGCACGTCGTCAAGCTCAACATCTACCTCGTCCACGGGGTCGACGCACAGGTGGGATATGCGGCGTCACGATCAGTATGGGGCGATCACCGCACGGCGGTCACGGTCGTTTCGACGGCAGGACACGCTCGCCCAGGTGCACTCGTGGAGATCGATGCGGTAGCGATCATCCCCGAATAGGACGACGATGGGCCCTCAGTTGTTCTGCCCCAGGCCGCTTATCCAATGGCGGCCTCGGTCGGGCCCGGCGGCGTCCATTACGTCGGCCAGCAGCTTCTCGTCGATCGGCTCCTCCGCGGCCGCTGCCGCTGAGTCAAGGTACGCGCGGTGCGGTCCAGCTCGCGATATTCCATCGTGACCTCCTCGCACCTGGTTCTGCCCCCACGCCGAGCGGTCAGCCGTCGGCCGGCGGGACGTTGTTGTTGAGGTGAAAGAGGTTATCGGGGTCATAGCGGCGCTTCAGCTGCCGGAGCCGGTCCCAGGTGGGACCCGAGTAGGCAGCACGGACCGTCGCCTCGTCCTCGTCGCCGAGGAATCCGATGTAGCCGCCCGCTTCGTCCTTGCCGAGCGAATCGGCCACGCCCGCAACCCAGGTATCGTGTCTGTCCTTCTCGCCCGGATCCATGTACATCGCCGCGATGTTCACGAACAGCCCGCGGTCGCGGTGGGCGAAAGCGGTGGCCTCGTTGGGCACCCGCGCCAGCGCTCCGCCGAGCACCCGCAGCTGGACGGCGTTCATCATCGCCGTCCCTTGATGGAGCTGCCCGAGAATGGTCGCCGCGTCCGCCGGATCGAGAGCATCGGCAAAGAAGTTGGTCCCCGAGCCGTAGCGGACGGGCGGTCCCTCACCTTCATATATCTCGGGGTAGCGCATCTGCCGCACCATGTCGGCGTACGGCTCGCCGAGCGTCCGGAACGGCGCCAGCGCGGCTTGAGCCTGATCGATTGGGCCCACATCGGCCAGCATTCCCATCAGCACCGGCTCGCCGTGCGCCTTCTCCGGAATGAATGGCATCGGCGGCGCCAGCATGAGATTGGCGATCGTGGAAATTTCCTCGGGAGCGTCCTCGGCCGCCTCGAGAAAGCCGGTGATCACCTCGGGGGTGGCCGGCAGGATCAAGATCCCGCCGACAATCTCTGAAATCTGGTGCAACCGCAACTGAAGGCGGGTGACGACACCGAAGTTGCCCCCTCCGCCGCGGATCGCCCAAAACAGATCGGGCTCACTCTCCTCGCTCGCCTGGACAATCTCACCATCGGCGGTGACCACCTCGGCCGCTAGCAGGTCGTCGATCGTCAGGCCGTACTTGCGGGCCAGGAAGCCGATGCCACCCCCGAGCGTGATTCCGCCGATTCCGACCGAGCCGGTGTCGCCCAGGCCCGTGGCACGCCCGCGCTCACCGACGGCGCTGGTGTACTCACCCGCCCTGATCCCAGTCTCAGCCCAGGCGGTCTTTGCGTCGGCGTCGATATCGAGTGAGCGCATGCCCGACAGGTCGATCACGATTCCGCCTTCGCAGGTCCCGTAACCCGCGCGGTGGTGGCCGCCGCTGCGTACGGCCAGGTCGAGGCCGGCATCGCGGGCGCGCTTGACAACCCGAGCAACATCCTCCGCACCGGCTACCCGCACCACCGCGGCGGGTCGGCGATCGACGCCCTTGAAGAAGACCTGCCGCGCCTCGTCGTATGCGGCATCGTCTGGGCCGATCACCTCGCCCCTCAGCTCGGAACGGAGATCGGGAATCAAAGTCTTTTGGGATTGCGGCGTTGACACAGCGACTCCTTTCTTCGTCTAAAGGCTTGACTCTACAAAATGACGATCCTCAGCCCGGAAACTCATCGGTCGAACGGGCGTGTGTTACGGACGCGCCCCGCACTCCGTCAAGCGAATCGGGCCGCATTCTCGAGGAATGCGAATACGGCGACGACCCCGGGGGGGTGAACCGGCGCCGCTGGAATGCCCAGCTGCCACCGTCACGCCGCCAGCGGATCCTCATGCGTTCACCTTCACCGTCGCTCCCGTACGTAGGCTCTGGTTCGCCGCGTCTGCCAGCACCAGCGCGGCCCGGCCGTCGGCAAAGGTGGGCACTGGCACCGAGTCGGTCTCCACGGCGGTCACGAAATGGTCCAGCTCCGCCCGGTAGGCCGGGGTATAGCGGTCGAGGAAGAAGTTGTGGTACGGGGCGGCGACCTCGGTGCGCTGGGCGTCATAGAACCGAACGCTTGTCGGCAGCTGGTTCGCCGCAGTGAGCATGCCTAGTTCACCGAACGCCTCCAGCCGTTGGTCGTAGCCGAAGGCGCAGCGGCGGGAGTTGGTGATCGAACACAAGCCACCCAAAGCCCCCCGCAACACGACGATGGCGCCGTCGATGTCCCCCGCTGCGGTGATTTCCGGTGAGATCAGGTTCGCCCCCGTGGCGGTGACCTCCACCACCTCACCCAGGAAGAAGCGGGCCATGTCGAAGTCATGGATGGCCATGTCCCTGAACAACCCGCCCGAACTAGCCACGTAGTCGGCAGGCGGCGGAGCGGGATCGCGACTGATGATCACCAGCTGCTCCAGGTTCCCGATGTCACCCGCCGCCACCCGCGCGCGAATGTCAGCGAAGGAAGGATCAAATCGCCGGTTGAACCCCAGCATCACCCGATCAGCCAGCACACCGATCTCCGCCTGGCAGGTGTCGACCCGCTTCAGGTCCAGATCGATGGGCTTCTCGCACAGCACCGCCTTACCGGCCCTCAGGGAACGTGACAGGAGGTCGACATGAGTAGGTGTCGGCGAGGCCACCACCACCGCATCGATCGCCGGATCAGTGATCACGTCCTCAACGTTCGTGGTCCAGGGTGCGCCGAATCGGGTGCCCACCTCTCGGGCGGCGTCCTCGTACGGATCGAAGACACGGACCAGCTCGGCCCGTGGGTGGAAGTTGATCGAATCAGCGTGCACGCGACCGATCCGCCCGCATCCCATCAAACCGAATCCCACCATCAGTTCTCCTTCAAGAATCAACGTCGTGCTAGATCGCTGCGGCCGGCAGTGGCAGGTCTCAATGACCAGTGCGTCGCGGGCGTCATAGGCACGCTGAGCCGATCAGGACTCAGGATTCCAGAGGAGATCGCGGTAAGGCAGTTCAGCCCCTCCACGGTTTTGCCGCGCGAAAGATCAGTACGGCCACCGGCGGACGGGGCCGAGGCCAAGGGCAACGTAGTAGCCGGCGGTGCGAGCGCCGATCGGCAATGGGATGTCGGGTTCGACGGGATACAGGTCTTGTTCGATAACCGCGTAGATGTCGGCATTGAGCTCGCCGAGCGCGTCGAGCAGAGGTGGCATGGCCGGTTCTCCATAAGGAGGTTCGACCATGACGCCGAGCTTGACCGCGTCGGAGAGTGGAATCTGTTCCGCGTGAACACGTTGCCGGACCTCGGGGTCGACTTGCTTGAGATGGACGTAGGTGATCCGGTCGGGGAACTTGCGGACGATGTCGACGTTGTCCCCGTCGCAGTAGGCAATGTGCCCGGTGTCCAAGCACAGGTTTACGAACTGCGGATCAGTGTCGGTCAGAAAGCGCTCGATCCGCTCCTGGGTATCGACGTGGGTGTCCACGTGCGGGTGGAAGACCAGGTTGACGCCGAACTCCTCGAGCATCACCCGGCCGAGCTCGTTGGTGCCGCTGATCAGGTTCTTCCACTGCTCTGGATCGATGTCTCCGGATTCCGTGGCGGCGCCGGTGTGCATATCGGTGTACTGCTCAGGCAGTTGGATGAGGTACGTCGCACCGACTGCGCTCAGCAACCGGGCCTCGCGGCTGAAGTCCTCGATCGCCTTGTCCAGTGCTTCCTGTCCGCGGTGCAGACCAGCGAACACGGTGCCGCCGCAGACGCGCAAGCCTCGGCTGTCCAATTCGTCGCGCAGCTGGGCTGAATCCTGCGGCAGAAAGCCCTGTGGGCCAAGCTCAGTCCACACGTAGCCTGCTCTGGCGATCTCGTCTAGATACTGCCGCCACGTCACCTGGTGCGGGTCCTCAGGGAACCACACACCCCACGAGTCCGGTGCGATTCCGAGCTGCAGTCTGGACAGGTTCGTGATGCTCATCGTTGAGTCTCCTTTCGGACCGGACGCCAGCCGTTGATGCGCCGTAGTGATTTTCCGGTTTGTCGTAGTCAATCTCTTACGGGAACGGTCGGGCAATGCCGGGCGATTCAGCGTCTCGGATCACCACAGCGTCTTCGGATGAGCGTCGATCCTGGCTTCCGATTGGCCGCTGACCCTGGTCTGACGTAGCAACGGGGCAGGTTGACGTCCACGCCTGCTGCGTAAGCAGTCCGAGTAAAGTCCGCAGCAGACGACGTTGCCAGGCAACATGAGGCATAAAGAAGGGGGTCAGGATGACGACGAAGCGAGAGGCTGCGCTTGCTGTGCAGGCTGCGAAGTCCCAACTCGGCGTGACATGGGCCCAGCTGGCAGATGCCGTCGGAGCGCCGCTGGCCTGGACCACGGCAGCGCTGCTGGGCCAACATCCGATGAATGCCGAGCAGGCGAAAGCGGCAGCGTCGATGCTTGAGCTGGACGAGGACGTCGCCCAGGCTCTGCAAGCGCAGCCGATGCGCGGTGCTCTCGACGCGGCCGTACCCGTTGATCCCACGATCTACCGGTTCTATGAGGTGCTGCAGGTCTACGGTCCGACGATCAAGGAGCTCATTCACGAACAATGCGGTGACGGGATCATGAGCGCCATCAACTTCCGCCTTGATGTGAGGCGCGTTCCGGATCCGGCTGGTGACCGCGTCGTGGTCACCCTCGATGGGAAGTTCCTTCCCTACCAGTGGTGAAAGCCCGCCACCGCGCTCCGCAGTCTTCGCGAGACCCGTGTCGTTCCTGACCACTTTTGGCCAAGGGCGACCCGGCAATTGTTCATCTCGTGATGACTGGCTGCGGCGGTCGCCGCCCAAGGCCATGGGCTGCGCATCGACGCCGCATCGAATGAGATCATGAGGACATGCAGGCCGTCCGAATCCATGCCAAGCAGGACATGCGGACCGAGCAGGTTCCCAGTCCCGAGCCAGACGCCGGCCAGGTGCGGCTGCGAGTCGGCTACGTCGGGATCTGTGGCTCGGACCTCCACTACTACGCTGACGGCGCTGCGGGCATTTTCGTCATCCGTGAACCGCTGATCCCCGGCCACGAAATGTCCGGTGTGGTTGACCTTGACCCGACGGGAACGTTCGAAGCTGGTACGCCGGTGACGGTGCATCCGGCCACGTGGGGTAGCGCGCAGCCCGATCTGACCGACGAGCAGCGACACCTCTGGCCAGGTGGCGGCTACTTGGGTAGTGCGTCGACATGGCCGCACACGGCCGGCGCGCTGGCGGAGCAGCTGCTTGTTCGTCTTGATCAAGTGCGCCGACTGCCGGATTCACTGCCAGTCGAGCGAGCAGCATTGGCCGAGCCGCTGGCCGTCGGCCTGCACGCCCTCGTGGTCGCTGGCGGAATCCGGGGCAAGCGCGTGCTGATATCGGGATCGGGCCCGATCGGGCTGTTAGCTGCTGCCGCCGCGGCAGCCGACGGGGCGGCAGAGGTCGTGTGTGCCGACCTGCTTGCCGGACCGCTGCAGCGCGCGCGCCTGCTAGGCGAGGCCAGTCCGGTGCCGATCGGGACCGTGCAGATCGGCGCCGAGGAACTGCCCGACTCCCATTTCGACGTGACGCTGGAGTGTGCTGGGGTGCCCCAGGCGCTCCATGGGCTGCTGCTGACGACTCGCCGAGCCGGCATCCTGGTCCAGGTTGGCAATCTGCCTGACGAGACTCGACCGGTCAACCTGGCGCCCTTGGTCTCGAAGGAGATCCAGCTGCGGGGCACCTTTCGCTTCAACAACGAGATCGACGCCGCCATCACGCTGCTCGACCAGAACCCCCAGATCGAGCAAGTGGTCACTCACGTAATGCCGATGTCCGACGTCGACGAGGCATTCGCAATCGCCGCGAACCCCGAGATTTCCGGCAAGGTCCTGGTTCAGGTCAGCAGTCCCTAACGAACAGCTGTTAGCGCTGTCCAGCTTCCTCGCCGATGACGACCGTCCACGGTCGAATGGTCCATGAGGTGACCAAGCCATTGAGAACGTAAGGGTCGCTGTCGATGAAGCGCTCAACAACGGAACGATCGTCGGTCCGCCAAATGAGAACCGCTCGATCAGCGGGTTCGGCGAGGGCGCCTGCGAGTATCAGCTCTCCACGCCGATGGGCGTCCCGAGCGAGCGCTAGATGCTCCTCCCGGAAGGCCGCGCGCCGAGCCAGATAGTCATCAACCAGCGCGTACTCCAACACGTAATAACCCATGTGGAAAGTGTGTAGTACGGGCGCCCTGTGAGGACGTGCGGCCGGGCGCGGCCCCGATTATCACCGTGGAGAACACCCGAAGGACATAAAGCCGCCAGTTCTGTGAGCCGGCGCACACCTGCCTGCCACTTCCAACGTATAGCGGACCCCCGGGCTTGCGGCAAGCCCCCAGGCGCGGTGCACAATCGTCCCTCGAAGTCAATTAGCTGGCAGAACTCGACCGTCGAGTCCCCGCTCGCCGACGCTCTGTGTGCCGGCCCCGTGGTCACCTTGTACGCCCGATCTCTGCACGTGGGCTCACCTCAATACCGGAGCGAATGCCATGACCCTCATAACCACCAATGTGTTTGATCTGCCCGAGCGCCTCGCCGCCAAGGCCGACCCGGTGCTGATTGCCAGTGACCAGCAGCACTTCGCGGCCGTCGCAGAGTGCCTCGACGAGCAGATCGCCCTGCTGTCCGAACGTCTCGATGCCGTGCGTAAAGCCCCCGCGAAAACCGGCCGCAAGGCGTCGGACCGAGACTTGGAGATCCACCGGCTGACCGCTCGGCTGCGTGTGCTACGCCGGTTCGGGCTGGATGTCTGCCTCGGCCGGATGGTCTACTCGGACGACTCCGCGCCGGTCTACATCGGACGACTCGGTCTGACCGATAGCGCCGGTCGCCGACTGCTCATCGACTGGCGCGCTCCCGCGGCCGAGCCGTTCTTCGCCGCGACCCATGCCAATCCCATGGGTCTGGTCAGTCGCCGCAGGTACCGCTGGAGCCGCGGTCGGATCAGCGACTACTGGGACGAGGTCTTCACACCAGACGGGCTGCGGGGGCATGCCGCTCTCGACGATCAGTCTGCGTTCATCGCCAGCCTCGGGAGCAGCCGATCGCCTCGCATGCGTGACGTGCTGAGCACCATCCAGGCCGACCAAGACGCCATCATCCGTGCCAGTTCCCGCGGGGCGCTCGTCGTCGATGGCGGTCCCGGCACGGGAAAGACCGTCGTCGCTCTGCACCGCGCCGCCTACCTCCTCTACTCCGACCCGCACGTCAGCGACCGCCGTGGTGGTGTGCTGTTCGTCGGTCCACACCGCCCGTACCTGTCCTATGTCGGCGACGTTCTTCCCAATCTCGGCGAGGAGGGCGTCCAGATCTGCACCCTGCGCGACCTGGTCAGCGAGGGCGCCGCGGCCACTGTGGAAACCGATCCGGACGTCGCCCGGCTGAAGTCGTCCATGGACATGGTGAAGGCGATCGAGCCGGCCGTCGGGTTGTATGAGGAGGCGCCCTCCGACGGGATGCTGGTCGAGACCTACTGGTCCGACGTGTGGCTGAGCCCAGCCGATTGGGCGGAGGCGTTCGAGGCACTCGATCCAGGTACGTCGCACAACGAGGCTCGGGATCAGGTCTGGGAGGCGTTGGTCGCGATCATGTTCGACAAGCTTGACGACCCCGACGTGTCACCCGAGGAGCTGCGCTCTTCGCTGCTGCAGAACGAGGATCTGATCAGAACCTTCAGCAGAGCCTGGACCTTGATCGACGCCGCCGATCTGGTCGGGGACCTGTGGTCCGTACCCGCCTACCTGCGTCGATGTGCTCCCTGGCTTGATCGCGAGGAAGTGCGCAAGCTGCAGCGCGAGGACGCCCAGGCCTGGACAGTGTCCGACCTGCCGCTCTTGGACGCGGCTCGGCAGCGGCTCGGGGACCCTCAGGCATCACGACATCAGCGCCGACGAGAAGCCGTGGTCGCCGCCGAACGGGAATACCGGGCAAGGGTCACCGAGAACATCCTCGACGCCGTCGACGACTGGGGTGACGACGTGATCATGCTGCACGGGCAGGACCTGCAGGACGCCTTGATCGACGAGGCTGGACTACCGACCACCGACCCAGACCGACTCGCCGGCCCGTTCGCCCACATCATCGTCGATGAGGCGCAGGAACTGACCGATGCCGAGTGGCAGATGCTGCTACGTCGCTGCCCGTCTCGGAGCTTCACCATCGTCGGCGACCGCTCGCAGGCCAGGCACGGGTTCATAGAGTCCTGGGAGGAACGGCTGCAGCGAATCGGGTTCGACGACATCAACCAGGCTCGTCTGAACATCAACTACCGAACTCCCGAAGAGGTCATGGCAGAAGCCGAGCCCGTCATCCAAGCCGCCTTCCCCGACGCCAACGTGCCGACATCTATCCGGCGTACCGGTATCCCCGTCGTCCACCGATCGACGTCCGATCTGGACTCGATTCTCGACGCCTGGCTCGGCACGCATTCCGACGGCATTGCCTGCGTGGTCGGCGACCCCACGTTCGCAGGCACGTCACGCGTTCGGTCGTTGATTCCGGAACACACGAAGGGCCTCGAGTTCGACCTGGTCGTCCTCGTCGACCCGGCGGCGTTCGGGTCAGGCATCGAAGGGATTGTCGACCGGTACGTCGCTATGACCCGCGCGACCCAGCAACTCGTCATACTGACGAGCACCTGACAATGCCCGCCGGCGACGATGTTAGAAGCCAGCCGGCAGTCGAGGCGTGTAGGGGTCTTCAAGGGCCCGAATCTCGTCGTCGGTGAGGTGCACATCGACCGCTGCCGCAGCGTCTGGGAGATGGTGCGGCTTAGTGGCCCCCACGATGGGAGCGCTGACAACGGGGTTCTTCAGCACCCAAGCCAGCGCCACCTGCGCCATGGGAATGCCGCGAGCCTCGGCTGTGCGCTGGACCGCGTCCACTATTGCTCGGTCGCCCTCGCCGAAGAACCGCTGCCCAACTGGGTCATGATCAAAGCGCTGGGTGTGCTCACCCCAAGGTCGTGCAAGCCGTCCCTTTGCCAATGGACTCCAGGGAAGGCTGCCGACCGCCTGATCGGCGAGCAGTCCGAACATCTCGCGCTCTTCCTCGCGCTGCATCAGGTTGTACAGGTCCTGCATGGATACGAACTTGGTCCAGCCGTGCAGCTCGGCGACGTATTGCATCTTCGCAAACTGCCAGGCCCACATCGACGAGGCGCCGATGTAGCGGGCCTTGCCTGCCTTGACGACATCGTGGAGCGCTTCCATGACCTCTTCGACCGGTGTGTTCGGATCGAAACGGTGGATCTGATAGAGGTCGACGTAATCGGTGCCCAGGCGGCTCAGTGAGGCGTCGATCTGTTCCATGATCGCCTTACGCGACAGGCCTGATCCGCCAGGACCCTCGTGCATCCGAAAGTGCACTTTGGTCGCCAAGACGATGTCGTCTCGGCGGCTGTACTTCTTGATCGCACGGCCGACGATCTCTTCCGAGCTGCCTAGCTGGTAGACGTTGGCGGTATCCCAGAAGGTGATGCCAAGCTCGACGGCTTGCTTGAAGAACGGCCCTGCGTCCTCCTCACCCAAGGACCATTCGCTGAATCCCCTCAACTCACCGAAGCTCATGCAGCCGAGCGCAATTCGGCTGACCTTCAAACCCGAATTGCCGAGACGGGTGTACTCCATCGTTGATCTTCCTTAGTTCTGGCCGATTAGAGGTTTCGCTCCTCGCAGCACACATCACCGGGGCGTACGAGATGACTCCTTGTATGTACCTAGCCAACACCACTGGATACTGCTCAGGGACGCCATGCTGATCCAGGTACTGGCAGGGCCTCCCTGCCGCCGTCAATGGGGCCGTAGCGTCGTCATCGGCGGAAGAAAGAGCTTCCATCGGCAGAAGGGGCAACCATCACATGTCCACTTGGCTCATCACCGGATGTTCCACCGGCCTCGGTCGCGCGCTAGCGGAGGCCGTCCATGCCGCAGGTCACAACACGGTCGTCACTGCTCGCGACGTAGCGAAAGTCGCCGACCTCGCCGACGGGAACATGGACCGCGTTCTCGCACTCCCTCTCGACGTCACCGACACCGCCCAAATCACCAACGCCGTTGATCAGGCCGAGGACAAGTTCGGCGCCATCGACGTCCTGGTCAACAACGCCGGCTATGGCTACCGCGCAGCCGTCGAAGAAGGTGACGACTCCGACATTCGCCAACTGTTCGAGACCCACTTCTTCGGCGCTGTTGCGATGATCAAGGCCGTACTTCCCGGGATGCGGGACCACCGCTCAGGCGCAATCGTCAACGTCTCCACGATCGGGGTGCAGATCATGCCCGTGGGCTCCGGCTACTACGCCGCGTCGAAGGCCGCGCTGGAAGGCATGTCCGGCTCGCTATACGGCGAGTTGAAGCCGCTCGGCATATCCGTCACCGTCGTCGAGCCTGGCGGGTTTCGCACCGACTTCGCCGGCCGCTCGCTCGCCCAGTCAAGCACCGTCATCGACGATTACGCCGACACTGCCGGCAAACGCCGCAAGGAACACGACACCGTGCACGGCACCCAGGCCGGCGACCCGGCAAAAGCCGCTAGAGCTATCATCGCCGCCCTCGAATCCGACGAGCCGCCGGCGTTCCTGTTGCTGGGCAACGATGCGCTCAACACCTACCGCCGGTTAGCTGAAGCCAGACTCGACAGCATCAAGGAGTGGGAACACCTGACTACAAGCACCGACATCGACGCCTGAATCATGAGACCGCATCGTCATGAGTGATGTCATTGTCGTCATTGGACCGGGCTCCATCGGCCAAGCGATCGTGCGGCGCGTCAGCGCGGGCAGGCAGGTGCTGTTGGCTGACCTGCGTCCGGAGAACGCCGACGCGGCGGCCGAGGTATTGAGCAATGCAGGATTCGAGGTCAGCACCGCGACCGTCGACGTGTCGTCGCGCCAGGGAAAGCGTGGCGCACGAGTCAACACGATCAGTCCGGGCATCATCATCACCCCGCTTGTGAAGGACGAGCTGACCGGACCCCGCGGGGAGGGCTACCGGCGCATGATCGAGCTGTGCCCCGCAGGCCGTGCGGGAACTCCGGACGAGGTCGGCACCGTCGGGGCGCTTCTGATGGGATCCGACGGTGCGTTCATTACCGGCAGCGACTTCCTCATGGACGGCGGGGTCACCGCTGCCTACCGGTTCGGCGACCTGGCTCCGAAGTAGGCCAAGCCGAGCGTCGCCATCCCACGACCATGCGTTGCAACGACGTTCGCCACCCGAAGGCGGCCACGTAGCCTCACCGGTGATGGGATGGATTGCCCCTGCGGTTGCGGCTGACAGCAGGGTGTGCGTGTACGACCGTGCTGGCCGAGGCTGGAGTCAGCCCGCGGCCGGTCCGCTGGACGGGGCTCAAACGGCTCCTGACCTGCACACACTGTTGGAACGTGGGCACCTGCCGGGCCCATACGTCCTGGCAGGACACTTATTCGGTGGCCTGTACGTATTGGCCTTCGCTGCTGCTTGACTCGACTTTGCCCGAGAGCTCGGCTCCAATTTCCTCGGCCGATACAGGGTCCTACGACCCGGCGGGTCGATTTTGGCACGGCCCCACTCAACTGAGGAAATCCATAGTGATCGATTCACGCCGACTCAATTAATGGCGCTGGTGGCACAGCAGCGAAAGGTCTCGTTACTGTGAGTCACCGTGAAGGCCATCGTCCAAGACAGATACGGCGGAGTCGAGGTGCTCCAGCTGAGGGAGATCCAGCGGCCAGTGCCCGCGGATGATCAGGTACTGGTGCGCGTGCATGCGGCTGGGCTGGATCGGGGCGTCTGGCATGTGATGACCGGCCTGCCGTACATGATTCGCCTCGTTGTCCCCACTCTCGGGTTCCGCAAACCCAAGGTTCCTAGCTTGGGCATGGACGTCGCCGGCCGTGTCGAAGCGGTCGGCAAACAAGTGGCACGGTTCCAGCCTGGTGATGACGTATTTGGGTGGTGCGACGGCTCCTTCGCCGAGTACGCCGTCGCTGATGAGGACCATTTCGCACCCAAACCGACGGCGCTTACCTTCGAGCAGGCTGCGGCGGTTCCGATCTCCGGCTTCGCTGCCCTGCAGGCTCTCCGCGATGAAGGTGACGTCCAGCCCGGGCAGGAGGTTCTGATCATCGGAGCAGCGGGCGGGGTCGGGTCGTTCGCAGTGCAACTGGCGAAGGCGTTTGGCGCGAGGGTGACAGGGGTGTGCAGAACACCGCAAGTCGACCTCGTCCGCTCCATCGGCGCCGACGAGGTCATTGACTACACGCGTGAGGACGCCACGGACGGGAGGCGCCGCTTCGACCTCATTGTCGATACCGCGGGCCATCGCTCGCTGTCCCGGCTGCGGAGGGCCCTCACCCCATCCGGAACGCTTGTCATCGTTGGCAGCGAGGTGAGAGGACGGCTGCTGGGTGGCTTCGATCGTCAGTTCCGGGCGGTGGCGCTGTCACGCTTGGTCGGACAGCGGTTGCGGATGCTGAGCTCGCAGCCACGGCAGCAGGACCTTCAGGTACTGCAACAGCTCATGGAGGCCGGCAAGGTCACTCCTGTCATCGACAAGACCTTCCCGCTGAGCGAGGTGCCGCAAGCCATTCGATATCTAGTTGAGGGCCATGGACGCGGCGGCAAGATCGTTATCACGGCACAATCCGCTCTGTAGCTGCCCGACAAGTTCGTACGCCCTGTGACGGGCTGCATCGTCTCGTCGCCGACACCGTCCTGGCCCGGCGACCGTGGCCAACGCCTGGTTCGTGAAGCGTCGCGGCTTGGTGATAGGCATACTTACGGCCGGCGGCGCGGCCGGCCAGCTGGTGTTCTTGCCGGTGGTGGCCTACCTGGTGGAGGGGTGGCACCGTACGGCGACGACACTGTGATCACACCGACCGCGCCGAGCGAGAAGAACGCCGCAGGCTTGGCGCTGGGCGCGTTGCAACGGGCGGCGCGCAGCAACGCGTTCAAGGCCAGCGGCGTACACGCCACGAATACGTCTTGATCGATGCGGGGGCCGACACCTTCCCGATCATCACCGCGCTCGCGCAATGGGGCGAACACATGGGCCGCACACCGATCCCGATGTGCGGATGGACATCATCGACCGAACTTGCGGACAGCCAACCTCCACCGCCGACTTCTGCAGCCACCGTGGCGAACGCCTGACCATCGAAACGACCTTCTGGCGCAAGTCGTGGCGCAGCCCGCAAGATCAACAGCTGATCGGTGCGGGCGCCTCGAGCAGCTGACCTGACGTTGACGATCCGGTCTTATCGGACGCCCGGAACTTCCCGAACCTCGGTGTCCAACTCGCGGGTTCTATCGGCTGCCGCCCGCGCGCCGCGCGTCCTCGTCAGCGTCTGCCGTCCCGACCGGAACGTCGTCCTTGTAAGCAGGATCAGGCTCGATCTGCGACTCACCGAGGTCGACAATCGGCGCCGCGTCAGGATCGTCCGGATCGGGTGAGTTCTCCTTGCCGACTCCTAGGGGGGCCAAGTTCGGATCAATGGGCTGGTTGGTGCTCATGGAGTTGCCCTTCTTGGGTGCTTGCAGAAAGGCTACGCGGAAGCCTGATCGGCGCGTCCAGGAATAACTAACTCGACCACCCAGTGATCATTTCGCGTGATGTTATCTGCGCCAGAACAATTCTGGGAGAGGATTGAAACACGGTCGGTCCCTTTCGGTTATGGGCCCGTTTCGGAGTTTGCGTCTCCTGGCGGACCTACCCCGGGGGTGACGGAAGTCCGGCTCGACAAATCCTTGACTAGGTGTGTTTAGCGCTGTTCCAACGGCGCCGAGCCAGATCCGGACTCCACGATGGGAACTGCCTCTTCATGACCGGCCTGCTGGTCGGCAGCAATCGGCTGGCTACCGAGGCTCGCGAGCGGGTGGAGGCGCAGCCAGAGGCGATCGCCCATTCCCGGTTGGCCCGGCTCGTCATCACCTGGCCGTACATCGTTCCTCTAGTCGTGCTCTCAGTGGTCTATGGGCGTACCGTGCAGCGCAGCACCGGCAACTACTTCTCGGTTGACACGACGAAGTTTGACTACCTGGGCCTCGTGCTTGGCACCGCCCATCCCCCGGGTTATCCGCTGTACACGATGCTCAATGCCGCTTTCGTTCGCATCGTGCCGTGGGGACCGGTGGCCTTCCGGGCGAACCTGCTGTCAGCGGTCTTCGCCATTTTGGCGTGCCTCGTCGCGGTGTCGATCTTCATCGAGCTTGGCGTACGCCCGGTCGTCGCGGCTGGTGGAGCAACCGCGCTGGGCCTGATTCCGCAGCTCTGGCATTTCGCACTCGTCGCCGAGGTTTACACACTCAGCATCCTGTTCATGGCGCTCGTGCTCGTCTGCGTGCTTGCCTTCGACCGTACGGGGCGACCAGGATGGCTGCGTGCTGCGCTGCTGATCTTCGCCCTTTCGTTTGCCCATGCCACGTCGCAGGTCTTGTTGATTCCAGGGCTGCTGCTCTATCTCGCGTTGCGTCGTCCGGCCTGGCTGTTTCGCCTCCGGGAGCTGACGTGGCTTCTTCCCCTCGGCGCGACTTTGGCTCTGCTTCCCTATGTCTATCTCTTCTGGCGTACCGCCGCTGGCGCACCCTTGCTGGACACCCGAGTCACAGGCCTCACCTCCTTTTGGGAGGTGATCAGTGGCGCCCGGTATTCAGGCTGGATGTTCGCGGTGCCGCTCCATCAGATCGTTGCCGAGCGTCTGCCGGAGTTATGGAACGACGGAATCCGGCAATTGGGCGTTGCGCTCGTGGCATGTGCCATTGGCCTGCTCATGCTGATCAAGCAGCGTCCGCTGGTCGCGGCAGTCACGGGGCTCTGGGTGATGTGTACCGCCGTCTTCGTACTGGGTTACGCCATCGGGGATTGGGTAACGCTGCTGCTGCCCGTGTGGTTCCTGCTCGGCCTGTGGGGTGTCGTCGGGATCGATCGCTGCGTAGCTGGTCTGCCGACCCGGGAGCCCTGGGCGGCTCTGTTGATGGCGATCACCCTGCCAGTTGTCGCAGTAGCGAGTGGCTATGCCGAGGCCGATCGCAGCTCCGTTGATCCGCAGCAGAATGTCGACGCCGCACTCGCGGTCGTGCCGGACAACTCGATCATCTTCACCTCCGACAACGGAACCCGGCACCAGTTCTGGTATCGCCTCCTGCCTGGCGACGTAGGAACCCGCCGCAATGTGTGGGCAGCCATGGGCGTCAACTGGCGCGACCGGAGCGACCGCGTCGGTCAGATCCTGCAGTACTGCGCTAACTCATCTGGACTCTGGATTTGGTCAAACCAGGAGAAGGCGGCCGGCCCCGGCGTTCCCCCCGACCTCCAGACCTATGTCTACGGCTCAACCTATGCGAAGCAGGTGCGGACAGCGGGCCTGTGGGTCACGCACTACAGCGGTCAGCTCTTCAGCCTCAGCTGCCCGTCTTAACGCGGCAGGGTCCGCCAAGCAGCTAGGTGTTGTCGCGTTGGGGTTGGCCCTCTTTCGGGTCAATACCGTTCTCAACACCGTTCTCAATACCGTCCTTAGTGCTGCCTTGGATCTGCCCGTGAAGCAGGATGGACCAGACGGCCCCAAGGGCATGTTTCATCGTGGTGCCCTTGATGATCGACTTGACTTCGGTTCCGGCAACCCACAACCCGAGCAGTCCGGCGATCGTCTGCACGATAACGATGGTTGTCGTGACAGCAGCGACTGATGGAGGGTTGCTAAGTCCCCTAAGGGAATGCGCGATCTCGGGCGCCAACGCCCAGAACGGCAGCAACCACATGATGATGAGAAATGCGCCCACTCGAAGACGCAATGGGGAGGGGCTAGCCGATTTCGTCTGATCGGCGGACCTTCCATCGCCCATGTTGATTCCCGACTTCGTTGAATGGGCCTTGGGCTTGCTCTGGCATGCCACAGTGATGGACCACTCTGTTGGCAAGAGCATACGACCGTCTACAGAACGCCCTACCGAGTACGCCTTCAGAATCTCGCAGGCGCGCGTACCCGGTTCCACCACAGTGAGAGCCCGACGGCGACCGCAACGAGCAATCCTCCGGCGCCGGCGAACCATGATGCGATATCGACGTGTTTCGTCACGACTATCACGTGGCTGGGCAGGTCAGTCAGTGCGCCGTGGAGCTGATCGGCACTCTCAGCCTTGTAGTACTTGCCGCCGGTGATCTCGGCGACGGCTTGCAGGGTCGGCTCGTCGATGATTCGCGGGTTACGTCCTCCGCCCCTACCGAAGCCGCCTCCGGGACCGCCGCCGGCCCAGCTCCCGGCCTGCTTGCCCGTGCAGGCCATCGGGGACGGGCTGGTGGTGCCGAACCCGATGGTGAACACCCTTATGCCGCGCACGGCCGCCGCTTCGGCGGCTGTTGCCGGTTCGACGCCCTGGGTGTTCGCGCCATCGGTCAGTACGACGATTACGTCCGGCGCATAACCAGACCGCCGCGCCGATTCGGCATCGACGCCGCTGGGGGCCACGGTCGGGTTGATTGCGGCGATGCTGTCGATGGAGGTGAGGATCGCCGAACCTATCGCCGTACCGCGGGCCGTCGTGAAGTTGTCGATCGCCTCGATCAACGCATCCTTATCCGTCGTTGGCGCGACCTGCAGACCCGCGATACCGGCGAAGGGGACCAGGCCGATCTTGGTCTTGCCGTCCTGGGACTCGATGAAGGACACAGCCGCCTTCTGGGCGACGGTGAGCCGGTTGGGTTCGACGTCGGTGGAGCACATCGATCCGGAAGTGTCCATCGCCAGCATGATCGTCGTCGAGTTGGATGGCACCGGCACGGTCGCTTGCGGCCGCGCCGCCCCGATACCGAGTGTGGCGAATCCGAGGAGGAGTAACAGGGTGGGAATGAGCCGGGTCCACCTGGTACGGGGTGGCAGCGCGGCCCGTACCAGGGCGATCGAGGTCACCCGCACCGCCGCATGCCGCCGGCGTCGCCGCAACAACCAGACGACTCCCGCCACGATCGGCAAGATCAGCAGCGACAACAGCGCCCACGGCCAGCTGAAGATCCCTGACATCAGACGAGCCTGCCCGTTCGAATACCGGTCAGCAGCGCGCCGAGGGCAAGCAGCACCAGCGCCACGACGATGAACCCGCCGGCCAGTGGCACGTCCTGGTTGGCCACCGTCAGCCGGAGGTCGATGGTGGAGGCGATGCCGTCGAGCTGCTCGGCGTTGGAGGCGGGACGATAGTGGCCGCCGGTGGCTCGCGCGATGGCGTTCAACTGCTCCGCATTCAGAGCGGTGTGCAACTGGTAGCCCTCGCTCTCGACGATCGCTCCGTCTGCGGTGCCAACGCCGACGGCTTCGATGTGCACACCCGCGTTCTGGGCAATCGTGGCTGCAGCGGTCACCGCGTCGCTACCGCCGGCGCCCCCTTGGTCCTCGCCGTCGGAGAACAGCACAATGGTCGCCGACGTCCAGTTTCCGATTTCAGGCAGCTCCCCGTCCTCGCCGATCCTGACCGGCTGGCCGGTGATTGCGCTCAGCGAACCAAGAATCGCCGAGGCCAGCGAAGTTCCGCCGGCGGTTCGCATGTTCTGCACGGCCGCCTTCGACGCGGCGCGATCCGCACTAGGCCGTGATGTGGTCAGCGCACCCTGGTCGAACCCGACCACTCCGATGTCGACGCTGTCGGGCTGGGCGTCGATGAACGACTGTGCCGCCTGCTGCGCGGCCGCTAACCGGTTCGGGGCGACATCGTCGGCAGTCATGCTGTTGGACACGTCCATCGCCAAGATCACTGTGCCGGCACTTCGCGCGACCGGCAGCGACGCGGTCGGCCCAGCCACAGCGACCGCCAGCACCACGACACCGCCGAGGAAGAACCACGGTCCGAACGAGCGATTCCGCCGGCCGGCTAGCGAGACCCCCGCCGCAGTGAGGGCGCCGGACCTGCGTCGTCCGAGCAGCACCACGCCGACGCCTAGCGCCGCGGCACCCAGCAGGCCGAAGACGAGAAGCACTGGATGCGACAGGCTCATATGTCCCGCACCTCGCGCCCGCTCGGGGCCTTCGGATCCCGCCTTCCTCCACGCGCTCGCCACCTACACGTAATGCCCGTTGCGACCGACGGCGGTGGCTCGCTTGGTCGTCCAGGCGGGATCGGGCCTCTCACTCCACGACGCTCGGTGCTCATCGGCGTCTCCGACGGGTCTCGGCGATGACTTCCAGAAGCGTCTCAACAAGATCACTTCCGGTGTCAACCCGGTGCAGCGGCACCCCGGCTCGGCGCATGCCGGACCGAAGTTGCGCGTCCCGTTCGTCGACCCCATCGCGGAATTTGGTGCGGAACCACGGGTCGGCGGAATCGAGGAGAATCTGCTCGCTCGTCTCGGCGTCCTGGACCACGATCAGGCCGGCCTCGGGCAACGCATCGTCTGCTCCGTCGACAATCCGCAGCGCGACGACCTCGTTCCGATGCGAGAGCCGGAAGAGCGGGCGTTGCCACTCCCCCGTGCCGATGAAATCAGAGATCACTACGACCAGACAGCGGCGGGCCAGTGACGCGACCGTGTCGAGCATGGCGGCCAAGTCAGTGGTGGCTGCCGCCCGTGAGGCCGGACCGCGGTCGAGCTCACGTCCGATCCGCAGCGCATGAACGCGCCCACTGCCGGGTGGGACGATGCGTATCGTGCCGGTGTCGTAAAGAATGGCACCGACCCGGTTGCCGCTGCGGCCGAGCAGTCTGGCCAGGATGAGCGCAAGTTCGACAAGCACGTCCTGTTTCGCGCGTCCCGGTCGACCAACCACCATGGATGCCGATCGGTCGAGGACGAGCCATGTGGTCAATTCGCGATCTTCGTTGAACTCGCGTACCTGCGGTTCGTCGAGCCGGGCGGTGACGTTCCAGTCGATGTGCCGGGCATCGTCGCCCTCGACATAGGGCCGCAGCCCGTGGAGGTCGAGTCCCCTCCCCCGCCGTGGGGTTCGGTAACCGCCCTGAAGGCGTCCGTCGAGTCGCCGCACGATCCGCCACTCCAGCTGGAGCAGCAGACGGTCCGGCGTCTTAGTCTTTTGCGGGGGGTCAGGGGGGTCGTCCCCCCTGCTGCGCTCAGCAATCATGGCTGCAGCACCACGTCCGGCACGGGCACAGCGCGCAGCACCCGGATCAGGATGCTGTCGGCATCGAGGTCGTCGGCGAGCGCCTCGTACGACAACACGATCCGGTGTCGCAGGACGTCGAGTGCCACCTCATCGACGTCCTGCGGTAACACGTAGTCGCGGCCTCGTAGGAATGCAAGTGCCCGCCCGCCCAGGACAAGCGCAATCGTGGCTCGCGGGCTCGCTCCATAACTCAGGTACCGGTCGAGGTCGCCGAGGCCGACCCCACCCGGCGAACGGGTGGCGGAAACGAGCCGAACGGCGTAGTCGACAACGGCGGGGTCGACGTAAACCTGCGCGACGCCGTCACGCATGCGGATCAGGTCTTCCGGGGTCAGCATCACCTGCGGTGGATCCGGCGGCAGCAGAGCCCGCCCAACGATCGCGTGCTCCTCCGGTGAGGTCGGATAACTCACGAGCACCTTCATCATGAACCGGTCGACTTGCGCTTCGGGCAGCGGATAGGTGCCGTCGGATTCGATCGGGTTCTGGGTCGCCATCACCAAGTACGGTTCGGGCACATGGAAGGTCTCCCGTCCGATGGTCACCTGCCGCTCCTGCATCACTTCGAGCAATGCGCTCTGCACCTTGGCCGGAGCGCGGTTGATCTCGTCGGCCAGCAACAGATTGGTGAACACCGGTCCTAGCGAGACCTCGAACTCACCGGTCCGCTGGTGGTAGACCCTGGTTCCGACGAGGTCGGCGGGCACAAGATCGGGAGTGAACTGGATTCGCTGGAACTGCCCGCCGATGGCACCCGCCAGCGACTTGACCGCGAGAGTCTTGGCCAGCCCGGGGACGCCCTCAACGAGCAAGTGACCGCCGGCGAGCATGGCGATCGCCATCCGCTCGAGCAGCACATCCTGGCCGACGATCGTGCGCTTGACCTCGAACAACACCGGCTCGAGCGGGTTCGGCGTCATGGCATCACGCTCCCTCGATCGTTCTACGAATCAGGACAGCTCCGGTTCACAGCCGCGGCCCTCCGCCCTGCCCGGGCCCTGAATCCCCGGCGAGCGCGGTACCGATCGGGACGGCGAATCCGATCCCAGCGAACGCCTCATCGCCTCCGGGATCAGCGATCGAGACCACGACGCCGACGACGAGCCCCTGCGAGTTGAGCAGCGGACCGCCGGAGCTGCCGGGATTTACGGCGGCGTCGAACTGGATCAGTCCGGCCAGCTCGCCCACCTTGGTCCTGGCCGTCCGGCTCAGACCGGAGACTATGCCGGTTGTCGTGCTATCCCGCAGCCCCAGCGGGTTGCCGATGGCCACCACATCCGATCCGACGGCAACGGCTCCGCCGAGAGTCGCCGGTACCACGACCTCTGGGAGTTTCTTGGGAGTCAGCGCGGCGATGTCGATCTTCGGGGCTGCGGCGGCGACCGTAGCGGAAGTCTTGGTGCCGTCGGCAAACAAGATCGAGATGCTGCCCCCGCCCGAGATGACGTGGTTGGCCGTCAGCACGGTGCCGGTGTCGGTGACGATCACGCCGGAGCCGAGCGAGCCCTTCGAGGTGGTGATCATCACCACCGACGGTGCGACCTGGCGATACATCTCGGTGATCGGCAGCGGAGTCGCCGTCGCCGCCGGTTTCGGGGTTGGGGTCTCCGATGCCCGGTTGGCCGACGTGGCTGAGCCAGATCCGAGTTTGAACGCCAGCGCAGTGATGATCACCATGGCGACCACGAGAACGCCCGCGACAGAGATGGCCCAGCGCCAGCCTTGGCGTACCCGGATCCGACTATCTCCATCCGTCGTCGGCGCTTGCGCTAATCCGGAACGCTCAGCCTGGCCTTGGGCTGAGGATGACGCCCTACCTCCCGCCACGTCTGCGCCGGGCGCGCGGAAACCGCGGAGCCGTTCAGGCCCGGCGGGGTCCATGGAGAAAGCCTATGTGCGGATCCTATGAGTCAGCTGTGCATCACTCCGCACCCTCGTCCTAGGTGATTGCGAAGCCGTTTAAGCCGGCTTGCGCTGAGCTCACTGCCGTCGGCGTGGTGACAGTTCCAGCGTTCGATGGGACACTGCTGACTCGTGGCCACTTTCGATGAACTCAGAGAGCAGGCGGAGCTAGAGATCAGGGCGCACGGCCGGTCTCCTGCTTCGGATGACACCGACTTCGTTGGACAGGCGGCAGATTTGCTCGCCGCGCTTCAGCTCTGGGCGGACGCTCAGCATCGAAGGGATGACGACATCCGAGAAGTCGTCGAAGCTGCTAGCGGCACAATGCTGAAGAACATTGCTACTGAGCTGCATGAAGGCGGCGGTGATGATGCATTGGAAGCCAGCCGACGTCTTGAAGGCATTGCTTACTCACCTTCAGCGCGGTTGAGCGAGGTATTCACCTTTGCACAGAAGGTCTTTCCGCCCAGCTCAGGAAACAGCCCTCTGTGGGACGAAGATCAGTAGCTCAGATCCACCGCTGACGCCCATCTTGCCCTAAACGCGACATATCGTGCTCTGGAAATGGTTGATCGTCGGGTATCTAAGGCGGTGAGTGCTAGGAACCGGCACTCATTGCCGGTCAGGGGGTGGCTGCTACTGCTTGGCGCGCCAACGCTGGAACCGGGCCACATTGTCGACGACCACCGCGTACGGCTTTCGCCTCATCATCTTCGCGTAATCGGCCTTGTTCTTGCCTGTGGATAGGAAGACCTTGAGGTTCGCATGCCGGTAGCGGCGCGCGACAGCGATGGGAATCGTAACTTTTGCGTAGACAACGGTGGCCGTTTTCTTGATCGTAGATACCGACGGCCATCTGTCACTCCCTCGAGTGCTGAACGCATAGCTGATTTGATGACTAACGTCGCCTTCGTCGAGCTTCTTGATCTTGTTCAGTGAGGCAATCCGGGCGGCTCTCGCGACTAGCTGGACCCTGGAATTCTTGACAGTGTTCCAAAACTGCTCGGCTTGTGCATCTGTGATCGATGGGAGCTTGATCTCCAGGGTGAACGACTTCCCCCGCGAGTTGCCGTACCTCAATAGGTCGACCAAGCGCATCAGCCGCTGGCCGCCCACCTCCGTGCGACACTTCGCACGGACAGCAGGCCACAGCCATCCCGAGATCGGGCCCTTGCAGTTCGTGATCCGGTCGAGTCTGGCGTCATGCAAGATGATCATGGTCCCGACCGAGTCGCGATCGGGACCGTCCTTCGTCCAGCGAATATCTGCGTCCAGAAGGTCGGCGTGGTGTCGCACCGCGTACCGATAGGCGCGCAATGTACCTTCGGCATACTTCGACATCGTCGCTCCCCGGTGAGCCACGACAACCACATTCCTTGAATCGGCATGGGCCGCAGGCACGGCGAGCATCAGGGCAATGGCGGCGGCGAGCACGACAGCTAGCACATGAAAGCGGCTCTTCACGGCTCTCCTCGCTAGGGCGAAGGGGAAGGTTGAGAGCGGCGATGCGTTTCAGCCGATGCTACTCAGAGAAGCCTCCAGCAGGCCAGACTGAAAAGTGCGTTAGGGCTTCCGCCTGATCTCGGACTTTGCAACACGCTGACACCGCATGCCCATGCCGACTGCGATGCAGCTTTCGTCGGGCTGGAACGATGAGTCCGTGCGCATCGTGGTCCTCTCCGACACACACGCGCCTCGATTCTGGAAGCGCTGCCCGCCCGGAGTGGCCAAACACCTCTCCGCGGCAGAGGTAATCCTGCACGCCGGCGACGTCTGCGTGGCGAGCGTACTCGAGGAGCTCTCGGCCTACGCGCCCGTGCATGCCGTCCTCGGCAACAACGACGATCCCGACGTCAGTGCATGGGGAGCCAGCGAAACCGTCGAACTTGACCTGGCCGGCCTGCGGGTAGGCATGATCCACGACTCAGGGCCGAAGGAGGGTCGGCTGGCGCGACTTCGCCGCCGGTTCCCCGAGGCCGACCTCGTCGTCTTCGGCCACTCCCATATCCCACTGCAGGCCGTCGACGGCAATTTCGGGATCTTCAACCCCGGCTCACCCACCGACAAACGGCGCCAGCCTCATCGCACCCTCGGTGTCCTTGAAATCGACTACGGTCACCTCACCCGCGCGGAGATTGTCACACTGCCCTGACCAACTCACATTGTCAGCTAGCTAGCGAGGCGAAGGGAGGCACATGGCACGCATCTTCATCACCGGTTCTGCCGACGGGCTAGGTCGGGCAGCCGCACAAACCCTGCTCAGTGGCGGGCACCAGGTCATTGTTCACGCCCGTAACGGCGAGCGACTAGCCGCCGTCAATGACCTCATCGACCGCGGCGCGTCAACCGTCGCCGGCGACCTGGCCGACCTGGACCAGACCCGGGCTGTGGCTGATCATGTCAATCAGCTCGGCCGGGTCGACGCAGTGATCCACAACGCCGGCATCTACAGCGGGCGACAGATTCTGCCGGTCAATGTTGTCGCCCCGTACCTTCTCACCGCTCTGATCCATCGCCCGCAGCGGTTGGTGTACCTGAGCAGTGGCTCGCACTACGGTGGACGAGCCGACCTGGCCGGCGTGGACTGGAGCGGACTGCGCAGGAGCGGACAGGGCCGGACCGGCTCGTACTCGGACAGCAAGCTGTTCGTCACCACCCTCGCGGTCGCGATCGCCCGCGTCTGGCCCGATGTGTACAGCAACGCCGTCGACCCTGGCTGGGTGCCCACCAAGATGGGCGGGCCCGGTGCTCCCGACGACCTCCGGCTCGGGCACTTGACCCAGGAATGGCTCGCCACCAGTGACGAATCTGAGGCGCGCAGCAGCGGCGGCTACTGGTTCCACCAGCGGCTCCGCACTCCGCACCCGGCCGTCCGCGACACTCACTTCCAAGACAGCTTGCTTGCCGCGCTGGCCCGTTTTACAGGTGCGCCGCTGAACTGGGACCCATGACGGCACGGTGTCGGGGCATCCCTCGCTGAAGGACGGCACTTATGCTCACCGCATGAGCGAGGAGATGACGTACGCACACTTAGGCCGCTCCGGTCTGATGGTCAGCCGAATCGGTCTCGGCACCATGAACTTCGGCTACACCGTGGACGAACCGAGCAGCTTCGCGATCATGGACGCCGCAATCGACGCGGGCATCAACTTCTTCGACACCGCCGATGTCTACGGCGGTCCGCAGTCACCGGACATGAAGAAGGGGTACGGCATCGCCGAGCAGACTGTGGGCCGGTGGCTGCAGCGCAGCGGACACCGCGACGACATCGTCTTGGCCACGAAGGTGTACCAGCCGATGGGACTTGGTCCGAACGACCGCCGGCTGTCGGCATACCACATTCGGCGCGCGTGCGAGGCGAGCCTGCGACGGCTGCAGACCGATCACATCGACCTGTACCAAATGCACCACGTCGACCGAGCAACGCCGTGGGAGGAGATCTGGCAGGCGATGGAGCAGCTGGTCCGTGAGGGGAAGATCAGCTACGTCGGCAGCAGCAACTTCGCCGCCTGGGACGTGGCGCTCGCCCAGTGCGGCGCCTCGGCACGCCACTTCCTGGGCCTGATCTCCGAACAGAG
Source organism: Propionibacteriaceae bacterium (assembly GCA_045806785.1). Lineage (GTDB taxonomy): Bacteria > Actinomycetota > Actinomycetes > Propionibacteriales > Propionibacteriaceae > Microlunatus. The sequence goes on along the minus strand of JBJMIR010000004.1, from coordinate 17,191 downwards.
CTTGTACAACCTCGCCGTGCGAGCCGTGGAGCTGGAGCTGATCCCCGCGCTACGCAGCCTCGGAATCGGCTTGATCCCGTATAGCCCACTGCACGCCGGCCTGCTCGCCGGTGTGCTCGAAACCGCCGAAGGACACAGCTCGGACGAGTCGACGCAGCAGCGCATCGAGGCGCACCGCAACCAGCTCGAAGCGTATGAAGATCTATGCCGAGAGTTCGGCGCGAAGCCGGCGGACGTCGCGCTTGCCTGGCTGCTACGCAACCCTGTCGTCTCCTCCGCGATCGTCGGAGCGACGACGACCGAGGAGCTGCAGTCTGACCTCGACGCACTCTCGGTCCAATTGGACAGCGAGACCGCGGACCGACTCGACCGAATATGGCCGGGGCCGGGGGAAGCCCCACAGGCCTATGCCTGGTAGAGCCGACTCCCTACCTGTCAGGGGCCGTTGCTCGCCTGAGAAGACAGGGAGGCGGCTCCCCGGAAAGCCATTGTGGTAGCGAAACGGCAACATCGGCAGCCTGATGTGCGCGGTGGGTTCGCGCCGTTTCAGTCCGCGGGCGGGCCAACTTCGGCATGATGATGCGGATGCCAAGTCCAGATCATGCGACGGATTCAGTGAACGTCCAAGCTTCCCCCTCCATACGCTTGGTCGTGCCATACTTCGGCGAGCGCCCGCCCTTCCTTCCGCTGGTGATGCGGAGCATGGCGGCTAACCCTGACGTCTCGTGGCTGCTGTTGACCGATCGGCCCGCGCCGGACGCGCCGCGCAACGTGGCGGTGCAGATGTGCACATTCGACGACCTCGCCAACCGGATTCGAAGCCATTTTGACTTCGAGATTTCCCTGGAAACGCCGTACAAGTTGTGTGATTTCCGGCCGGCCTTTGGAGAGATCTTCGCCGATGAGCTGTCGGGTTACGACTTCTGGGGCCACAGCGACCTCGAGGTGATCTTTGGGCAGATCCGCCAGCACCTCCCCGCCACCGCCTTTGAGAGCGACAAAATCTTGTTCAATGGCAACTTCAGTTTGTATCGAAACACTGTGGAGACCGCCGGTTGGTATCGCCACGAGGTGGGCAAGGTCAGCTATAGGGACGCTATGAGCAATTCGGCCGCCATGCACTTCGATGAGTGGGCCGGCATCTACTACATCGTCGGGGACCTACAGGCGGCGGCTTGGCATGAGGACGTTATCTTTGACGTCTCATTTCGCCGTTACCGTACCCGCGCGGAGAACCCGAAGGGCCGCGACCCTCGCCGGTATGCATGGGAGGGCGGCGAGGTTTGCGAGTATCGGCTGGAACGGGGCCGCACCGTACGCCGGACGGCAATGCTCATCCACTTGCAGAAGCGGGTGCTGCGAGCACCGGGAGACGACGTGCTCGCCGCCGAACGGTATTGGATCCTGCCTAATCGATTCGCCGTCCAGGACCAGGTAACGCCGTGGGACGTGAGAGCGGCTTGGATCCCACACGGCCACGAGTTGCTGCCGTTCTATCTGCGTCGCGTACAACGATGGCGCCGGCGACGCGCAACCCGCCGGGCGGCCGACGCCGGTCTAACAACCGTACAGGTGTAGTTCCGTCACACTCCTTACCTGCCAGCCCTTACCTGCGAGCGCTGCTCGGCCGGCTAGGAGGCTGACACCTCAGCCGGTGGACGGCGTATCGCCGACCGGGTGGCTGCTCAGCCACTGCTCGGCACGGCGCCGCGAAGCCCTCGCAAGCCACGCTTCCTGGATGATCTCCTGGAGCTCCGCCAACGACAGCTCGCCCAGGCGGCTGGCTCGCACGAGCACCGACGGATGTCCGGCGAAGTGGGGGGTGGAAAAGAACGGCGTCGTCTCGTCTTGGATCAGCGCCTGCTTCTCAGCCTCGTCAGCGACCCAGAACATGATGACGTCGCTGTAGCGCTCGCCGCTGTCCGGGTCGAATGCATCAGGTCGAGGGTTCCTGAAGAAGATAAAGGACTTACCGCCCACCTGGTAGACCGGATTCTCCTTGCTACCGCCGATGACCGTCACGTGCGGCATCGCCATGGCGAGCCTGTGCAGGTCCTCGACATGTGCGGCACGATTCCGGTCCGGCATCCCAGCAGGGTATTGCGCCAGATGCGGGATCTTGCAGGAATCCGCTGGGTGTGGTTGACCTTGTCGGACCGCAGCCGACGAGAATTGCCAGCTGGCAAGGTCTGCGTGAATAGAAGACGACGACATGGGGAGATGACGGCGATGAGGTTGGGCGTACACCTTCCGGTGGCGGGCAAAGGCGCCTCGCCGGAGACCATCTTGGCGGTAGCGGAGGAGGCCGAACGCATCGGGTTGGATTCGGTCTGGTCCTGGGAGCGCCTGATGCGGCCTACGGTTCCAATCCCGCTGGGCGGGGCCGGCGGACCGATCATGGATGCGCCAGAGATGTTCGGCATTGTGTACGACCCGATCGAGACGCTTGGCTACGTCGCCGCTCGGACCAGCCAGATCACCCTAGGCACCAGCGTGCTCGACGCTCTCTTCCAGAGCCCGATCATCCTCGCGCGCAGGCTCGCCACCCTCGACCGACTAAGCGACGGTCGGCTCGTCGTCGGCGTCGGCCAGGGCTGGATGGAGCAGGAATTCCAGGCCGCGGGCGTCTCGATGAAACGGCGCGGCGCCGGGTACGAAGAACACATTCTGGCCATGCGAGCCGTCTGGGGACCGGACCCGGTGAGCTTCGAGGGCCGTTTCTACCGCATCCCCGAAGCCGACATCGGCCCGAAACCGGTCCGGCCGGGCGGCCCACGACTGATGTCAGGGGCCGGCTCGCATGCCGCGGCTGAACGCGCCGGACGGCTCGGTGTCGGCCTGACCTTGGTGATCTTCGACTGGGACACGATCCGCGAGAGAATCGAGACCTTCCGCGCGGCGGCTGGCGCGGCCGGACATGACCTCGACACGCTGCCGATCATGCTCCAGGTGAACGGCAACATTACCGCCGAGCCGCTTGACGAGCGCGGACCGCTACTCGGCTCGCCCGAACAGGTCGCAGCCGACCTTGATCAGGCCGCGCAGCTTGGCGTCGAACACGTCTACTGGAACTCCGCAGACGACCCGCTCAGCCAGCTACCGCAGCTGGAACAGCTGCGCCGCGGCTGAACCGTCAACAGGATCCAACACAGCACCCCGCGCCTGGGCAGCTCAGCAGCCTTGGTGGGAGGTCAGTCGATGCCACCAGTGAGGCGCTGGACGCCGCGGCGTACGAGGAGGGCCAGCACACCGAACGCACCGACGAATATGGCCACGAACAAGAACAGCGAGCTCGGGCTTCTGCCCTCGAGGGTGCCGGCCAGCAGGCCGGCGATCAGATTTCCCAGCGCGGCGGCGGTGAACCAGATACCCATCATCTGGCCGACCCGGTCGCGCGGGGCGAGTTTGGTCATTGAGGACAGCCCAACCGGGGACAGGCACAGCTCACCGACGGTGAACAAGAAGTAGGTCACTACCAGCCAGGCCGGGGAGACCGGGTTCGCCTCGGTGGCGTAGGAGGCGCCCCAGGCGATCACGAAGAAGCCGGCCGACAACCCGAGCAGCCCCAAGGCGAACTTGGTAGGGATCGACGGGTTGCGGTGCTGGGCGGCCAGCGTCGTCCACAGCACGCCGAAAATAGGCGCGAAGATCACGATGAATATCGGGTTGACGTTCTGCAGCCAGGTGGCCGGCATCTCCCATCCAAAGATCATGCGGTTGGTCAGCCCCTCGGCAAAAAGGTTGAGCGAGGAGCCCGCCTGCTCGAAACCCGCCCAGAAGATGGCAGCAAGCAAGAACAGCCAGCAGATGACGATGATGCGCCTCTTCTCCTGCTTGCCGTACCCGCCGCCGAAGTAAAGGTAGGCAAAGTAGATGACGGCGAAGGCGACGATCAGATAGCCGAGCCACGTGGCGACCTGCACGAAGCTCACGCCCAACACACCGAGTACGGCCAACAAGACCAGGACCCCTAACACCACCCCGACCGCGAGTGCGCTGAGATAGAAGATGCGGGCCCTACGCGAGACCACAGCAGCGTCGTCGGCGGTCTCGAATTTCCCGACGCTATGCAGATACCGGTAACCGAGGCGGTATTGCACCAGGCCGAGCACCATTCCGAAGCCGGCCGCGGAGAACCCCCAGTGCCAGTTGACCTTCTCTCCGAGGGTGCCACAGATGAACGGACCGAGGATGGCGCCGAGGTTGATGCCCATGTAGTAGATCGAGAAGCCCGCGTCGCGCTTGGCCCCCCACTGCTCGGCTGCGGCGCGCTGCTCTGCGGTGTCGCCCTCCTCGGCGCTCGGGTATAGCTGGCCGACCATGGTCGACACATTCGGCTTCAGCAGTCCGGTGCCGATGATGATCAGCACCAGCCCGAGGAAGAAGGTCGGCAAGTCCGGCAGGCCGACCAGCGGGCCGGCGAGGCTAAAGTGTCCGGCCGCGATAATGCAGCCGCCGACGAAGACGGTCTTGCGGTGCCCCCAGAGTTTGTCGGCCACCCAGCCGCCCGGCAGCGCGGTGAAGTACACCATCGCCGTGTAGATGCCGTACAACGCCGTCGCATTGTTCACCTGGAATCCAAGGCCTGGGTTCTGGGCGACCAGCGCCCCGGTCATGAACAGTACGAGCAGAGCCCGCATGCCGTAGTAGCTGAACCGCTCCCACATCTCGGTGAAGAACAAGGTGGCCAAGCCGCGCGGGTGGCCCAGCCAGGTCTTGGCCTTGGTTGGCGTCGGCGCACTCGCCGAAATCGAGCTCATCGGCAGTCCTTTCTCCAGATCAGCATCGGCTTGGATTGCTCGGGGTCATCCGTCGATGATCACCAGCTCGTGGGATGTAAGGTTCAGCGGCTCGACCCCATCCTCGGTGCAGGCGACGATGTCCTCGATGCGAGCGCCGTGTCGGCCCGCGAAATAGATGCCGGGCTCCACCGAGAACACCATGCCCGGCTCGAGGGCGAGTTCGTTGCCGGTCACGATGTAGGGGTCCTCGTGCGTCTCCAGGCCGATCCCGTGCCCGGTCCGGTGGATGAAGTGCTCGCCGTACCCGCCCGCGGAGATGATGTCCCGCGCCGCTGCATCCACCGATGCACAGCTGACTCCCGGTCGTACGTGCTCAACCGCCGTTTCCTGGGCGCGTCGGAGCAAGCCGTAGTAGTCGAGGAAGTCTGGCGGCGGCTCGCCGACGGCGTACATCCGGGTGGAGTCGGAGCAATAGCCGGCACTCGTTGTGCCGCCAATGTCGACCACAATCGGGTCTCCCGGTTCGAGCGCGCGGTGGGAGAGCTCGTGGTGCGGGCTGGCGGCGTTCGGGCCGGAGGCAACGATGACAAAGTCGACCCGAGTGTGACCCTCGGCGACGATGGCCGCCGCGAGGTCCGAACCGACCTCACGCTCGGTCCGGCCGGCTCGCAGCCACTGTGGCACCTGCGCGTGCACTCGGTCGATCGCCGCGCCGGCTTCCCGAAGCGCCTGCACTTCAGCCGGCGACTTGCGCATTCGCAGCTCACGCAGCACATCGCCAGCGAGTCGCTGTTCGCAGTCCGGCATTGCCGCGCGCAGCCGCAGCACCTTCTCGGCCCACATGTGGTTGTCGACGGCGACCCGCCGGGCACCCGGAATCAGCGAGGCGACCGCGGCGTATGGGTCTTGGGTCTCGGCCCACGCCACGATGTCCACGCCAATCGATCCGGCAGGTGACGCGGCCGCGGCGGGTTGCTCGAGTGCTGGCACGAGGAGTATCGGGTCGCCCGCGACACGCAACACCAGACAAGTCAGCCGCTCAAGCGGCAGGGCGTCATAGCTGGTCAGGTAGCGCAAGTCCGGGCCCGGCGAGACCAGCAGTGCATCCACGCCCGCCTCAGCGGTCAGCCCTGCGGCCCTTTTCAGCCGTTCCGGGTCACTCACCGTCCACATGTCGCTGTCGGTCACGACAGCCTCCTTCAGACATCCGACAGTGCAGAACACTTCTCAAAGCGACGGTCCTGCCGAGCTGATCACGTGTTCCAGGGGAAGCTGGGTCGCATGCTTGAGCCGGCGCGGCAGGTCCATCCGCAACCACCGAGACAGTCGGTGGGGCAAGGTCGAGACGACGATCCCGTCGTAGCTCTCGCGGCTGGCGATCTCACGGACATGGTCGATCGGGTGCTGGTCGACAACCTCACCGTCGGCCTCAACGCCAGCCTGCCGAAGCCGCGTCAGCTCGGCATTGAGCCGACCCTCCGCCAGCTTGTGGCCGACCTGGTAACCGTCGTGCACCTCGAGTGGGGCCCAGGCTGCATCGACCGCATGATCAGAGCCACTCATCTGGGTAATCGGCACCACCAGGTGGAAGCTGCTTTGGTCTTGCTTGCTGAGCTCCTCGAGCTTGGCCACCAGCTCGGCGCCGCCGAGCGTTTGGTTCGCCACCACCAGGTATCGCCGCATCGAGGCCGGCCTCCTCGCTGTATCGAGAACCCCGAGCTCTAACCTGACTGAATTTACTCGCACACTCATGTCTTGGGATAGCGCCTCGCCATCCGCAACGATAAGTCGGGTTGGCGAGTCAGCTACTGGCTCCGCGGTCTTCTCGATATATGTAGAGTTGCTGCTATGGCGTTCCGCGCCGAGTCACCGCAAACCCATCTGGTGCTACGGACGCTGTTCGAAGCACCCGAGCAGTGGCATTACGGCTACGACCTGTCACGCACCACCGGCCTGCAGCCCGGGACGCTTTACCCGATCCTGGCGCGGCTTACCGAGCGCGGGCTGCTGATCTCTCAGTGGGAGTTCGAGGCACCCGAGGGCCGGCCGCGCCGACATCTTTACCGATTGTCCGAAACCGGAGTAGTCCATGTGGCTCGTTCTGCCACACCCGTCGTACGGGTCGAGCGGCGCGGCCGGCGGGCGCAACTAGCGACTGGCGAAGGCTGACAGACTTGCGTCTCATCCGGTTGTTGCGCCTTGCGGTGCGGCTGCTCCCAGCCCATCGGGTTGATCGCGCCTTCGCTCTACTCGCCGAGGCGTCGGCTGTTCCAGCTCAGGCTCGTTCCCGCTGGCTCCTGAGCGGCTTTCTCTACCTCGTCGGCGTCGCCGCCACGGTAGGGGTGCTGGTGTGGGTGGATTGGTCATCATCCGACATCGCCAATCAGGCCAGCATGCTCGTCCTGCTGCTGGGCTCAAGCGTTCTTGGGTTCTCAGCTCCTCGCTGGGCATGGCTGGCAGGTGCCGCGCTAGGCGGCTGCCTCGCCCTCGCACACGCGCTCTAAGTCGCGGCCGCGATCCGCCTTCCCTACGAAATGAGCCCATCCGGCTGGGCAGGACCAGCCACGTTGCTCGTACTCGTCGTTCCGGCAATTGTCGCCGCCTACGCCGGCGCCGGCACGGCCGTGTGGCTACGGCGCTCTCATGCGTCCATCACCGAATAACGGCACCGAATAACGGCACCGGGTGTGATCTCAAATAGACAAACTGAGCCCCGAACAGGATTGAGCCTCGGGGTCAGGTGACATTGATACCCGGGATATGAAAGCCCAGGAGGCGGCAGAGGGCTGCACCGAGTATGAACGGCCACAGCAATACCGCCAGTATCGATAGGAGAACACCTGAGAGGCTAGAGAGGTGGATGTTGTTGGTGAGCAGCGCCACGATAATGCCAACAACTATGTACCCCGAGGGCCAATACCAGTGCCTGCGGAACCACATACGATCAAGCGCCTTCCGGACGAGGACTAGCGACGGTCGCATTAATAGTGGCCTGAGCGACCGATCGCTATGTATGTATTGCTGAAAGTTTTGGCTGTCCTGCGTCGGTCGCGCGCTTCCGTTGTCGCAACTGGTCTACTGGCGCGTGCGCTTGAGCCGGCTTGACAGGGTAAATTGTCGACCCTCACGCGCGCACCACGAGCCCCGACGGAGAACGCCCTTGTCGTCCGCCACTGCCCCGTCTCGCCGCATTGACAGCGTCCGTAACAGGCGCGTCCTCCGTTACCTAACCGTGGTCCCTGTTCTCGGACTCGTCCTCGCCTTTTCGGCTTGCGGGTCGTCCTCATCGAAGTCGAGCGACACTTCAGGCGGCAGCCGCACGACCAGCTCGGAGGCCTCCAAAATCAAGGCCGACTGCTCTTCGCAGGCGATCCTGTCTGCCCTGCCGGGCGGTGCGACGATGCAGGAGTTCAGTTGCGCGAAGGTCGGCGACACCGAGTGGGCGGCTGCGCGTGTTAGCCCGGGCGACACTGTCTTCTTCTTGCGGTGGGACGAAACCAAATGGAAGGCCGAGGACTCCCAGGGCATCTGCGGCACCGCATCGGCAGGCCTGCCCCAGTCGCTCCTGTCCTACTGCAAGGCGACCCCGTCCTCGCCGCCGACGAGGCCGGTTACCGAGGCTTGTACGTCCGAGGCCATTCTTGCCGCGCTTCCGTCCGGCGCCACGATGCAGGAGTTCACCTGCGCCGATGTCGGTGGCAAGTTGTGGGCGGCTGCGCGTGTTAGCCCGGGCGACACTGTTTTCTTCTTGCAGTGGAACGGCACCAAATGGAACGCCGAGGACTCCCAAAGCATCTGCGGCACCGCATCGGCGGGCCTGCCCCAGTCGCTTCTGTCTTATTGCAAGTAGCCCTGGTGGGCGGGTGGTCCTCCGACAGCCCAACCTCCACTGAACCCGCAGGCGCGCGACCTAAAACGCCATGGTGCTGACGCAGCCTGGGGCCTGGGGTGATCGCCGCACTCACCGCGGTCACGGCAGCTCACCGGGCTCGCCGGTTCGCCCGTCTGCCGCCCTAAGCAGAGCGCCCGGCTTTCGCACGAATTGGATGCAGATAATGATCATCCAGATCCAGAAAGCGACGTACGGCAAGTACCAGAACTCGAGCGTCCAGAAGAACCTCGAGATCGCGAGGCCGACCCCGCTAGCGATCCCCCACCAGCCGAGCCAACGACCGACCAGCCTGGTCGACAGGATGACCCAACCGCAGCACACCGCAAAGCTGCCCATAGCCAGCCAAATATTGGCAAGCCCAAGACTGGCGGTGTCGAACGCGTAACTCGCCACCGCCAGATCAAGATCACGAGCGCCGAAAGAGGCGACATTCCAGGTCGAGTTGAGCAGCAAATACGTCGGCAGCAGGACCCCAGACACCAGCGCGACCGCTGACCGCCACGGTGGACTCCCCTCTGCCCGGCCGAACAGCAGGCACAGCCCGGCGACGAACCAGATCAGGCCAATTGCCGACAGGCTCGTCACCGCCATCGTGGCCTGTATCCAACCCTGGCTGAGGTTGAGGAAGTATGCCTGGGCCTGCTCGGCGGTGGCGATGAACGGCGGTTCTCCAGGGGAGGACGCAATGAGCGATGTGAACAGCAGCACGATCGTGACTATGCCGACCACGCCGGTGCATCGGATCATCGCCCTCCAACGGTCCAGACTTGTCCCGATAAGCACGGTCTTCATCATCCCAGTCCGGTACGGGCCCGCACTCTTAAGATGAGTAGCAGGTCGGTTCGACGGACCGTGATCGCGTGATCAAGCCCGGCGCCCAGATCGGGGTTGCTTCAATGAATCAGTCCACGAGCGTGGCGGGAGGACCTGCTGAGCCGTGTACTGACAGGTCCTGTTACACAGCGTCGACCGGCTCTAGCGTCGTCACTGTGGATCACCGCAGGGACGTCCAGGACTTCCTCGCCAGCCGCCGGGCCCGGCTCAGCCCGGAGCAGGCCGGGCTGCCGTCCTATGGCCGCAAGCGCCGCGTGCAGGGTCTGCGGCGAGAGGAGGTCGCCATGCTCGCCGGGGTGAGCGTGGACTACTACGCCCGACTCGAACGCGGCAACCTCGCTGGCGCGTCGCCATCGGTGCTGGATGCGGTCGCCCGGGCGTTGCAGCTCGACGATGCCGAACGCCAGCACCTGCTCGACCTGGCCCGCAACAGCGACACGACGCCTCGCCGGGAGCGCCGTCCCAAGCCCTCGGCAGCCACGCCTCGGCCGGCAATATTGGCGATCTTGGCAGCCATGACCGGCATCCCCGCATATGTGCGGACGGCTCGAATGGAGATCTTGGCCGCGAACGAACTGTGTCAGGCGTTGTACGGGGGTGCGCTCGATGATGAGCAGTTGCCGTTGAACCTGGCCCGGTACCTGTTCTTGGACCCGCACTCTCGCGGCTTCTTCCTGGACTGGGATGCGGTTGCCGATGACCTGACCGGCGCGTTGCGGATTCAGGCTGGGCGTGACCCGCGCGACCGGGTTCTGACTGATCTCATCGGGGAGCTGTCAACGCGCAGCGACGAGTTCGTAGCCCGGTGGGCCCGGCAGAACGTACGACTGCATCGCACCACCCGCAAACGGCTGCACAACCGGGTAGTCGGTGACATCGAGCTAACCGGCAACGCGCTCGAGCTGCCCGGCGACGATTTGGTCTTGATCGCCTACACCGCCGACCCGGGCAGCCCGGCTGAGGACCAGCTCCATCTGCTCGCCGCGTGGAGCGCTACTCAGAACACCGCGCCGGAGCAGAGCGGGCCGACCGGTCCTCCACGGTTGGATTGAGGACAGCCCTCGCCCATTCTGATCCGAACCGTGAACCAGTGAAGAAGGAATCGACTCGGCGACCACCCGGAGAGAAACGAGGAAGTGATCCCATGCCTGATCTCTCGACGCTGACGCTGAACAACGGCGTCGTCATGCCCGCCCTTGGGTTCGGTGTGTTCCAGACTCCGCCGGAAGAGACGCGGGCCGCAGTGTCTGCGGCTCTGGAAGCCGGGTATCGCCACATCGACACAGCCGCCGCCTACGGTAACGAGCGGCAGGTCGGGGAAGCCGTGCACAGCTCTGGGCTGGACCGGTCCGAGGTGTTCTTGGAGACCAAGATCTGGATCAGTGACTACGGCTATGACAAGACGTTGCACGGCTTCGAGAAGAGCGCCCGCAAGCTCGGAGTCGACCAGATCGACCTGCTGATCTTGCACCAGGCACTGCCCTCGGAGTTCGACGCGACGCTGGAGGCGTACCGGGCGCTCGAGATCCTGCTTGCGGAGGGGAAGGTGCGCGCAATCGGGGTTAGCAACTTCATGGTCGATCACCTCACCCGCCTGCTCGACAGTGCCAGCATGGTGCCTGCGGTGAACCAGATCGAGGTCCACCCCTACTTCCAACAGAGAGACGTCCAAGTCTTGGGCGCCGAGCACGACATCTTGACACAGGCTTGGTCACCGATTGGCGGTATCACGTTCTACCGCGACGGGCAGCACAGCAGCACCCTGGAGGATCCGGTCATCGGTGACATCGCCAAGGCGTACGACAAGACTCCCGCTCAGGTGATGCTGCGTTGGCATCTGCAGCAGGGTCGTTCGGTTATCCCGAAGTCGACCAACCCGGCTCGGATCGCCGAGAACATTGACGTGTTCGACTTCGAGCTCTCCACCGAGGAGCTCGCCGCGATCGACGCCCTGGATACCGGTAAGCGCGGCGGCCCGGAGCCCGAAGCCATCACCTTGGAAAACTTCGGACGCTCCATCCCCGAGGACTGAACCGGGCGGCACCCGCCATGCGCCTGCTGCCGCTGTCCCGCCCTGTCCCATCCGGATGAGGAACACCCATGAACACGCCCCTGGCCAGACGCGCCCTGCTGAGGGGAGCTGTGCTGCTCGGCGTCGTCGGCTGGCACGGCGCAGCCAGCTGCTCCACGACGACCATCCCGGAGACCACCATGCCGGAACAGGCCACACCATCGCCGTCGGCCAGCGGCACAGCGGCGCGGATCCTGCTGGCCTACTTCTCCCGGGCGGGAGAGAACTACTACTTCGGCGGCCTGCGGGATCTGGAGGTCGGCAACACCGAGGTGCTCGCGGGGATGATCGCCGAGCTCATCGACTGCGACGTGCACCGCATCGAGGCCGCGGACCCGTACCCGGCCAGTTATGACCAAACGGTGCAGCGCAACGTCGCTGAGCAAGACAGCGACGTCCGTCCGGGGATCGCTAACCCGCTGGACTCTATCGCGGACTACGACACTGTGTTGTTGGGCAGCCCGATCTGGAACGTGCGGGCCCCGATGATCATGACCAGCTTCACTGAGGGCCACGACTTCACCGCCAAATCCGTTCTGCCGTTCGTCACCTACGCCGTGAGCGGCCTGGGCAGCGTCCAACGTGACTACGCCGCGGCCTGCGGAGGAGCGCGGATCGGCGACGGCCTGGCAGTCCGCGGTGAAGAGGTCACCCAGCACCGAGCCGATGTCGAGACCTGGCTCCGGGCGGCCGGGCTCCGCACCCGGTGAGCATGACCAGCGGACCCCCACCAACCACACAACACCCAAAGCGCACCTGCTACGCAGAGAGGACGTACACCATGGAGAAGAGACTTCTCGGCACCTTGGAGGGTTCAGCGATGAACATCCAGGCCGCCGACGTCACGCTGACTGGCGAAGAGGTTGCCGAGATCGACGCGCGCTCCGCGCAGGTCACCGTCGCCGGTGCCCGCGGCAGTGGCCACGAGACCTACCGCTGAGTGGAGAACCAACCGTGGAAATCCAGCCGAAACGGCCAATGACCAAGGTTCGGCCGAGACGTTCGCCTGTGATGTGTGGGTCGACATGATCGCCCAGGGTGAGCCGCCATCGAGGCTGCGGGTGGGCGTCGTCCGGTTCGCACCCGGCGCACACACCGCCTGGCACCGACACGCCAACGGCCAGACCCTGCACATCCTCGACGGCCGTAGGCTTGTGCAGTCCCGCGGCGGTCAAGTCCTGCAGGCCGGTCCGGGAGACACCATCATCACCCCACCGGGAGAGTGGCACTGGCACGGCGCCGCCCCGAGTCACTTCATGACCCACCTCGCCATGTCTGAGGACCTCGCCGATGGCCAGCCCGGTCCGGTCACCGAATGGGGCGACCACCTCACCGGCGACGAATACCCCCGGCCGATAACCCCCAGCCGCACACGGAAGGAGAAACCATGTCAGACCGCGAGGACCTGACGCCAGCGCAGCGTGCCATCGGCGACTTCGCCCCCAAGCTGGTGGCGCTGACCGACGATGTGCTGTTCGGTGACGTGTGGGAACGCGCCGCGCTGCCCAAACGAGACCGCAGTCTGATCACCGTTGCCGCCCTCGTCGCTGGCGGCAACACCGAGCAGCTGCGGAACCATCTTCTGCTGGCGAAAACCAACGGGCTCACCGAGGACGAGCTCAAAGAGGTGATCATCCACCTCGCCTTCTACGCCGGCTGGCCCCGCGCCATGTCCGCCATTCAGGTCGCCAAAGCCGCCTTCGCCGACTGACCGCCGGTCCTACCTACCTGCGTCGCCTGACAGGACCAACGTCAGGAAACAAGCCGAACTACATCGCTTGACCAACCGATACAAGGAGACAACATGATCACCCGAACCCTCGGCAGCAGACTGGAGGTCTCCGCGATCGGCCTGGGCTGCATGGGCCTCAGCCATGCCTACGGTCTCGACATCGCCGAGCAGGACGGCATCGACCTCATCGGTGCCGCCGTCGATCTCGGCGTCACCTTCTTCGACACCGCCCAGGTCTATGGACCGTTCACCAACGAAGAGCTCGTCGGCAAGGCGCTCGCGCCCGTGCGGGACCAGGTGGTGATCGCCACCAAGTTCGGGTTCAGCGTCGACGGCGGCCGCTCCACCGGACTGGACAGCCGACCCGAGCACATCCGCTCCACCGTCGAGGAATCGCTGCGGCGGCTGAACGTAGAACGCATCGACCTGCTGTACCAGCACCGTGTTGACCCCGATGTCCCGATCGAGGACGTCGCCGGCACAGTCAGGGACCTCATCGACGCCGGCAAGGTCGGCCACTTCGGCCTGTCCGAAGCCGGTGTGGAGGTCATCCGACGCGCTCACGCCGTCCAGCCAGTCACCGCTCTGCAGAGCGAGTACTCGCTGTTCTGGCGCGAACCCGAAGCCGAGGTCATGCCGACGCTGCGGGAGCTCGGCATCGGCCTTGTCCCGTTCAGTCCGCTCGGCAAGGGCTTCCTCACCGGCACCATCGACAGCTCCACCTCCTTCGGTGAGGGTGATTTGCGCGCCAGCCTCCCCCGGTTCACCGAGCGGGCCCGGGCCGCCAACCATGCCCTGGTCGAGTTGTTCGAAGCGGTCGCTGCCCGCCACAGCGCCACACCGGCACAGGTCGCGCTGGCCTGGATCTTGGCGCAGCAGCCGTGGATCGTGCCCATTCCGGGCACTACCAAGTTGCACCGGCTCCGGGAGAACACCGCGGCCGCCGACCTGCAGCTCTCTGAGGCTGATCTCGCCGAGATCACCACGGCAGCTGACCAGGTCGATCTCACCGGCGACCGCTATCCCGCCCATATGCAGCGCTGGATCAACCGCTGAAATCCGACGAGTGGCGTTGCGTCGCTGACCAATCCCGACACCGCCTGCTGTCAATTGAGTGAACTCAACGAACGCGCACTGCGAGGAGTGAAACGCCTTCACTATCGATCCTGCTGGCCCAGTCGCGGTCATCACGGGAGCCTCATCCGGCATCGGTGCCGCCACCGCGCGTGCCCTGGCCGCTCAAGGGCATCGGCTAGCGCTGCTGGCCCGCCGAGTCGAGCGTCTGAAGGCGCTGGCGTCCGAGCTCGGCGATGGCGCTGTGGCGATCGCCGCCGATGTCACCGACCGTGAGGCCATGGTGGCGGCGGCAGAGCAGACCAGCACGGCCCTCGGCCGCGCCGAGGCGTTGATCAACAACGCCGGGGTGATGTTGCTCGGCCCGTTCGGGACTGAGCAGCGGGAAGAGGCCCGCCGCAGTCGAGGTCAACCTGCTCGGGGCAATGACCGCGACCGAGGTGTTTCTACCTCAGCTGCGTGACGGCGGCGGGGACTTGATCAACATCTCCTCGGTGGCTGGCCGGACCGCGCGAGCAGGTAATGCGGCCTACGCGGCAACGAAGTGGGGCTTGAACGGCTGGTCAGAAGCGCTCCGCCAAGAGCTCCAACCCGAGATCCGCGTGACGGTGATCGAGCCCGGCGCCGTCGCCACAGAGCTCACCGACCACATCACCGACGAAGCCACCAAGCAGAACGCCGAAACTTCTACAGGCGGCTGGCCATCCAACCCGCCGACGTGGCCGACGTAATCGCATTTGCTGTCACCAGGCCACGCCGTGTGACCCTCAACGAGATCTTGCTGCGCCCGACTGCGCAACCCGGCTGAGAGGCAATTCACCGGCTCATCCGTGATTTGCCCAAGTGAAAGTTACTCAACGGTCGCCGAGTGGACTCCCCATGATCAATAAGCTGACAGCAACCTGACCGACGATCAGTCCGTCCGCCAAGATCATCCCGCACGATCACCCGCCTGACAGGGACCATAGCGGACCCTCAGATGGACCTACGGATCAAAGGGTCAAGCTTCAACACCGCCGCACAGCGGCGTACCGCTGCTCCATACACCCGGACATGACTAGCACCATCATCGGCAGCCCCGTCGAGCAGGGGCGTCGACACGATCACGGGCATTGGTACCGACGTAGTCCTCGACCACCTTCAGCTAGTCGTTGGTGCTGAGCCCCGATTCTCGACAGCGAATACTTGCGCGCGAAGCTCATCCAGGAACAGCAATCAAAGAGGCTGGTCAGCCGTACACGATTGTGCGCTCAACAACGGATCATCTAGATCGCCGCCCGGCCCCCATAAGCTGACCTGACCTGACCTGATCCGGATCGTCTTGGCCCTCGACCACGACCCACCTAAGGTCGTAGGTGATGGCCAGGCTCTATAGTTCGACCCGGCTCACCGATGCATCGCTCACGAGGCTCAACGCGCACCTGGACACACGACCTTCGCCTACTGGCTCGCCAGCCACCGGTAGCACCCCGGCCGGCCGCAGCGCCTCAGCCCTCGATACAACTAATCACCGGAAGGACAGCCACCATGCTGATCGTCGCCGAGGGAACCATCCACCAGCCGATCGAAGACCAGTCGCGCCGCGCCGCGCAGGCATGGCTCGGTCCCATGACCGACGCAGGAATGTTCCACGGCGGTTGGATCGATGAGCGCGGACAACGCCTGTGGATTGTGCTCAGCGCCTCTGACCTGGACGAGGCGCAGGAGCGCCTCGGTAACTTGCCTCCTGTCTCGGAGGGCTCGGTCTCCTTCACACTCGCCCAAGTGTCCGCCCTCCGCTTCATCTGAGCAGAACCTCACGCGGCTCTTGACCGTCGTGTCATCCGGGAGCCTCCGCTCTTGACCCGTGCGCACGTCGAGCCCGGTATGACTACCTTGTCCGAGGGCTTATTTACGTCCTACAACAGACATACCTAGGCCACGGCGGCCTGGATGGCCGACGCTGGCATCGATCTGCACGTTCTGCAACGGGTCGCTGGTCAGTTCTGTCTTGCGTCAAGAATCTGGCCCATACGCCCTTCAGTGGAGAGGTGACGGCATTCACCCGGTCGCGGCTTTTTCAGCTAATGAATCTGGCTCGGCCTCGGCGCGATTAGGGCTCCCTATCGCGGGCATTTCAGCGGACGGCCTCGCGTGCTCCTAGCTTGTGGCCAGGGTGCAACTGGGGTCCCGACGGCGGGAGCCCCTGGGCCCGTCAGCGGGCGCGGATCTGTACGTCGTGTCCGCTGGAGCGCGCCAGTCGCGCGTCTCTGGTGACTAACGGACACCCCAATGCTTCGGCGAGGGCCACGTAGGCGGCGTCATAGGCGGTGAGGTTGTCGCGGAGGCTGAACGCTCGCAATCGGAGTGCGGAGCCGCTGGGCCAGCGCTGGATAGCGAGGTCATCGAAGTCGGTCAACGCATCCTGTGCCCGGGATGCGCTGAGCTGACCGCCAAGGGTTAGTCCTCGAAGTGCGGAGACGATCTCCAAGTCCAGCAGTGTCGGCGCGTGCAGCTCTTCCGCGGTGAGTTCGGCGCGAAGATCCTCGCTGCCCGGGGCGACCGTCAGCGCATCGACCACGGCCGCGCTATCGACGACGATCACGCGCCACGCCGGCGAATCAACTGGTCCTCACGCGCGACCCGCGCGGCGTCGACGATGCCGACCGCGGATCCGGTCGCACGTTCGGCGCGCTGCCCGGCCCGCCGGAGGACCTCGGCGACCGTCGGTCGCGCGACCTCTCGATCGACCAACTCAAGGAGGTAGGCGTTCAGAGACTGGCCCCGAGCGGCGGCCCGCGCCTTAAGCTCGCGACGCGTCTGGTCGGGTACGCCTCTGATCTGCAGCAACGAAGCCATGCATGCAT
>JBJMIR010000003.1:0-8628 GCA_045806785.1 Propionibacteriaceae bacterium | reverse complement strand
TCAGCGCCTCGTCATCTTCCTCACCACTGGTGCGTCGGTGAAGGGCCCGGAGCCGCGCTAGGAGCTCGTCGAGGTCGAACGGTTTTACCAGATAGTCATCGGCTCCGGCGTCCAGTCCGCCGACCCGGTCGGGGACAGCGGACCGAGCGGTGAGCATGAGCACCGGCGTCCGAACTCCAACCTGTCGGAGCCGGCGACACACCGTGAGTCCGTCCAAAACCGGCAACATCCAGTCCAGCAGCAACACATCGTAGGTCGTTCCCGTTCGTCCGAGAGCGGCATCCAGCGCAGCCTGGCCGTCATGCCGCACGTCCACGACCCACCCGGCCTCTGAGAGCGACTGCGCCAGGAGAGTCGCCAGCCGCGACTCATCCTCCGCCACCAAGACATGCATAGCCGTACTCTCCTCCTCACCTGACCAACGCCAGAAGACATTCCACGACCCGGCGGGCAGACCGCGCCTTAATGGGCGCTTCATGTCGACTGCCTACCGTTGCCGGGTGTGGGCACCGACGACCCTCAGTGGACGCCCAAACCGGCGGGCGCCACTGGTCCGCGAAGAACAGACAGGCCGATGACCAGCATCACATTGGAAGCGTGCGACTCACCAAACGCGACGGCGGCCGCAGGGCTGTTGAGAATGTCAGATTCACCGCATCCTAGGGTGAGATTGTGGGGCTCCTCGGCCCCAACGGCGGTGCCAAGCCCAGCACGATTCGGCTGCTGATCACAGTGCTGGCGCCGACGCGCGGCCAGTTGTCGGTGGTTGGCCACCACGCAACGACAACGATCGCGATCCGGCGATGCGTTCGCGTGCTCTCGGAGAGCAGCCGCTATTTCGAGAGCCGAGCTCGCGGTCGGCGGTCCACGGCTGCCAGGCTGACGGCGGGGGGCCCGATTCGCTGTCGAGGGTCGGGTCGATGAAACCGAACCAGCTGATGCCTTTAGCCGCGATCCGTTTCGGTGGACGGGAACAGCGGAGGCCCGTCCCTGCGGTGTCGGTCATCATCTCGACCTACAACGCCGGCACCCTGCTCGCGAACGCGCTGGACGGGCTCGCGGCCCAGAGCCTCCCAGCACACTTGGTCGAGATCCTTGTTGTCGATGATGGTTCAACCGACGGTACCTGGCGCTATCTCCGTGAGCTTGGGGGCCAACGAGGGAACCTCAAGATCTTCCGGCAGCCACATACCGGAGGTCCCAGCGCTGGCCGCAACCGCGCCCTATCCAATGCCACCGGGTCGTATGTCTTCTTCCACGATGCCGACGACTTCCTTGGTCCGGATGCGCTGCGGCGGCTCGTCGACACTGCGGATCGAGAGGACTCCGACATCGTAGCGGTACGTGTCAGTTGGATCGGCCGGCCAAATCCAGACCCAGGTCCGGCCAAAGCGGTCCTTGATGCTGACATCCTCGGGGACGGCGTCTGGCGCTCTCTCACTCCGCACAAGTTGATCCGGCGGTCGCTGATCGAACGGCTGGGTCTCCGATTTTGCGAGGACATGGTCCAAGGTGAGGACCAGGTGTTCATGGCATCCTGCCTTTTCGCTGCCCGAAAGATCAGCGTTCTAGGCGACAAGGACCTTTACCACCGGCGGATGCTGCCTGACGGCAGCAACCTGTCCCGGCAGCAGCAGACGCTGAGCAACAAGCGGCTGACAACCGCCCGGATGGTTGGGCTGGTTGTGGCCAATACGACACCGGGCCTGCGTCGGGATCGCCTGCTCCGGCGGATCTTCGTGCGCACTCTCCCTCCGGCTCTGAACCGACCGTTCATGGCGGCTGTACCGGACGAGCGGAAGGAGTTCCTCGATGTGATGCAAGCAGAGGTCTTTCCATATCTCCCGCGTTCCGTGCTGGGCGAGCTCGAGGACCGACGACGGTTGAGATTGCTGACAGCAAAGATCGGAACGCCCGAAGATCTCGTCGAACTTAACCGCGTTCTGAGCGCAACCGTAAAGTATGGCGATGGCGAACTGCCGACCTACACGCTCGGCCCGCATCTCGACCGGCTGCTAAGTGCTGAGGACCGCCAAGTCGGCGCCCCGCGGCTGGCCGCAACGCCAATCCTGTGCGAGGTGGCTGCATCACCCAACCAAGTGACAATCAGGGTAAGCCTGGAGGACGTTGGCGCCTCGGCCGGACGGCTCAGTCTGGCCGCCTGGCATCGCGGCAGCCCTGACTTTGTCGACCTTGGACCTGTGGTGGCACGGGCTGGATCCACGCTGACCTTCGCGATCAGCGCTGGTCAGCTTGAGCACAAGGAGATCGACTCCTCCGACGATCCAGAGGACCCGGCAACGCAGTCGCTTCAATGGCTCCTGCTGTTGCAGGCGCAAAGAAGGGGCACAACGATCGCTACCAGCCCAATCGTATGGCCAAGCGGCACGTCTCAGCTGGTGACTAGCTGGGCCGGATCGGCAACGCGAAACCCTCGAATGCAGCTCGGCGCTACCTCACGCGGGTCGGTCGTTGTCAAAGCCCTATCGCAGCGGGAACGGGCGTAGTGGTGATCCTCGCCATTTTTGTCGCCGGTCTCGCTGCTGCGGTGTTTGCGGTCGCTACCTCGCTACAGCACCACGCCGCGGGCTCCGCCGGTCAAGCCGACGGCTCCACGAAGCGCTGGTTGATGCAGCTGGCGGGGCAGCCGAGCTGGCTGGTCGGAATCGGCCTCAGCGCGGTCGGCTTCGGCCTTCACGCAGCGGCACTTGCGCTCGGATCCGTTGCGCTCGTGCAGCCCATTGTGATCAGCGCCACCGTGTTTGCCGTCCTCGTACGGGCCGGGCTTGACGGGCGACTCCCCGCCTGGGCCGAATTGGGCTGGGCGACTTGCACCTGGGCCGGGCTGGCCCTGTTCTTGTCGGTAACCACATTCCGCAGCGGGCAGCCGAGGGCCGATGGCAACGTCGCCGGGATCCTGCTCGCGGGCGGCGTTGCCGTGGCCACCGCCTGCGCCCTGGGAGGGCTGCGATTGAAGTCCCCGGCGCAACGCGGTGTGTTGTGGGGTGCCGCGGCCGGTGTGTTGTTCGGGCTTGTCGCCGGCTTGATCAAGATCGTCGTTACGCAGGCTCAGGGTGGGGTGTTCAATGTTGTCGACAATTGGCCGATTTGGGCGGTATTGGTCATGGGCGGCTGGGGGCTGCTGCTCAACCAGCGGTCATATCGTGCGGTCAGGTTGTCGGTGTCCATGCCCGTACTGAACCTCATCGACGTGTTGGTCGCCCTCCTCTTCGCCACGACGGTTTTCGGTGAACGACTCTTTAGCACGCCAGCCACGGTGACAGTGCAGCTGGTGGCGCTAGCGGCGATCGGAGCCGGAATTTGGCGGCTCGCACGCCGTCAGGAATACCCCAGCAACCCGAGGCGCGTAAACCCTCACCTCGGCCTAAGGGACCGGTCGTCGGTCCCGTCATGATTCTTGTTGCCGCCGCGGGCGTCGGGCTCCTCATTGGTCTGCACGCCGCCAGCTGGGGTGCCTTCAAAGACGCTCCGTACGAGGGCTTCCGATTGCCCAGTTACCTACGCAGCATCCTCCTCGCATCCGCACTGGCCGTCTTGCTCGTCGCGACTATGGCCAAACCCGGCTCCAGCCCGCTGGCGCTGATGGGCACCGTCTACGCGGTTGAACGCCTCGCCACTGAATGGTGGAAGGCCATCGTGCGCGAACAAGACCAGAGCCACTACACCATTCCGATGCGACTCGGCTTCCGCGGACGACCCGTCGACCACCCCCTTCCGCGCTATACCGTCGGCGTCGCCGTGGCCGTCACGACGATCGCCGGCCTGGCATGGATAGACGCAATGCAACACGCGCTTCCTCCGATCCCCACGGTGTTGTTGATCACAACCGTAGGTTCGGCCGGCGGGTGGGCCACCGCGGTCGGCGGGGCCTGGAAAGATGCGCCCATCGAAGGCTTCAGCGGCTGGAAGTTTCTTCGCAGCCCCGCCATCGCCACAGCATGGGCGGTCCCCTTCTCATTGCTGACCGACAGCTGGGTGACTCTTCTTCTCACCTCCGCAGGCTTCGCCGTCGCCAGCATTGAGACCTACAAGACCTTCCTCACTGGGGACCGGCCACCAGGCAAGTTCGCCGGCCAACCAGTACAAGCCCGACTCCCCGCGCTGCGCAGTGTGTTGGCCCACCAACACGCCATCTTGTGGATTGCGGTAGCCCTCGCCTTCGCTCTCAGCATTTTTGACGCTCCGGCCGATCCCATCTCGCTCAGAGGCGCCGAGTGGTCCCCAACCCCGCTGTCTAAGATCCCGCTCGCAGCCGTCAGCCTGGTAGCGGCGAGCCTTGCTGCCCTCGTCATCTACACCGGTATTCGAGTTCAGCCTGCAGCATCCGAACCGAGTGAGCAGCTCGAAAGAACACACAGTCGAAGCGGAGAGCACGCAGGGGATCGCCGATAAGTGAACAATTTCGACGGGTTCGCGGAAATTACCCTCGCCATCTTCGTCGCCATCACCGCGCTCATCTGGCTCCTCACCTACCTAGAACAGACCCTCGATGTGGAGCACAAACAAAAGAAGAACCGCCGACCTAGACACCCAGGCCCCTAGTACGGCGGAGTCACCGTGGCACCAGCAGGGCCAAGGGTGAACTTTTACCCACATATCGCAGCAACTCATCACCTTAGGCACGTACCGAAGTTGATGGCGCGGCGGATGCGATCGTGGCCATTCTCGTCTCGCTGGGCTATGTCCTGTTCGGCATCGCCGGGCCGCTCGTGCTCTATGGATCTAGCTAATCCTCAATTCGATTAGCACCGCTCCCCCCGGTGCTGGAGAAAGGCTGGCCGGCCCGTTGGGACGGCTCGGGTGAGGTTTCGACGATGCGGAGAGCGAGAAATATTCGGTGCGCGGTGATGAGCAGCGCGAGCCAGGCGAGGCCGAGCAGCCAGGCGAAGATAACGTCGGTGAGCCAATGGTGGCCAAGGAAGACCCGACTGAAACCCATCGCGGCCGCCCAGGCGGCGGCCAGAACGACGCACAGGGCGATGCCGAGGCGGCTGCTGAGCCGGGTGGCGACGAGATAGGCGACCAGGCCAGCGATGACGGTGCTGTTCAGCGTGTGACCGGAAGGAAATGAGAAGGCGTGCTCGTACGGCGGCACGGCGTCGCTGAGCGGCGGCCGGGCCCGCCCAACGATCGCCTTCCCGACGTTGGTGAAGGTGAGCGATCCGGCGACCGCGATGATCATCAGGATAAGCGGAGTGAGAGAGCGCCATCGCCAAACCATCAGTAGCGTGACAGCACTGGCGATCAGGGTCATGAGCAGCGGGCCACCGAGGTGGGTGAAGCCGGTGAAAATCCGGTTGGCGAGCGGCGTACGCCAGGCGATGACGTGGTCCAGGGCGGGCCGATCGAGGCTGGAGATTCCGTCTTTCTCCGCGACAGCGTCGTAGACTGCGGCGCTGGCTGCGGTAAGGCCCAAGATGACTAGCCCGCCCACGCTCGCGGTGACTGCAAGGACTGCGTGCGTAGAGATGTAGCGGGTGAGCGGTGCCAGGCGACGAAAACCCGGGCGGATGCGGACAGATGTCACGTTCGGGTTGACTCCTGGTCAGGTCGAGGCGGTACCCGTAGCCGCGCAGAGTATTTGACGGTCGGCTTTTGGCGTGGTCCGGTTGATCGTTTACCCGTGCTGGGGACGTACGAACCGTTTGCATCTTGGTGGCCTGGGTGCCCACACGCTCTACCCGAACGCATGAGCGTGTCGTAAAGCGTGCCAAGCACCATCCGAAGCGGCCTGGTGGAAATCGTCAGCTGATCATGTGTCCTTATCCATCAGGCTCCGGATCGATCCGGGCGGCAGATGGTCACCTCGATTCCCCGAAGCGGGGCTCAGCACATCTGGCAGGCCGCCCCGGTAGGCGGCATCGACCCACAACGCTGTGACGCTGATTGCAATGGCTGCGGTCATGGTGTACCAGATAGTGATTCCGCCATCGTTTAATAACGTGCCGAGGATGGCGACGCTCAGTGCAGCGACGGCCGTCGTGTGAATGGTGCTAAATTCACCCGCCAACCTCGGCACCAGACGACCGAAGATGACGATCCACACGGCCACGCCGATGACCAGCGAGCCGATCCCCACGGGCGTGACTATTGATGCCCCGGCGGCTATTGCCTTGCGGATAACGATGTTTTCGGCGTCACCATCGAGGATTCTTTGGAAGAAGACGCCTAGGTGGCTACGGGCAGCGGCGCCGCGCCGCCAGTCCAGCCACGAGATGACGCCTGCCACTACGACAGCCGCCGCGCCGCCGGCCAGTACTCTGGCCCAGGTTATTCGTACATCGGAGAAAGCCAGCACGAGCCACACGAGGATCGGTGTTAGAGCGAGCACTCCGCCAAAGTCCGCCCCCATCGAGGGCCAACCGTCACAGAGCACGACGCCGAAGCCGACGACGGCGAGCGCGATTGGGGTGATGCGGCGGCGGCCTGCCATGCGGAGCCGGTGAGCGAGATAGCCCAAAACGATCAGCGCGGCGGAGGCATAGACGGCGAAAGTCACGTTGCCAAATCCGTACCAGCGTCCACCGTTGACTGGTCTGGAGTTGAGCATCGAACCCGGTTCCATCACCGCCCCCAATGCCGCGTCGGCGCTGAACGCAGCCACCGTCAACGCCGCGCCCGCAACCGCGACCGGTAGGTTGAGGTGCCGCGCTGCCGTCAAGGCGATGACCGTAAGCACGATCCCCCAGCCGGATACCACCATGGTCAAGAACAGGCCTGGGGAGCGTGTCTCGTACCACGGCACGGCGCCGGTCAACATCATGGCAGCGGGAAGAATGCAAGCCCATCCGGCGATGACCCGGACGAGTCCTAATTTGTGCTTCACGGCACTGATCACGAGTAAGACCAGCAGCGCGGCGCCGCAGATACCCAACGCAAGATCACCGCGCAGCACCGCATGGGATAGCGCGCCTACCGCGTCGAGGTGGTGCTGCGCGTCGGCGGCGGTCACATTCGCGAGGGTGACCTGCAATGGAGCACCGTCAACGTGTGCCGTCTCGGTGCCAACACTGCCTCTCCCGAAGTCGATCAGGCTGCGGGTTAAATCGCTCAGGTTGACGACTCCCGTCCGGCGGGTACTCGCGGAGGTCAGCCATCCAGCAGGTGCGGAGCCAACGATGTACATCACCTGTAAACGAGGATCGTGGGAGCCAGCCGGCGGCCCGACGCCAGTTACGATCAGGGTCTGGTCCGATCGGGGGGCCATGACACCGATGATCACGTCCGCCTCCTCGCCCGGGTCGACCAACGTGAGAGGACAGGGTGTAGCCAAACCGTTGGCCAGGAACTGGCCCACGGAGTCATAACGGGCCACCGTGCCATCGGGACGAGCTGCAGCAAGCGCGGCACCCGGTCCCACCGCCGCCACGCATCCCGGTACCGATGCGGCCAGCGTCCCGGGCTGGGCATCCCCATATCGTGCCGCCGCAGCAGCCAAACGTTGGGGCCAGTCAGGAATTCGCTGCCCCTTGACCGAGGGGTCACACAGTCCTTCAAGACTTGTTCGACGGCCGGCGCCCAGCGTGGCCCATCCGGCGGCCGCACAGTCTCCGATGTAGCGCGGCCGAACCGACACCGCCGCCACCTGGACCTTCCCGGCATGCGCGTTCAGCACCGAAAGGTCGCCCGGCGTGAGTTCATAGCGTCCGCGGAGACCCACCACCACGACCCTGCCGGTCGACAACATGAGCGGGACCGGATGTGCCTGCACACCGTGAGCCGCCCGCAGTCCGACGAAGACTGCTCCAAGCAGCAACAACAACGCAATCCACTGCCACCTGGACGGCGATCTCCTAGAGCGAACGTCAGCTCCTGGTCCATCACCCGTGGCCGACAAAGTCACCTACTTGGCACGCTGTTGTTGCGGTCGTCTCACCAAGCCGGTCCGCCCGAGCCATCTGAACCACGAGTGCTGAGGCCATCGACTGCCATTTCGATGCAGCATCACTCCGACGACGCAGGCGCGGGACGTAGCTGTGCGACCGCTCTGTGATCATCTCCCCCTCCGCGTGCATTATCCGACTGTCCGCTGCGACCCTCCCGCCCACCGTAGCGAGCATGATTAAGGGGTTCAGAGCCTCGGGTGAACACATGGGGCTGTGCGATACTACGGCTCCGAATCCGCTCAACATGCGCGAGTGTTGCCGCGCGCATCCGTTGCTGTCGAGAAGGCCTTAGGCGAGCCGATTCGCGACGCCGTCGCGGCCAGAGACATTGGCCCAGGTAGCAGCTGTCCCACGCACGGCGATGGGATCCCCCATGTGTGACGCGGGCTGACTGCCAACAGCCCTCCTCAATGCTTAAGGCGATGTGAGGCGGGGATCCCCCGCCTCGGGCCTTGCGGCTTTTCTATCTACAGCCAAATAGGTGCGCGTGCGAGGGGCCGTCGGATCTGGCTTGACGGACGAGCCGACACAAGTGCGTGGAGCGGGCGGGCGTGATGGTTGCTGCCACATCAGATTGGGAGACACCGGAGCCGCGGTCCGGCTTATCTCAAGTCGGCCGGCCGGGTGCGACACCGCCGCTCCGATCGAAGCCGCGCGAGCGGTCATGCTCACATCGGAGTGCCCTAGCTGGTCGGCGATCAACCTTTCGCTTAATTTGGTT
>JBJMIR010000002.1:0-75392 GCA_045806785.1 Propionibacteriaceae bacterium | reverse complement strand
GAGGCGACCATGCCCCGGCACTTGGAGCTGATCTTGGGGACAGTTCTCGGACCGACTGCATTGTTCGTCATCGGCACGTTTTTCTTCCTCAGCGGCCTTTTGGCGTCCAGCAGTATCGCCCGTCACGGCCCCGCGAGGTTCATTCGTCAGCGACTAATCCGGCTAGGACTTCCTTGGCTGTTGTTCACTCTGCTGATCTGGCCCTTGCTGATGTGGGGGGCATACCGCGCAGCTGGCTATCCGCTTCCGATTTGGGAAGCGCTCCAAGCTCGACAGCCTTTCCTCGACTCTGGCCCACTGTGGTTTGTCCAGATTTTGCTTTACGTTTCAGTGGGCCACGCGCTGTTGACGTGGGGTACCCAAGCGCGTGGATTCCAGCCGCGGGCCATTTCACTGGTTCTCGTGGCTGCTGCCATTGCCGTGGCATCTTTCATCGTCCGGATGGAGTTTCCGGCTCGAAGTCAACAGATTCTCGATCTGCATGTGTGGCAATGGCCGCAGTGCATCGGCCTTTACGCCCTAGGCGTTTTCGTGGCCGGTCAGGGGTGGGCTGAACGGGTGCCGCTTCGTACGGTACGGCGCTGCGGAATCACCGTACTGGTAGCGATCACCACGGGAATCGCGATTGCTGCGGCCATCGGTATCTCAGATTTATCGCGTGATGCAGTGCCGTTCATCGGCGGATGGCATTGGCAGGCCTTTTCGCTTGACGTCGTAGAAGCGACGCTTGTGGTGGCAGGGTCGGTTTGGCTGCTGGGTTGGGCGCAGCGGTGGTTGACTTCGCGAGGAGGCACGTCAAGCCGCGTGGCGCGCGGGGCCTATCTGGCCTATCTCCTCCAGGCACCCATCCTGATCGGCTTGGAAATTGCAGGCCGGTCGCTTGATTGGCCAGCGGTCGTGAAGGCTGTGATCGTCGCGACAGTCGCAGTCACGGCCTCCTTCGGGCTTGGGTGGCTATTTACTCGGCGCAGGGCATCGTCACACCTCCTGTAGCGCCCATCTTGTCGAGATTCGCGCCTCTCCCCCGTCTGGTCACAGTCGCCACGCCGATACAGCTGAGCCGGTCATGGTCATGGTCTGAACACAGATCTGGCGCAGCCGCTCCATTGCGACTGCGCCAGCTCTGCGAACTGGTGTAGGAACTGCTACCTACTTGACGCCACCTGCGGTGAGCCCGGCAACAATGCGGCGCTGGAAGACCAGTACCGCAAGGATCAGCGGAACAGTTACCACGACACCGGCAGCCATGATGGTGCCGTATGGGGTGTCGAATCCGGTTGTGCCGGTGAACTTGCTGATCGCCACGGTGGCGGTCTGCATGTTCTTGTCCTGCAGGAATGTCAAGGCGATCAAGAACTCATTCCACGCTCCGATGAACACAATGATCGCGGTCGTGAAGACGCCCGGTGCTGCCAGCGGCAAGATCACCTTGCGGAATGCCACCCCCGGGGTGCAGCCGTCGACCATCGCTGCCTGCTCCAGCTCCACAGGGAGCTGTTTGAAGAAGGCAGTCAGATTCCAAACCGCGAGCGGGAGCGCAAAGCTCAAGCTCGGCAAGATAACTGCCTGGTATGTATTCACCCAGTACGGGAACCAGGTAAAGGGCTCCGTCGAAGAGAACATCTTCAACAGTGGCGGAATCAAGATGATGATCGGGAACATTGAGCAGGCCATGATCAGCCAGAGCACCGCTGTCTTGCCCCGGAATCGCAACCTGGCGAGCGCGTACGCGGCAATGATCCCGAAGATCAAGGTCAGGATCGTTGCCACGCCGGCCACGATTATCGAGTTGATCAGCGAGCGACCGAAGTTGTTCTGAGCCGAGAACACCGCCTGGAAGTTCTCAACCGACGCTGGATTCGGAAGGAACTCCGTGCTCAGCCCTTCACTTGGGATCCTGAGTGAGGAAACGACCATCCAGTAGAAGGGAATAATGCAATAGAGGACAATGAGCGCCATCCCGATATAGGACAAGACCACGCCGACGCGCTGGCGAGCAGGTCTCTTGGGGTGCGCGAGCTTTTCGAGCTCTTCTTGTGAGGTGAGTTGTCTCTCTTCTACCTCAGCTGCTTCGGTGGTGGACATTAATGCGCACCTCCAATCGCCTCGCCGGCCATCGTCTGCTCCATAGCCGGCTCAGGTGGTGGCCCCTCACCCTTCTTTTTCTTCTTTTTCGGTTTCGCATCGGCGTCACCGATTACGTCGGCACCCAGCACCCTGACAAATAAGTAGGCAACTAGGAGAACGTAAATGAACAAGACCACGGCGTAGGCAGCAGCGGGACCGTATCTGGTCTGCGCAGCCTCCTGGTAGGAAAAGATGGACAAGGTTTCGACCCGGTATTTGCCGGGGCCGATCATGCCGTATGGCAGGTCAAACATGCGTAGGGTGTCGAGCGTACGGAAGAGGACCGCCACGACCAACGTCGGTTTCACCATGGGCAGCGTGATCCTGACGAACTGCTGCCAGGTGGTCGCCCCATCGACCTTAGCCGCCTCGTAGACCTCAGCGGGAATGGTCTGTAACCCCGCGAGGGTCAGTAACCCTATGAATGCAGCGGTTTTCCAGGTATCGGCGATGATGATGGCCCAGAATGAGGCCCCTGTGTCGGCCAGCCAGAGAATCTGCTTGCCGATGATCTTGTTCATTACGCCGTTGGCGTCGAAGATAAGTTTCCACATCAGTGCGGAAACGATGGTCGGGATCGCCCAGGGAACCAATATGCCTGCTCGGACAATGGCACGCCCTCGGAAGGCCTTGGCCATGATGAGAGCCATCGCCACACCAATGATGGTCTCCAAGATGACGCAGACGATCGTGATGAACGTTGTATTGAGGAAGGCATTCCAGAAGCGGTCCATGCTGCCGTACGAACCCTGCACGATATCTCCGCCCTTGAAGATACTCGTGTAGTTCCCCAACCCGACAAACTTCTCTCCGCCGGCAATCAACCCGGTATTGGGATCGACGCCGGTATTGGTCTGGAACAGCGATTCCCGGAGCGACATGATGACCGGAATGCCTGCCACCACAAGAATGACGATCAGGGTAGGCGCCAGCAATATCCAGGCCAGCCGGCCCTGACCATCGCTCAGCGCGTTCTTCTTATGCTTGTGGCCATCGCCTTGGGTCGCCGGCACACTGCGCGGTTCCGCGGTGGCTGTCGCCATGCGGCTACCTCCTTCGAAATGCGCTGAGCTCCCGGCGCAGCACCTGGCTGCGCCGGGAACCTTGCGGGCACTAACTGACTACTTGATCAGAGTCTGCAACTTGGCCTGTAGTGCTTGCAAGGCCGCATCTGGTTGTGTCTGACCTTGAAGCGCACCATACGCCGCATCCTGGATCGCTAGCGTGACGTCGCCGTACTGCACGACCTTCGGACGTGGCACGGCGCCTTGGATCGACTTGAGCTGGGTCGGCATGAAGGGGAACTTCTTGACCACGTCCGGGTCGCTGTAGACCGACTCCACAGCCGGGGAGAGCGAGGTAGCCAGGACGTTCGACTTTTGCTGCTCAGGCGAGGAGATCCACCTGAGGAAGTCCGCTGCAGTGCCCTTGTTCTCTGCGTTCTTGGCGATGGCGTAGTTGTGGCCGCCGAGGCTAGAGACGCCCGGTCCGGTGATACCCGGCAACGGCGCGACGTCAAACTTGCCCGCGACCTTGGACGAACCGTCGGTCTTGCTGGCGAGGTTGTAGACGTAGCCCCAGTTGCGATGGAAGACCAGCTCGCCGTCCTGGAAGGCCTTGCGTCCTTGCTCCTCTTGCCAGGTAATGGCGGCCTTGGGAATCAGCCCCTGCTTGAACCAGTCGACAAGTGTTGACAGACCCTTGGTGGCCTCCGGGGTTGCCACGTTCGGCTTGCCGTCGGGACCAACGATGACGCCACCGGCACCGTGCACAGCCTCGTCGAAGTTCACCGTCAGGCCCTCATACTTCTGGTACTGACCAGCGAAGCAGGCGAGCTTGGAATTTTTCTCGCCCGGGATGATCTTGTCGCAGGCGGCCTTCATCTCATCGAAGGTGGTCGGAGGCTTGAGGCTGTATTTGTCGAGGAGATCCTTGCGGTAGTAGAGCAAGCCGCCGTCGGAGGTGCTCGGGTAGCCGTACAGCTTGTTGAAGTAGGTCGCCGAGTCAACGGTGGGCTTCAAGAATTTGTCTGTAGGGAATTGATCGGATGGCAGCGCTTCGACGTAGCTATTGGCCGCAAATTCGGCGGTCCACACCACGTCCATGCTTATGACTGCCATCTTCGGGTTCTTGATCTGAGTATTCTGAATCATCTGCTGGCGCTGCTGATCTGCGTTGTCTGGCAGCTCATGGAAGGTGATCTTCCCATTCGGATGCTGTGCGTTGAACGCGTCGAGCTGTTTCTGGAGGTTTCCCGACGTGTCCTTGCCGGACCATAACTCGATGTCACCTTGCTTGCTGAAGTCTGCAGCAGCGGGCGCGGACGATCCACCGCCACTCGGAGCGCCACCACCGCCGCCACAGGCTGCGGCGACGAAGAGGGCACTCATTGATGCGGCCGCGATAAGAACTCGGCGCGCGGGACGAGCGAAAGTCATAAAGCCTCACTTCGTTGTAGAGAAGACACCCATTCGTTGGTGCCACGTCGAACACTAGAGGCAATCTGACATAAAAGCTCCAGTTCTCTCACGTTACGCTTAGATTTGTTATAAGAGGCGCTAGCAGACGCGCGACTCTTTGGGAAGAGCGACTCACAAGTACAGACCGGTTTTGCCGTCCTGGAGCCTCTCCGAAGCAACGGCATGAAGATCACGTTCCCGTAGCAGGACGTAGTCCTTGCCTCTGACCTCGACCTCGGCACGGTCCTCGGGGTCGAAGAGAACTCGATCGGTTGGTTTAACGGTCCGGACGTTGGTACCCACAGCAACCACTTGACCCCACGCCAGCCGGCGGCCGATCGCCACCGTCGCCGGGATCAAAATGCCGCCGCTGCTCCGCCGCTCTCCTGGCTCGTTATCGGTGGTAACGAGCACCCGATCATGCAGCATGCGGATGGGCAGCGCGCTCTCGTCCAGGCCGTTGGCGTTGTCAGTGCCATTTGGATCGGTCACTACTCAGTCCCACTGCTCCCACGTCGCACAATCGCCCGGATGATCAGCAGAAATCCAACAATGCCCGCCACCGCAGCAGCGATGCCGAGGATTCGGCCAGTACGGAGATCGCCACGAGCGTTGAAGACCTTGGACTTGGCATTCTCCAGTTCGGTGTTGGCGAACTGCTTTACATTGGCGATCTGGCGCTGCTTGATCCGGTTCGGATGCACCTGGTCGATCAGCGCCGCCACTGAGGCGGCGAGCCGATCTCGGGTAGCACCCAGATCGGCCTCGATCTGTGATGGCGTACGGGTGGGCTGAGACGGCGTACTGGCCGGCTGAGCAGAGTTGCTGGACACATAGCCTCCCTTGGAGTTCTGCGGCGCCGACCAGTGGGCCGGGGCGTTCCCGAAATCACAGCGTATTGCAGCCTTGGGGGTACCCGGATGGACGGTAGCTCAAGCCGGTCGTTGCAACCGCTAGTGTTTTTTGCATGACCATTCGGCTCGAGGACGGCGATGCAGCGCCCGCCTTTACCTTGCCCGACGCAGACGGCAAGAATGTGTCGCTCGCGGACTTCCCGGGGCAGCGTGTGATCGTCTATTTCTATCCCGCTGCTTTGACGCCAGGGTGCACCACCCAGGCAGTTGATTTCACTGCGGCGATGGAGGATCTCGGAGCAGCAGGCCTGCACGTGATCGGCATCTCACCGGACGCTCAGGAAAAACTCATCCAATTCCGCAAGAAGGAATCGGTCGGTTTTCCGCTCCTTTCGGATCCGGATAAGAAGACGCTCAATGCCTACGGCGCATATGGAGAGAAGCTGCTTTACGGCAAGCTGATCGAAGGAGTTATCCGCTCAACGTTTGTTATTGACGTCGACCAGAAAGGCAACGGCACTATCGCGGTTGCCCAGTACAACGTGAAAGCGACCGGTCACGTTGACAAGCTCAAGCGGGACCTGCATCTGTAGAATCGATCGCCGACTCGCGGATCGCGCCGTGCTGAGGAGGAGGAAGCAGACACGCATTTCGTCTGCGAGCGACGACGAAGTAGGCGCGCATCAAAGGGGCGATCCGCGCCGAGCGAGCGCAGCGAGCGAGGCAATCGAGCAGAGCCGGAGTGGTGGAACTGGTAGACACGCAGGATTTAGGTTCCTGTGCCTTCGGGTGTGAGGGTTCGAGTCCCTCCTTCGGCACTGGTCAAGCAACTGAGGCTAGGTCAGCTGACCGAAGCTGCGCTCAAGCGGGCTGTCGACGCTCCTCCAGCTCGGGATTCTGGGCGACGCCTACATCGGCGCTCGGGGCCCCCGTGATGATCGCGTACGTGGCCCCGGCAATCGCCGCACCGACGATCGGCCCGATGATGAACAGCCACACCTGAGCAAGTGCGGCACCACCGGCAAACCAGGCCACGCCGAGTGATCGAGCAGGGTTCACCGACGTGCCGTCAACCGGAATGCTTGCAAGGTGGATCACGGTCAAGCCAAGGCCGATCGCAATTGGTGCGAAACCCTTCGGCGCCCGATCATCGGTAGCACCCAAGATGATGTAGACGAAGATCGCCGTCATGATGATCTCGATAAGCAGGGCGGCGAGGAGGCCATAGCCGCCGGGCGACCGATCCCCGTAGCCGTTGGACGCAAAGCCACTGGCAACAGCGCTGAAGCCGGGCTTGCCGGACGCGATAACCAGCAGCACGGCGCCGGCAACGGAGGCCGCAACGATCTGAGTGACTATGTAGGGCAGCACGCCCTTCCACTCGAATCGCTTCCCTATGGCCAGGCCGATGCTGACAGCAGGGTTGAAGTGACCGCCCGAGACGTGACCAAATGCGAACGCGCCGACTAGGACCGCCAGGCCGAAGGCCAGACCAATGCCGAGCAGCCCGATCCCGAGTTCGACGCCGTCCTTGCTGAGGAATTGTTCAGCGATGACCACGCTGCCGCACCCTGCGAATACCAACAGAAATGTCCCCAGGAATTCGGCGCCTAGCTTTGCGATCAGGGATGGTTCCCTCATCAGGCTCTCTCCTCGCATAGTGTTTAGACACTAAAGCGGCGATTCTAAGGTCAGTCGCGGCTGCTTCGCTGCAGATACGCGCAGACGTTCAGTCACTGGACTCTGCTTCTGATCGCCGCCGATAACTGACAAAGCTGTAACCATCGTGCGGCTCACGGTTGATCGCGATCCATTCGGCGGGATCGATGCTGGGAAAACTCACCTGTCCGTACGGGTGCTGATCCACCTCGGTGATCTCGAGTCCCGTGAGCTGGTCCCAGGCCGCTCGGTAGATCTCACCTCCTCCGGCGACAAAAATGATCCTTGGATCGAGCAGCAACGCCTGACTAAGCGCCTCGGACACAGAAGGCACCGCCTGTACGCCGTTGCCACGCCACATCCGATCTCGCGTGATCACGAACGTCGTCCGGCCTGGCAAAGCTCGTCCAATCGAGTCAAACGTTTTGCGGCCCATGATCAACACATGGCCCATGGTCAGGGCCTTGAAGCGTTTCCAGTCCGCCGGTATCCGCCACGGTATGTCGTTGCCGGCGCCGATGACGCCGTTGGCCGCCACAGCAGCTATCCCGATGACCTCGGGCATCATCAGACCGCGATCGGTGCTCTGATGCCCGGATGCGGGTCGTATCCCTCGATAGAGATGTCGTCGAAGCTGAAATTGTCGATCGAGTCGACACTGGGATTGAGGACCAGCTGCGGAAGCGGACGGGGCTCGCGGCTCAATTGGACCCGCGCCTGTTCACGGTGATTGAGATAGAGGTGTGCGTCGCCCAGAGTGTGCACGAAGTCGCCGACGTCCAAATCGCAAACCTGAGCGACCATGTGCGTCAACAGAGCGTATGAGGCGATGTTGAAGGGAACGCCGAGGAAGATGTCGGCTGAGCGCTGGTAGAGCTGACACGATAACCGGCCCTGCGCCACGTAAAACTGGAACATCGCATGGCAGGGCGGCAGCGCCATGTCTCCAAGATCAGCAACATTCCATGCGCTGACCATGTGCCGGCGTGAATCCGGGACAGTCTTGATGGAATTGATCACCGCGGCAAGTTGATCAATATGGCCACCGGCCGGTGTTTGCCAGGAGCGCCACTGATAGCCGTAAACGGGTCCCAGTTCCCCATCGGCATCGGCCCACTCATCCCAAATGGTGATTCCCTGCTCATGAAGCCATTTGATGTTGGTCGAACCCTGAATGAACCACAACAACTCACCGATGATCGAGCGAGTGTGCAGCTTCTTGGTGGTCAGCAGCGGAAAACCCTTACGAAGATCAAAGCGCATCTGGTGGCCGAACGTACTCAGTGTGCCGATGCCGGTCCGGTCGCTCTTTTCGACACCGTGCGTCAGGACGTGATCAAGCAGGTCGAGATAGGTCTTCACGGGCTCATTTCTCCTTCCCAAGCACGGCCGCCGATCGAGCGAGGAGTTCCAGGCGACGCAGCTCCGTCATCAGCACTGGCAGGATGGCCCGTACGGCCTTCCCCCGATGACTGATCGCATCCTTGGCCGAAGGGTCAAGTTCACCGTTGGTCACGGTGTACCCGTCGGCCACGAACAGCGGATCGTAGCCGAAGCCATTGTGACCCGCAGGACTGACAGCCAATCGTCCTTTCATCTCTCCCAGACG
The DNA here is from genome assembly GCA_045806785.1 of Propionibacteriaceae bacterium. GTDB lineage: Bacteria > Actinomycetota > Actinomycetes > Propionibacteriales > Propionibacteriaceae > Microlunatus. The sequence continues at coordinate 66,684 of JBJMIR010000002.1, read as the reverse complement.
TACGTGTTCTATGCCGTCCGGCAGCACTAGCGCCATGGCGCAAACGAAGCGCGCTGTCCGGTCGGCCGGCGGCACATCCTGCAGCTGGCGGAGCAGCAACGCGTTGTTCTCCTCGTCTCTGGCGCCCGGTCCTGCCCAACGCGCCGACCGTACGCCGGGCATCTGGTTGAGCACGTCGACAGCAAGTCCGGAATCGTCTGCCAGCGCTGGAAGGCCAGCGGCTGCTACACAAACCCGCGCTTTGAGCAACGCATTGCCCTCAAAAGTGCGTTCCGTTTCGGCTGGCTCGGGATAAGGCGCAACATCGCCCAATCCAAGAATCTGGACGTTCAGCGCTTCCGCTGCCACCAGTCGCCGCAGCTCCGCAAGCTTCTTGGCGTTATTAGTGGCAAGTACGACGCGGTTGCTCATCTACGACGCAAGCGCGGCTTGTTGCAGTGTCGTCAATTCCACGCAGCCCTTCGCACCCAGGTCCAGCAACTCATCCAGCAACCCGCGGTCGAATGGCGCGCCCTCAGCAGTTCCCTGAACCTCGATGAAGGCTCCGTCACCGCTCATCACGACGTTCATGTCCGTGTCGGCGGCCGAGTCCTCGGTGTAGCAGAGGTCGAGCATCGCGACACCGTCGACCACTCCGACCGACACTGCAGCGACCGAGCCCTGCAATGGCTCACCGGCCAACAACTCGCGATCACCCAGCCAGCTGACGGCATCAGCCAGTGCGACGTACGCGCCGGTGATCGACGCGGTCCGGGTGCCGCCATCGGCTTGCAGGACGTCGCAGTCGAGCACGATGGTGTTCTCTCCGAGCGCCTTGTAGTCGATGATCGCCCGCATGCTGCGACCGATGAGGCGGCTGATCTCATGGGTACGGCCGCCGATCCTGCCGCGTACCGATTCGCGATCGGTCCGAGTGCTGGTTGCCCTCGGCAACATCGCGTATTCGCTGGTGACCCAGCCAAGCCCAGAGCCCTTACGCCAACGCGGAACGCCTTCGGTCACGCTCGCCGCCACCAACACACGGGTTTGACCGAATTCCACCAGCACCGAGCCCTCAGCCTGAGGCAGCCATCCACGGGTGAACCGGACCTCCCGAAGTTGATCATGGCTGCGTCCATCGGCTCGAGAAGTCACGACCCCCACCCTAACCACCGACGTCCCAGGTGGCTCCGGGCGAGGCGAGCGAAACGGGCCCATCGAAGTGGGGTTTCGCCTCGGCCAGGACCTCCTCAGGTTTGTGCCACGGCGGAATGTGGGTGAGTACTGCCGCCTGAGCGCCTGAGGCTTTCGCGATGGCGGCCGCCTGCGAACCAGACAGATGCATTCCGGGAGGATTGTCTGGCCCGTCGAGGAAAGCCGACTCGATCAACAACAAGTCGGCGCCGTCGGCAAGCCGAACCAACGCATCTGATGGACCCGTGTCACCCGAGTACACGAGCACGCCGCCCCCCGGCTTGTCCTCCTCAACTCGAATGGCGTACGCCTCCACCGGATGCTCGACCCTTACCGTGCCGACCTGAAACGGCCCGATTTGCTGGTTGGATTGCCAGATTTGCCATTGGAAACGTTCGGCAATTGATTCACCCGATTCGCTACCCTGGTCGTCAGGGCCCCTTACCTCGTAGGCACGGGCAAGTCGGGTCGCAGCGTTGGCCGGCGCGTAGACAGGCCGTCGTGGCCACGGCGCGCTTGGCGAGTAGCAGGCCGCAACGTGATAGCCGCATAGATCGAGACAGTGGTCAGCGTGCAGGTGGCTCAGCCCGATGGCATCGATGTCCTGCGGATCCAGGTAACGGTAGAGCGCACCCATGGCGCCAGGACCGCAGTCGAGAAGGAGTGAGAAGATCCGATTCTCGTACGGCGCCTGCACCAGATAACTAGAGGCCGGCGAGTCCGGGCCTGAAAGCGAGCCGCTGCAGCCGACGACGGTCAGTTTCATCATCGTGATCACACAAACTGCTCGACATCGGTGATCAAGCCGCCCATCAGACGATGCCCGACACCCTGGAATGCTTCCGGGCTGCCCGTAGTGAGGAACCGGTAGCTCGCCATTCGTGGCTCATCATGAGTGAGTCCGCGCCGGGTGAGCACGGCATACACGTCCTTGGCGCATTCCTCTGCGCTCGACACCAAGCTGATGTTGTCACCCAGTACATAAGAGATGACACCGGTGAGCAGCGGATAATGGGTACAGCCCAAGATCAACGTGTCGATATCGGCTTGCTGCAGGGGCTTCAGGTATTCCTCCGCGCAGGCCAGCAGCTCGGGCCCACCGGTGATGCCTGCCTCGACGAACGACACAAAGCGGGGACAGGCTGCGGTATGCAGCTCAATCTGCGGAGCCGCGGCGAAGGCATCGTCGTACGCCTGCGATGTGGCGGTCGCTTCAGTACAGATCACTCCGACCCGACCGGATCTGGTGGCGGCGACGGCTCGGCGGGCGGCTGGCAAGATCACCTCGACCACCGGCACGGCGTAGCGCTCCCGGGCATCCCGCAGTACGGCTGCGCTGCCCGAGTTGCACGCGATGACCAAGATTTTGACTCCCTGGGTGACCAGATGATCAAGGCACTCGAGCGCGTACTCCCGGACAGTCGCGATCGGCTGCTCGCCGTACGGGGACCGCGCCGCATCGCCCAGATAGACAATGTCCTCGTGGGGCAGCTGGTCGATGACGGCGCGAGCGACCGTAAGCCCGCCGAACCCCGAGTCGAAGATGCCAATGGGAGCATCCGTATCAGCCACCACGAGCGCTCAGCCTACAAGTACTCACGCCCAAACCTGCGTGTCTAGGAAGTCTTGGCTGGCATCCAGGTCACCGGTATACGCGCCTGTCGAGAGGTATTTCCAGCCGCTGTCAGCGATGATCAACACGAGGTCCGCGGGCTCACCTGCTGCGACGGCCTTGGCCGCTTGTGCCAAGGCGGCGTGCACGATCGCACCCGAGGAGAGCCCGGCGAAGATGCCTTCGCGTTCCAGCAGCTCACGCACGCGGCGGACCGCGTCCCGAGAACCCACGGAGAACCTGGAGGTGACATACGCGGCGTCGTAAAGCTCCGGAACGAAACCCTCCTCGAGGTTGCGCAGACCGTAGACCAGCTCGCCGTACCGCGGCTCGGCGGCGACGATCTTGACATCTGGTTTCTTTTCCGCGAAGAAGCGGCCCACGCCCATCAGGGTTCCTGTGGTACCGAGCCCGGCTACCACATGGGTCACCTCAGGAAGATCTTCCAGAATCTCTGGGCCTGTGGTCAGGTAGTGCGCCTCAGAGTTGGCGGGATTGCCATATTGATAGAGCATCACCCAGTCGGCGTGCTCGTCGGCAAGCTGCTTGGCGACCCGGATTGCCTCGTTCGACCCCCCAGCAGCCGGTGAAGAAACGATCTCTACGCCCCAGATAGCCAGCATCTGCTTGCGCTCGGCTGAAGTGTTCTCCGGCATGACGCAGATCAGCCGGTAGCCGCCCAACTTGGCTGCCATGGCGAGTGCGATGCCGGTATTGCCACTGGTGGGCTCCAGAATCGTCGCTCCAGGTCGCAATGTCCCGTCCGCCTCGGCGGCCTTGATCATCTGCAGCGCGGCGCGGTCTTTGATCGAGCCGGTGGGGTTGTAGTCCTCCAGCTTTGCCCAGAGTCGCACCGATGGACTTGGCGATAACCGCGGTAGGCCTACCAGCGGCGTATGCCCGACCGACTCGGCCAGCGAGGCGTACCGGACCATCAACGACGCCGCTCAGCCGCCGGCGACTGCGGGCAGAACTACCACCACGTCGCCATCGGCCGTCCGAGCGTTGAGCCCGCCACTGAAGCGGACATCCTCATCGTTGACGTAGACGTTGACGAATCGGCGCAGCGCTTCGGCCTCGACAATCCGATCTTTCAAACCAGGATTGCGGGCATTGATGTCGTCGAGCACCTCTTGCAGGGTCGTCCCATTCCCGTGCACCGCCTTTTCTCCACCGGTGTACGTGCGGAGGATCGTCGGGATCCTCACCTCTACTGACATCGAGTCTCTCCTCTGGTCCGCACTGCGAGCGTCGGCTGCGCGAGCAATGCCAGAAAACGCCGCCTGGGTACTCCTGCCAACGACTGGCTCGCAAGGCCTATTCCGTGACGTGGATCTCCTCCTCGGTGACCGCCCCTTCGACAATACGGAACGACCGTAGGCTGACCGGCCCTGCGGAGGCGCCGGACTCGGCCGTCGACACGATGACGTAATGAGCCTGCGGCTCGCTAGCAAGGGAGATGTCGGTACGCGACGGGTACGCCTCGGTCGCCGTGTGGGAGTGGTAGACGACCACAATCTCCTCCCCCGTCGTACTCATCTCCTTATACAAGGCGAACTGCTCTCGGGGTTCGAATCGGAAGAAGGTCGGGGACCGCTCGGCGTTGATCATGCGTACCAGACGAGTAGGTACATCCGAACCCTCCGGCCCGACGATCACCCCGCAGGCTTCGTCCGGATGATCTTCCCGAGCGTGGCCGATCATGGCGTCCACGTGCTCCCGGGCGATCATCAGCACGGCGGTCACATTAGGGGTGATGGCTCTCCTCACGCCGTGCATCCGGACTGTGAGACCGAACATTGCACATTGAGGCAGGCCAATAGACAGCCTCAGAAGGGGGTAGTAATCCCTAGGCGTTCGATGAGAAACAGAAATGCCTCGGCGAAAGGATGGTCCCGCGACGCCTTGCGGATTTCGGCCCAGTCCAACTGCTCGCGTACGGCCCGTACAACGAGCAGGGGTTGCTCAAAATCGCAGTAGTGCTCGCTGAACGACTGCAGCTTGGCGATCATGATCGGAGTCGGCGGCAACACAGGGATCCGGATACCCAAAACCTCGTATTCCTCAGACGTGTCCAGCAATGCCTTGGTGACCGGAATACCCGCGAGCCGATGCAGCACATCGACCAGCGGCGGCTCCTCCCCCGCTTCGCCGATGTCGTCGTTGAGATAAGCCTTGAAGAGCCAGTCTTCGGGCGGGCGCTCGATCCGTAGCCCGGCAGCCGCCATGCTGTTCGCGGCCATCTCGACATCTGACTCGGCTACCACAAGATCGACATCGTGACTCGGCTCGGGCCCGCCATGGACCCAGAGGGCATAACCTCCTCCAAGCGCAAACGGGATGCCGTCGGCCTTCAGGGCCGATGCCGAACGCTTAAGTCCGGTACGCAGCGGCGACTCATCGGCTGTGACCGACGGCGGCGGTGACTGCTCAGCGATGGTGGGTACCTTCTTCCCATGCGGTTGGCGACATTCAACATCCTGCACGGCCGCTCCATCGACGACGGGGTGGTCGATCTTGATCGGCTTGCCGATGCTATCCGTAGCTTGGACGCTGACATCTTGGCGCTACAGGAAGTGGATCGCGATCAGCCCCGCTCCCATCTCGCCGACCTGACCGCAGTTGCCGCCGATGCCATGGGTGCGGTGACTCACCGCTTCGCCGCCGCACTGTCAGGCACGCCGGGTGCTACCTGGATAGCGGCCTCGGAAAACGACCTGCCAGGGGTCGCCTCGTACGGCATCGCTTTGCTGTCGCGCTATCCCGCCGATTCGTGGCAAATCCTCAGGTTGCCGCGAATTCCTACCCGCGTTCCTCTGTATCTCCGCACGCCGCGCAAAATGATCATCGTCAGGGAAGAGCCGCGAGCAGCGGTCATCGGGCGGTTGCACACACCTGCAGGGCCGATAGTGGTTGCGAACACCCACCTGTCGTACGTGCCGGGCTGGGGGCGGCTGCAGCTACGGCATATCCGCCAGGATCTGGCTCCGCTCCCCGAACCCGTGATCTTGATGGGCGACTTGAACATGGCAGATTGCCGCCCTGAGCAGATCACCGGTTACCGGACGCTCGCCCGGCACCTGACTTTCCCAGTGGAGCAACCTGATCGGCAGCTGGACCACATCTTGCTGCGTGGGCGTCTCGGTCATGTCACCGCCAGTAGCGCTCCAGCTCTGCCCCTGTCTGACCACCGAGCACTGATCGTCGACCTATCCGTACCAACGCAAGAGGCAGCACTATGAAAAATGGGCGGGAGCGAAGCGACCACCAGCCCCAGCGGCGAGCTGTGCCAAGAAATGGGCGGGAGCGAAGCGACCACCAGCCCCAGCGGCGAGCTGTGCCAAGAAATGGGCGGGAGCGAAGCGACCACCAGCCCCAGCGGCGAGCTGTGCCATGATCAACACCGACAACTACTTCCGCTGGCACCAAGTGGACTCGGTGATCGAGACTCCGACAGGCATGCTGGCCGAGCTGCACGGTGAACAACTGAAAATTGATGTGGTACGCCCCGATGTGCTGCGAATCAAGATCAGCCGAGGTGGCGTTTTCGATGATCCTCCCACCTTCGCTGTCTGTGTCGATCCACTCGCCGAGCCGGCTGAGTTCAATGTCGAGCGGAGCGGTGAGGTGGTACGGCTTAGCACAGCAGCATGTGTTGCGTCGCTGTGGCTTGACCCATTTCGCATCGATGTGCACCGCAGCGACGGGTCGCCGGTGATCGAAACCGCTGAGGACGCTGATGGGCGCTACTGGGCCTACGCGACGTTGAACGACGCATTCACCGTCCGGCGTCGCTGCCGTCAAGAGGACGCGATCTTTGGATTGGGCGAGAAAGCGGGGCGGCACAATCGCAAGGGCCGCGACTTCACCATGTGGAACACCGACGTGCTCAGCCCGTACGAGACGTTGGAATTCACCGCCGGCAAGGCGCCCGACGATCCTCGCGGCGACTTTACGAGCGTGGAGTTCGATCCCTACTACGTCACGATTCCGTTCTTCTACCACCAGTCCTATCCCAAAGGGACTATGGCGGCATCCTTTGTCGACAACGGATATCGCGGCGCCTACGAGTTCTCTGAAGACGAGGAATACCGGATCGTCTTCCACGGCGGTCAGTACACCGAGTACGTCTTCGCAGGGCCAGATATGCCGACGATTTTGGAACGCTATACCTGGCTCACCGGTCGTACCGCGCCTCCGCCGCTCTGGTCACTTGGCTATCACCAGTGCCGGTGGTTCCAATACAGCCAAGATGCGGTCGAGGCCATCGCGCAACGGCACCGCGACAACGACATTCCCTGCGACGCGATGTGGCTGGACATCGAGTACATGGACGGCTATCGCGTCTTTACCTGGGACAACGACCGATTCCCTGATCCGCCAGGCATGCTGAAACGGCTTGATGCACAGGGCTTTCGAGTGATCACGATCATCGATCCCGGCATCAAGTTCGACCCCGGTTATTGGGTATTTGATCAAGCTGTGGAGCGCGACGTGCTGTGCCGCACAGAAGGCGGCGATCTCTACATTGGTCAAGTTTGGCCAGGTAACACTGCCTTCCCCGACTTCGCAACAGAGGATGCGCGGACCTGGTGGGGCGAGCTCAATGCGGCGCACGTCCTTTCTGGACTGGCTGGCATTTGGAACGACATGAACGAGCCGGCCACCGGGAACATTTCGTCAATGCCCATGCGCTTTGGACGCGGCGAGTACTCCCACATGCGCTATCACAATCAGTACGCGCTGCTGATGGCGATGGGAACGACGGCAGGGCTACTCGATGCCATGCCGGATCGCCGTACTTTTGTGCTCTCTCGCGCCGGCTTTGCCGGTATTCAGCGCTACGCCGCCAACTGGATGGGTGACAACCAATCGCGTTGGGATCACTTGTGGCTGAGCATCGCCATGGGAGCGGGATTCGGGGTCTCGGGGCAGGCGTTTGTGGGCGCTGACATCGGTGGTTTTGCTGGTAACTCGAACGCCGAGCTGTTTCTACGCTGGATGCAATACGGCACTCTGACTCCCTTCTGTCGCAACCACTCCGAGATCGGCAATGTTGATCAATACGCCTGGGCGTTCGGAGATGTCATTCAAGATCAGGTGCGGATAGCGATCAAGCTCCGTTATCGCTTGCTGCCGTACCTGTATGCGTGCTTCCTGGAGGCCTCGGAGACCGGCGCGCCGGTGCAGCGGCCCTTGGTCTTCGATCATCAATATGACGCTACGGTCCGCGACATCGATGATCAGTATCTGTTGGGAAGCGATCTCTTGATCGCACCAGTCGTCGGACCGGGTGTGACCGGCCGCCAGGTCTATGTACCGGCCGGCGATTGGTATGACTGGCATACCGGCGAGCTCGTTGGAGGCAGGAGATTCCTGGCGGTAGCAACTCCGCTGGACCGGATTCCGATCTATGCGCGTGGCGGTGCAGTCATTCCTATGTGGGCCGAGGCGCCGGTCTCAACCAGCGACTTTCATCCCGACGTCGTCGAATTGCATGTATTCGTGCCCGCATCTGACGGCGTGCATTACTCGATGCTGCAGGAGGACGACGGACTCAGCTTCGCCGCCTTGCGAGGGGCTCGTTACCGGACCAGGTTCACCGTTGAACGAGCTGGCCCTGAAGTGACGGTCAAGGCTGAGGTCAGCGGTGACGGCTATCCCGAATTTCGGCGTGAGCGTTTCGTTCTGGTGCTCCATGGTGCCGCCTCCGAGACCGGACACCTGGATGACGTCATGATCCCTGGCGCGAATGGCCGGTTTGAGATAGCGAACCGCGGTACCAGTTTCAGGTTTGCCTGCACCGTCCCAGGGTGAGCTTCGTCGTAGGAGTCCTTGTCTGCTTTCGAATCTTGTTAGCGAAGCGGCATTCAGGGTACGTTCAGCAAAATCCTGCTCTGAGTGTTGCCGGCGGATGGGGCTGCGGGAATGCTCCGGGTGCTCGTTCGCACACATTGAGGTGATCAGCATGACGGTATCGTCCAATCCCTTTACTCGCCGCAGGTTCCTAGCGGGTGCCGCGGGAACCGCCGCACTCCTCGCCCTTCCTGGTTGCGGTGGGGAATCCCAAACGCCCACGGGTAACCAAGGAGGCGGAGGAGGAGGCGATCCATGGAAGCAGTTCAGCGGGACGACGATCAACATGATCTCGGAGAACACTCCACCAACCGCTGCAATCGCCGCTAACCCAGGACCCTTCGAGCAGCTGACAGGGATCAAGATCAATATCCAGCAGATGGAACTAGACAAGGTCGTGGAGAAGGTCAAACTCGACTTCTCCTCTGGCACAGCCCAAAACCATGTGATCTACGCCGATCCGTACCAGATCTTGGCGCCGCTGGTTGACGGCCTGGCAGACCTCAAGCCATTGATCGAAAACAAGGATTATCCGCCTGTAGAGAAGGGCATCGAGGACTTCATCCCCACCCAGATGGACGCGTTAGGCAAGTACCTTGACGCCGACAAGATTTATGCGCTTCCCTACGATGCCCCGACGATGATCTTGCACTACCGCAAGGACTTGTTCGAAAAGTACGGGAGCAAGATGGAATCCGACCTGGGATTTGACCCCATGCCGTCCGAGGCCCTGACGTGGGACCAGTACTACCAGATGGCCGAGTGGTTCAACAGCAACGCCAAGAGTGATGTCAAGTACGGCACCGGCCATCAGGCGAAGCAGCACGACTCCCTACAAGCCGACTTCTCAAATGTTCTGTGGGCGTACGGAGGAGATTACTTCCAAAAGGGCCAGGAGCTGGGTGGGATCAGCTCTGAGGATCCGGGCCCAGTGACGGTTGGCTCCGACGCGGGCGTCCAAGCAGCTACTTTTTACAAGAAATTGATCAAGATCGCCCATCCCTCCTCAACTACCTGGGACTGGACCGGCCTGGCTGATGCGTTCTTGGCCGGCCAGATCGCCATGTGCCCGAACTGGCACGAATTCGCCGCCGGGGAGGAAAAGCAATTTCCGGGCAAGGTCGGCTACGCCCTCCTGCCGAAGGGTCCGGCTCGACGTGCTCACAACTTCGGCGGCACCGGCATCGGCATCAATGGGAACGCCAAAGACGCCGAGCTCGGCGCCGCTTGGCTCTTCGTCAATTGGGCCACATCTCCAGCTACTCAGCTGATGACGCTTGGTTCGAAGGTCGGCGGCGGCACACCTACCCGCACTTCCGTCTACCAGTTACCAGAAGTGCAGGCTGAGATCACAAAGAGCCCGTCGAAGTACCCGAACATCCGCACAGCCCCCACCGTCCTGAAGGCTTGGGAGAAGGAAAACATCGGCCTCCGGCCCAAGGTGCCGCAGTGGGTTCAGCTCAATACCATCATCTTCACCGAGCTGTCCAAGATGTTGACTCAGAACGGAGAGCCAGCCGCCACCATGGCCTCGATGCAGGACCAGATGCAGAAGGCTATGCAATGAGCTTTGCGGTAGCGACCAGGGAGGCGGTCGCTTCTGCGGTCGAGGAAAAGGTCAAGCCTCCCAAGGAACCACGCGGGTTCAAGACCTTCGAGTTTGCCCTGATGGCGCCGACGCTGGTGGTGCTGGCTCTGTTGTCTCTCGTGCCATTCTTCATGCTCATTGCCATGAGCTTCTCGCAAGTCAAGACACTCGGCGGTATTCGGCTGCAGTTCGTGGGCTTGAAGAATTGGATCGACGTCTTCACCAATCCGGACTTCTGGTCCTCGTGGGGATTGTCACTGATCTATTTCACCTCAATCATCGTGCTGGAGATGGTGCTCGGTTTTGTCTTCGCCGTCGTCTTGAACAACTTGATCTTGGCTCGGTCGTTCCTCTTGTCGGTTGTGTTGCTGCCTATGTTCCTGGCACCTGTGATGGTCGGTCTCTTATCCCGATTCCTGTTGGACTCCACGATTGGTTTGTATGCCAAGATGATGCAATCAGTCGGCGTCCAAACAGATCTGTTCGCCAATCCCACTACTGCGATGCCTACAGTGATCTTGATCGATGTCTGGGAGTGGACGCCCCTGGTGGCACTGATCATGCTCGCTGGCCTCACCTCAGTCCCGCCGTCGACCCTCGAGGCCGCTGCCGTCGACGGCGCCGGTTTCTTTCGCAGCCTGTTCAACATCGTCATCCCACAGATGAAAGCGGTCATTCTCGTTGCTCTGTTGGTGCGGTCAATGGATGGCATCCGATATTTCGATGTGATCACCGCGACCACGAACGGCGGACCCGCCGACGCAACAAAGATCATTCCGATCCGGCTTTACGAGATGGCGTTCCGCTTCAACAACCAGATTGGGCGCGCCGCGGTTGTGGGGCTCACCATGCTGATCTTCTCGATTGCGCTGGCAAACGTCTTCGTCAGGGTCTTCGGTGACCGGGAAGTCGCTCGGGCAAACGTGGCGGGAGGTGAGCACTGATGACAGGCCGCCGGAAGCCTTGGCAACGGGTGGTCTTCGCTGTTTTGGGCATTGTCATCGGACTCTGGTCTGCCATTCCCATCGCATGGATGTTGATCACCTCGCTGAAACCCCAGGAAGCAATCCGCACCAGCAGAGTAGTGCTGTTCTTCGCACCGACCCTGGAGAACTACCGGAATCTATTCTTTGGCGGTAATCGAGCCGGGACATTTCTAGTCAACAGCCTCCTGGTGACGATCATCTCAACCGCCATTGCGCTGGCATTGGGCTCCATAGCTGGATATGGCATGGCGCATTGGCGGTCTCGACACAAGAGGGACGTATCGTTCTGGATCCTCTCCACCAGGATGGCTCCGATTGCCGCAGTGATCGTGCCGCTGTTCGTGATGTTCCGCCTTGCTGGGCTTGTGAACACCGTTCCCGGCCTGATCCTGGCCTGCCTCACCTTCAATCTGCCCTTCGCCATCTGGCTGATGAATGCGTTCTTCCACCAGGTTCCTCGATCCATAGAGGAAGCGGCCATGGTTGACGGTTGCAGCAAGATGCGGGCGTTCTGGAATGTTGCCGTGCCGGTGACTAGACCCGGTTTGATCACTACCGCCGTACTGTGCATGGTGTTCGCGTGGAACGATTACGCATTCGCGTCCTCGCTTGGCGGCCCGCAAACCTCGACACTGCCAATGGCGGCCGGGGCGCTGGTGACACAGAGCGGGATCGATTGGGGCCTGCTCTGTGCGTTGGGCATCGTAATCGCCACTCCGATGCTCATCGCCGGCTTGGCCGTACGACGTCATCTTGTGACCGGACTCTCCTTGGGAGCTGTGACAGGGGAGTAAGCACACAACGTGCTGGGGTACTGGCCAAGCGGATCCAACGACAACGAAGGGATCGACATGGGCGTCTTGGACGCGTTCAGCCTCGAAGGCCGGACTGCGCTCGTCACTGGAGGGAACCGCGGCATCGGCTTTGCGCTCACCCAGGGCCTAGCCGAGGCCGGTGCCCGGGTTGGCTTTGTATCGCGCGACGAGGAACAAAACCGGAAGGCTCACCAGAATATGGCCGATCTCGGGCTTGAAACGGTCCCTCTGCGGGGCGACATCACAACCGAGGCCGCCGAGGTCGTCGAGCGGGCCATCAATTTGCTCGGCGGTATCGACATTGTTGTCAACAATGCCGGCATCTGCTTTCACCGCCCGGCATTGGAAGTACCCGACGAAGAGTGGGACACCGTCTTCAACGTTAATGTGAGGGCGTTGTGGCAAATCTCCAAGGCGGCCGGCGCGTACCAGAAGGCGCACGGTGGCGGCACCATCATCAACATCGGCTCGATTTCGGCCATGATCGTTAACCGGCCGCAGTGGCAGCCGGCCTACAACGCCTCGAAGGCCGCCGTGCACCAGCTGACCAAGTCACTCGCCGGGGAGTGGGCGCCGTACAACATTCGGGTTAACGCACTGGCACCGGGCTACATCAAGACCGAGATGGCCGAGGTCGACAAGCCGGAGTTCAAGGCGCGATGGATCGACGACGCGCCTCAGCAGCGCTACGCGTTGCCTGAAGAACTGGCTCCTACAGTCGTCTATCTAGCCTCAGATGCGGCGTCGTTCATGACCGGAAATGTGCTAGTCGTAGATGGCGGTTATACGGTCTTCTGACCGTTGTGTGCTACCGGATGGTGTAGCCGCCGTCAATGAGCAGGTCCACACCGTTTATCATCTTTGCGGCATCACTGGCCAAGAAGACTGCAGCGGCCGCGATCTCCTCAGGAAGAGCGAACCTCTGCGTAGGAATTTGCGCTTTGAGTGCCTCGCCTTCTGCGTTGTCCCAGAACTCGCTGCCGAGGGGCGTCAGCACCACAGTCGGGCTGATGGTGTTGGCCGTGATCCCTCGGCCTCCCCATTCCAAAGCCAGCACCTTAGTGAGCCCGACGAGTCCGGACTTTGACGCGCCATATGCGACATGGCCGGGCAGGGCGACTGTCCCCGCCTGCGAGGCCAGACTGATCACTGTGCCGCCGCCCTGAGCCAGCATGACTCGACCCGCGTGCTGACTGACGAGGAAGGCCCCGCGCAGGTTGACGGCCATCGTGAGATCCCAGTTATCAAGCGTTAGCTGTTCCGCAGCCCCGACAATGCCAATGCCGGCGCTGTTGACAAGCACATCAATCCGGTCAAACTGCTCCGCGACCACGTTGATCGCATCAGCGACCGATTGTTCGCTGGTCACGTCACAGGTGAAAGCTGCGACTGCGCTGCCCTCGCTCACCTTGCGCTGAGCGGCGTCCACCGCTTTGTCGAGGATTACGACGGTGGCGCCCTTGGCGGCATACGCGTCCACGATCGCCTCACCAATTCCGGAGGCGCCGCCGGTTACGACAGCGACCTTGCCAGAAAGAGAGAAGTCATAGCCGACTTCAGAGGCCATGTCTGAACCTTTTTCGGTGGGGCAATGTCGGGCTCAATCTAACGTCTTGCCAGATCTGTTGTGCGCGCCCACGCCCTATGAAGAGCGCATCCACGAGGTGGCATCGAGATGCTGCAGAAGATCATGTGCGGCCAGCTCGACCTCTTTGTGCCGCCATTCCGATGCGCGGTAAACGCATGCGATCAGCGCCGTACGGTGCACGCGTCGTAAGTCGCCGAAGACAAATGCATAGCGGGCCTTGGTCTCCTCGGCCACACCCTCGGTGAGTCCCAGATGCCAGGCGGCGTACTCCTCCCAAGAATGCCGTTCCAGAAAGGCGTTTTGGGCATCGGCGCGTGGCTGCACCTCGCCCCAGTCGCTGTCCAGCACGTATTGCCTGGCGTCTATCAGCCGACGGCAGTTTTGTACTGCAGCTTCGTTCAACGCATATTTCGCCATGTCCTGCCGCCTTACACCCTAGAGCGCCGAGATGAGGGTTTCCTGGGCGAAGCCCAGCCAGTCGTACACGCTCACCATGAAGCTGCGGGGGTCCTCGTCGGGAAGCGCCGCCAGCTCATCGGCAGCGGCCGCATCATTGATGCCAAGACGGGTCGCCACAGCAAGCCTCACGCTGGTCAAGGTACGCAGCCAACTCTCAATCTCCTCGTTCGGGATCTTCAGATCTCGAGCGCCCAGCTCCGTTGTGGCAAGCCGGTTGAGGACCACGCGCGCTTCAGCGACCTTCGTCGCCTTCAAGTTGCGTTCGGTAAACCGCCGGAAATCTCCTGCGGCCGCAGCGTCATGAGGATAGGCATCCGGGAACAGCCGCTTGAGCACAGGATCCTCCAACGGTCCTGGCTCGTCGGGCTCACCTTCAAGATCTTTGACGATCTCCTCGAACGGATCATTAGCAACGGATCGGTCCGCGAAGCCCTCGGGCTCACCGTCGGAGACCAGCTCGATCAGCTGCATGATCAAGGAAGCCAGCAGTTCCACCTCGTATGCGCTGAGCTGAGTGACGATCATCCCACGCCGTTTATGAAACTTCTTCACTTGTCTGACTTGTCGAGAGTCGCCCATAGCCCGTACTCATGCATGGCGGTGACATCCCGCTCCATCGCCTCACGGCTACCGCTGGAAACAATCGCCTTGCCCGTAGTGTGCACCTGCAACATCAACTTCTCTGCCTTGGACTTGGTGTAGTGGAAGTAGGTCACGAACACGTGCGTTACATACGACATCAGATTGACCGGGTCGTCCCACACGATGGTGACCCATGGCGTTTGCGCGAGAACTTCGTCGACTGGACGCTCGGCGATTGCGGTGCCACCTGCTGGCGTCACGCTCTCGGAGTCCGAATCAGGCATAGGAACCATTGTTGCAACGTCGCAGGGAGTTCGGGCAGAGCGCTCCGACGAGTGGATCTTGGCTGAGAAATGACGCGGTCGGCGCTATATGCCCGCACAAGAGGTCTCTACGGATAGCCGAGAGCCACGCCCCGTGACTAGGCTGACGCCGTGACCGCGACGGATCCGGCGCCCGACGTCGCGGCGGCTTGGGGACCCAGTGAGGTTCCGACCACCGCGCTGCTGACCGATATGTACGAGCTGACGATGGTTCGTGCTGCGCTGGAAGCCGGCACTGCGAACCGACGCTGCGTCTTCGAACTCTTCGCTCGCCGCCTTCCAGCCGGCCGCCGTTACGGAGTCGTTGCCGGCGTGGGTAGAGCGCTACGCGCGTTGCGACACTTTCGTTTCGACGAGGAGTCGCTGGCTTTTCTCCGAGATCGCGAGGTAGTTGATCAAGCCATGGCCGACTGGCTGGCAGACTTCCGTTTCTCTGGTGACATCTGGGGCTATCCGGAGGGCGAGATCTACTTCCCCGGTTCGCCGATCGTGATCGTGGAAAGCACCTTCGGCGAGGCCGTGATCTTGGAAACCTTGCTGCTGAGCATCTACAACCACGATTCAGCCGTTGCCTCAGCCGCGTCTCGAATGACCGCAATGGCGCGCGATCGGCCCTGTATCGAAATGGGTTCGCGTCGGACACATGAGCTAGCGGCGGTCGCCGCTGCTCGGGCCGCCTACATTGCAGGCTTTTCCTCGACGTCGAACCTGGAGGCCGGGCGCCGTTACGGGGTCCCGGCGCGAGGCACAGCCGCCCATGCCTTTACCTTGCTGCACACCAGTGAGCGCGAGGCCTTCGCGGCCCAGATCGCGGCGTTGGGCGAGGGAACGACCTTGTTGGTGGATACCTACGACGTCTTCGAGGCCGTCAAGACTGGAGTAGAGCTCACCGAGGGCCGGTTAGGCGCTGTCAGGCTTGACTCTGGAGATCTGGGCCTGCTGGCCGCTCAAGTGCGGGAGTTGCTGGACTCCCTTGGTGCGACCCGTACCAAGATCATCGTCACTAGCGATCTTGATGAGTACACGCTTGCGGCGTTGTCGGGTGCACCGGTCGATGGCTACGGGATTGGCACGGCTCTGGTCACCGGCAGTGGCCACCCCACCTGCGAGTTCGTCTACAAGTTGGTGGCTCGGGCCGAATCCGAGGACGTGAACGCACAATTGCTGGCCGTTGCCAAGAAAAGCGTGAACAAGATCTCGATTGGTGGCCGGAAGTACGCCCTGCGGCGACTCTCAGAGGACGGTGTCGCGGTCGCCGAAATCGTGGGAATCGGCGTTGCGCCAAGCGGCGACTCCAACGACCGTCCGCTGCTGGTCCAGCTGGTTGACGGAGGCAAGATCATCGGTGATGAACCGCTGGAAGCCATGCGTGAGCGCCATCTACGCTCACGCGCCGAGCTGCCCCTTGAAGCGCTCAAGATGTCTCGCGGTGAGCCAGTCATCGACACGCTTTTCCCCGGCAGCGCTGGAGATGTACGAAATCCTTACCGGACCGAGCCCAGCGACGACTTGCGCGCAGCGGCCAGCGTAGGAGATGTAATCGCTGGGCCAGCCAGGGAGTTGTGATCATGAAACGTGCCTTGATCATTGCCGATCCGCAGCGAGATTTCTGCGAGGGTGGCTCGTTGGGAGTGACCGGAGGAGCCGCCGCTGTGAGCCGTATTGACAGTTTGCTCAAGAGTGATCATGGCTATGACTACGTGATAGCGACTCGTGATCATCACATCGACCCCGGCTTGCACTTTGCCGATGAGCCGGACTTCGTGGATACCTGGCCGCCGCATTGTGTTGTTGGCTCGCCGGGTTCGGAGTTTCACGACAATCTCACCTTCCGTGACTTCTCGGCCGTCTTCTACAAGGGCCAGTACGCTCCGGCCTACTCCGCCTTCGAGGGAGTCACAACCGACGGCGAAAAGCTGTCCAGGTGGCTGCGGGATCGCGCAGTCGATCAGGTGGATGTCTGTGGCATTGCGACCGACTACTGCGTACGCGCCACCGCCGTGGACGCCGTCCGCGAGGGTTTCGATACGGCCGTCTTAATCGATTTGACCGCAGCCGTGGCTCCAAACCGTGTCCCCGAGATCACCGAAGAGATGGCGGCTTTGGGTGTTGTCATCAAAAATTCGGCGGGTGGACTCAGCCAAGCGAGCTGAAGAGCGATCGACTGTTCCCGGCTCGTGTGCTGGCGGATCAAAGACCTACTCAGCCGGCAGGAGCTTCAGCACGGTCGATGGAGCAACGGTCACAAACGCCTCCCGGCAGATGGCGTTGAGCTCGCCTTCGTCGATTCCTGGCAGCTGAACACCGAGCCAACCGCGATGACCGACGTACGGCGGTCTGAAGAAGCGCTCCGGATCGGTCTCGACCATCTCCGCCTGAACTCCGTCGGGTGCGGCGTACCAGATCGCGAGCCGTCCGTCGTCGTGATGATCGTTGAGAAACATCACGAAGCACTTCTTGTCACCGATGAAGAACGCGGGCCCACCATGACTCGGACGTTCAGAGGTCTCCGGCAATGCCAGGCACGCGCCGCGCACCTTGCCGAGCGCCTCATCGACCTGATGCTGCGGAAACCGGCTCATAGTGATTGATTGTGGTCCCCAAACCGGTGCGAGGAGGAGGCTGCGTAGCCTGCTGGCCATGGAGCTGTTCGACAGCCTCTTGGACGATGAGACCCTACTACGCCGACAAGACCTCTCGGTTGCGGCGACGGTGGCTGACCATCTGGCGCTGCGCAAAACATCTGGAAGCCTGCTCGCAACCTTGGTGGCCCCGGATCGGCAGCTCGCCGAACTCGCTCGCCACATTCCGGCTGATCTCAGTGTCCCGGTGAGTGTGATCATCAGCGCTGGTGCCGGGGGCCTGCTGGGGTTGGCACGACGCGACCTTCCGGGCATCGAGATCGTGTCGGCTGAGCCGACGCTCAGAGACTTTGATGATCTTGCCGGCAACGCCGCCCGAATAGTGTCGGCCGCACCGGAACTCGGCAGCGACATCGCGATCTTCGTGGAGCTGCCGTACGCGCCGGGCTGGGAGGCTGCTGTGGAATTGGTTGAGGGCGCGGGTCTGTGCGGAAAGATTGCTGCCGACGAGGCCGAGCCCCGACGAACTGCCGAACAGCTGTCGGTGCTGATCGAGGCGGACCTGCCATTCAAGATCAGCAGCCGATCCCAGAGCGGCTGGTCGGTGCTGCTGACGGCGGTCGCCGTCCTCGTCGACGGCGCAAGCATCGAAGATGCCGCGGACCTCATGCAACACCGCCCCAGCGATCAGATCGGCGCACTGGCAGCAGCCTGGGAGCCAACCATGCAGACCCGTATCCGCCGTCGGTTACGCCGCATGGGCCTGGATCAGGTGCGCGATGTGATCAACGACTACGTCGCCGGGCAATCAAGAGACAGCTAGCGCCTGCCACGGCGAGCACTGCTCCGAGAACCGGAAGCTGAGGGGCAACTCCTCCAGTCGTCGATAACGCAACGTCGACCGTCGCCTTGTTCTCATCAGGCGTGCCGCGATATTTCGAACGAGTGGTCAGGCCGGCGTCAACGCTGGTGTCAGCCGGGTTCTCAGTCCCCAGTGCGAAAGTCGCAGTCATTCCGGATGGATCGACGTCGGAGTCGACCGCGGCATTCTCGCCGGCATCGCGGCAGGTGAACACCAGCCCGTCGGGCACCTTGCTGAACTTGATCTTGTAGTTTCCGGCGGGCAACTTGTCGAATGTATAGCGACCGGTCTCTGAGGTCACGGTTGTGGCGATGAGGTTCGAGTCGCCACCCAAGAGTTCGACAGTCACTCCGGGCACTCCGGACTCACCCGCGCCGAGCACCCCGTCGCCGTTGTCGTCGCGCCAGACTGTGTCGCCTACTGAGTATGTGCCGACCAGGCCAGCACTTAACGTCTGATTCTCAAAGTCGGTGGAACCGGCATTCGCATCGCTGACAGGTGCCAGGTTCGGCGCTCCCTGGGTGAGCTTGAACAGCGGAGTCGATCCGGTGAGGGGATCAGGGTCGGAATCCAAAGCTGGGTCGGCACCGGCCGCCTGTTCGGTGAAGGCCCGATGGGGCGGCAGATCTTTGAACCGGAGGCGATAGCGGCCACCTCGCAGATTGGAGAATTCGTACCGGCCACTGCCATCGGTAGTCGTGGTGGCCACGACATTGCCGGCTTCAGTGAGCAATAAGACCGTCGCTGATCCTGCTGGTTCATCAAGCTGCTGAATGCCGTCGCTGTTCAGGTCCAGCCACACCCGATTCGCTATCGCATACCGCAGCGGCGTAATGCCGGCATCAATGGTGGGATTGATGTAATCCGCCGCCACCTGATCGGCTGCTGTGGTGGGTCGTACATTTGGCTCGCCCACGCCCAAGGTGAACGGTGGCGTGACGCCGGAATAGTCCGCATCGGAGTCCGTCGCTCGCTGGTCTCCGACAGCGGTCGGAGTCAACCGAAACTCCCGGGGAACGCCTGCAAAGCGCACCGAGTAGGTTCCGGCTGGCAGATTGTCAAAGATGTAACGCCCCGAGGGCCCGCTCACCATCGAGGACACCACCTCACCGTCAGCATTGAGCAGTTGAACGCTTATCTGCGCCGCAGGTGATTCGCCGGAATCTTGTACGCCGGACCGGTTGTCGTCGCGCCAGACCGTGTCACCAACGGCGAACAGCGCGAGATCAGGCCTATCGAACCCGCGTGATACGCCGCTAGCTTGTGGCGCTGCGGGCTGGGTAGGGGCCGGCTGGGGAGGAACGGGATGGGCAGGGTCGGCAGCTGCCGATTGAGTCAGCGCCACTCCATCGACCAAAGTGATACCGACAAATGTGATACCGACAAATGTGATGAGTCCCGCCAGGATGGCGGCTGAGCGCTGAAAACGGCGCGTAGGCAGCACGACAACCTCATTGGACGTGGCCCCCGTGCCCGAAGGCTACGGGTAAGAGCGCCCCGAACGCTCCGACCTCGGCTCAATATAGTCATCCGCAACGAGGGGTCGAGGCCGTTCCAGCCTTTTGCCTAAGAACTGTGACGGACCTGAGATATATCGAGCTTTATACGCGGGCGGGTCACTTGGGTCTTGGCCGCCAGGTCGTGCAGCGCCTGTCGCTTGGGATGCCAGAGCGGAAAGAGTGCGTCCGCAACGGTGATCAAGCTCAGCATTGAGCTGATGCCCGGCAGCACCCAGATACTGGTACGGATGACAATCGAGCTCCAGCTGAGTGGGCCGGGGTCATGGCCTCGATCAACAGGCACTACCCGAAGGCCACAGATCAACTTGCCAGGTGTTGCGGATTTCCATCGCAAAAAGCCAATGTGGTACAGCATCCCGACAGCGAGCGTCGCCACGGTCAAGATCAGCTGATTGGTACCAGATATCAGGTCGGTCAAGCTCACCGTGGGTGGCGCGACGCCCTGACGTTGGGCTTCCAGCACGCCGTTGAAGTACTCGGCCCATGCGCCGTACAGCGATTGCCAGATTGGGAACGTGATAATGCCGACAATCGCCGAGATGATCATGTAGTCGATGACAGCCGCGAGTGCCCGCCACCACCATGAGGCCAGCGCTACGCCGTCCGCGGTCATGGTCGCTTGCAGCGACCCGGTACGCGCTGCAGAGCTTACCGGCGGACGGACGTTAGGCGAAGCGTACGGCGCGTACGGAGCCCCGTACCGGCCGCTCGGCGCGGCGGTGTCGACGGGTCGTGTGTTCCGGGACCACTGCCAGCCGTCCCAATAGCGTTCCTGTGCCGAATTCACCGGATCGGGGTACCAGCCGCTTGGCGCGGCATGGCGTCCAGGCGGTGCGGGCGGCGAGCCTACGGGGATGTCAGACACCTCTTAATCGTAGTGTGGTGATGGACTCGCCCCTCTCAGCCAAAACACAGAGAATGACTAGCGGCCCAAGTGCGTGGACGGGCAGACCCCAGAGCCCGAACCAAGCAACGACAACAACAACATTGTTGCAGTTTCGAAATGATTCGGGCTTCCTTCCAACAAGACTGGGCAAGTCGGGGGTCTTTCCGTTATACATGGACAACAAGGCATCCAAAGCCAGCGTGTACTGAGCAAGGACTACTGATCAGCGTGAGATCAGGATTGAACGCCAGAGCCGCCGCCGTGACACATCAGTCGAGCCGGTCGGCCCGCAGACGTGTCTCGATCGGGGCCGGGCCAACTCCCTATGGTCTCTTCAGCCATTCTCGTCACGCTCAGTCCTACTGGTCACCGACGGCACGGAACGGTGTGTCGCATCGGATCCGCAGAGCACCGCCGGTGCGCAAGCTCGCATGCAGCCAGCATTCCTCCTATGGCTGCGCGATCAGCCTATGAAGCGGCCATGAGGCCCCAGAAGCCTTAAGGCAAGAGACCCCTGAAGAGGGATGACAAGGAAGGAATGACTCTAGATGCGCTGGAATCAGAAAGTAGCGGCGGCCGTAGGGCTGTCCGCGTTGTTGGTCGCAACCTCCGCTTGTGCCGGAGCCGGTGGAGCCGGCGGCGGGGGAGGCGGCGGCGGTGCCAGTGGCGGCGCCCAGTCGATTAACGTGTTGATGGTCAACAATCCGCAGATGCTCGCACTTCAGAAACACATTGGTGAGTTCACCAAGGAGTCCGGCATCACGGTGAACTTCACCGTCAAGCCGGAGAATGACATGCGTAACCAGGCGCAGCAGGAGTTCGCCAATCAGTCCGGACAGTTCGATGTCGCGACGCTGTCGAACTTCGAAATTCCGTGGTACTCCAAGAACAACTGGCTGTGGTCCATGGATGACATCCAGGCGTACAAGGACGACAAGGAGTTCAACCAGGCCGACATCTTCCCGGCGATGACTGCCTCGTTGAAGGGCCCGGACGGCAAGCTGTACGGTGAGCCGTTCTACGGCGAGTCGTCGTTCTTGATGTACCGCAAGGACGTCGCGGACAAGGCGGGCGTCACGATCAAGGACAACCCGACCTGGGATGAGGTCGCGGCCGCGGCGGCGAAGCTCGACGGTGCCCAGTCGGGGATGAAGGGCATCTGCCTGCGCGGCCTGCCGGGCTGGGGTGAAGTGTTCGCGCCGCTCACCACGGTCGTCAATACGTTCGGCGGCACCTGGTTCGAGAAGGACTGGACGCCGAAAGTGAACGCGCCGGAGTTTAACCAGGCGACCACCTTCTACACCGATCTAGTCAAGGCGCATGGTGAGGCTGGCGCCGCCCAAGCCGGGTTTGCCGAGTGCCTGACCGCGACGACACAGAGCAAGGTTGCCATGTGGTACGACGCCACCTCCGCAGCGGGCAGCTTGGAGGCACCGGATTCCCCAGTCAAGGGCAAGATGGCCTATGTGCAGGCTCCGGTCAAGATGACGAAGTCCTCTGGCTGGCTGTATACCTGGTCGTGGGCGATCGAGAAGAAGAGCGCCAAGCAGGACGCCGCCTGGAAGTTCATCTCTTGGGCGTCGTCAAAGAAGTACGAAGAGCTGGTGGGCGCTCAGGACGGTTGGGCCACCGTGCCGGCCGGCAAGCGAATCTCGACTTACGAAAATGCAGACTACAAAAAGGCAGCTGGAGCATTCGCCGAGCCGACCCTGAAGGCGATCGAGTCCGCGGACCCAGTCAACCCTGGTGTCCAACCGCGACCCACAATCGGCATCCAGTTTGTCGACATCCCCGAGTTCCCCGATCTCGGCACGAAGGTAAGCAATGAGATCTCAGCTGTGATCGCCGGCAAGGAAGACGTCACCACGGCACTCGCCAAAGGGCAGAAGCTGGCCGAGTCTGTCGCCAAGAAGTACCAAGGCCAGTAGCAGGATCTGAGGGAACATCGGCGGGCCAAGGCGTACAGCTCTACGGCTGGGCCCGCCGAAGTCCAAGATCACTAACCACAATTGAATGCTGGCGTGAACTTGCCGAAAGGGCCCGGGCCGTATGTCGGCAGTTCACCGCAACCTGATGAGGAGGTATGGCGCATATGGCCACCGCAACTGCGACGCCCGTAGACACTACGGCCGATTCCAAAGCAGCCAAGAAGAAAGAGCCCAAGCCACCCTTCAACGAACGCTGGCTGAACAAGCAGGGCTGGATCAGACGGGTACCGCTGCTGCCGGCTCTGGTCTTCATCATTATCCTGACCCAGATCCCGTTCGTGGCGACCTTGATCATTTCGTTCATGAACTGGCAGGCCAACTACCCCACTGAGATCTTCTTCGGAACGCTCAACAACTACGCCACGGTGTTTACCGACCCGGCACTGCGATCAAGCGTCTTCTTCACGGTCGTGCTCACCGTGACGGTCGTCATCGTTTCCCTGGCGCTGGGACTTGGCATCTCGCTGCTGTTGAACCGCAGCTTCTTCGGTCGCGGGATCGTCCGAACCTTTATGATCGCTCCCTTCCTGATCGTGCCGGTTGCCGCAGCGTTGCTGTGGAAGCACGCGATCTACAACCCCGTGTACGGCCTGTTCAACGGCATGCTCACGTTGATCTTCGGTCAAAATGCGCCGCAGCCGGACTGGATTACCGATTTCCCGAGGCTGGCAATCGAGTTGCAGCTGATCTGGTATTGGACCCCGTTCATGACCCTGATCTTGTTGGCCGGGCTGCAGTCCCGCCCCGGTGATGTCCTGGAAGCCGCGTCGGTCGATGGTGCCAACGCCTGGCAGACTTTCGCCAATATCACGATGCCGCACATGCGCCGCTATCTGGAGCTGGGTGGCCTGCTCGGCTCCATCTATGTCGTACAGACCTTCGACACCGTTTATGTCATGACGGCTGGTTCACTGGGTACGGCGAACTTGCCTTACACCGTGTACGAAACCCTCTACAGCGCGCAGGACTACGGTCTTGCCTCCGCCCAAGGTGTGGTCGTGGTGATCTTCTCGATCGCGATCGCCACGTTCCTGCTGCGTACCGTGTCCACCCTGTTCGCGGAGGAGAACCGATGACTACCGCACTCGCTCCGGAACCTAGCAAGCTCGCCAACCAACGCAGGAAGTCAAACGCGAAGGCCCGTGGACTCGGCTCGCGAAGAGGCAATGTCATCGCCGGGATCGCCGCCTGGGTCATCGGCATTCTTTTCGTGTTTCCGGTCTTCTTCATGGTGCTGACCAGCCTGCACTCCGAACCCAACGCGTCAACCAACCCGCCCAGCTTCTTTGCCCCGCTTACCCTGCAGGGTTACAAGGAGTTCTTCGGCGCATCCTCCGGAGCCAGCCCCTGGCCGCCGATCATCAACTCAGCGACCGCGTCGATCATCTCAACCATCCTGGTGATCGTCCTCGCGATCCCTGCGGCATACGCACTCGCGGTCAAGCCGATCAAGAAGTGGACGGATGCCATGTTCTTCTTCTTGTCTACCAAGATGCTGCCGGCCGTCGCCGGTCTGCTGCCGCTCTACATCTTCGCGAAGTATTTAGGGCTGCTCGACAACATCAACTACTTGCTGATCTTGTACACGGCCATGAATCTGCCGATCGCGGTATGGATGATGCGGTCGTTCCTGGCCGACATTCCCGTTGAGCTCTTCGAAGCCGCGGCGATGGACGGCGCCGGCCTGATCCGCACGTTGCGCAGCATCATCGTGCCGATCATCTCCCCCGGCATTGCAGCCACCGCATTGATCTGTTTCATCTTCGCCTGGAACGAGCTGCTGCTGGCTAACACGCTGACCAGCGTGGTGGCGGGCACGGCACCGGTCTTCCTAACCAGCTTCGTGACCTCGCAGGGTCTCTTCCTGGCCAAGGTCTGTGCAGCCGCGACAGTTGTCTCGCTGCCGGTGATCATCGCCGGGTTCGCTGCCCAAGACAAGCTCGTCCAGGGCCTGTCCCTCGGTGCGGTCAAGTAGGGCAGGCCAGATGACCGCGCTCAATCAGGCAAACCTCGGATCCCTGTCAATATCTGTGCCCAGCTATGACCGATCCCAGGTCCAGGTAGGCATCGTGCACTTCGGTGTCGGTGGGTTTCATCGTGCCCACGAGGCCATGTACCTCGATCAGCTCATGGAACAGGGCAAGGCAGCAGACTGGGGCATCTGTGGCGTAGGCGTGATGCCGTTCGACCTCAAGATGAAGGAGGCGATGGAGGCTCAGGACTGTCTCTACACACTAGTTCTGAAAGATCCTGAGGGAGGTTGGGAACCTCGGGTGATCGGATCGATTGTGCAGTATCTCTACTCGCCGGACGATCCCGATGCAGTGATTGAAAAGATGGCCGATCCGAAGACACGGATCGTCTCACTGACGGTCACCGAGGGCGGCTACAACTTCAACCAGGTCACCGGTGAGTTCGACGCCGCCAACCCGGCTGTCCAGGCGGATCTGGCTCCAGGAGCCGTTCCCAGGACGACATTCGGCCTGATCACAGAGGCGCTGGTACGACGCCGCTCCCGCGGCATCGAGCCATTTACGGTGATGTCCTGCGACAACATCCAAGGCAACGGTCATATGGCTCAAGAAGTGTTCGCCGCGTTCGCCCGGCTCCGAGATCCGGAGCTGGGCGAATGGGTGCAGACAGCAGTCCAATTCCCCAACTCCATGGTCGACCGCATTACGCCGGTGACCACCGATGAGGACCGCGCGCAGATCAGCGAACGCTTTGGTGTCGAGGATGCCTGGCCGGTGGTTTGCGAACCGTTCACCCAGTGGGTGCTGGAGGACAAGTTCTCCCTGGGCCGACCGCCGTTTTCCGAGGTCGGCGTGCAAGTTGTGCCGGACGTGGTGCCCTATGAGTTGATGAAGCTACGCCTGCTGAACGCTAGCCACCAAGCGCTGTGCTACTTCGGATATCTCGCGGGCTACCGACTGGTGCATGAGGTTGCCCAAGATCAGTTGTTCGCCAACTTCCTTTTGGACTACATGAACCGTGAGGCCACCCCTACCTTGGCCCCCGTGCCCGGCATCGACCTGGATGCGTACAAGCTGCAGCTGATCGAGCGGTTCTCCAATGCCGCGGTCCGGGACACGGTCGCTCGGCTGTGCGCGGAAAGTTCGGATCGGATTCCCAAGTGGTTGCTGCCGGTCGTTCGCGAGAATATCGCCGCTGGCCGCGATGTCACGCTGTCGGCAGCCGTGGTTGCCAGTTGGGCACGATACGCCGAGGGTGTAGACGAGCAGGGCGAGCCGATCAAGGTGGTCGACAGGCTGGCTGACACGCTGCAGCAGAGTGCCGCCCAGCAGCGCGAGGATCCACTGGCTTTTGTGAAGAATCGCGAGCTGTTCGGTGAGCTGGCAAACGAGCCGGCGTTCACCGAGCCCTACCTGAACACGCTGAATTCCCTGCACAGCAAAGGGGCTCGGGCCACCCTCGAGGCCCTGGCAACGCGCTCATCTGGAGTCTGAAACCGGATCATCCCGCCCTCCTGGGTACATCACAGCTTCGACACAGGTCCATTCCGGTTGATTCGCAGTGAATCGCCTGGAGGCGAGAATGGTGGCAATGGACTCCATCGGACGGTACCGGTTGGTTCGGCGTTTGGGCGCTGGATCGTTCGCAACCGTATGGCTCGGTCATGATGATGATCTTGATGTGCCAGTCGCCGTCAAAGTGCTCGCCGACAACTGGGCTGACAACGCCGATGTCCGGAACCGGTTTCTTGCCGAGGCCCGAATCATGCGGCGAATTCATGATCGCCGCCTGGTTCAGGTGCACGACATCGGGACTCTTGAGGACGGCCGACCGTACTTCGTCATGGACTTCATCGATGGTGGGTCGCTTAACGATCTTCGCCGGCAGGGCATTGATCCGGTACGCGCCCTGCGGCTCTGCGCCGATGCCTGCCGTGCGCTGGATGTCTTGCACAGTAATGACATCATCCATCGCGACGTCACTCCGCAGAATCTGCTGACTAGCAGGGCGCCTAATGGCGAGACGCACGTCCTGATCGCTGACCTCGGCGTGGCTAAATCGATGGTCGACGCCGTTCGTGCCACCATGACGGCCGGCACACCGTGCTATATGGCACCCGAGCAGGCAATGGGTGTCACGTCCCTTGACCGGCGAGCCGACATCTACTCCCTGACGGCAGTGACGTACGCCATGCTGACCGGCCATCCGCCCTTCCTGGTGCGAAGCATCGCCGACATCTTGGCCCGCGACATCTCGCGGCCGCCCGAGCCGATCGCCGAACGGTTGGGCGCCCCGGCAACGCTCGATGCTGTGATGCGGTCAGGGCTCGCTGCTGATCGAAACAGGCGCCCGCCAAACGCCCTACTGCTGGCGGAGGAGCTAGAGACGATCGCTGACCAGATGCAGCCAGCCGTAGCACCCAGGCAGCGAGCTGACGCGGCCATGATCACGCAACACTTCGCCCGGACAGATTCGCCGATCGCTGCGGAGATCACCGCGCCCGATTTACCCCCGTCTCAACCACTCAGCGGTGGATATCTCAGCCAACAGGCCCCGTACCTGACCAGCCAGCTGACGACACCGCCGCCCGAAGCGGTCGCGGCTTCCCGGCCGCTGGCGTATTACGTCTTCCTGGCTCTATCTGCGCTGGCTCTTTTTGCCGTCTCAATGTTCGTCACGATCTTGGTGTTGCGTTAGTTTGCCGAACTCGTTCGGCACCATGCCGATGCGGAGTGAGGTGATCACAGCGAGCAACGCCACCACCGTCATGGACGTCTCTACGACACCGAAGGTCAAGGCGAGGTTTCCGGTTCGGTGAAGCGCCGCAAAGATGCTGCCCGCGACACCGATGAAGATTGCGGAACCGAGGGCGTCGTAGAGGTTCAGCGATGAGGCGTTCCGGCCCTGCTCGGCCGCCGCGGAGAGCGTCATGACGGCCAAAGAGGTGCTCGATATCGCAAGCCCCATGCCGAGGCCGCCTAAAACCCAGCTCAGCGCCACCCAGAAATAGGGAATCGCAGGTACAAACGCGATCACGCATACCAGCGCCAATCCTGCAGCGACTGAACAACAGCCAAGCGTGATCAGGCGGTCACGCCGAACTCGCAACCACGGCCGAGACTGCAGCCAGGAACCGGCAGTCCAGCCGAGCGCGCCGACGGTCAGCACCGCACCCGCCTGAAAGAGCGGAACCGAGCGCTGTTCGACCAACATCAACGGCACGAAGGCCTCAGCACCAAAGAACGCGCCGGGCAGTAGCCCCCGAGTTTGAATGACCTGTGACAGCCCACGACGGAATTTGAGGAAGCCGGCCGGCATGAGCTGAGGCAACGCCACCAAGAGCATTGCCAGCCCGCCGATCAGCAACACAATCGCAGTCCAGTCGAGCCGCTGGCCGGCGAGCTGCAGAGCGGCGGTGGCGGCACACAGCAGCCCGGCAGCCCAGAACGGCGCTGGCTTTTGGCTGGCAGCGCCGCTGCTCGGCTGGTGCGAACGCATCATTCGCCGCAGGCTAGGCAGCGCCATGACGCCGCCGAAGAGCACCAGTGGAATGACGGCGAAAAAGACCCAGTGCCAACTCAAATTGTTGGTCAGCCATGCTGAAACAGGCGGCCCCACAAACGATGGCACGACCCATGCTGTGGAGATGTAAACGAAGATCTTGGGCCGCTGCCTCGCGTTGTAGACCTGCGCGACACAGACGAAGATCGCGACATTCATTGCGCCGCTGCCGAGTCCCTGCACCAGCCGGCCAAAGACGAGCTGTGCCATATGCTGCGCGGTTCCCGAGACAACCAGTCCGGCCAGAAAGATCACCAGGCCGGCTAGCAGTGGTTTGGCTGGTCCGATGCGATCACTGATCCGCCCGCAGACAACGGTGGCAAACAGCATCCCGATCAAGAAAAGCGAGAAGGCCCAGGCGTAATAGTTCAGGCCGTTGAGATCGCGAGCCGCCACCGGCATTGCGGTGGCGACAGAGATCGTCTCAAAAGCAATGGCGACGACAGTGGCGCAGAGACCGATAGTGAGGGCTCGCTGGGAGACCTGTGCTGGCGCGGCCGCGGCCGTGTCGGCAGTCTCCTGGGTAGCCATCCCACCAGTCCACCACACGCGTTTGTTTCCGCTGCAGGTCAATTCGGGCCTACAACGGAAATGTGCTGACTGTCTAAACTGGCCAACGTGAGTCAGCAACCAAGCCCCGGCGCCCAGACGATTGTCGACGAGCGTACTCAGGAACGGCCGGACTACCGCGTTGAGGAGGGCGATCACGAGCGCTTCTCGCACTATGTTCCGAAGGACAAGCTGACCGAGGCGATGGTGATGGGTACGCCGGTTGTCGCGCTATGCGGCAAGGTCTGGGTGCCGAGCCGTGATCCGGAGCGGTTTCCGGTCTGCCCGGAATGCCAGGAGATCTGGGAGTCGCTGGAATCTGGGGATGAGTAGCGCGCTGACTTAGGGCCAAAGTCCCACTGCCGCTAGCGGGCGGGGACCTCTAGTCTGGCGCCATGGGTTCCGAGGTCAACAGCCGGCGAACGCTGGTGCTCGTCCGACACGGCAAGTCCTCCTGGGATTTCGACGTCGATGATCATGAGCGACCGCTGTCTGCGCGCGGTAGACGCGACGCCGAGGCGATCGGCCGGTGGCTCAGCGAGCGATCATTGCGTCCCGACCTCGTACTCTGTTCCACGGCGACCCGCACCAAGCAAACCTGGGAATACGCGATGGCGGGCGGCGCCACAGCTGCTGAGTTGCAATATCGGCGTGAGATCTACCACGCCTGGGTGCCTGAGCTCTTGACATTGATCCGTGATGTTCCGGACGAGATCCAGACTCTGCTTGTACTTGGGCACGCGCCGGGCATTCCTGACCTCGTGGAACATGTATGCGTTCGTACTCAGTCGCCCGATTGGGCTCAGATGGACAGCAAGTTTCCGACCAGCGGACTTGCTGTGGTGAACGTACCCGGGCCATGGGGTGAGCTCGGTAAGGCCCGCGCCAAGTTGGACAGTTTTGTGGTGGCTCGGGGCTGACGCCAGACTTCAGGCCGGTAGTGCCTCAGCTTTGGCTACCAGATCGGCCACGAATCCGAGCTTGGCAATCACAGCCTCTGCCAAAACGAAGGGATACAGGTCGGACTTGCCCATGCTCCGGTTGATCTGGTTCAGGCCTTTGGTCAGTGGCAACCAGGTCTGTGCAATCACCTCGGCCATCGGCCTTTCCAGCAGGGCAACCCGCGGTTTCTTGGATATCTCCCACATTGTGGGGGCATCACTGCCCTGATCTTGTTGCGGGAGCAGTCGGAATTCGGCAGCTGTTTGCAGTGTGTCGGCAATGTGCAAGAGGTGGCCGAACACCTCGGCAAAGTCCTCATGTGGATGCATCGTTGCGTACGCGCTAATAAAACGATCTTGCCAATCGTGACCAGCGCCGCCGGAGTAGTGGCGCTGCAGCGCCTCATCATAGGAGGTCGTCTCATCTCCGAAGAGCTCCCGGAATTCCTTCCGGCGGTCAGTGCTCAGCGCGAGCAGATCACAGTAGTAGTGGCCGATCTCATGCCGAAAATGGCCGAGCACGGTACGGTACGGCTCATCCATGCTCTCTCGTAGCGCCTCGCGGTGCGAGTCGTTGCTTTCGGCAAGATCAAGAGTGATGATCCCGTTCTGATGGCCGGTGATGATCTTGCTCTGGGTGCTCGACAGCAGATCGAACGCGAGGCCGCTGCAGCCGTCGCTGATCTTGATCGGAAGCTCGAGCTCGTCGAGTCCGAAGATCAGCCGCCGCTTGGCCGACTCAGCGACCCAGTACTGGGCTAGTCCGACCGTGTCGCCGTCGGCTGGTCGGGTGCGTGTCAATCTGCAGCTGAAGCACAACCCCACCGGTGAGGCCGGATCTGCGATCCAGTTGCAGCCGCACCTGTTGAGGTTGGCGCAAATTGGGAAGTCATCGCGGACGGCGACCATAGTGCCCTGCTCGCGGGAGTACCCGACGGCTGAGCCACAGCTCACACAGACAGAGTTCTCGAAGAAGAGCTCTGCTCCGCAAACTTCGCATCTGAAGGCACGCACGAGCTATACCTCCGCCATATCGACCGAGACCTCCATCTTGGACTTCTTCGCCTCGGTGAGGATCACACCCTTGACTGGGGGGACGTCGCCATAGTCGCGGCCCCAGGCGAGCGTGGTGTGCGAATCATCAATAACGCGGTCGTTGGTCGGATCCAGGTAAAGCCAGCCCGCCCCGGGGATCCAGCAACCGACCCAGGCATGACTGGCGGCATCCTCGGCTTGCCGCGGCTGGCCCGGCGCCGGCCGAGTCGCCAGGTACCCGCTGACGTAGCGCCCGGCCAGTCCGAGCGAGCGCAGACCCGCGACCATGAAATGGGCGTAGTCCTGACACACACCACTTCTGGCGTCCAGCAGATCCGAGACCTTGGTGCTCAAAGTTGTGGAGCCTGATTTGTATGTGAAGTCGGCATGTATCCGATGCATCAGCTCGATCGCCGCCTCGCCGATGGGGCGTCCGGCGGGAAAAGAGGGGCGCGCGTATTCCTGGATCGCCGCTGGAACGTCGACGTAAGGCGAGGGGAATGTGAAGTCGGCGGTCTCCCACGCTTCCGGGTCGTCGTGTCGCGACCCGGGGGACGTCTGCTCCCACGGCACGTCCACGGCAGCAGGGGCCAGATCGTTCACCTCTACATTGACCACGCTGGTGGATGCGACGACCAAGCGAGTGTGCGGCTGGACAACGTGGAAATAGCACTCGGTATTGCCATAAAGATCAACATGGCGGAACAGATCGGCCGGCTGCGGCTCAATGCTGACCTCATGGGCAACGCAGGTCTGCCAGGAAAGATCGCGCGGTCGCAGGTGAACCAAACCGTAGCTTCCCGTGACTTCTGAGTCGTAGCTGTAGCTGGTCCGGTGTTCGATGCGATAGGTCGTCACGCCGCACCGCCCACCGCATCGGGGCGGAACAGTGGCCGCTGAGTGGGCGGCTGCTGCTGATAGTGATCACGGATCGCATCCGACAGCGCCCGCAGCTGATTGTGCAGCCCAGTAAGGAAATCGTGCAGCTCGGACCGTCGGCCGTCCCGTGACTCCGCGAGCACGACAGGATCACTGGTGCGTACCCGCTCGGCGAGGCTGTCGAGCAACCGCAAAGGTCGGGCAGTGGGGGATGTGTTGGCCAGTGCCCGCAGGTCGGTCCTGATCCGGTGCAGCTGGTAGGCAACCGAGCGCGGGTTGAACGGATCGATCACCAGCAGCTCCAGCACCGCCTCCACCCCGGCTCCGGCCATATAACGTCGGCGGAAGGTCACAATCGACTCGGCTGCGGTGAGCACCGCCTCCAGTACCATCGCGTCGATGTCGGGCGTCCGCTCCTGACAGATCGAGACCCGAAGCAGCGCCAGTATCTGCAGCGCCCGCTCCAATCCGCGTCCAGAGTCGAGCATGTACCAGCCCGGGTCGCGAACCATGTTCTCCGTCGCGATGCCGGCCAGGGCGAGCAATCCGGACAACACTCGCTCGCTGAGAT
Source organism: Propionibacteriaceae bacterium (assembly GCA_045806785.1). Taxonomy (GTDB): domain Bacteria; phylum Actinomycetota; class Actinomycetes; order Propionibacteriales; family Propionibacteriaceae; genus Microlunatus. The sequence continues at coordinate 34,354 of JBJMIR010000002.1, read as the reverse complement.
CACTTAGCTGCAGGCCTTGGTCGGACGGGTCGGCGGCCAGGGCGCCAAGAGCTCGCTCGATCTCAGCCAGCACCATCCACACGTCCTCAGAGAGCTGATCTCGTACGCCCTGCGCCGCCAGGGACAACGCCGCCAGAGACTGAGCGACCGTGCCCGTGCGATGCCGATCAAGCAGCATTGATCGAAACTCCGACGACATCTCGACCTGGGAGTTAAGAAAGCCCGGATAGGTCGTGCTGACATGAGTGACCGCCTGCAGCATCGCCTCCAGCGGCCGACCTTGGCTGCGGTCAAGATCGGTCTCAATGGCAACTGTGCGCGTGGCCAGCAGCAGCCGGAGCAGGTCCTCCGCCCGCTCGGCGTACCGCCCGAACCAGTAAAGGTCACTGAGCACTCGCGGCACCATCGCGATCGAGGCGGACACCGCGGGGACAAATCCCGGCACATTCACCGCTCGATCACGCGCCACGATCTTGGGAGCTGTGACAGGCTCGCTGCCTACCACCCAGACGTCTTTGGCGAGCTGGCTATTCGGATCGGTGACGAGCACGCCGAGCCGTTCGGACGCCTCGTCGGTCACCCGTGCCAGACCACCTAACATCGCGGTGTACGACTCACCGCTACGGACGGCGAACGAGCGCACCACGACGTTCCGGCGGACCAGCCGATCCTCCTCGCTGGTCGGTGCCGATGACAGGTTCAGTACTTCCTGCCCCACGAAGCGGTGTGGCATTGCCTTGATCTTGTCCGCCAGCAGATCGCGCTGCCGCGTGTCCAATGCGGCTCCGCGCACGCTGCGGCCGTGGCTCCGGCTGATCGGCCGAATGACGAGAGAGTCCATATTGCCGAGCACATGGCTCAACGCTGCTTCCTCGCCACACCACCACGTGTCAACAGAAGGCAATCGCAGCGACTGGCCCAGCAGCCGTTCGGAAAGCTCCGGCAGGAAGGGCAGGAAAGCGGGATTCTCCAGCACACCGGATCCGAGATTGTTCAGAACGCTTACGGTGCCCTGCCGTACGCATTCCAGCAGTCCGGTGACCCCAAGCCGGGAGTCCGGACGCAGCTCGAGTGCGTCCATCCAGGTGGAGTCGACCCGTCGCAGGATCACGTCAACCTGCTCGAGCTTGCCGAGAACACGCATCCAGACCCGGCCGTCACGTACCGTCAGGTCGCTGCCCTCGAGCAGCGGGAAGCCGAGCAGTGAAGCCACGAAAGCCTGATCGAAGGCGGTTTCGGAAAGCGTGCCAGGGCTCAGCACGACCACTCGCGGATCTTCGATTGCGCTGGGTGCAGCATCGACGAGGGCGAGCCGCATCGCTTGGAAGAACGGGGTGAGGCGGTGCAGGTTGGCTTGGCGATAGATCTCTGGCATCACCCGTGACAGCACTCGGCGGTTCTGCATGGTGTATCCGGCACCCGAAGGTGCTTGGGTTCGATCGGAGATGACCTTCCACTGCCCGCTGCTGTCTCGGCCCAGATCGGCGGCAACGAGGAAGAGCTGTTGCCGGATCGCTGATTCACTGCCGACAAGTGGCCGGAGGTACTCATCATGATCAAAAACTGCTGCGATCGGAAGAAGATGCCGGGCCAGCAGCCGTCGTGCACCGTAGAGGTCGGCCATGATGGCATCCAAGAGCTCTGCACGCTGCACGAGACCCGCCTCGAGCGCGGCCCATTCCCGGTCGTCAAGAACCAGCGGCAACGGGTCCAGCCGCCAGGGCTGCGGTTCCACGAGCTCGGTCGGCATGGCCGGAGGACGATGCCCGTTCGGCTCATCGGCGATCGAGATCAGTGAGGCAGGGCTCGGCGTATAGGTGACGTTGTCGTCTTCCAGCAGCCGGGCCACCTCGTGTTGCGCCCGGAGTAGGTCAGTTTCGGCGAATTCGTCAAGGCCGGCCAACAAGGAGGACCAGCCCTGGCGTACCGTGCCGTCGGCTGCCGCAAACTCGTCGTACACGGGCTCGGCGTTCACAGCAGTGGATCGGCTAGTGGCTTCCAGGTAGCGACCAAGGACAGTCACGAAGCACCACTCCGAGGCTCACCGATCCCCCAGCCATGAGGTACCCGGCGACGCAGATCGAGCGTCAGGGGATACTCGTCGTCGCTGGCCGTGCGACGAATCAGCTGGGACTCCAGGACATCGAGGTCGATCATGCCAGTGGAATGACCCATCGGCTCGAATCGGCGGGATCGCCGGGCTTCAGCTTCCAATGCGTTGACCGGCGGGCGATCGTACGCGCGACCGCCAGGATGCACCACGTGGTAGGTGGCGCCGCCGAGGGAGAACCCGCTGGGCCTGTCAATCAGGTCAAAAGCCAAGGGAGAGTCGATCTGGAGGGTCGGATGGAGCGCCGACCAGGGCTTCCAGGCCTTATAGCGGACGCCGGCAACATACTTGCCGGGCGTGCCCGTCGCGGTCAGTGGCACCGGCCGCCTATTGCAACTCAGTAGATGCCGTTCGGGCACGAACCCACTAACGGCCACCTGCAGCCTTTCACTGGAGGAATCGACATAGCGCGCGGTGCCGCCAGCGGTTGCCTCCTCACCCAGCACATGCCAAGGCTCGATCGCGCTACGCAGTTCCAGCTCCACATCGCTGATCATGGTTACCCCGATTCGCGGGAATCGGAACTCCACGAACGGCAACAACCAGGACAGGTCGAACTCAATCTCGTGCGCTCGTAGATCGGCGACGACATCGGCAATATCGGCCAGCGTGAAGTGCGGCAGCAGAAAGCGCTCGTGTAGTGCGCTTCCCCAACGAATCAGCGGTGCCGAATAGCGCTCCTCAGCGAATCGGGCGATCAGCGCGCGAACCAGTAACGCCTGCACCAGCGCCATGTCAGGATGCGGCGGCATCTCGAAGCCGCGCAGTTCCAGCAACCCGAGCCGGCCACGCAGCGAATCGGGGCTGTAAAACTTGTCGATACAGAACTCCGCGCGATGGGTATTGCCGGTGACGTCGGTGAGTAGATGCCGCAGCGCCCGATCAACCGCCCACGGTCGGTGTTCACCCTCAGCGAGCGCCTCGATCTCGGCGAACGCGATCTCCAGCTCGTACAGGTTCTCCGCCCTGCCCTCATCGACTCGTGGTGCCTGGCTAGTTGGACCCACGAAACGTCCCGAGAACAAGTAGGACAGCGACGGATGGTGCTGCCAGTAGGTGAGCATGCTCACTAGGAGGTCGGGCCGTCGGATCACTGGCGAACGCATCGGTTCTGGGCCGCCAAGCGTGAGGTGATTGCCGCCGCCGGTACTGCTGTGCCGTCCATCCAAGGCGAAGGTCTCCGCAGCCAGTCGCTGCTCCCGGGCGATTCCGTACAGGGCGTGGGTGAGCTCGGAGAGTTCAGCCCAGCTGGACGTGGGATGGACGTTGACCTCGATTACTCCGGGATCGGGTGTGATCAACAAGGTCTTGATTCGAGGGTCAGGAGGCGGTCCATAACCCTCGAGAATCACCGCAGTGCCGGTCTGAGTTGCCGCTCGATCGACCAGCCGTACGAGCTCGATGAACTTTTCCAGCCTCACCAACGGAGGCAGGAACACATAAACGAAGCCGTCTCGAGCTTGAACAACCAAAGCCGTACGCGCTGGCGCATCTCTCGGATCGACTACGACAGCGCGTGGCTGATCATTGTTCTCATTGAGCGACGGTCGCGCTGTGAAGTAAGAGTCTTCGCCCGGGTACTCCGGATCTGTCCATGCAAGAGCGTCTAGTGGCAGTCGTGATCCGGCTGCCGAGTCGCCGGGCACGAGAACGAGGCGGCCGCGGCGGGTTCTCCACGCCGGACTGGCCCAACCATCGCCAAACCACGAGGGAATCAGCGGCAGCACCCACGCAGCCGGTTCGGTCTCGGCTTGATCCAGCTCCGACACGAGCTCCACGTCCGGCAGATCTGCATCCAGAGCCGGTCGCGGACCGGTGGGTTGACTCACCTCGCGGAGCAGCCGGGCCAGCGGGTCTTCGAACGCGGGCTGTAGTTGATCATCTGGCAATCCGAAGTCGGCGGTTATCGCCTCGGCCAGCCGCTTGGCCGAGGAGGCCGCCTCCGGATTCGATCTTGTTCGATCAAACGGATCAGCCAACAGCGCAGGATCACTCCACAGCTGGTCGCCATCACTCCGCCAGACCAGCCCGATCTGCCAGCGAGGCCTTGCCTCACCGGGATACCACTTGCCCTCGCTCCGCTGCACCAGACCGCCCTTGGCGTACCGGTCTGCCAGTGCCGCCGCCAGGCGATTGGCCAGCTGTCGTTTTTCCGGCCCATCCGCGGCGACCGTCCACTGCGCTGAGGTCATATCGTCGGCCGACACGAAAGTGGGCTCGCTACCCATAGTCAGTTCGAGGCCCGGTGCGCGTAGGCGTTCATCAACAGCTTCACCTAGGCGCTGAATGTCGGCGATCTGAGCTGCCGTATACGGCTTGCTGGTCCGGGGGTCCTCAGTGACCCGCCATACCCGATTGGCAAACTCCATGATCGTTTCGCTGGGCTCGGTGGACCCGGTGATTGCCGCGGCGGACGCCGGATGCGGCGTGGCGGCTAGGGGAATGTGACCCTCACCGGCGAACAGTGCCGATGTCGGATCGAGCCCCATCCAGCCGGCGCCTGGGATATAGACCTCAGCCCAGGCATGCAGATCTATGAAGTCTTCGGTTGGGCCGCTCGGGCCGTCCAGGCTCGGCTGGTCTGGAGCTAGCTGAACCAGATAACCGGAGACGAATCGAGCCGCCAGCCCGCGCTTCCGCAGGGCCGTTACCAGTAGCCATGCGGAATCGCGGCAGGAGCCGATGTGCTGGGTGAGAGTCTCATCAGGGGCATGGACGCCATGTTCCATGCGCACTGAATAGGCGACATCGCGGTAGACGGCGGAGTTCAGGGCACCGAGAAACTGGACAGTTGATTGCCTATCGGGCGGCGGCGCGCTCTGCGCCATCCATTCGTTGAAGATCGGACCACGCGCTGAGTCAGGGATATCGAGATAGGGCCCGAGGTCTGCAGCTAGCTGTGCCGGATAGTCAAACGGGTACGTCGCGGCATAGTCCTCAATGAAGAAGTCGAAGGGATTGATCGCTCGCATGTCTGCGACTAATCCGACTGTGATGTCGAGCTCGCTGACTTTGCTGGAGAAGACCGCTCGCGCCAGGTAGTTGCCGAAGGGATCCTGCTGCCAGTTGATGAAATGGTCGGTGGGAGAAATCGTCAAAGAGTAGTTCTCAATCGGGGTCCGCGAGTGTGGCGCGGGGCGCAACCGGATGACATGCGGCCCGATCACAATCGACCGATCGAACCGATAGGTCGTGCGGTGTTCGAGCGCGATCTTCATCTAGTAGCGATAGTGATCCGATTTGTACGGCCCGCCGATGTCGACACCCAGATAGGCGGCCTGCCTTGGAGTGAGTTCCGTCAGCTCCACACCGAGCGCCTCGAGGTGCAGTCGGGCGACCGCCTCGTCGAGGTGCTTGGGCAGCGTGTAGACCCCAAGTGGATACTGCTCGGGCTTGGTAAAGAGCTCAATCTGGGCAAGCACCTGATTGGTGAACGAGTTGCTCATCACGAAGCTAGGGTGTCCGGTCGCATTGCCCAGATTCATCAGCCGTCCTTCACTGAGGACGATGATGCTGTGCGGTTCGGCGCCGTCTTCTTCGAACTGCCACTCGTCAACCTGTGGCTTGATGTTGATCTTTGTCGCATTTGGCGATGCATCCAGGCCGGCAATGTCGATCTCGTTGTCGAAATGACCGATATTGCACACAATCGCCTGATGCTTCATCCGCCGCATCTGGTCGGCGGTGATCACGTCGCGGCACCCTGTTGCGGTGACGTAGATATCGGCGATATCCAGCACGTCCTCGAGCGTGGTTACCTGGAAGCCGTCCATCGCTGCCTGCAGTGCACAGATGGGGTCGATCTCGGTAATGATCACCCTGGCGCCCTGGCCGCGGAGGGATTCCGCACAGCCCTTGCCCACGTCGCCATAACCACAAACAACCGCGACCTTGCCGCCGATCAATACGTCGGTGGCGCGGTTGAGACCGTCAATGAGGGAATGCCGCACGCCGTACTTGTTGTCGAACTTCGATTTGGTGACTGAGTCATTGACGTTGATGGCAGGAAACATCAAGCTACCGGCGCGCATCATCTCGTACAGGCGGTGGACACCGGTCGTGGTCTCCTCGGTGACGCCCTTGACGGCATTGGCCACCTCGATCCAGGACCGTCCGTCTGCCAATGTTTGCCGTACCAGCTCAAGGAACACTTTCCACTCAGCTGAATCGTCTGCCGCGGCCTCCGGCACCTCACCGGCTTTTTCGGCCTCAGCGCCCTTGTGGACCAGCATCGTGGCATCGCCGCCATCGTCGAGGATCATGTTGGCTAGCTCGCCGTCCGGCCAATCGAGAATCTGGCTGGTGCACCACCAGTACTCCTCCAAGGTCTCGCCCTTCCAGGCGAAGACCGGTACGCCCCTTGGATCCTGCGGCGTACCGTCCGGCCCAACCACCACGGCGGCGGCCGCGTGGTCCTGAGTGGAGAAGATGTTGCAGCTTGCCCATCGCACGCTGGCGCCCAGCGCGACCAGCGTCTCGATCAGCACGGCAGTCTGCACCGTCATATGCAGTGAGCCGGCAATCTTGGCGCCTGCCAGTGGCTCGGAGTCGCCGTACTGGGCGCGCATGGCCATAAGTCCCGGCATCTCGTGCTCAGCAAGGCTGATTTCCTTGCGGCCGAACTCGGCCAAAGACAGATCGGCAACTCGAAAATCCATGGGCGCAAGCCTATGGGAGGCGGTCGACATCCGAAGAATCTTCATCCACTGGCAGGTGCGTCATTCGTCACAGCGACCTTGGAGGAAAACTGCCCCGTTCAGTGGCTGGGAGCTGCGGGCCGCTCCGGTCTGGCGGCCGGAACATGATCCGGATCGTAGATATCCGGCTCGAGATAGAGCGCAGTGACCATCGGTTCACTCTCCCGAATCTTGGCTTCTGCCCGATCGATGGTGTCGGTCACCTCAAGCGCGGTATCGCATGGCACGACCGCGATCTTGGCAGCAACCAACACCTCTTCGGGGCCGAGGTGGAGCGTCTTCATATGGATGATCCGCTCGACGCCATCAGTCTCCGACAATGCCCGCTCTATCCGACTCACGGCTTCTGGGCTGGCGGCTTCACCGAGCAGCAGGCTCTTGGTCTCGACCGCCAGAGCGATGGCCACAGCGACCAGGAGCAGACCGATCATGACCGTACCCAGGACGTCGAACATCCCGTTATGCGTCAGCAGTGTCATGCCAACGCCGAACAGCGCGAAGACCAAGCCCAGCAGCGCAGCGAAATCCTCCAGCAGAATGACTGGCAACTCCGGCGCTTTCGCGGCCCGAATGTACTTGCTCCACGTTTGCCTGCCGCGGGTTTTGTTCGACTCCCGGATCGCAGTCCGGAACGAGATGCCCTCGGCCACGATTGCCGCTACCAAGATCACCACCGGAACCCACCACCACCTGCTTTCCAGTAGCTCGTTCGGGTGTCCTTCCTGGATCTCATGCCACTTGTGGTACGCCTCATACAGCGCAAAGAGGCCGCCGACACTGAACAGTACGACCGAGACGATGAAACCGAAGACGTAACGTTCCCGGCCGTAGCCGAATGGGTGCTGCTCGGTAGCGCCTTTCTGGGAGCGCTTGCCGCCGACGAGCAGCAGCACCTGGTTCCCCGAGTCGGCGACGGAGTGGATCGCCTCAGCCAACATGGATGACGCTCCAGTGAGCACCCAGGCGGCGAACTTGGTCACTGCAATGAAGCAATTGGCGAGCAGGGCGGCAATGACCGCCCTGGTTCCGCCTTCAGCACTCACAGGGAAATCCTGCCCCAGAAATGAATGCCTGAGAAATGGTGCACTGTCAGCGCTCCAGGCTGCGGCGGAGACCCACGGCCAGATAGACCGCGCCGAACATCCCTGTCTGCAGCAATGTCGCATATCGCTCGACGTCCGAACCCGACAAGTGTGCAATCGTGCACACGCGTACGTCGTTGCGATCGGCCGCTGCCACCAGACGCTGATGGTCAGTACGGATCAGGCTTTCGGTGTTGCCGTCGTCCAGGAGCACCAGAGTTGGCCGCCGATCAACCGAGACCAGGTCCTCGAACGGGTCGGCGAACGGATCCCTTGGCGCGGTGGACTCCAAGATCGGCAGCAGGGCGTCGGCGTCAGCGGCAAGCGCCGCCCGACCGCTGGCGGCTCGCAGTGCCTCGGCAATTCGGCGGCTGGCCCGCGCAGCAAGGACGGAACCACCCCAGACCAGTGGCTGGGCGTCGGCCAGACCCATTGCCAGATCCTTGGCTGGGTTCTCCGCAACATCGGCGAAAGGCGAACAATCCTCAGCCACGCTGTCCATGGCATCAGCCACCAGCTCTGGACGGACCTCCGGACCGAGCTGCATCTTGTGCAGCCCGTCCAACACCACAATCGCTGCGGCGAGCGGATCGGCGGTCGCGGTCGGCAGCATGATCGTCGATCGCGACGCAGCATGCTCGGCGATCATCGACGGTCGTGGGCAGGCGATCAGGAGCTGGCTGCCACGGCGTACGGCCTCATGAACGGTGGCGATGACACCAGCCGGTGCGCTCTCACTGGCCATCACGACTACAAGGTCCAGGGCCCCAACCCAGCCGGGGAGACCGTGCGTCGGCCAGGCTACGAAGGGGACGGGACAGACAGGTTCAAGCATTGCCCGGATGAAGCGCGCCTCGGTTCCGGTGGCGATGACAGCGCGAGGGCGGGGCAATCCGAGCAGCTGATTGATCGGCTCCGCCGCGTCGGCTGTCTCACGACGTACTCGGGCGCCGGCTTCGGCGAGTCGGCGCAGGATTGCGTCGGCGCCTGCTAGCGCCTTTTCATCGTCTAGCCAGGCCTCGTTGAAGAGTGACATCACCGACCGGATGAACTGCCGGCCTGGTCAGCGGGCCAGTTTGGGCGCCGCGCCTCCTCGATCAAGAGCACTGGAATCTGCTGGCGTACCGGATAGGCCAGCCCACAATCTGCCGCGAGACACACCAGCTCATCACGTTCATGATCAACGGCGAGCGCGCCATGACAGTTGGGACAGGCCAGAATCTCCAGCAGCTCCGGCGCCAGTTCGACCGCCATTGCTCTCCCCTCCTCCACTCCAATCCGCTTATGCGCGGATCAAACCTAGCGTTTCCTCGCGCAGGGCCTCCATGGTTTCCGGGCTGGCGGCTTCCACATTCAGCCTGAGCAGTGGCTCAGTATTGCTGGGTCGTACGTTCACCCACCAGTCCGGGCCGGAAATGGTCAGCCCATCTAATCGATCTTGCTCACCGCGCCCTTGGAATGCGGCGGCAACTCGGTCCATGATTATCTGCTGGTCATCGACTCGGCTGTTGATCTCTCCGGATGCGGCGTACCGCTCGAATCCGGCCACCAGCTTCGAGAGCGGCTGGTCCGAATGGCCAACCGCGGCCAACACATGCAGGGCAGCGAGCATGCCGGTGTCAGCTCCCCAGAAGTCGCGGAAGTAATAGTGCGCGGAGTGCTCCCCGCCGAAGATCGCATTGTGTTCCGCCATTGCGGCTTTGACGAACGTGTGGCCGACTTTGGTAATGACGATCTTGCCGCCTGCGGCCTGGACGACTTCGGATACCACCCGCGACGTGATCTTGTTGCAGACGATGGTCGCCCCTGGCTCGCGGGCTAGCTCCTGTGCCGCGATCATCGCCGTCACTGCTGATGGGTTGACCACCTTGCCACGCTCGTCGATGATGAAGCAGCGATCGGCATCGCCGTCGAAGACCAGGGCAAGATCGGCTGCATGATCACGAACGGCTTGCTGTGCGTCGAGGAGATTCTCCGGCTCCAGCGGATTGGGCGGATGGTTGGGAAAGCTTCCGTCCAGCTCGGTGAACAGACCGATCAGCTCAAGATCATCATCACCGAGCACGGCCGGCAGTGTGTATCCGGCCATGCCATTGCCGGCATCCGCTACTACGCGCAGTGGCCGGATGCCTTTCATGGTGACAAGGGAGTGCAGATGGTCGGCGTAGGCGGACAGCACGTCTCGCTCGCTGCGTTGTCCTGGTGTCGCTGCCGGTTCAGGCTCCGGCCCGCTAGCACGCTCTGCGATCTCCACCAGGTTCGCTGAGGTGATCGGTTTGGCAGCTGCCAGGCAGAACTTGATTCCGTTGTATCCCGCAGGGTTGTGGCTGGCGGTGAACATCGCGCCGGGAAGATCAAGCCGGCCCGAGGCGAACCACAATTGGTCGGTACTCGACAGGCCGATATCGATGACGTCGACACCACGGCTCAACACGCCGTCGATGAAGGCACCCGCCATGCGAGGACCGCTGATCCGCATATCCCGGCCAACAACCAGCGCCTCGGCGTTCTGGAAACCGAGAACATCAACCGCTGCGGCGCCGATGGCGTACGCACCGGCCGCGTCCCACTCCGGGTCAGGGCCCTCAGTGATCCCGCGAATGTCGTTGGCTTTAAAGATCCCCCGCTTAATCATGGCGTGAGAATCCTAATGCCCGCGATGGCATGGGGGCTGAGCTTGCCGAAGCCCGCGAGCGGAGTCAGCTTGCTCCTGGATCTGCCAGAACAGTCAGGTGTCCCCTACGCGCCAACTCGATGAGACCATTACGCGGCGCTGGAGGCTCGATCGGGGTCCCCGCCGGGGAGTCGTATGCCAGCCCGGCATCACGCACCGCGTCGGCAAGCGCCAGCAGATCATCGGCGCTCGGCTTTGGCTCCTCCTCCACCACGAGTCTGATCACTTCCCAGCCGCGGGGCGCCGACAGCGTTTGGGCATGAGCCTGACAGAGGTCATAGCAGTGTGGTTCAACTTGATGCGCCAGCGGACCCAGAACCGCCGTGGAATCCCGGTAGGCGTAGGTCAGCGTCGAGGTAGCCGGATTCGGGCATCCCGCTCGAGAACATCGGCGCAACCTCACCTGCCTGACGGTACTCCGCAGGCGGGTTCGATCGTGGGAAGCGCCGCCGTGTCCGGTTACAGTGCGGATGTGTCCGGTTACAGTGCGGATGTGTCCAGTCACCGTCGTGACCGCCACGGCCGCGGGCTGCGCGGACCTCTGGCACTTCCAAACCCCCTGACGACACGTCGGGCCCAGCCGGCACATCCAGTCAACAAGGCCGACTTCTTCACCGAAGCTGTGCACGATGCCGTCGACCGGGTGGGCTTGCAGTGTCCAGACGTGCTGGTCGGAATCACCTTCGGCATCGAGGACGTACCGCAGATGGTCTGGTCGGGCGATCAGGTGCCGCTAGCCGCGGCGCTGGAAGGAACGGCGGATCAGTCCGCCCAAGTTGTGATCTACCGCAGGCCCTTGGAGCATCGCGCAGTGAGCCGTCGGGGCCTTCGCATCCTGGTCTATCGCACGATTGTGGAACAGCTGTCCGCGCTCACCGGCCGCAGCGTCGAGGAGATCGATCCCGATGGTGCCGGCGCTGAGGACGACTGAGCGTCCCCTGATTTTGCATCACTCACGAGCGTCCGGCCGGTGAAATCAGGCTCTTTTGCCACAGCCGCGATGCGTTTTCAGTGAAGCGCATCAAGAACCGCCTCAATGAAAGCATCAGGATGATCGCGCAGCATCGTCCACGTGAAACGTAGAACGCGCCATCCTTCAGCAACAAGTGCGTTCTGTCTCCAGCGGAGGGATTCGAACAAGTCGGGGTCTGTCTCATGCAGCCGCCCGTCGATCTCAATCGCTAATTTCTGCCGCTTGAACGCAATATCGATATAGAAGACCCGACCGTCTAGGTGAACCGCCAGATTTGCCTGCCAGCCCTTGATTCGAGCAGCGCGCAGCAGCCGGTGACCCAAGCGCTCGGCGGCTGACCATGATTCGCTCCGTGAGTCGATCAAGAGGTTAAGCCTTTCTCGATTTACCGGCTCGATGCGGAGTAAGGCGCAGCGCTTCATGCATGGCGGTAAGGGTTGCGGCTCGCACCCGCCGAAGAGCGAGTGCTCACGCCCGTGTTTGCCAGCTTCCCGCGATCTCCGGAGCGGCGTAGATTCCAGGCAGGACCAGAGTCAGCCTTACGTCCCGCAGCAGCCAGTCGAAGGATCCAGCGAGCTCCGGGTGATGACGCCGGGCGAGCAAACCGCTATGAGTCCTGAGCAGAGAATTGAGTTCTTCATAAGTTCTCACGCCGGGAGGATGCGGAGAGGCACCTGCATCGTGCGGACTGCGAGCAGATCTGTGGATGAGTGGCAAGAAGAAGGACGTTGTGGATTCTTATGCCCTGAAAACGCGACGCCAATAGACCAGCGAGCGGCAAAATCAACGGCTACCGACTCACCCGTGATGCGCTTTCAGGGAGTTATCGTCCTGCGGAGTAGTCAGGTCTCGTTGCAGTCGCCCGGCCCGCCAGATTCGACTCAAGCGGGATTGTGGCAAGCCCTGCCACCTTTCGCTGCGGCTGCGTCAGCACTATGCCTCCGACCACCGAGGAGCCGTCAGGCACCTTGACCACGACATAGGAGGGCGGAGGCGAGTTCAGCCGCCGAGTCGCCGTGCTGTTGGCCCCCAGAAGCAAGTCGCCAGTTCGCAGCGTGACGCCGCCATGGTTGAGTACCTCGAAGGTGACCTGCACATCGTCATCGCCCGCATTGCTGACGATCAGCTCACTGTCGGCGGTGTCACTGGTGCCCATTGCACTGACGCCTGTTCCGATCAGGGGCGCGGCGGCGGACTGGATTGCCAGATCAGGCGCCGCTCCGCCGCGCCGGCTGCTGGAAATGACGGCTCCGGTCACGGGCACATCGCTGGTCAGCTTGATGCTGGCAGCTGTCCCGGCCAACCCCTCCTCGAGGCTCAAGGTTGCAGTGCTTTCGGGAGGCACTTCGAGGGAACCCGCCCCGCTGGGTTCATAAGGCCCTTGGAAGCCGAGTACCTGGACACCCACACTCGCTCGGGAATTGCCGGGATTAGTGACCACCAGCTGGCGTTTGCCGGCATCCTCTGGTACGCCCGGAATGACGACGACCGGACTCGGTGAGGCCGACGGGATCTGCCAATCGACTCCAGCGGGCCTGGTCTGTTCGCTCTGGCTCCGCTCGGCAACAGCTGTCACCCGTCCCTGAGTCGCCTGCACGGCCACGCTCAGCGGGCCGTCGGCTTTCACTAGGCCGTTCAGTGAGACGGATCGGGACTCGTGCGCCCGGATGACCTGGCCTTGGCTGCCTGGCACAGGGATTCGGCCGCTGCGGCCATAGATGCGAAGATCAACTTGAGCCTGCGAGTCATCAGGATTGGTCAAGATCAGATCCGTACGATCTTCATCCGTTATGCCGAGCCCGGAGAACCACTGCAAGGTCCCCGGAGCAAGGCATGGCGCCGCCCTCAGTCCGGCTCCTTGACCATCCATGACATCGCTGACGATCACCGCACTGCTCGCCGTTGCCATCGCGCCCTCACCCGAGATCACAATCGGTGAGTTCACTCCCGTTAGCCGTGCGCCCTTACCTTGCTGCGTGATTTTCAGCCCAGCCGGTTTCGACGACAGCGTCGATCCGCTGAGCAAGCCCGATCGATTAGACCCCTCGCGAACGGCAACTGCCGAAACCTCGGTCTTTCCCGCCGGCTCGCCTTTCGGCGGAGGCGACGTCGTGCAAATCGTGGTTGTGCGGCCCACGAGCGGGGCGCGGTTCCCGTTGACCGCGGGCGGTTCGGGGCGCAACAACGTGCCACCACCGAGGAGCAGCAAGACTCCACCGAGGGCTGCACCGAGGGCTAGCGCGCGCCGGCCAGTAAGCGTCGATTTGCCTAGACGAAGATCAGACATCACGCCAGCTCCGAGAGTGTCGCGGCGCGCCGAGCCGTCTTGGCTGGATCACGTACCTCCGGCCGCCGGATCGCTGGTGCGGCGAGCACCGCCGCGACCAGCAGCACCAAACCTTGTCCGAGCAGCAGCCACGGCATGATCGTCGGCAATGCGTAATTCACCGTTCCCGCACCGGCCGGCACCGTAAAGGCCTGCTGCCAGCCAGCCGCCATCGGCGTCAGGGCCCGACCATCCAGCTCGGCGCGCCACCGCACATCGGCTGCCTCGCCAACATGAAGCTGTCGCTGGCTTTCGCCAACGGGTACCGCTGCGGGCGACCGGCCCACAGGCAGGCTTCGTGGTCCTTCGACAAGCACGGTACGCGCGACCGCAGGGTCGACCTTCCAGACGATGCCCCGATCGTTCCCGCTCGCCGCGCCCAAACCCGGTGTGTTGTCAATCCTGGCCTTGACGTCCTGATTGGCTCCGGTGACCCAGAGATAGCCGATGCCAAGGTTCGTCAGCTGCGGATTGATATCCCCATCGGCCGTTCCGGCGACGAGACGTACCACAAGATCATCAACCTGCTCGCGTGCCGACACCGAACCGCCGAAGGTGAAACCGCGATCGGCATCACCGAGCCTTATGTAGTCATCGGCCAGCACCGCATAACGCGCTGAGCCCTCAGAAACGTCGATGGCCAGCAGTCGTGGGCGGGTGTCTGACTTCATGGCGTTCATGACGTACGTCGGAATCGCATTCAGCCGGGCACGCTCGATCGGCCCATGCGCACCCCCGAGCACCCACCAGGCGGCGCCACCCAGGCTCACCAGACAGACCGCAATGCCGGCAAGCACCGAGGCTGGCTGTAGCCAGCTGAAGCTGCGCTCCTTGATATCTGCTGAGACTCCGTCAAGTCCCATGCCGCCCGCGATGATCAGCGCGGCAAACGCCAACAGCAGGTAGCTGCCGATCCAAGGCCGCACCTCACTGCCTGCTGGAGGCACCGGGACCACCAATTTCGACAGCCCGACAGCGATGGCAAGCGCCAACAATGCAACCGCCCATGCTGCCAGGACAGCGCGTCGAGTGGGACGGTGAGCGAGCCCGAGAATGGCGACAATCCAGATCACGCCGAAGATGACGGCCCCAATCCAGAGCGGCGGCAGGCCAGGTCCTATGTCCTGACCGAGCAACAAGTGCCATACCTGTGGTGCGGCATCCGCTCCGTCTAGGACCGAGTCCGGCCCGACGAACAGCCGCCCGGGCGCCGAAATCAAACTAGGCCACCACGGCAGCAGTACGACCAGCGGCACTCCCAGCGCAATAACGATGCGCCCGACCTTACGTGGGGTTCGTCGCAGTACGACGGCCCCGAGAATCCCGACCAACAGCGCAAAGATGATCATGGAGGGCTCGAACGCTACGAGTGCGACCAACACCACTCCGGCGCCCCAGCCACCACGCCAGGCCTCTGGGGTTCGGGTACGCCGTAGCACCAGGCCTCTCGCCGCCATGACCAACAGCGGTAGGCCGATGGCCACAACACTGAGCGTGAGGCGGCCCTGATTCGTACCGCCCAGCAACGCCGGTAGCAGCGCGTAGGTGCCGCAGACCCAGAGCCGCACCCGACGGTCGTTGATCACTCGCCGGGCCAGCGGGTAGGCCGCCAACAGCGACAACGGCACGGCGCCACAGATCAGCAGCGTGACGAACCATTCTGGCTGGCCAAACAAAGCAGTAGAGCCGAGTGCGATGAGCGCAACCCAGGGCGGTGTCACCTGTACGGGCGCGCCTGGAATGGCGCTGAGGACCGTATGCCACAAAGTGATCACGTTGTCCTGGGCCGGAAGCAAGGCTGGGCCGACCAACGAGCCGCGACCGAACAAGCTGCGTGCGGCTATCAGACTGGCAATGACCGCGGCCACCATCATGAGCGCGCCTGGGTTGAGCCAGACGCTCTTGGGCCGTTCATCGGTCGCTGAGCTGAAATCGTCGCCGGTCAGCTCGTCCAGTGTGGCGACATCGCTGTCGCCCGCCAGCGATCGATAGCGCTCCGATGCAACGCCGGTTACCGCATCAAGACCTACCCGCAGGCCGCTCCACCATCGCGGTCGAAGGGACTCGACCACCTCGCGTGTGCCCGGCACCGGGTCGAGAGCCGCGGTCCGCTTACGCATGGCGGCTAGCCGACGCGGATGGGCGGCGAAGGAACCGAGCGCCAGCATCTCATCGAGGGCTCGGCCTGGCACCTTGCCGATCAGGTAGCCAACCGCTCGCACCAGGCAGCTCCATACCAGGCGAAGCCATACCAGCAGCAGCACCTTGCGCTCGGCGTGAGCGGCCACGACGAGCATTCCGAGCAGCCGGTCCACCTTGCCCGGCCTCCGCCCGGTGAGGCCATGGGGCCGCAAGCCCGCACGGCCGACCTGGCGGTGTGTGACCTGTGCACGTGGTGTGGTGACCACGCTGTAGCCGTTGAGATGAGCACGCCAGCCGAATTCGACGCCGTCCCGGAAGACCGGTAATGCGGGATCGAGGCCGTCGAGCTGCTCCCAGACCGCCGTTCGCACCAACATGCCGCAGGTCGAGACACCCAGGCGTTCTTGAGGCTCGTCGCGCTGGCCTTGGTCGATTTCGTCTATATCGAGCTCGAGCTCACGGCGGCCGGTGCCGGAAATACTGACGCCAACCTCACTGATCGGCTGACCGCCGTGCCGACGCCGAGGCAGGAGCAGCTTTGGCCCGGTGAGATCAATGCTCTGGTCTGTAGTGACGTGTGCCAGTAGCTGATACAGCGCGTCGGGCGCAGGCACGCAATCATCGTGCAAGAGCCATAGCCAGTGAGAGTCCTGCGCCGATATAGCTCGGAAGCCAATCGTGTCCGCATCTTCTTGGAGATTGGCGGCATCGGATTCCAAAGCCGTCTTTACGGTGGTGCCGAATCCGAGCTCGCGGCTTCCGTCATAGACAGCATCCAGTACGCCTTCGTCGTATGCGCTGTCGAGAAGCGTCCGGGTGGCGTCATTGCTGGAATTGTCAATTGCGATGAGGCGGCTAGGTCGCGTATCGAGCTTGGCGAGTGCGTCCAGGGTGGCTGGCAGCCACCGCGCCGCGTCCAAGGTGACGAGCACGGCTGTGACATGTGCGCTCGTGACATCGACGCGATGGGCGTCTTCGTCCACGTAGTCAGCCCAGGCCCAAGGATTCTCATCGAATCCGAGATCCAGGGTGATGTGACTGTCCATCAGATCCTGTGCAACCCCCGATTACCAATCGGGCCCCACAACGCAAAGGGGCTGCCCGGTTGGGCGGCCCCTTACTTTACGCGAGTCGACTGAGTGCCGGACAGTGCGTCTCGGCTATACGGCCCGCTTCTTGAGCTTTCGGCGCTCCCGTTCACTGAGACCGCCCCAGATGCCAAAGCGCTCGTCGTTGGCCAGCGCATACTCCAGGCACTCGCCACGCACGTCGCAAGCCAAGCACACCTTCTTAGCCTCGCGCGTGGATCCGCCCTTCTCTGGAAAGAATGCCTCCGGGTCGGTTTGCGCACACAGTGCGCGCTCCTGCCAGCTCAGTGCACCCCCCTCATTGGTGCCCCTCAGCTCATACATCAAAGTTGTGCCTCCCTCGAGCCCACAGGTTTCGCCCGTAGGTTTGATCCGTATGTTGTGCACCTGCCACCCGCTGCTACTAGGTCCCCCCTGGCTGTGCAGCAACTCATTCGAGTGGCTCCGCCGGATCAGCAGAAGACTGCAAATGACATTGGTGAAATTACATGCCTGTCAATACCCGAAAGTCAAGTGGTTTCTTGATATTGGGTGGAGCTCGGACACATTACGGGCAGTCAGGACTGCGGGCGGCCCCACCAGTCCGGTGTGGGCGGCTCTGAATTCCGTCCTCCCTGGTCAGCCCAGGGATCCTGAGGAGCAGCGGGAGGAGCGGGCGGTCTTGGCCCGTTAGGTTGAGTGGGAATGGGCTGCCACCCAGTCGTCGATGCCTCGCTTCCCCAGCCTGATGCCGGGGCTCCAGCCGCGGCGTCACCAGCGGTATGCCAGACGGCGCCCGCAGCCGTATCCCGGTGCCAGGTCGGTTGCAGACGTTGATCTGGGACCGGCGTCGCTGGCAGCGATTCCGGCTCATGGGGTATCAGACCGATTCCTGGAGGCAGCCGACGCGGCACGGCCTGTAGCTGCAGCAATTTGATCAGCAGTCCCACGGCGAGCACTGAGATTGCCTGCGGCACGAGCGTGGCAAACACCCCCAGAATTGGCGCGGTGGCGCCAAATCCCAGCAGCGTCAGTACAAGACCAAACAGTACAGAGATGGCACCAACAACCAGGCTGGCGATCGTGAGTTGGCGAGCATGAGGCGTACGCTCACGCAGCACGCAGAAGCTAACCAGGACAGCCAGCACGACCAAGGGCACTGGGTTTGCGACTCGGGCACTCAAAACCCATCCCGCACTCGCGACTGAGCCATCGAAAGTCGCCATCGCCACGATGGTGAGCAGGAGATTGAGCACCAGGGCTCCTAAAGCGACCCAGGCTGCCGGCTCGCGCAGCCGCATGAGATTTTCCACGAATTCAGCGTATCGACACCACAGACTTCGGGAGGCCTGCTCCCACAAACTGCTTATCCCGGCTAAGCAGACCAGCGCCTGGTGGAACACTGGTCCGGTGCAGATCGTGATCTTGGCCGGTGGTGTCGGCGGTTCGAAATTTGCGCTAGGCGTACGCCACGCCTATCCGGCCGCCGACCTCACCGTGATCGGGAATACCGCTGACGACATCACCTTGCACGGTTTACGGATCTGCCCGGACCTCGACACGATCATGTACACCCTCGGCGGCGGGGCGGACTCAGTACGCGGCTGGGGTCGGAAAGAGGAGAGTTGGCAGGTCATGGACGAGCTCGGCGCGTACGGCATGGAGCCGAGCTGGTTTTCCCTCGGTGATCGCGATATCGGCACGCACCTGGTACGGACACAGATGCTGAACGCTGGCTATTCGCTCTCGGATGTGACTGCGGCCCTCTGCACCCGCTGGCTGGCCAACGACGACCGGCTCAAGCTGCTTCCGATGACGGACGATCGAGTGGAGACGCATGTCACGATTGCGAACCCTGAGGCACCAGATGAGCTGCAAGCGGTGCACTTCCAGGAGTACTGGGTACGCCTGCACGCCCAGCCGGACGCCCTAGCGATCACACTGGTCGGCCTGGACAGCGCAGCCCCAGCTCCTGGTGCCGCAAAAGCGATCGAGGAGGCGGACCTGATCTTGGTAGCGCCCAGCAACCCTGTGGTCTCCATCGGTCCGATCCTGGCCCTGCCGGGACTGCGTGATGCGCTGCGCCGTACGCCAGCGCCGGTCGTCGGATTCTCAGGGATCCTGGGCGGCTCACCGGTGCTTGGCATGGCCCACCGGTTGCTGCCTGCCATCGGCGTCGAGGTGGACGCGGCAGCAGTGGGTCTGCACTACGGTGCTCGGTCACGCGGCGGGGTGTTGGACGTTTGGGCGATGGATACCTCTGATGCTGGATCGGCTGAGCGTGTCCAGCAGGCTGGTTTGCAGGTCGTCGTCACCGATCTCATGATGCGTGACGCGGCCAGCACTGCTGCCTTCGTCAGCTACGCGATCAAGTCCGCGACATCATGATTATTCCTGCCGAAGCAGGCGATTCCGCCTCAGCTCAAGAGCCGCCAGTGATCACGATCTTCGCACCCGGCGGGATCGGAGAGGTGATACCCGGAACTGATCTTGGAGCGGTGATCCTCGCGGCGATCGATGCGGATCCTCTCGGGCCACTTTGTGGCGGTGATGTGGTCGTTGTAACGTCCAAGATCATCAGTAAGGCGGAGGGCCGAACCGAGCCGGCGGCAGGCCGCGCGGCGATGATCGCCTCCGAAACCAGGCACACCGTGGCGCGCCGCGAAGAAACCCGCATCGTCCGTACTCGGCGCGGGTTGACGATCGCGGCGGCGGGGATCGATCGGTCCAACGTCTCGACCGACTCGATCTTGCTGCTGCCGCGGGATCCGGACGCAGGCGCGGCAGAGCTCCATGAGCAGTTGACGGCCGCGACTGGCCTCCGACTTGGCGTTGTGGTCTCAGACACCGCCGGACGACCGTGGCGGATGGGCCAGACGGATCATGCCATCGGCGTCTGCGGAGTACGGGCCCTGGAGAGCTACGCGGGTACTCGGGATGGGTACGGAAATGAGCTTCAGATCACCGCCATGGCCGTCGCCGACGAGCTGGCGGCGGCCGCGGATCTGGTCAAAGGCAAGCTGCGGGGACGTCCAGTTGCCGTAGTACGTGGCCTCGGCCAGCTAGTTGACGGCGCTAGCTCATCTGCCCGGGAACTGCTGCGAGAGCCGGCCAGGGACATGTTCAGCTTCGGCAGCCAAGAGGCGGTACTCGCCGCGGTGCTGGCAGCCACCGGACAACAGCATCGGTATGAAGAGCTGGTCGCCCTCAATGCTCCGGAACGAACGGCCCGGCTGCTCGCCGGTACAAAGCTGGATCCAGGAGCTGCCGATCTGCTTCGTACCATCATGTCTGTCGACTTGGTGACAGGCGGCACCCAGCAGTTCGAGATAGACTCGCCACTCCTTGAGACGGATCGGTAGGAGTAATCCAGGTGGCGAAAGCCAAGAGCGACGAGAAGACGGCGCCGGACCGTACGGCCTCCACGAAGGCCCCCTCCGCGAAGGCCCCCTCCACGAAGGCAACCGCCGCGCCACAGAGCCGCCGCGACAAGCTGGCGTCCTTGGAAGCCGCGCGGAAGAAGGAGCAGCGGACCCGCAGCATCAAGCTGCTGGCGGTCTGTCTGGTGCTGGCGATAGCTCTGCTCGCCTACCCGGTCTATCTCTTCGTCGATGACTATCGCGCCCGCAATGCGTCCCTGGAAGACATCGGTGCCAGCATTGCAGCCGCCGGCTGTGATCCAGTTGCGGAGCATGAAGCCACCGGCAATCAAGATCACGTTGCCGAGGGCACCAAGGTGGACTACAAGCAGACTCCTCCGGACTCAGGGCCGCACTATCCGAGCCCGGCGCCGTTCACCAAACACTTCTATGCCCAAGCCGATCGCCCGCCGGTAGAGACGCTGGTCCACAACCTGGAGCACGGCTACACGGTTATCTGGTATCGCGCTGACGCCCCGAGCAAGCAGATCAAGAACCTGCAGCGGATTGCCAAAACCTTCGGCAGTGATGACTACGATCCGGCGGACAAGTTCATCGCGGCACCGTGGTCGGAGACCGACGGCGCTGGCTTCCCGGCCGGAAAGAACGTTGTTATCACACGGTGGACCGCAGACCCGAACGACCCGAGCAACCCCGCCGCCCAGAGAGGTGTTCGGCAGGCCTGCACCGAAGTCAGCGGAGCGGCGATCAAAGACTTCATGGCCAAGTACCCGGTGGCCAACTCTCCAGAGCCAAGCGGCGCCTAGCTTTCGAGACTTCGGCGGTTATGCATAGCTGCCGCCGAGTTGCGTGGTGACCTCGGCGACCAGCTCCTTGATCCGTTCCGCCTCGGAGACCGGACACACCAAGGTGATCTGTGGCGTCTGCACGATCACGGTGTCAGTGAGTCCGACGACCGCGACCACCCGGCCGTCTTCGGCATTGTTGATCACTAAGTTGTCGCGGGCATCCACCAGCACTGAGACACCATGGGTGGCGTTGCCGTGTTCGTCGCGAGGCAGATGGTCGCCGAGAGCTGCGAAGCCGCCGACGTCGTGCCAGGTAATCGGCAACCGGACCGCTGCAACCCGAGCACTGCCCTCGCCGCGCGACACGGGCTCCATGACGGCGTAGTCGACGCTGATCTTGAGCAACTCCGGATACATCTCTGACAGTCGGTACGGTGCTGCGGCCAACTCGACGACCGCATCATGGGTCTTGGGCTGCAACAGATTGAGTTGATCAAGGAAGGTGCGGGCTCGCCAGACGAACATACCGGAGTTCCACCAGTACTCACCGGAGGCCAGATACTCCTCAGCCATGGTGCGATCGGGCTTCTCCTTGAACTCGACAACTGAGAACACGTCTGGATGGCCCGGAATGGTTTCGCCCCGCCGGAGATATCCGTATCCGGTATGCGGAGCGGTCGGCACCACTCCAAATGTCACGAGGAAGTCCTCGGCGCCCTCGGCCACCTCGAAGCCTTCGATCACCGCATGCTGGAAAGCGTCAACCGGATGCATGATGTGGTCCGCGGTCACCACCGCGATGACCGCATCGGGATCGCGGGCTGCGAGGACAGCCGCGGGCCAGGCAACTGCGTTCAGCGAATCGCGGCCCTCAGGCTCGCCAAGAATGTTGGCCGGCTTCAGCTCGGGCAATTCTGCGGCGACGGTGTCGGCATAGTCGGCACCGGTACACACCAGCACCTGATCGGGTGGCACGATGCCGTCGAGCCGCTCGTACGCGATGCGCAGCAGGCTCTTGCCGCCAACCACGCGCAGCAGCTGCTTCGGCATGTCTTGCCTAGACAGCGGCCAGAGGCGCTTTCCCGATCCACCGGCCATGATCAGCACGTAACGCATGCGGAAAGGTTAGCGGCGTCGTGCGATCGGAGTTGCATGTGTTACTCCTACGATGGCGGCCTATGAGCGCACTCCTCGCCGAGCGACTGCGACAACGCGTCAGGTCCAATGGATCTGCGCCGTTGCTCACCTATTACGATCTCGACTCCGGCGAGCGCACCGAACTCTCGGCGATCAGCTTCAGCAACTGGGTCGACAAGACCTCAAATCTGCTGGTCGACGAGCTGGCTGTCGATCAAGGCGATGCGATCGGCATGCCGCTCGCCATTGAGGCTCCTGGGCACTGGCTGACGGCCGTATGGCAGGTCGCGTGCTGGCAGGTCGGTCTGCTTATTGACCTCAGGGCCTCGCCGGAAGCAGTCGCAGTAGTGACAGGGCGACAATGGCAAGGCTATGAGTCGTCTGAGGTTTACGCCTGCGCACTGCACCCGCTGGGCTTCGGCTTCGGCGAGGCGCTGCCACCGGGTGTTCATGACTATGCCATTGAGGTGCGCAGCCATGCCGATAGATACGTCGGCGTGCCACCGGACCAGGAGGCGACCGCTTGGGTGGATGGCGAACGTACCTTCAGACAGGCTGACTTGATCAACGTTGACGGTGCGCCGGCACGGCGCTTAGTCCGAGTCAGCGATCCGTGGGTTACCTGCCGGGACGGAATAGTCGCAGCTCTGGGCACTGGTGGATCAGCGGTCCTGGTCGTCGGCGGCACTGTCGACCAGTTGGCCGGGATCGCTAAGGCTGAGCGCGCAATCAGCTCAGGACATCTCGAGCCGTAGCTGTGTAAGATCATAAACGATTTCGCTCAGACATTCGAAAAGTGTCAGTGGCGTCTGCGACGATGAATTTATGACGGGGGATGACCACGACGCGCCATTTCGGGCGCGGGAAGCGGTTGCGGATGCGCGCCGGGAGGCGGCTGCCGCGATGGCGCGGCTGGCGGAGGCGGCGGTTCGGTATGCCGATCGCCGGATCGCTGAGGACACCGCCGCAGGGGTCGGATCTGGTTCTGGGAAACACCCGCAGCCCAAACCGGGCGAGTTCGTGGCCGACGAACTCGCCTTGATGCTGCGTGCTCAGCCCTATCCGGTGCGCTGCCTACTAGCCCGCAGCCGCCGAGTGGCAAGCGACCTACCTACTGTGTGGGAAGCATTCCGGCGTGGGGAAGTTGATCTTGAGCAGATCCGGGTGATTGATCGGGTGGCCCGGCGCGTCACTGAAGCCGCCACCCTCGCCGCGATCGATGACAAGGCGGTCGAAGCGGCCCAGACACGATCACCCAAACAACTCAGTGTCTGGCTGCTCCGGCTCGTCGTCCAGCTGGAGCCGCTGGCCTTCGAGGAGCGGCATCGCCGCGCCCTCGCCGAACGCCGCGTCACCGTAGTGCAAGGGGCGGACGGTGTGGGTTACGTCACCGGGGAAGTTTCGGCAGCCGATGCCGCTGCTATCGACGCGATGCTCGCCGCCACCGCCCGCAGCCTCGGGGCCGAGGACGCGCGCACCGAACAGCAACGCCGCTCTGACATATTCGCCGACCTGCTGCTCGGCAGACTTGTCTTCGACCAATCCGACGACGCCGATGATGACCCGAACTCCGATCATGCCGACGACGCCTATGGTGCCGACGAGTGCGAGTGGTTGGACGTGGAGAACATTGACCCCGATACCGGAGAACTGCTCGGTACCCAGCTGCAACCCATCGATAGCGACGGTGAGCCGATCGGCGAACCGGTCGATGCCACACAGAACCAGACTTCGGGTCGCGCACCCAAGTTGATCAAGCGGCCCAAGGCGCAACGGATCGGTGTCGTAGTACCGCTGGCCAGCCTGCTCGACGTTGGCGAGACGCCCGGTGAGCTGGCTGATCGATCCGGGTTTGTGCCAGGTGAAGTCCTCAGGCAATTGATCGCAGAAGCGCTCGACTCAGACAGCCGTACTGAGACGTTGTTCACTCGGCTACTTACCGACGATCAAGGCCGGCTGCTCGATGTCACTGAACTCGGCCGCTACCCGTCGGCTCGATTAGCAGAGGCGATCAAGATTCGGGCTGGCACCTGCCGCTTCCCGACCTGCACAGTACCCGCCGACCGATGCGACCTTGATCATCATGAACCGGTGCCCAAAGGCGTCACCTCTGGCAAGAATATGGACCCGTTCTGCCGACGACACCACCGCGGCAAGACCTTCGCGTGGCTTGCCGCGTTGCGAGACGACTGCGGCGTCGATTGGACCATGCCCACTGCCGACCGCTATCGACGTATCGACGAACCGCTACCAACAGGACGCGCCGCCTGAGCTTAAGCAGCGGGCCTTAGCTGAGGGTCAAGCCTCTTCAACAGAGGCGTCAGCTGCCGCGCGCTTCACCGACTGAATGCCGTTTTGGGCAGCCGCCTTGCTTGAGTAGCCCTCGCCGCCGTGATCTTTCAAAGTTGATCTTGGGCTCCACCAGCCGTTACGACCTCGGCCCAGCCACGTACCGGCTGGGTCTGACTGAAGTTGGCGATATCGGCATATATCTCTTCCGCGTGCTCAGCCAGGGCAACTCCAAACTGCTCTGGGGAGCTGACCCAGAAGTACGCCGCTGCCGCGAACGGCGGCGGCGGCGCACCTGGCGTGCTCAGCGCGCGATGGACCTCGAAGCGAACGCAGTTAGCTCCAAGCCTGGCAGCGAACATCGGCGCGTGACGGCTTGCGAAGTAATCGAAGGCGAAGCCCTCCAGGTCGACGGGATAAACCACGGACGCGCAGTACATCACCTATCCTGCGACTCGCGCGACTACGTCTCAGGCGTTCTGCGGGAAGCCCAAGTTCAAACCACCGTGGCTCGGATCCAGCCAGCGCGAGGTGATCACCTTGCCGCGGGTGAAGAAGTGGAAACCCTCGACACCGTGAGCGTGAGTATCACCGAACAGTGAGTTCTTCCAGCCGCCGAATGAGTAGTACGCCATTGGCACCGGAACGGGCACGTTGATGCCGATCATGCCGACCTTCACCTCGTACTCGAACTGCCGGGCTGCACCGCCGTCGTTGGTGAAGATCGCCGTGCCGTTGCCGTACGGATTGTCGTTGATCAGCTTCACACCTTCTTCATAGCTATCGAGCCGAACGACTGAAAGCACCGGCCCGAAGATCTCATCTTTGTAGATACTCATGTCAGTCGTTACATGATCGAAAAGCGTCGGTCCGACGAAGAATCCGTTGCCCTCGGCGTCGACCTCCGGGTTGCGCCCATCCACCACCAAAGTTGCACCGGCAGCTTCGCCAGCGTCGATGTAACCAGATATTCGCTCCTGGGCCTGTGCTGTGACTATCGGCCCCATGTCACAGCCTCTGGTGCCATCACCGGTCCGCAGGCTCAGAGCGCGTTCCTTGATCTTGGCTACCAGCTCATCGCCGATGTCACCGACCGCGAGCAACACAGATATAGCCATGCACCGCTCGCCCGCGGAGCCGAAGCCGGCGTTGATCGCCTGGTCGGCCGCAAGATCAAGGTCGGCATCGGGCAGCACCAGCGCGTGATTCTTTGCACCGCCCAGAGCTTGTACCCGCTTGCCGTGGGTTGTCCCGGTCTCGTAGATGTACTTGGCGATCGGGGTAGATCCCACAAAAGAGATCGACTCGACATCGGGGTGCGTAAGCAGCCCATCCACAGCCACCTTGTCGCCATTCAGCACGTTGAAGACACCGTCGGGAAGCCCCGCCTCCTTCCACAATTCGGCAACCCAAAGCGCGGCCGTCGGCACCTTCTCGCTCGGCTTCAGCACCACGGTGTTGCCGGCAGCGATCGCAATCGGATAGAACCACATCGGCACCATCGCAGGGAAGTTGAAAGGCGAGATGATGCCGACTACCCCAAGCGGCTGGCGCGTGGAGTGCACATCCACCTTGGTCGAGGCGTTCTCGGTGTAGCCGCCCTTGATCAAATGCGGTAGACCGCACGCGAACTCAACAACCTCCTGACCACGTGTGACCTCGCCAAGCGCGTCGGAGAGAACTTTGCCGTGCTCGGAGGTGATGATCGCCGCCAGCTCCTTCTTCTGCTCATTCAGCAGTTCGCGGAAACGAAAGAGCACCTGCGTGCGCCTGGTGAGGGACAGGTCTCGCCACCCCGGGAACGCGGCCTTCGCCGCAGCGACGACTTCATTGACGTCGTCTTCGGAGGCAAGGGCGAGTTGCGCGCTGACCTCGCCGGTGGCTGGGTTGGTGACATCGGAGAAGCGCCCGCTATTGCCCTCGAAGATCTCGCCGGCCTTCCAGTGGTGAAGCGTGGTTGCCATGGTCCTCTTCCTATCTGAGATTGCTGCTACTTTGCTGTCTGATGATCATGCTCAACTGGTGATCTTGCTCGATCGGACGTTCGCTACCGTTTCGGAACCGAAGTGCTTGTCGATCAAGGCGATTGCCTTATCGCGCTGCCGCTCCGATACGCCCCGCGCGTCTTCCTCCCAGCCGAAGACGCAGCTGCTGATCACCCCATCGAACCCGACGGAGCCGAGTGCGGCGAAGACTGCGTCGTAGTCGACTTCGCCCATGCCCATCTCCATGTGCTGATGCACCCGGGCTGGATTGCCCGGTGGATTTGTGATGTAGCGCAGTCCGTTCGAAGTCAAATGGTCCCAGGCGTCGGCCAGGTGCACATAACGAACCTTGTCGCCCGCAGCCTCGATGATCGTCGCCGGATCGTGGCCTTGATGAAAGGCATGTGGGGTGCAATAGAGAAAACCGATCCAATCCTTGTTCAAGCCGCGAATCATGTTCACCGCTTCCAGCCCGTCTTCGATGAAGTCGTCCGGGTGCGGCTCGATGATCAGCTGCACACCTTCCCGTTCGAAGATCGGTAACAGCTCATCCATGGACTTCAAGAACAGCGCCTCGGCTGTCTCCGGAGCCTCGGGCCGGCCGTTGAATTCTGAGTTGATCACATCAACCCCGAGATCGACTGTGATCTCGATGACGCGTTTCCAGGCGCGTACGGCGGCCTGCCGTTGATCTTCATCCGGTCCCGACCAGCGCAGCACTGGGAGCACAGACGCTATGCCGACGCCGGCATCGCTGGCGACTTTCTTGAGTCTTCGGACTCCCGCATCGTCGATTCGCGGGTACTTGAAGAACGGAACAAAATCCGCCTTCGGAGAGAGTTCCATCCAGTCGTAGCCAAGACTTGCCACGATGTCGGGCAGCTCATAGACAGAGCTGCTCGAGAAGAACATCTGGGGATCGAGTGCGAGCTTCACGGCCACGCCCCCTCAAGGTCGGGCGCCTGAATACCGGCGTGCGGCTCCTCTGGCTCGATGGCGGCGGGGCCACCCCGGGCCAGGTGGACATGGAACTTCACGCCACTCCGGAGCGCTTGAACACCGGCGTCACAGACCGCAACGGCGGCATAGCCGTCCCAGGCACTCGCGCCGTCGATGGTTCCCGTCTTCGCGGCGTCCACCCAGCGTTGCAGCTCGATGTCGTACGCCTGGCCAAACCGTTCCACGAAGCTCGGCGTCATCGTGCCGCCCCACCGTCCATCGGTGGATTTGCTCTGGAGGTTCTGGTCTAGGCCGATGAAGGCGCTGCCCGTCTCGCCTACGACCTCTGTGCGTACCTCGTACGCCACACCGCTCCGAACGAAGATTTCATCGGTGACGATCACGCCTGACTCGGTTTCGAAGATCACCAACATCGGATCATGAGTGCCATGCGGCGCGCTGCCGGTTGCAGCACCCTTGATCACCTCAATACTTGTGAGTTCTTCTCCCAGCAGGAATCGGACGGAGTCGACCTCATGCACCACCGAGTCCCTGATCATGAACTCGGAGTTGAAATGGTCACCAACCGCAGGATTGCGATGGGTGCAATGCACCATCAGCGGTTTACCCAGCCCGCCGTCAGTGATCAACTTTCGCAGTGCCGCGTACTCGGGGTCGAACCGGCGCATGAAGCCGACCTGGATGAGCTGCTTGCCGAGCCCCTTTTCCTTCTGAACGATCGCATAGGCAGAGGCAATATCAGTTGTCAGCGGCTTCTCACACAGCACCGGGACACCCCGGTCAAGGCAGGCATTGAGCTGCTCCGCGTGGGCGTCACCTGGGGACGCAATGAGCACCGCATCCACCTCTGAATCATTGATGGCCGCGATCGGATCATCCTCGACACGGGCCCCGACTTGCTCACCGACTTCGGCCGCCTTGTCAGCCAGGTAGTCGTTGACAACCGTCACTGTGGCACCACGCACCCGCTTGCTCAGTGCGTCAACATGGAAGGAGCCCATCATCCCGACCCCAAGAACGGCGACTTTCAGGTCATCGCTCATCGCTGCCTCCGAAATTCGATGTTGGCATTACTGCAGGAACGCAGATACGCCTTGGTCCGCTTGGCAATGGGTAGCGGCAGATCCGGCGAGCATGGGTAAAGGTCGTGTTCGATGATGCCGTCGATGTCTCGGTCCAAGGCCGCGACCGCCTCCAGCAGCGGAGCCATCTCGGGAACACCCAACGGCGGCTCGATCATCGCGCCCATGCGTACGGCTTCTGGGAAAGAGAGGTCCTTGTCCAAGACCTGCGCGATGACCTGAGGATTGACCTGCTTGAGGTGCAGGTAACCAATTCGATCGGGATACTTCTCGATCAACTCCAAACAGTCACCGCTGTAGTAGGCGATGTGACCTGTGTCGAAGCAGAGGTTCACCCATTCCGGATTTGTCGATTCCAGCAGGCGCTCGATATCCGGCTGATAGCCGACGTGGCTATCAGCGTGTGAGTGAAACTGGACATGGAGGCCGTACTCATCGAGGATCCGCCGACCGAGCTCGTCTAGACCGCTCGTCTTTTGTTTCCACTGCTCGGCTGTCAGGTCACGGTTCTCAACGGGCTCTCCCGTCTTGTGATGACGCCACACGTCCGGGATCACGACGACGTGCTTGCCGCCGACAGCTTGCGTCAGCGCGGCGACGTTGGTCACTTGGGTCCACACATCGTCCCAGGAGTCCGGCCGATGCAGATGCTCGAACACAGTGCCTGCCAACACTCCCAGCCCATATTCGTCGAGCTGCTCGGCCAGCTTGGCCGCATCCGAAGGCAGATAACCATAGGGACCAAGCTCAATCCACTCATAGCCCGCCTCGGCCACCTCGTGCAGAAACACATCGGGAGGCACTTGCTCCGGATCGCTGGGAAACCAGACTCCCCAGGAGTCCGGGGCGGTACCGATCGTGATCGTGGACGACACGAAACCTCCTTTATAAGAACAGCTTCTGAGTGGCTTTGTGCTCCTCGTAGGTCTTGCGTGCTTGCTGCGTCGAGTCCAGAGGTGAGACTTCGCTCACCGGGACGTCCCACCAGGACTCTGAGTCCGGGGCGCCGATCAGCGGATCGGTCTCCACATAGATCACGATGCTGTGATCCGCAGACTTGGCCGCCTTGACCGCTTCAGCGAATTCCCCGGCAGTTGTGGTCTTGATCACCTCAACGCCCAGGCTTGCCGCATTCGCAGCAAGGTCAACGGGGAGCTTCTCGCCGTCCAGCCGACCGGTCTCAGGATTTCGATAGCGGTACTTGGTTCCATAGCGCTGCGAGCCCAACGACTCAGAGAGCGAGCCGATCGAGGCATAGCCGTGGTTCTGCACTAAGACCGTGATGATCTTGATGCCTTCTTGGACTGCGGTAACCAGCTCGGTAGCCATCATCAGGTACGAGCCGTCGCCGACCATCACAAAGACATCGCGATCCGGACATGCAAGTCGTATCCCGAGCCCACCGGCAACCTCATAGCCCATACAGGAGTAGCCGTACTCCACGTGGTAACCCTTCGGGTCGCGAGTCCGCCACAACTTATGAAGATCACCTGGCATCGAGCCGGCTGCACACACCACGACATCACGAGCATCGGACAGCTCGTTCACCATGCCGATCACTTCGTTCTGGGTTAGCAGCCCGTCGGCGCCGGCATTAGGAGTCGCTGGTAGGTAGACCTTCTGGACCGTCTCGTCCCACGCAGCGTCCAAGTCGGTGTATTTCTTGACGTAGTCCTCGTCGACCCGATACCCATCGAGCAGTGGCAGCAAGGCGGCAAGGCTCTCGCGCGCGTCCGCCTGCACAACAAGCCCGGCATTCTTGATCGCATCGATTCCGGCGACATTGATGTTGACGAACCGTACGTCGGTGTTCTGGAAGGCCGTCCGGCTCGCCGTCGTGAAATCGGAGTAGCGGGTGCCGATACCAATCACGACATCGGCTTTCCGCGCAATCGCATTGGCAGCTGTGGTGCCGGTGGAGCCAATAGCCCCAAGGCACTGCGGATGGTCGTACACCAAAGTTCCCTTGCCTGCTTGGCTTTGGCCGACGGGAATCCCGGTCGCCTCACAGAAGGCTGCCAGCACATCCTGTGCACGGGAATAAGTGACTCCACCACCCGCCACGATCAGCGGCCGCTGCGCCGACCGAATGATCTCTGCCGCGGTCTCGAGCATCGAGCGCTCGGGTAGCGGCCGGGCGACGTGCCAGACTCGTTTCTCGAACAGCTCCGTCGGCCAGTCGTACGCCTCTGCCTGTACGTCCTGCGGGAAGCACAGCGTCACCGCGCCGGTTTCGGCGGGATCTGTCAAGACTCGCATGGCCGCGAGTAGCGCTCCAGGCAGCTGCTCAGGTCGCCAGATGCGGTCAAAGTACCTCGACACCGGACGGAAGGCATCGTTCACTGTGACATCGCCGGAGCCGGGCAGCTCCAGTTCTTGGAGCAGCGGCGAGGCGCTCCGGTCGGCGAAGGTGTCAGCGGGCAGCAACAAGACAGGCAGTCGATTGATGGTCGCCAACGCTGCACCGGTCAGCATGTTGGTAGCGCCGGGGCCAACGCTTGTCGAAACCGCGTAGGTCTGCAGCCGGTCTTTCATCCGGGCGTATGCGACTGCGGTGTGGACCATCGCTTGCTCGTTGCGGCCCAATATGTACCGCAGCGCCTCAGGTTCTTCCAGCTCGGCCTGAAGTAAGGCCTGGCCGATACCGGCGACGTTGCCATGCCCGAAGATCCCAAAGCAGCCGGCGAAGAGCCTCTGCTGCTCGCCGTCGGATTCTGAATATTGGGCGCTGAGGAATTTCACCAGCGCTTGCGCCACGGTTAAGCAAATCGTGTCTGGCATCTCAAGTCTCCTAGACGGTCTCGTTCTTGAGGAGTCTCGGGTCGACGGATTGAGTTTCCCAGGTGTCGCGCACCCACGCCTGGTCGGGATGGTCGCTGATCTTCCAGGCCCGCTCCGCGCCCGGACCGGCCATCACATTCAAGTAGTACATGTCGAATCCCGGCGCTGCGACGCAGGGTCCATGCCAGCCATACGGCACCAGCACCGTGTCTCGATCATGAACCTCCTCCAGCACTTCAATGTCATGACGCGGTGAGGAAGAGGTCCGCATAAACCCGAAGCCTGGCTGGCCGTCCGGGCCGGCCCCGATCTCGAAGTAGTAGATCTCCTCCAGCTCGGTCTCGGTGTCAGTCGACTCGTCGTGCTTGTGAGCCGGATAGGACGACCAGTTGCCAGCCGGAGTGATCACCTCACAGGCGATGATCTTGGAAGCCTCGAGTGATCCCGGGGTGCCGAAGTTACGCACCTGCCGGCTGGATTGACCGGCGCCTCGCAGCTCGATTGGCACGTCGGATGCTGCGACATAACGCAAGGGAAGCGCCGAGTCGGTACGCGCCCCGCAAAGCGCGAACCGCCCACCTTCTTCCGATCGCAAGGTCACCGTCGTGCCGATACCCACGTATACAAGATCAGTTGCGCCTTGGAAGACGGAGGAACGGCCCTCCAGCTCGCAGTGCACCTCATCGACATCCACCGCGACTGACCCATTTAGTGGCAGCACGATCACCTCATCAGAACCGGTCTCGAAGCGATGACTCCCCGCTGCCTGCATAGAAACGATCTTGAGTGAGGAATAGCCCCAGCCCGCGGACTCCGGAGTCACCTCGACCTGGTACGAACCCGAGCCGGTCGAGTCGGACCGAAGCAGGTAGCGGGAATCCATCGTCATTACCGAACGAGCGAGACGGCGGTGTCGACTGCCTTTGCCACATCGTCGTCGCCCGGGTAGAGCATGGTGCGTCCCAGCACCAGTCCCCGTACCGACGGCAGCGCTAGCGCCGCCTGCCAGGCGGCGTAGGTCTCGTCCGGCGCGCTGTCGGGGTCGCCGCCAAGCAGCAACGTTGGCAGCGTCGTCGCCTCCATGACCCGCTCCATCTCATGCACCACTGGCAATTTCATCCAGGTGTACGCACTCGATGCGCCAAGACCCTGCGCGATGTGCACCGATTTGATCACGGCCTCCGGGGACAGGTCGACAACGATCTTGCCACCAAAGCGACTGGTCATGAACGGCTCCACCATCGCAATGAGCTCGGCACGATTGAGTTCAGTCACTGCCTGGCCGCATTGCTCCAGAGTGGCCACCGTGCCCGGGTCCTCAAGATCAATCCGGAGCAGCATCTTCGCGCCCTCGAACCCCGCCTCGACGGTTCCCGGTACGTCGTATCCGGTGTTGCGATCATCCATCTCGAAGACTGCGCCCTGTAGGCCGCCCCGGTTCATGGAGGCGAACACCAGCTTTTCCTCCAAGACGCCAAGCATCAGCAGGTCCTCTGCGATGTCAGCGGTGGCGAGCAGGCCATCCACACCTGGGCGGGTCAGCGCGGTCACCAGCCGGTCCAGCAGCTCCGTCCGGCTCGCCATAGCGGTTGCCTTGCCTCCCGCGCCGATAGCGCCGCGTGCTGGATGATCACACGCAATGATCATCAACTTGCCGTCAGGCCCGAACAGTTCTCGCTTGCGCCGAGCACCGAGGAGTTGCTTAATGCGTTGCGGTTCACGGCTGCGAATCTCATTGAGGTCGCCGATCGAGCTCGCGAACTGGGTTCCCGACGTAGCGTCGGTCGCGGTGCTCATCGAGTGCTCGCGGTCTCGAAGTGTACAGCCAGGGAATCTGCGAGATGCTCGTTGGGATCGCCACCGTCGAGTAGCGTCTGGATCTCCGTGGCGGTCGGCATGGCGGTGGAGCACTCCAGCCGGGAGGCGACGATCGCCCCGGCGGCGTTGGCGTTGCGCAGCATCCGCTCCAGCGGGAGGCCGGTCAGCAGGCCGTGCGCGAGCGAGCCGCCGAACGCGTCGCCGGCGCCGAGACCGTTGACCACCTCCACCGGCGTGGGCGGCACCACCACCCGCTCTGATCGGGTCTTGGCCAGCACCCCCTTCGGTCCCTGCTTGACCACGGCCAGCTCGATGCCGGTCTCCAGCAGGGCGTCCGCGGCGCGGTCGGGCTCGATCTCACCGACGGCGACCTCGCACTCCTCCCGATTGCCCACCGCCACGGTCACGTGCGGCAGCGCCGCCTGCACCTGCTTGCTCGCCTCCTCCCGCGAGGCCCAGAACATCGGCCGGAAGTCCAGATCGAGCACGGTGTGCGCCCGCCGGCCACGGGCCTCCCACGCCGCGTGGTGCGCCGAACGGCTGGGCTGCTCCGACAGTCCGGTCACCGTCGCCCAGAACAGCCCTGCCTCGTGGACCGCGTGCAGGTCCAGGTCCTCCGGGCGGACCTGCAGGTCTGGCGCCTTGGGTCGGCGGTAGAAGTACAGCGGGAAGTCGTCGGGCGGGAAGATCTCGCAGAACGTCACCGGTGTCGGGAGCCCCGGCACCGCCGTCACCCACCGGTCGTCGACGCCGAACCCGCGCAGCGCGTCATGGACGAACGCGCCGAAGGGGTCCGCGCCCGTGCGGCTGATGGTCGCCGTGCGGTGCCCGTAGCGGGCGGCGGCGACGGCGACGTTGGTCGAGGAGCCGCCGAGGTACTTGCCGAACGTCTCGACCTCCCGCAGCGACACACCGATCTGCTGCGGGTAGACGTCGACGCCGATCCGCCCCATCGTGATCACGTCGTACACGGTCACCGGCTCGCGCGTGCGGTCGCGCCGAAGTCGGGGGAGGGTTGCATGGTAAGTCTCTCTCCTCGGGTCATGGAATCGATTCCAGCTGA
>JBJMIR010000001.1:0-11663 GCA_045806785.1 Propionibacteriaceae bacterium | reverse complement strand
GCCAGATTTGCCCTCCCACCGCACTCCGATGGCCGGACTTATCGAGGATGCCGCCGAAGTCCGCGACGCCATACGAGCCTGCGCGCCGCCAGTTGCTGCGGTGGGCTGGTCGTACGGCGGCAGTGTCATTGGCGTGGCCGCAACCGGGGACGCGTCGGTGTCTCGGTTGGTCTACGTCAACGACATACCCCGACCCGCCGGCTTTCCTGCCGAACATCTTGGCTGGATCGACGCCGACCCGCATGTACTCGTCCTCACAGACGGAAGATTCGTGCCCGACAATGAGTACTGGTTGAACGAAGGCGACGGAACAACTTTCCCGGCTGAGATCCGCAGGCACTTCCGTAACCATCCACGGCGCCCTGTAACCCGAGCCACGCTTGGAGCCCGACCGGAAGCGGCCTGGGAGACCACACCCACGAGCGTGCTTATCGGAGACAGGGACAACCTGCTGCCCGATGGTGATCGCAAGTGGGCCCGGGACCATCTAGACGATATTCGCGTGATAAACACCGACCACTTCATCATCTTCCGGCACCCGGAGGTTGTCGCTCAGCTGGTCCTTGAGGCAATCGGGCGCACACTCGATGTGCCGGATCGCGGGTAGGAAGAGCAGCTTCGTAAGCCGCCCAACCGCCCGAGTTCCGAACGCGATCTCCTTCGACGGTATTCGTAAGCCAAGATCACGGCCACGCTGAGGCGCTCACTGGTCGGGTATTGCCGACGTCATCCGGGAGTGATTCTGCGCCGTGCGGCCTGACTCTCCGGTAAAGGTCTTTCAGCGGCTCTTCTGGGCCTAGTGCGCTCGCCTCGATGCGTCGCCGGTCAGCCCTGTGGGGCCATGTAGAAGAACTCCAGGGCAATGTTGTCGGGATCCTTGGCGTTCAGGTGCATGCCGTTTTCATCCTCCATGATCCCTGAGTTGGTGACACCCTGCTCGTCCAGCCGCACCTGCCAGGCCTCCAGCTGCTGCCTGTCGGCAACATGGAATCCGAGGTGGTCCAGTCCGACCCGGGCCGGGTCGAACCGGTCGGCCTCACCGGTGGACGGGTGTGTGCGGAACGCGAACATCATGACCGGTGATACGCAGATGGTGAGCGGTCCGATGTCATCTTCGACGGTGAGAAGGGTCTGTGCGTCGAAGAGCCGGTTGTAAAAGGCCGCGCTTCGCATCGGGTCAGTGACTGTCAGCGCGATGTGCCCAACACCTTGCAGCTCCGGCACATTGACCACCCCCATCCTCGGTTCCTGATTGGCGTTGCGGGACCAGCTAACCTCACTTGTGGGGTTCGGGTTGCCGCTCCGACCCGCCAAGTCCAACGTACTTTCGAGGTCGGACCATTCGCAACGACAGTGGCGACTAGGTGACTGGACTATGGGTCGCATCCATACACGCGGTATCCCCGCGCCGCCACCTAAGCCGCATGTACGCCGGTGCCGCCGCCCACGTCGAGCACCACGGCCCTAGGCAACCGCCCTGCAGTTGCAGCAGCTCGCGTGTGCGCGGACTCGAGGCGGTTGCAGCAAAGCAGAACAGCGCTGTCCCTCGTCCTGCCCGGCATAGTAGGTCGAACAGATGCTCACGATCAGGCACCAAACGATCATCGATGGAACTATGAAGCGCGTCGTAACAGCTTTCGGCCGGCCAAATCCTTTGTCACTCCTGGCTCAAGTAAGCAAAGAATTAAGAGCCGCCCAGCAGACGGGGCGGTTCTTTGGCTCAGCGAGCCTGAGTTGCTGGCGCTCCGGTACTGCTGCAATACCGAGGCAGGCGGCCGCGCGCGGCTGGAGAGCTGGATGCCGTTGGAGGTAGTCCAGGCAGGGACCGCTTTGAGGTCGACGGCACAGCTGGGCTTCCGGCTCGTCGTGCTTCCCGCTTACCTTGCGTGCCTTGCTGATGTAGCCGTCGAGAGCATCACGTAGCTTCTCGGTGTGGAGCCGCTCGGTCGATGGCATAAGTGGTGCCATGGATGTCAATTCAAT
The DNA here is from genome assembly GCA_045806785.1 of Propionibacteriaceae bacterium. Lineage (GTDB taxonomy): Bacteria > Actinomycetota > Actinomycetes > Propionibacteriales > Propionibacteriaceae > Microlunatus. The sequence continues at coordinate 9,680 of JBJMIR010000001.1, read as the reverse complement.
GGTCTCGGCCTTTGAGCCATCAACATCGTCCTCCAGAAGGAGTCCCCGGCCTCCTTGAGGGTGAACTGGCTGTCTGTACTAGGCGGCGGACATGGGGTAGGGCTCATCGGGCTTGAACGGTGAGCCGGCGGATCTCGATGGTCTGCTGAGGCGGCCAGTCGCGGAAATAGCGACCCGCAAGCCATTGGGGATAACCACCAACTTCGACCCGACCGTCGCCAGTCCCGATGACACGATCCATCGCCGCTATCCGGCGCCGGCGCGTGTTGATGCTGAACTGCCGGCGTTCCCCGGAGATCTCGCCTTGGATGTTGAAGTCGGCGTTCCCCGGAGATCTCGCCCTGGATGCTGAATGCCGGCGTTCCCCGCGGATCTCGCCGTGGACGCAGAGACGCTCGGTGATCTTGCTTTGCTCGATCAGATTGCGGGCCTTCAGGAAGAGATCAGCGTCGCCATCGTCGAATGCCAGCAAGCTTGTGCGCTCACGGTCGCACTCGAGTAATTCCAAGGAGGCAAAGACTTTCAGCAGGTGCTGCTCGCGGCTGATGGGGAGAATGATTGTGATCGTCGGCAATGAAATGATCTTGATTACCCCGCAGTTGCGCTTCTCACTGAGCGTGGACAAGTTCGAGTAGCGACCACACATTTGAGCTTGCGGGCACCTCGACAACCGGTCTCCACGGGAGAACCGACTGCCCAGAAACTACCTCGGTGCCGAAGCTCCATTCCGGCAGTTGATGTTGACTACGACTGCTTGGCCGCTTCGCGCCTGGCGAGATACTCCCGCTCTGCTAGCTCGACTGCTTTGAAGGTCTCGTACTTGAATTCTGCTTCCATCGCGTAGACGGGAAGGAAGAGCGGTTGGCTTAATAACTACAAATAGCCCAACAAGAAGCTGCCTGCAACAGCGTCACGTATCGAGCCGCGCAATTGCAGAAAGCCGACGAACAGCAGAAAGAGGGCGACCACTGCGCATGCCGCACTAGCCACATACGCCCAGGAAGTGTTGCCGGCGAACGTACCGATCAAGGACGTTCATATGGCCAACAACGCGGCTACTCCTGCGCTCAGGACCAGGAACAACCACCCTCTGCCGTGGGTTGACACGCGTTCCGAATCATCAGCTGCGCGATCTTGGCTTGCGATGGCTGGCTCCGTCGGTGGCCTCGCTTGGCTCATGATGCCCTCCCGCCGGTCTTGTCCCTTTCGGCAAAGTACGCAGAGCGTGGATGATCAATCCCGTTTCGGCAGAGATGTGAGCACGATCACATGACACTCACTGCCTAACGTCCTGTGGCCTGGGCCCAGTTCTGTCAATCCGTGCGATATACTGAACCATATAGTTCAGTATGAAAGAACCCGCCTCGATGCCTCGTTCGCCGCGCTCTCGGACACCACCCGACGCGGCGTTCTGGAGCAGCTCGGACGTGCAGACGCTTCGATCACGCAGCTTGCCGAGAAGTTCGACATGACTCTCACGGGCATGAAGAAGCACGTCGGCGTCTTGGAGCTGGCCGGTCTCGTCACCACGGAGAAGGTCGGGCGCGTGCGGACCTGCAAACTCGGCCCGCGCCGACTGGACGAAGAGACGGCGTGGATCGAGAGGTACCGCCAGCTCTGGGCCTCACGTTTCGACGAGTTGGACAAGATTGTCGAAGAACTGAAACAAAAGGAGATCGTCAATGGACGCAAGAAGAGAGACTGAGCCCGCCCCCACGAAGAACCGCACGACAACGGAACGAAAGTCCGATCGTGAGCTGGTCGTCAAGCGAACCTTCAATGCTCCGGCGCGCATCGTGTTCGAGGCGTGGACCAAGCCCGAGCTGTTCAAACGGTGGTGGGTACCGAAGTCGATGGGCGTGTCCCTGCATTCCTGCGAGCTGGATGTTCGTACCGGGGGCAAGTACCGTCTCGTGTTCGGCAACGACGCCTCAACGCAGATGGAGTTCTTCGGTCGGTATATCGAAGTGGCCCCGCACTCGCGCATCGTCTGGACCAATGACGAAGGTGGTGAGGGCGGAGCCGTCACCACGGTGACGTTCGAGGAGAAGGGCGGCCAGACGTTGCTGGTCATCCACGACCTCTATCCCTCGAAGAAAGCTGCCGACGAGGGCTCCGGGAGCCTGGACGGGATGCCCGAGACGCTCGAGCAACTCGACGAGCTCCTCGTCAGCCTGGGCGCGACCGTGGCACGGTCATAAGGTCGTCGATCGCACCTTGGGTACGGCGGCGCGTCACCGGCGGGGACGCTGCTTGGCCGACACCGACTTGATAACCAGATCTCCAACGTTCGAGGCATCCATCGGCGTTGCGGCAAGTCCGAGCGCGGCCTCGATCAGAGCGCCGACGTCGGGCCTGTCCAGATCGTCGGGGGAGTCGAGGGCCACAGTGCGGACTACCTTGCCGCTGCCGCGCAAGATCGACGTCGGATCCGGCAGCTCCGGACCACGTTGCAAAAAGCACAAGTTGACACCTCGGGCGTGAGCAGCCAATGACAAGATCGCGTCGGAGGCGCGGCCCGTCGGCCCGAACCCAATTACCAAGAAGTTGTAGTTGTCATAAACCACCTGAACCGCGTCGGGAAACCGTGCCTCCAACTTCGCCAGGCAGCCACGGATCCGCCACTGCATCTCCGGCGCGAACTTGGCGATGAATCCGGCCAGCTCGGACTCCGCTGTCACAGATCGCACTGTATCGGCGCGGCCCAGCCTCGACGCCGAACGGACGCAAGGCCGAGCCTCCACACGATGACACCGAACCGATCGCCGTAAAGCCGCCCAGAGTTCACTCTCATCATCGGGACTAGCACGTCCAGGCTCAGGTAAGGACCCGTCATCGGGCCAGGGGCTCCCGAAACTGGGCGAGCCGCAAGGTAGGAGATCTTGACAGGATGCGCTACCGGAGGGTTGGTAGCGCTGTGCAACTATTCGGAATGCGGCATGTCCGTGCACTTCGCGCCGCTGATCGGGAGTTGCCGTTTGTGGGGGCTTGAGCCTTCGGGTGGTGTGCACCACCGATGATTCTGGTGGTGTGCGAGGGTCTGATCTGCCGTACTCGAACGAGGGAGGAACCATGGGCAAGGTCATCGCAGCGATCACGACCTCGGTCGACGGCTACATCGTGGGGCCGAAGGACGGGCCGAAGTACGGCCTCGGGATCGGGGGCGAGCGCCTCCACTATTGGGTGATGGGTGGCCCGTGGACCTACGCCGACGACGGTCACGACACCGACGGCATGCACGGCGCGGACCGGGAGTACTACGAGTCGATCACCGACGGGCTTGGCTGCGGGATCGTTGGCCGCAACATGTACGACGCCGCCGGCGCCTGGGGCGGCACCAATCCATTCCCCGGCACGTTGATTGTGCTGACCCACCGCACCGAGGACCAGCCCGATCCGAGTGCGGGCTTCCTGTTCGTTGACGGCTTCGACGCCGCGCTGATGAAGGCGCGCGAGCTCGCCGGCGACGGCGGGGTCTCCCTCGGTGGTGGCGCCGACCTGATCCGCCAGGGTCTCACGGCGGGAGTAGTAGACGAGCTCGCGATCTCCACTGCGCCGCTTGTGCTGGGCGACGGGAAGCGGCTGTTCGAGGGATTCGAGCAGGATATCGAGCTCGAGGTGCTGGGCACTTGGAGTTCGCAGTACGCCACCCACGTGCGGTACGCCGTCAGGCGGGCCGGGCAGGAGTACCCCGCGCACTGACGACCGCCCGGTTCGCCACGACGCGACGCCGAAAGAGGACCCTCTACCGCTCGTCCTCAGGGGAACGGCAACTGAAATCCGGCTCGGGCATCGCTCGAGCGGTGCGGTAGGTCGGGCTGGGGTCCAGTCCGCACTCCATGCCATCAGATGACTTTGGTGTTTTTGCGGTTCTACAGTTATTGGGTCGCGGGCTGATCGGATCGCGGCTGGAGCGCAGAGTGATGCAGCGGGCGACGCGGTACGCGAAGAGCGGGCGGGTCAGCATCGCGTATCAAGTTGTTGGTGACGGACCCACGGATCTGATTTTGATACCGGGCTTCGTCTCGCATGTGGAGCTTGCCTGGGAAGAACCGCGCCTGGCCCACTTTTTGGGCAGGCTGGCCGCTTTCTCGCGTTTGGTCCTGTTCGATAAGCGCGGTACGGGCATGTCCGACCCGGTCGAGAGCCCTCCATCCATGGGTCAACGGATGGACGATATTCGAGCTGTGATGGACGCCGTCGGCGTAAAGCGCAGCGCTTTGTTCGGAATATCGGAGGGAGGCACTCTCGCCACGCTGTTCGCTCATGATCACCCGGAGCGGGCCGAGGCGCTGATCTTGTACGGATCCTGGGCCCGCCGCGTCGCTGGCCCCGATTATCCGTACGGCCCCTCGGCTGGTCAGCTTGAGGACGTAATTGCCGGCATGGACCGGGCCTGGGCTACCGGCGAATGGTGGGACGGAGGTCGGCCCAGTCCGGCCGACGACGTGCGGCACCGTGCCTGGTGGGCGCGTTATCTGCGGACGGCGGCGAGCCCAGCCATGGCGCGGAACGTCATTCGCATGAACATGGGGATGGACATCCGGCATCTGTTGCCGGGGATCGTGCAGCCGACGCTGATTTTGCATCGGACGGGCGACACCTGGATTGACGTCGCCCATGCCCGCTATCTCGCCGAACGCATTCCCTCGGCGAGCTACGTCGAGCTCCCAGGATCTGATCACCGGCCATGGCTGGGCGATGTTGACGCGATCGTTGATGCGGTCGAGGTCTTTATGACCGGCCACCGTAGCCGGCCTCGACGCCACGCCACGATTGGCGTGGATGCGCTGAGTCGGCGTGAGCGCGAGGTGGCGCTGCTGGCTTCGCGAGGCCTGACGGCAACCGAGATTGCCGGCCACCTGTTTGTCAGCAAGCGCACTGTGGAGAGCCACTTGGTCAACATCTACGAGAAACTGGGGGTCGGTTCCAAGACCGAGCTGATCCGCAGGGCTGCGGAATTGGGCATCTAGCCAAGTCGCATAGCAGGTTTCCGTATCACTACGGAGGTATCTCTCCTCGATCGCTCCTACGTTGATCGAAAGTCCTTGATTTCGGAGGTCGAGATGGACGGCACAGCGTCAACGTGGTCAACGCCCCGAGAGCTCGTCCGGGTAGTCCTCGCGCCGCAGCACCTCAAGCGGACGATCTCCATCGCGTTGATCGTCGGCACCGTGTTCTTCACTATGAATCAACTCGGGATCATCCTCGACGGCCGCGCGACCGCCGTCGTTTGGGTCAAAGCAGCTCTGACGTATGTGACTCCGCTGCTTGTCTCCAATTTCGGAATTCTGTCAGCCCACCCGACGGCCCACTGTCCACCCGCCGTCACCAGCGGTCCGATGACGGGAATTCGAGATCACCACCAATCCTCAAAGTCTTAAAGCGACGCCGAAAGGAATACGGCAATGGACGAAACGAAGATGACGAAATTCGTCGAGAAGGCAGTCGGCGACGTTGGAGCGCTGCTCGGCGGTGCGATGGTGGTCATCGGCGACAAGCTCGGGCTGTATCGCGCGATGGCAGGAGCCGGGCCACTGACCCCGGCGGAACTGGCTGGCCGCACCGGTACAGTCGAGCGATACGTACGGGAGTGGTCAAGCGCCCAAGCGGCCCGCGGCTACCTGACCTACGACGGTGCCGGTCGGTTCTCCCTGCCCGACGAGCACGCCATCCCGCTCACCGATGAGACCAGCCCGGCCTGCGTGATCGGTGCTTTCGAGATCGGCGTCGGCTCCGTTTACGCCACAGACACGATCGCTGAGCGGTTCCGCACGGGAACCGGGTTCTCCTGGGGCGCCCACGATCCCCACGTCCTCGGCGGATGTGAACGCTTCTTCCGGCCCAGCTACCTCAACAACCTCACCAGTGCATGGATCCCCGCGCTCGATGGCGTCGAGGCCAAGCTCACCGCCGGCGCTCGGATCGCCGACGTCGGCTGCGGCCACGGCGCATCGACCCTGCTGCTCGCCCAGGCCTATCCGGCCTCCAGCGTCGTCGGCTTCGATGCTGACCAGGGCTCGGTCGACGCGGCCCGTAAGCGGGCCGCCGACGCCGGCCTTACCGAACGAGTCCGCTTCGAAACCGCCGCCGCGACGACGTTCGATGGCGCCTACGACCTGGTCTGCTTCTTCGACTGCCTGCACGACATGGGTGACCCGATCGGTGCCTGCGCCCATGTCCACGATCACCTTGCGCCCGGCGGCACGCTCATGGTGATCGAACCGTTCGCCAACGACCAGCTAAGCGACAACCTCAACCCAGTCGGAGCCGCCTACTACGGCTTCTCGACCCTGCTCTGCACGCCGAGTTCGCTGTCCCAGGAGGTCGGCGCGGCGCTCGGTGCACAAGCGGGCGAGGCCCGACTGCGTGAAATCGTCACCGGCGCCGGGTTCACGACACTGCGCCGCGTCGCCGAAACACCATTCAACATCGTGCTGGAAGCAGCAGCGTTATGAAGTTTGCACAGATCATTGAGTTTAAAACCAGTCGGATTGACGATTTCAACGCCAACCTCGACGCCTGGATAACCAGGACCCAAGGCAACCGCATCCCGCATCACGCAGTCCTCAGCCGGGACCGAGGCACTGACAATCGATACCTGCTAATGGTGGAATTCGCCTCTTACGACGCAGGCATGGAGAACTCCAACCGCCCGGAGACGTCAGAATTCGCCGTCGACCTCGCCGAACTCTCCGAGGAGCCCTTGACGTTCCGCAACCTTGACGTCGTACGCGAAGAAGATTTATAGAGGTCTCGCCTGCCCATCCCGGCTCGGCCCTTGCCCATACGAGCCGACCGTCACCCAATAGCCTCATGATGACCGATCCTGCAAGGAAGGTGGTGTCACCATCAGATCGCACCTGCACCGCAGGAGGAAGGTGTACCGGGGGCAAAGAGGGGCGACAAATCAGTGAGCGCAGGGTCAACCTTCTCATTAGATTGGGAACTGGAGCATTAGCCAATGAAGACCCGAGCAACCGGGCAAGGCTGTACGGGTGGCGGCGAGGTCCGGGTCGCGAGGACGGCGGCGACGTGCGCCTCGTGAAACAGCGCGTGCTTGTGCATTTGGGCGGACACTGTCCCAACTCCGGTGATCCCCCCGACGCCGACCGCAGTGCCACCAGCGTCCAGGAAGAAGTCTCGTCGGCTCAGTCTCATATGTCCCCTTCGCATAGCACCTTCACCGACGAGGGCGCTGCGGTGGGCGTTGTCCATCGCATGGGGTTCTTCCCCTCGATCATGTGGCGACACGCTTGGTCGACCACATGTCCGAGAGTGACGGCTGGCCCTGATGCCAACCTGGATCGAACCTGAACCTTGGGGCCGTGCCTCCTGGACCGCGTCCGGCATGGTTGCTCTCGTATCAGGAACACAACGGGTCCGTTCTGCCGCTGATCGAGCGCTCGTGCCGATGACGGCTCGATCAGTGGACCCGATCCCCATCGCCGTGGTTTGGTTGATCCGTGGCGGGCGCAGTGGAAGCTGACTATCTGGTGGTGGGGGCTGGCGCCACCGGTATGGCGTTCACGGATGCGTTGATCGACCACGCCGATGTGCGTGTGGCTGTGGTCGACCGGCGTCACGGTGTCGGCGGACACTGGCTCGACGCCTATCCTTTTGTCCGCTTGCACCAGGCTTCTGCCTTCTATGGCGTCGCGTCCACACTGCTCGGGGACGGTCGCGTGCAGCAACGTGGACCTGAGGCTGGCCTGCATGAGCGGGCTAGCGTCTCCCAGATCTGCGACTACTACAGTCGAGTCCTGACCGAGCGGATGCTCGCGTCGGGCAAGGTCGACTTCTTCGCCAGTTGCGAATACGTCGGGGATCGCCAGATCGTCTCGCGCCTCTCCGGGCAGCAACTCAAAGTGGCTGCCCGGTGCCGGATCGTCGACGCGCGGTACCTCGCCCCTGACATCCCGGCCGATACGCCGCCGCCGTTCGATGTCGCGGACGGCGTGCACGTGATTCCAGTCAACGACCTCGTTCGGCTGACCGAGGCTCCGAGTCAGTACGTGATCGTGGGGTCGGGCAAGACCGCGACCGACGCCTGCGTCTGGCTGCTGGAACGCGGCGTCGACCCTGATGCGATCTGCTGGGTGAGGCCCCGTGAGCCCTGGATGTTCAACAGGGCAGTGGTTCAGCCAGATCCGGCGGTGTTCGTTGGTATGGCCGCCGACATCATGCAATCGGCGGTAGCGGCGGCATCACTTGAGGATCTGTTCTTCCGGCTGGAAGACGCGGGCGTCATGCTGCGTATCGACCGGTCGGTGACGCCGACGATGGCGAAGACGCCCACATTGGCCAGCTGGGAACTCGAGCAACTGCGCACCATTGACCATGTCGTACGCCTGGGGCATGTCGGGCGTGTGGAGCCGGGGCGTATCACGCTCGAGAACGGGTCAGTCACGATTGCGAAAAACGCGATCGTCGTGCACTGCGCGGCGTCCGGATTGAAGTACCCGCCGTTGATACCGATCTGGGCGCACTCAGCGATCACGTTACAGCCGATCCGCGCGGGGTTTCCGTGCTTCGGGGCTGCCCTCGCTGGATACGTCGAGGCGACTCGCGAAGACGACGCGGAGAAGAACAGACTGTGCCCGCCCACCCCGCTGCCGAACACGCCGGCCGAGTGGGCGAACATGAACGTCCTGGGCACGCGGGCCGCCATGTCGTTCGGATCCGAGCCGGATATCAAGGCCTGGGCCGACAACGTCGCTCTCAACCCAGCGCGTATTCCGCCCGGCGGCGGATCCGCAGAGTTGAACGCCGCACTCCATCGCCTGCAGTCCCATGTGTCCCCTGGGCTGGCCAAACTTGTCGCGCTGAGTGGATCTCACAGCGGAGGACACAACCAATCTCCGCAGGACATGACGAGCAGAAAAGCGGCCAGCGTCGACTGATGCAACGCACATGCCAGATCGGGCGGCCTGCGCATGACCGGCAGTCGCACCGACAACGACAGCGCTGGTGAGCCACCGCGACTTGCACCAGCCGCAGGTTGAGTTCTACTACGTCGTCATGCACGACCCGAAGTGCAACGAGTTCTGCGTTAGTTGAGATGATCATGAACCCGGCCGGTGCATCAGACTGAGACCGATTCAATGGCAGTACTCCGTCGCCGATGAACCGCATGGCCTAAGAATTGCTGTACAAGGCGCCGATCTCATCCACGTCGTCGAGTATGGACGTAGGTAGGCGCTGGGAGCCAGCAGGCACTCCACACCCCTGTCGGGCAACAATTCACGCCAGGATTCGCATTGCGCTCGGAAGTCTGCCCCGCAAGCGGACCGGCTTGCGGTCCTCATGATCGCGGGGCGTGCCGCTCGCCCTAGGAGAGCCAAGCACGGAGCATCGTGGTCATCAGAACATCGGGTGGTCATTGGCGCTCGTCTCCGGGAACGGCTGGAGAACGTCCCAGTGTTCGACGATCTTGCCGTTCTCAAGCCGGAAGAAGTCGGCGGCCACCGTGCCGGGGTCCTCGGCCGAGGTCTTGATCAAGCCGTGGGTAACGACGATGTCGCCCTCGCCGACCACATGCTTGATCTCGATGTTTAGCTCGGGGAACTGCCCGGCAAACCCGGTAGCGAAGCCGATGAACGCATCCGCACCGTCGGGAGCCTGCGGATTGTGCTGGATGTACTGCGGGCCCAAGTGCTTCTCGGCGGCCTGCTCGGGCT